>JALHMY010000066.1 GCA_022843805.1 Fuerstiella sp.
GAAGCGGAGTGGGAGGGGTCGGCCGTCAGGCCGGGGGAGGGCTCGCCGCGTGTTGCACAGAACGCCGTCCCAGTAACACCCGCAACCCGCAGTTTCCCGGCCCCCTCCCCATCTTGCTGCCGCTCGCTCGACCTCCCCCAGCTTCGCTGGGGGAGGAGGTTATTATATCCTCCCCTCCCGCGCAGCGAAGCGGAGTGGGAGGGGTCGGCCGTCAGGCCGGGGGAGGGCCCGCCGCGTGTTGCACAGAACGCCGTCCCGAGAACACCGGCGTCCCGCAGTTCCCCGGCCCCCTCCCGATCTCGCTGCCGCTTGCTCGACCTCCCCCAGCTTTGCTGGGGGAGGAGGTTATTATAACCTCCCCTCCCGCGCAGCGAAGCGAAGTGGGAGGGGTCGGCCGTCAGGCCGGGGGAGGGCCCGCCGCGTGTTGCACAGAACGCCGTCCCGAGAACACCGGCGTCCCGCAGTTCCCCGGCCCCCTCCCGATCTCGCTGCCGCTCGCTCGACCTCCCCCAGCTTCGCTGGGGGAGGAGGTGTTTACAACCCCACTCCGAAACTCGCAAACCGCTCGGTCCGTCAACTTCGTTGGAGGAAAGGCGTTCGGAAGCGGAAGGAACAGTGACAGAAAGCTGTGCGGATGGTAAATTTTGCAATGAGTGCATTGGGTCGTGTTGATCCAATGAACTGGAAAGAAGGACTCTGCAAAGGAAAATCGAGATGCCGGACAGGCGTGAGTTTTTAGGCCACGTAGCGGCTGTCGGCCTTGGAGCGACCATTGCGGGGAATGCCGCGACTGTGAACGGTGCCACTGCGAACGCTTCCGCGAAGACTGATCAATTCTGCGCGTTCACAGAGAGTTTCCAGGATTGGCCAATTCCGAAGGTGTGTGAGAGGTTTCGTGATATCGGTCTCGATGGCCTGGATCTCACTGTACGTCCCGGCGGACATATTGAGCCGACGGATGCAGTTTCCACGCTTCCGTCCGCTGCCAAAGCGGCCAAAGAGAATGGCGTTGCGATTCTGATGCTGAGTACGGCGATTACCGACGACAGCAAGTTGTCGGAACAGATTCTGGCCACGGCTGCAGACGCTGGCATTGACCGAGTGAAGTTGGGGTACTTCAGATATTCGGCGTTTGGGAAACTCATGGCCGAACTGGATGAAGCCAGACGACAACTGGAACGAATTGCACGACTCGGAGAAAAGCATAAGATTCTTCCGTGCGTTCATATCCATTCGGGGCCCACCATTCCGGGCAACGGTCCGCTGGCGTATCTGCTGCTGCGGGAGTTCAGTACCAAAGAGATTGGCGCGTACGCTGATCCCATGCACATGACGATTGAAGGTGGTAATGATGGCTGGAGGCAGGGTTTGGATCTTCTGACGCCATGGATTGCGATTTCCTCCCTGAAAAATGCTGCATGGCACAAAAAAGGGAGAGACGAACATGGACAGGAAAGATGGGCAACGCTGAAATGTCCTCTGGCAGATGGAATTGCGCCAATTCCCGACTATCTGGCAACGCTGCGTCTGGCAGGATACAGGGGCCTGTTTACCCTTCACAGTGAATACAAAGACCGGAACAGCTGGAAGCAGCTTACCACTGACGAGTGTCTTGAGCAGACGAAGCAGGACCTGTTGTACACACAATCGATACTAAAACATAAAGTGGATACCACCCGCAGCCCATAGTCGTGGATCGCCTGGCGATCCACGGGTGTATCGCGGAACAAACCACGACGAACAGACATGTGCGCAACGTGCGTTCATCGTTCTGAGTCAGATCTAAATGGGGAGACTCGTCTGCTTCAGTTCCTTTTTCCTTTTGTGGTTGGGTTTGCCCTTCCGCGGGCATACGATTCAGCCATATGAGAAGTTATGAATTGGCAGGTGTTTTCTATGCGGGCTCCGTGCATGATGGCGACTAAAAGACTTTGCAGTGGCTGGTCCGATGTGTTGTTCCGGCTTGGACTACTCAGCAGCCTGCTTTCCGCGAACGTCCAGGTTCTGGCCGGGGCTCCGTCAGACGATGAGGTGCGGAAAGAGTACTTTCTCAAAAATGTGGTGCCGGTGCTGCAGAAGCACTGCAGTGAATGTCACAGTCATCAGTCCGGAAAGGCCAAAGGCGGGTTGGTCCTGGATACTCGAAGTGGCTGGGAAAAGGGTGGAGATTCCGGACCATCGGTTGTTCCTGGCAAACCGGAAGAAAGTCTGCTGATCGCGGCGGTTCGTTACCGGGGGCCGGAGATGCCGCCCACCGGCAAGCTTTCCGATGAGGAAATTGGCGTGCTGGAACGCTGGGTGGCCGACGGAGCTTTCGATCCGCGAACCACTGCAGCGAATGCCGGACCAGCGTCGTCCGACATGGAATCGCGACGCAGTCACTGGGCATTTCAGCCGCTGACTATGAACAGTGTGCCGGATGTGCGGGATTCGGGGTGGTCTGAGGCCGCTGTTGATCGTTTTATTCTGTCGAAGCTTGAAGCCCGGGGGTTGCACCCGGTTTCTGATGCGGATCGATATACCTGGCTAAGAAGAGTTTGCCTGGACCTGACAGGACTGCCTCCGACAGTGGAGCAAATTGAGCAGTTTATCGGTGACGAGAGTCCTGAGGCCAGAAAGAACGTGGTTGACCGGCTGCTGAAGACTCGAAGCTTTGGAGAACGCTGGGGACGTCACTGGCTGGATCTGACGGGTTTTGCTGATCAGATCGGCACTGCAAACGACGTTTTTGCAGAGCATGCATGGCGATACCGCGATTATGTGATTGACTCGTACAACAAAGATAAGCCATTTGATCAGTTTATTCGTGAACAGCTGGCCGGTGACCTGCTGCCGTTTGAATCGGCCGATCAGCGGGCGGAACAGCTGACGGCGACCGGTTTTCTGCTTCTGGGTGATTTGACGATTGTTGAGGCTGACAAGGCAAAGCTGCAGATTGATGTGGTTGATCAGCAGCTTGACAAGGTGGGACGTGCTTTTCTTGCAATGACAATCGGATGTGCTCGCTGCCACGACCATAAGTTTGACCCGATTCCGCAGGATGACTACTACGCCCTCGCCGGAATACTGAACAGCACTCAGTCTGTTCATAAAGCCGCCTGGGGTGTGTGGAGTTTTCCGACGGAGGTGGTGCTTCCGGAAACAGAATTGCAGCGAGCGGAGCGGATGATGCAAACAGTGCAGCATCAGCAGCGACTGGAGGTTCTGCGTCAGGAACAGTCGAAGTTGCAGGCGAGCAATACCGAAATTGACGCGGCGATTCAGGCGACGGAAGCCACGCTGTCGCAGGCAGCGTTGACAGCCAGAAACGCTGCACGTTCCGAAGGTGACGCGGCGACTGGAACCGGTGAAGGGGCTGGAGCCGATTCGACATCCCTCTCGACGACCGTGTCGTTGCTCAAAAAGCTCCGGGATGCTCAGTCCGCTCGATTGCGGAAGCTGAATGAAGAAGTGCAGCATGCGGTGTTCTTTGCACCGAAGCCGCCTCGCGCATTCGCCGTTCAGGACGTTGCCGAACCGGCGGATATGAAAGTTACGATTCGTGGAAATGCCCATGCACTGGGAAAGACGGTGCCTCGAGGATTTCTGAGCGTCATTGGAGGCGAGCCTGTCCCGAATGATGCAGCGGAAACCAGCGGACGGAGAGAGCTGGCGGCGTGGCTTGTCTCAGAGCAGAATCCTCTGACAACCAGGGTTGTCGTCAATCGAATCTGGCAGAAGCTGTTTGGTGAAGGGATCGTCAGCAATGTCGATTATTTCGGACTGCCGGGCGAACATCCGACTCATCCGGAGCTGCTGGATTATCTTGCGCAGCGGTTCATGGTTCAGGGATGGTCGCAGAAGCAGTTGATTCGTGAGCTCGTGCTGAGTCGAACTTACGGGCTGAGCAGTATTGAGGGGAATAATGATGCACAGAAGGCCGATCCGGAGAATCGCCTGTTGTGGCGTATGAACCGCCGTCGGCTTGATGCTGAGGCGTTACGTGATTCTCTGCTGATGGTATCCGGACGGCTGATCGATTCCGATGGTGGTCCTGCACTGCCTCTGGAGTACCCGGAGAATTCCGGGTCACTGGATCCGGCGGCTGTCAATCCGCCATTCTTTCGACTGGGGCGATTTCGTCCTGAGCAGCATTTTGAGCGAACCGTATACCTTCCCATCGTTCGATCAGCACCGCAGTCCGGGCCGGGGGAACTTCGAAACGTCTTCGACTTTACTCAGCCAGCCGAATTCTCCGGACAGCGTTCGGTAACGTCAGTGCCGACTCAGGCGTTATTTCTGATGAATTCGACAATGATGAGTGATACTGCGCGTGCTCTTGCAGAAAGAGTGCTGGAGTCGCCCGGCGAGGACCGTCAGCGGCTGGAGTTTTTGTGGTTGCGAACACTTGGCCGTCCGATCGAGGAATCTGAGCTGAGTGAATCGATTGCTTTTCTTGAAGAATTGAGACGAGGCCTGTTGACAGCCACAGATGCTGGCAGCGAGTTAAAATGCTGGTCACAATTGTGTCACGCGCTGCTGGCAAGCAATGAATTTCTGATGCGACTATAGACTCACTTAAAGTTTGGAGGCAGGCAGAATGAAGGTTACCGATTTGATACGACTGAGTGGGCGGCGCGAATGGCTTCAGAGCACGGGTTGTGGTTTTGGTGGAATAGCGCTTGCCGGGATGATGGCTGACAAATTCGCCACGGCGAATCTCATATCCGGTGAATTTTCGGGTTCAAGGCCGGCAGGTCCGCATTTTTCACCTCGTGCCAAACGTGTGATATTTTTGTTTATGTCGGGTGGCCCCTCGCAACTCGATCTTTTCGACCCCAAACCATATATCAGTCGGCTCCATGGGGAGAAAATTCAGCCGCCCATTCCGGGTCATGAAGTAACGGTCGGGGTCGACAGATATCTTGCCTTGGCTCCGGAGCTTCCGATTCGGCCGCGGGGACAGTCAGGAATGCTGATCTCAGATCTGATGCCGCATCTTGCGGAGGTTGCGGACGAGTTGTGTCTGATGAAGGCCGTGCATACGGACAACGAAGCGCATGCGCCGGCAACTCTGCAACTGCATACAGGTGCCTCGATCGATGTACGTCCTTCGATGGGGTCATGGTTTGGCTACGGGCTTGGATCAGAGAATCAGAATCTTCCGTCATTTATATCAATTCACGCGCCAAGTGATGTAAGAACGTTTGGTTCCGGATTTCTTCCCGCCTCGCATCAGGGAACCCCCGTATCGGTACCCCGGAATGCTCAGGAGTCGGCAATTCAGTATCTGCAGGGTTCGGGAACGTCGGCGGATTTGCAGCGGCAGCGTCTGGATATGGTGCAGCGTCTGAATCGGCGGCTGCTGGATAAAGTCACAACCGATCAGCAGATGGAAGGAATGATCGCCTCTTTTGAAATGGCATTCCGAATGCAGACCGAGACGCCAAAGCTGGTTGATCTTTCTCAGGAGACCCAGGCCATTCAGCAGATGTATGGAATTGGTGAGGGTCGAACAGATCGCAATGCACGGGCCTGCCTGCTTGCTCGGCGAATGAGCGAGGCCGGAGTACGTTTTATTCAGGTGACAATGGGAGGCTGGGATCACCACGGAAACATCCGGGGTGCCCTGCCGCAAACCTGTGCGGAGACGGACAAGCCGGTTGCCGGACTGATTAAAGACTTAAAGATGCGGGGATTGCTGGAGGACACTCTGGTGGTCTGGAGCGGAGAATTTGGTCGGACGCCGTGGAGTCAGGATCTTTCGGGAACATCTCCGATTGAACAGCACGGTCGTGAGCACCAGCCGGAAAGTTTTTGTGCATGGTTTGCGGGCGGGGGTACGAAGGCCGGACTGACATTTGGCCAGACGGATGATTTTGGATTTCTGCCGGTCGCCGGACGCGTGCACCTGCATGACGTTCATGCCACAATGCTGCATCTTCTTGGAATTGATCACGAACAGCTGACTCATCGGCACAACGGTCGTGACTATCGGCTGACGGACGTTTTTGGCAGCGTTGTAAAGGAAGTTCTTGCGTGAAGAAGTCAGTGCACTCAGTCTTTGTTTGCTTAAGCGTTGCGTCCTGTTGGTTAGTGGCTTCGAATTCAATTCTTGAAGCCGATGTGCTGGTGCAGACCATCAGGATTCCGATGCGGGATGGCATCCTGCTGTCGACCGATATTTATCGGGAACAATCAGTGGACAAAGCAGCTGTTGTGCTGATGAGAACTCCTTACGACAAGAATCGTGCGAAGGCAACGGCCGAACGATTTGCGGCCGCCGGATACATCGCGGTGGTTCAGGATTGTCGCGGCAAATTTGAATCGGAGGGAGCATTTGTCCCTTACAACAACGAAGGACAGGACGGTTTCGATACCATTGAATGGCTTTATCGACAGACTTGGTGCAGCGGTCGAATCGGTATGTGGGGAAGTTCGTATGTAGGAGCAACGCAATGGCAGGCCGCAGTGGAAGGGCCACCCGGTCTGGTAACCATCACGCCAACCGCCACGTTTAGCAGCTTTTATCGCAATCTGTATCAGGGTGGCGCAGTACGTTTGGCGCTGATTACTCGATGGGCGTCTGGAAACTCCACGATTCCTGTCGGGGCGGTGGCCGCAAACGACTGGGATCAGATGCTGATGCACTTGCCGTTGAGTGAATTTGATCAGAGGATCGGATGGCCCATTCCATGGCTCACCGGAATGCTGACTCATACTCGACCTGACGGTTACTGGACACGTCTGGATATGACTCGGCAGATCACTGAGCTTGACCTGCCCATCCAGCATGTCGTGGGATATTACGATTTCTTTTCGCGAGAGTCTGTTGGGAACTTTGTGCGGATGCAGCACAATGCTGTCAGTGATGAGGCTCGTCAGAATCAGCAGCTGATTCTTGGGCCATGGGATCATGGCACGATAGGAAAATCGCTCGTTGGAGAGCTGGATTTTGGCCAAAATGCGATCTGGGATTCGGCCGGAGCAACTCTTGAGTGGTTTGATCGATTTTTGAAACAGGATCCGGCTGTTAGAGCTCGTCCGCTTCCGCCCGTTCGATATTTTCTGATGGGTGCCAATGAGTGGCGGGAATCGTCGACGTGGCCACCATGCGATGACGCACCAGTGTCGTTTTTTCTTCATTCCGACGGAAAAGCGAATACGCGGTCGGGCGATGGGCGGATCGATCGATCGGCTCCTGCAACCGATGAGCCAATGGATGTTTTCAAGGCGGATCCGTCGGACCCGGTACCTGCTTCACCAGTGACATCGCAGCGGCCACTCAACGCCGCCGTATGGGGGCCTGCAGATCAGCAGATAACTCAGGACCGCAGTGACGTGCTGGTGTATACGTCCGAGCCTTTGACGGAGCCGCTGACATTTGCGGGCAATCCTGTGGCTGAATTGTTCGTTTCGGCGGATACTCCTGACGCTGACTGGGTGGTAAAGCTGACGGAGGTTTATCCGGATGGACGGGCCATCAATCTGGCGGTCGGAATTCAGCGGGGAAGTTTTCGTGACAGCGAACTGAATCCCTTACCACTGGTTCCCGGCGAAGTCACCAGGATTCGCGTCGATCTGGGTCCCGTGGCTGCGCAGCTGAAGACGGGCCATCGACTTCGCGTCGATATCTGCGGAGCCTGCTTTCCACTGTATGATCGGAACACCAACACAGGTGAGGGGCCTTTTGGCAAAACTTCGCGGATATCATCCGAGACTGTACGACATACGGTTGCCATGCCGTCTCGCATTTTGCTGCCATGCCTGGCTCCCTAAAGCGACCGGCATTTAATAGATACCAATCAGCGCGGCAGACGGGAGGGCGAAGCTCCTGCTGAGCCGTAGACGGCTCATCGTACCACACATTTTTTGTGTGATAAAAAATGAGCGGCACGTCAGAACTCGGGGCCGAAGGTCCGGAAGGTGAAAGCCCAGGGCAACGCCCTGGGAACGTAGATCATCAACGACAAAAGCCCCAAAGGGGCGGAATGGACGCGTGGTTCATTAGGCCCTTTCAGGGCATTCGTCATTGTTGTGTGCAATTCCTGGGGCGATGCCCCAGGCTTTCACACTGAGCCCCGTTGGGGCAGGTTGCAATGGTTCATTCATTGAAACGCATGAGACGTTAATGGCCTGTGGGATCGATCCTGGCGTTTGGAAGCTGGCCCCCATGCAATGGCCAAACCAACATCCAATCCCTCCTCTGTCCGCCTCACGACACGTCTGTGTTATTCTCGTGCATCGATTTCACAAGTTACGCTGAACCAATACACTGCGATCTGAAATCGATGGACGATTCGATTTCTCTGAATCCTTTCAGAGGATGTCAACAGGTTATCGGGCATTGCCTGTTTTTTCGCTCAGTGGAAGATCACGAAACTGCTGGTGGCATGCACTACAGTTTTTTGTGACGCGAGCAAGTAATTCAGACATCGTTTCAGCAGCTGACTGGTTGTAACCATCAGGCTGAGATTGTCTGAGAAGTGCTTCGAGTTCGCTGCTTGCCTGTTCTGACTCTTTGAGCATCGCAAAAAACGGTTCAGGTTCAGCGGCTGAGGGCTTTGTTCGCAGCAGTTCAGTAAAGTGTTCCTTTAGCAGAAGAGCCTCGTGGGCAGCATCAGGATGGGGCTGACCGGCCGAAGTTTTCCATCCGTCTCTTGCAATGGCTCTGATCCGATCATAGGTGTGTTCCAGGTGCACCATGGCGTCGGCCATTCGTGTGAGTACCGCAGTTTCCGGGAAATCCGCCGAGACCTTATCCAAAACCGAATCTTCAATCCGGCGGGCAGAGGATGCGGACTGATATAATCCGCGATAATCTGGATTTGTTCCTGCCAGGGAAAGAATTCCCATCGAGACGGATGGATCAATCAGCCCGGCCGACACACAGGCGACGGCAGCTGCTGCGGGGCTGCGATGTTTGCCGTGGTGACAATGAATGTAGATCGGCCCCTGAAGGTCTCGGACGGCTCTGGCAAGTTCCTTAACGCGGTGTTCCGGAATGCCGTCATATGAATGAGGCAGATGGACATATTTCATCCCATATTTTCTGGCGAGGTCGAGATCAGGTTTGGCCCCATCGACGCTGATGATCGTTTTAATGCCGAGATGCTGAAGTTCAGAGAAGGCCGCATCTCCCTCAGGTTGTCCTCCTGAGACGACTTTGGAATGAATCCGCACCAAATTCGGCAACGACGTTGCTTCAAGCTTTTCCGGAACGTCTGCCGTCGGAGCAGCCGGACTGGCGGGAGTTACATTTTTTTCGCGTTCCGCCTCCCTGTTGTTCCATGCAGTTTCCGTCTTTTTCGGTGGTTCGGAAGACCCAGCGCTGTTGTGGGAGGACTGGTTGCCGCATCCGGTAGTCGCTGCAAGAAGAAACAGGGCAGATGAAACGCGGAGAACTTGATGCAGACACATCAGACAGACCTCGTTGTGAATGAGGAGTATGAAGGAGTAACGTGGAACGCGGCTTTGCCCCATCACAGTCTGACTCAGCAATCCTTCGTCGAAAGGTCAGGCTTGTCAAAGGGCATTCCGGGATTGATGGTAGTCTGCATGAATCCATAAACCAATCGATCGTGAACCCGGTGCAGAGAAATCCGGGTATCGTTACAGTAACATTAAGAAATGATCACTCGGATTTCAGACTCGTACCAAAGCCGTTCAAACCGGGAGCATCCTGGCCAGGGGAACGTACCCGACGATCGGCCCAGAGTCCGACTTTTGTCCTGATACGCAGGAAAGAACGGCGTGCATCACAGATTTGTGGCAGGAGCCAGTGCCAGGGACAACGAAGCGAAAACGAGTTCTTCGGTATTCCAGGCACGAGGACTGACTCGAACTTATCAGTTCGGCGATGTATTGGTGCACGCGCTTCGGGGGGTTGATCTGGATCTTTTTGAGGGGGAGACGGACAGACTCGTGTCAGAGAGCGCTATGTGGTGTCTACACCCCTGGCTGGCGAACTTTTGCGAGTCAGTCTTCATCCTGGTGATCGTGTCACCGCCGGTGAGTCGCTGATCGCTGTAATTGAACCGGGTGATCCGGCGCTTCTGGATGTGCGTACAAGGGCGGAACTGGAAGCGAGGGTTCAGGCCGCTCAGGCCAGGAAGAAACATGCGGAAACGCAGCTGGAGCGTGCACGTACGACGGTCGATTTCGCGAAAAGTCAGCACGATCGTGCTGAGCGACTTCTGTCAGAGAATGCCGCCTCACGCGAATCCTTCGAAACGGTTGGAATGCTGTTGCGGACGGCTTCGGTCGATGCCCAGGCGGCGGAGTTTGCTGTTACGATTGCCGAGTTTGAGCTGCAGCAGGCACAGGCAGCCCTCAGACAAACAACAACGTCTGCCGACGCCAGGGAAAACCGTCTGATGATTCACTCCCCCATCAGCGGGGAAGTGCTGAAAGTCTTTCAGCAAAGTGCCGGCCTTCTTCCCGCAGGTTCTTCTCTGGTTGAACTGGGAGATCGGACCGACATGGAAGTTGAAGTGGATGTTTTGTCGGGTGACGCCGTAAAGATCACTCCGGGAGCGGTAATGCATATAGAGAACTGGGGCGCACAGATGCCGCTGAAGGCGCGTGTGCGGCTCATTGAACCTCAGGCATTTCAAAAAATTTCAGCTCTCGGTATCGAAGAACAGAGAGTCAATGTCATCGCCGACTTTGAGGATCCTTTTGAGGTCAGGCAGCGATTGGGAGATGCTTATCGGGTTGAAGCCCGTATCGTTATCTGGTCTGCTCCCAGTGTTCTGAAATGCAATGCTGGCGCCTTCTTTCGCCATCACGGCAACTGGGCTGCATATCGGGTTGTGAAGGGGCGCGCCAGACTGGTTTCTGTGGAACTGGGACACAGCAGTGGAATTGAGTCTGAGGTCGTTAGCGGGTTGCAGGAAGGCGATGAAGTGATTGCCTATCCGGGTGATCAGATCACAGACGGCGTACGGATTCAGGGGCGCAGCTCCGCGTCCCCGGCAGATCGTTGAACAGGATCGAAGTGTGCGGAATTGATGCATGTGTGCGAATTGGCACGTTTGCTTCGTTGGATGGTTGAAAGCTGGTTCGACGAAAACACCCTGCATGGAATTGAATCTGCTGAATTCCCTGATAAGTGATGGATATTCACACTCAGACCAAAAGCGGATCGAAAGGTGGCATGAAATATGCCCGCTTGAGTTACGCTTACTGAAGAAAGAGGTCAGGAAACTGACGAAACCTGAATTTCTCAGCCTGAAGGGAGAAGTCCATCATTAGAATGGCTTTTCCGGATGGTGCTGATTCGATGATGTCCTGAGGAATCGTGAAGATGAAGTCTCAAGCAGGTGTTTGGATTGACCACAGAGAAGCGGTGGTTGTGAAATTGTCGGATTCCGGGGAAGAAATCTCTCATGTGGAGTCAGACGCTGAAAAGCAGCCGAGGCGATCGAGTGATCGGCCGACTGGCAGTTTTGAGCCTCTGCAGCAGCAGTCGGATGACACACTGGAAAGAAAGTTTAAAGCGGACCTCGAGCGGTTTTACAACAAAGTGATCCTGAAGGTCAAAGAATCGAAGGCGATTTTGATTCTAGGGCCGGGCGAGGCGAAAACGGAATTTCGGAAACAGTTGAGTTCTGTCTCCGGGGCAGGAACTGAAATAAGTGTTGAAACTGCTGATCGAATGACACAGCCCCAAATTGTGGCGGCCGTGCGACAGTTTTTCGAATCGTGTTAACAGGCAGAGCAGAGCGGTTTTTCTGAACTCGCAGTGCTGCACGATCGACTCCAGTATCAACGAAAAATGGTGGCTGGAGCTGCGAGCCGGGGAATCAGACGCATGTTCTGAATTTCTGCAGGAAAGGTGCATAAAATGCCTTCCAATTCCAGCAACGATATAGGGTCTTTTGTTCATCGGCTTCAACAGGATCACAGGTCGCTGATGTCGGCTATCGGCGATGTCCGTCAATGGGTTCGAGATGTGAGTGAGCTCGGAATGCCGCGATTTGGAGAACTGGGTGTCCGATTGCGTCCTTTTCGCGAATTGTTGTCGGCCCATTTCGCTGATGAGGAGTCCGGTGAGTTTCCTGCTTCCGGAGGGCAGTCTGGTGATGGTCAGCCAAAGGCGGGAGAAAACCTGGCCGGACTCCACCACCGTATTCTTGAAGACCTCGATTCGATGATTGCCAGACTGCGAGCATCTGAGCCGCCGTTTCGCAGCTGGCAGGCTGCCATTGAAGAACTGGAAGCTCTCATAAAAGTGATTGAGCAGCATGAGGAATACGAGATGAACCTGCTGCAGGGCGTCGCCTGACGTTTAATGGGTAACCGTCCAGTAAATCACTGGGTGGGTGTCGTCTGGCGTCGAAATGTCAGCATCATCGCCGAAAGCCACGTAGGCGAGTCTCTCCGAGACTCGCGATCGCCTCCATCGAATCGGCTGGCTGTATTGAGCGCACCTGGCGGTCGTTCAGCCGTTTTCCAGTACCCACTGAAACGCCCTTTTATTCAGCTCAGAGCCGGATGAGAGTCCAAGCTTCTTTTTGATGTTTTCGCGATGTGATTCGACCGTATGGACGCTGAGGAAAAGCTGTTCTGCGATTCGGCGGGTAGGGATGGCTTCACCGATCATTCGAAAAACCTGAAGTTCACGGTCGGTAAGCCGTTCAACGTCATTAGTTTCCGCAGGCCCGCGATGCCCGATGGCGCGATGGAGCAGGTGATCAGTCATTGCCGGGCTCAGGTAAACTTTGCCCGACAGGATCCGCCGAATGGCGACAAGCAGCTGAGTTGAATCTTCATTCTTGTTCAGATATCCCATCGCGCCAGCTTCCAGTACACGTTCAGCATAAATCGAATCTTCGTACATGGAGTGTACGAGTATACGTACAGCGCCGTCCGCTCGTCTTCCTGGAGCGGAATTCAGCCTTCTGATCACATCCATTCCGGTACCGGATCGCAGAGACATATCCAGGATGACAAGATCAGGCTGAACGCGGGTTATGAGCTCAACCGCTTCATCCGCATCCCCCGCTTCGCCGCAGATCTGCAGATCCGACTGCCTGGACAACAGAGCTGTGATCCCTGCGCGGATGAGGGGATGGTCATCGACGATCACGATTGAGTAAGGAGTCAGTGACGTTTTCATTCGCCGAAGTTTTCGGAGTGGGGAAGCCGGCATCGGACAACAGTTCCGCCTGCATCGACGTGATCGACGGACAGGTGAGCGCCAATCAGACTGGCTCGGTAGCTCATAATATGGAGCCCAAATCCACGGTTGTCCCTGGGAGTGCGCTGATCGATACCACAGCCATTATCCTGAACTGAAAGAGTACAGCTGACCTGATCGCTGTCGAGGCTTACGCAAATGGTGCTGGCACCACTGTGTCTGACCGCATTGTTCACCGCTTCCTGAGCAATTCGAAACAGATGCCGAGCCGTAAGGTTGTCATGAAAAATTACGGGTGATTCGCACCGAAAGCTGCAGCGGAGATGATGCAGTTCGCTGATATTGGAAGTCAGATCAGTGAGTGCTGACATCAGGTCGTGTCCATCAATATCAAGCGGGGCAAGTCCCCGAATAATATTGCGAATAATTCGCTGAAGCCCGCCGATCGAGTCGCGAGCCAGATACATTCTGGAGAGTTCCGCCGAAAGCAGGGAACGGATCGAGTCGGCCGGGAGATCCGGGTCGAGGGTCTTTTCGATCGTTTCAATGTGGTTCTGAATCAAATAACGCAGACCAGTAAGCTCCTGTCCCGCAGAATCGTGTAAATCCTGACCAATTCTCTTCTGTTCCTCGGAGACAGCTCGCAGAATCTCATTTTGAAGCCGACGACGGTCAGAAATGTCGCGAATGACCCCCGTAAATAACCCCAGATGATCTACTTCGCTGACTGACAGCTCGGCGGGAAACGTAGTTCCGTCTTTTCTTCTGCAGTAGACTTCCCGGCCAATACCGAAAGCACGCGCTCCTTCTGTGTGCTGGAACGGATGTGGAGTCGGATCCGGTTTTTCATGTTTTGGCAGCGGGATAAGGATACTGACGTTTTGTCCTGTCAGTTCTCTGATTGCGTATCCAAACAGCTTTTCGGTCGCCGCATTGAGCCGAACGATCGTACCCTGCCGATTGATCGTGACAACGGCATCGGCTGTGGCGTCGAGTATTGCCTTGAGCTCCTCCGCGATCCGATAGAAATCCGATGACTGTTGCCCGGAAAGTCGAAGATCCGAATTCTCGACCTGAAGATTATCGAAGGTTCCTGATAGATCAGCCAAGAGTTCCTCATCCATTCGATGGGTCCAAAGACACAGTTTTCTTTTGGAACTGAGATCGAACAACGTGCATGATCTTAATGCAGTCTTCCTTTGTTGCACAGGAATCAGCGCGATCAATGTTCCAAAAACTCTGGTGGTTTCCACCAGGGGAAATTGGTGCGATCTGCGATTCTCATTTTCTGCAGGAATGTTGCAATATAAAAACGGATCTGTGTCCTTTTCAATACCTTCTGAAAAAGGAGTTCGCCAATGCCACGCCGAGTGTTGATTGCGGAGGAGCAGGAAGAATGCGGGCAACTGTTTAAACAGTTTCTGCAGCGATGCGGGTATGAGGTAACAACAGTTGCCGATGGGCGGGCATGCGCGGAGACTCTGAAAAATGACCGACGGCCCGATGTTCTGGTCCTCAGCTGGGAACTGCCTCATGGCGACGCACGTGAAGTGCTGAGACAGCTTAATTCCCAGAAACCACCTGTGACGGGAGTTGTGGTACTCACCGCACGTATGGATTCTGACAGCGAGGATTCCGAACAGGATTTTCCGAGGGTCACCTTTCTGCAGCGTCCCTTTCGAATGCTGGAACTGCTGGACTCAGTACAGTCTGCTGAGCGAATTCCACGTTCAGGCTGGCGGTGTATGGAACTGGCCGGAAAGAAATCAGCGATTTTCGATGACGACGGTGTGACTGTTCCCGGTACAGCAACAGCGAATACTCTGAGGCCGTTCAATGACGTCCTGGAACGCGAGATCTTCAGCTAGCGGTGTGTGAAGCTTTGAATTTCTGGTAGTGGACCTTGCTAAAGGTCCTGCAGCCAGGGATCTTTAGCAGGATCCACTACCTCCAACCCGAACTCATAATCCTGATGGAACACCAGCACTGCCGCAGGATTACTGTATGACATCACGAGCATGGCATTCCGGGTTCAGCAGTTGCAGGACTAAACCCGGGTGTGAGTTTCACTTGCCATGATGCAAAAACGTTTCAGATTTCAGCCCTTGATTGAAATCTTCTTTGGTCGGGCTTCATCTGATTTGGGGAGAACAACCGACAGCACACCGTTTGTGTATTCCGCTGCGACTTCTTTTTCTGTGATACTGCAGGGGAGTGTGATCGTTCGGGAAAACTTCCCGGTTGAACGTTCCACCCGGTGAAAGGTCTTGCCCTTCTCTTCCTTTGCTTCGTGCCGAACGCCGCTGATCGTGACGGTGTTTCCGTGTACCTGGACATCAAGGTCCTTCGACTGCATCCCAGGGATATCCATCCGGAGTTCAAAGCTGTTGTCGCCTTCCACCACGTCGAGCGCCGGAGCAAACGCCTGTTGATTGTTGTGTCCCCAGGCGTTGGTAAGCCAGTCACTCATTTCCTGCCGCATGGCGGAAAACGGATCAGTCGCCCGTACAGAAGGCGTGGCCGACTGAACATTGGAAACGCTCTTTGTGCTCATACCATTCTCCATTTGATAATGACCTGATCGTGACAACTGATGGGTAACGATGCCGGAAGGATACGTACTTTCCTAAACTGTCCGGCAACCTGCAGGAATGACATGCAACGACTATGCCATAACGGATTTCGTGTCCGACAGCGATTCCCCGCAGAGCAAAAATCGTCAGGCTGTGACCAGTTGGCTCAAGGTGTGTCCATACCGCGCGCACCATGCTGACTCACACCGGACAACAGGGAAAAAAAATGACGAGATTCGCGAGGTGTCCGAAACCCCGTGTGTCCTGGAACAGGAACTGCTGATCCGGAACTATTAGTGAAGCAATATTATGTTGCGGGAAGTCAGTTTTTCAGATCAGGTGATATGCGGAGTGGGTTGCATGAAAGCACGAACTGGATTGGTTCAACTTCTGCCAGCCTTTGTTGCGGTGCTGATTTCCGGATGCGGAGGTCCGACATCCGGGCGAGGCTTTACGCTGCCTGAGGGCGATGTGGATCGCGGGAAAACGGCCTTTCTGAATCTGAAGTGCTATTCGTGCCACCGAGTGTCGGGAGAGGAGTTACCCGCGCCGGATGAGACGACACGAAAGGCGGTTCTGCTGGGCGGAACCACACCTCGAATTCAGACCTATGGCGAACTGGTGACCTCCATCATCAATCCTTCGCATAAACTGGCCCAGGGTTTTGTCAGTGAACCGGCAACAGATCAGCAGGCTGCTGAAGGAGAACCGCAGCCAAAATCTCCCATGGTCAATAACAACGACGTGATGACCGTCAGCCAGCTGATTGACCTCGTGAAATTTCTGCAATCGCACTATGAGCTTGAACCGTATGATCCGACACTGTACCAGCCCTATTGAAGTCGCAGGCGGCGAAGCTGGTTGATGTCTGGCTGGCTGATGTCTAATCGGTGAACAGGTTGTCTCGTACTTCAGTTGCGTCGCTGCCGGTGTCGACTCGTTCTGCTGTGGAGCGGCCAACGATGTTGCCGGTCACCAGGTTGTGTCGGCTTTGCCCCTTAACTCGTATGGCGTTACGCATGGAGATCTCGGTACGGCGATCGACTATCGTATTGTTGTTCACCCGACATCGAACGCAGTCTTCCAGTTCGATGCCGCGATGTAGCGGGTCAAGTAACTGGCAGTCGGAAATCCCGCAGTCACTGCATCGAACCAGAGTGATCGCGGCCCCCTGTTCTTCAGTTCCCGCACAGAATCTCTGCGTGGCAAGAGAACTCAGAAGGACATTGTCGCAATCTTCGAAACGCAGTCCGTCTTTCCTGGGCTCCGAGTCTGTTCCCCGCCAGGCAAAGGTATTGCCGCTCACGACAACGCCACTGCATTTTGAAGCATAAACTGACAGATCGGCAGAGTCGTAAATTGTATTGCCCGTGATCGTGACCCTCGACGAGTTCCGAAGATCAACGGCTCGCCACTGGCTGCCAAGGACATTTCCCGTGATATTGATCAGGTGAGCAGTGTCAGGTGGTTCAGACTTTGGTGTATCGGCAGTCTGCGGCCGACTGACGCCAGCTCCAATGATGCGAATGTTGGCGCCGCCTTCCTGAACAGTTGCCTGGATCGTATTTCCACTGATGGTAACTTCACTAATCACGCCTTCGGTGGCGTCAAACAGGATTTCTGATCCGCCCGAATGAGTGGGAGCCCTGATTTTGGCCGCTTCAATCAGCTTCGGATCTGCAGAACCGGATGCTGTCAGATTGTTGTATTCAATGTCGTTTCCGACGATCTGCAGATTGTGGACATCTCCACCCACGCATTTGATTCCGGCCGTCTTGTTCCAGCTGATGTGGCAACCCTCGACAATGATCTGATGAAGGTTACATCGGTCGAAGAACAGACCTGTGTCAAGATTGTCGTACAGGTGGGAATTTGCAAGGATGAAGTCGCGGTTCCGTTCGACCAGATGCACGGCATATCGACATCGACGAATCAGGACCTGTGAAATAACGCACTTCATTGTTCTGAACAGTTCGATTCCAACCGCTTCGGCGTGCTCACCGACAATTTCGATGCCGCTGATGACCGGAAAACGCTCTTTGTCCCATGTATGAGGCTGCACACTTCCGGGGGATGCAGTACCCTGATGATCGCCGCTTACCCGAATGGCTGGCCCGGGGCCGGCCATCACGATTCGGGAGGTACCGCCTTCACCGGTTACAGCCGCGAAGCCCCGCTGTTTCAGATTGATCTGAAGAGTTCGGGTGATTCGATATGTCCCTTTGTTGAGGCGCAAAATACCGTCACCGGCATCGATCGCATGTTGCAGTGCTTCTGTGTCGTCCTTTTCTCCGTCACCAGCGGCACCGAATCCGAGTACATTGGACATGTCCGACCTGTTCCTTTTCGTAGTTTGCAGTGAAATCGCAATGCAGTGACATCGCCATGCCGTGAAATCTCAACCCAGTGAAATCCCGGCGAATCCAATTCTGACCATGAATGAAAATGTTGTGACGCTGACAGACGTTGAGTCTTCCTGGAATCAAGTTACTCGCCCCGGATCGGCCTGGGAAGCGTATTGGCCTGGCATCTATATCGTTCGTAACAGCGAGTTTCCCTCTTTGGTCCGTCGATGCTTTGAATCATCAGTAACGATTGCTGAATCGCACATCGCCCCGGAATTCAGATGACAGGGGGCGTAAATTGTGACACAATCGCAACGGATTCCGGTTGACAAATCGTGTGCGTGTTTCAGACGGACTACATCAGCGATGTTACTGAATCGATCTTCGCAGCAAATGGTGCAACATCCGTGTGTCAGTAGAGTCTGCTGGCAGGTTCAGCGGCAGTTGCTGCTCACGTTGTTGTCCGCAGCATCACTGATGCTGGTTTCGCAGCCGTTCGTGGCTGCTCAAGATGCTTCGGCAAAGCCTGATCCTGCGGTTATTTTCGAGTCGGGCGTACTTCCAGTCCTTCGGGAACGTTGCTGGAAGTGTCATGCGGGAGCCGAGCCGCAGAATGGACTCAGACTGACAGCTCGGAATGAGCTGTTTCGCGGAGGCAAATCTGGTCCGGCAGTCCGAATTGCGGCTGCCGAGTCCAGTTTGCTCTGGGAGAAGATTGCGTCAAACGAAATGCCGGCCGGAGGTCCACCACTCAGTGCAGAAGAAAAGGGTATTATCCGAACGTGGATCAATGAGGGTGCTCGGGGTTTAAATCCGGCGGATGAGCAAACTTCGGACGATGTACCGGCCGCGGAAAACAGCGATCAGCATCTGTGGTCTTTTCAGCCACCCGTGCGGCCATCCGTTCCGTCGGTGCAGAATTCACAGCTGGTACGCAATCCTGTCGATGCGTTCCTCCTGGCACAGCTGGAGGCGAAGGGCCTGAGTTATTCGACTGAGGCGAATCGCGAGCAGCTGCTTCGCCGGGCCAGTTTTGATCTGACTGGTTTGCCTCCCACACCGGCTGAACGTAAGGAATTTCTGGAAGACACTGAGGATCTTGCATTCGAACGAATGATCGATCGACTTCTGGAGAGTCCTCAGTATGGCGAGCGATGGGGACGTCACTGGCTGGATGTCGCGGGTTATGCTGATTCAGCGGGTGTGCTGTCAGAAGACCGTCCACTTCCGACTGCCTTTCGCTATCGGGATTACGTAATTCGCGCCTTCAATAGTGACAAGCCTTATGACCGTTTTCTTCTCGAACAGATTGCAGGTGACGAACTGACGGACTACTGGGCGGCTTATGAGACGCTGGATCGCCTTCCTGAAGAGGTTGTTGAAGCAGTTACGGCGACGGGATTTCTCAGGTGCGCGCCTGACGCAAGTCGACCGGATTTCACGACAATTAAGAACGCCGCTGCCCAGTACTTTTATCCCACAATCAATGACACGCTGCAGATTGTGTCATCATCTGCAATGGGGCTGACGGTTCAGTGTGCCCGGTGTCACAGCCACAAGTATGATCCTGTGCCTCAGTCAGAGTATTATCGGCTTCAATCCATTTTCATGGCCGCGTTTCGCCCCGATCGCTGGGTGCCGCAGATGGAACGTGAGCTCGCCGTTGCCACCGCATCTCAAAAGAAGACGGCAGCGGAAAACAATGCGCGCGTCGATGCTGAAGTGGCAAGGCTCAGGAAGGAACTGGCTGATCTGCGCACACAGTTTCGTCAGAAGCTCCTGGACGAACGGCTGAATTCGGTGCCCGACGCAATTCGGGCTGATGTTCAGCAGGCTCTTGCCAGACCGAAGGAGCAGCGAAACGAGATCGAAGTGTATCTCGCCGGGAAGTTTGAGGCGTTGCTGCAGCCGGATGAGGCGGCCGTCGACAAAGCCCTTCCTGAGGCGTTTGCAGATTACAAACAGTCGGTGGAAGTTCACAATGCGAGTATCGCCGAACAGGAACGTCATCGGATGCATTTCGATACGATTCGTTCGGTGTATGACCTTCCGGGCGAGGTAGTAACTCCGTTGCTGCGGCGTGGCGATGCTCTGATGCCAGGCCCACCGGTTGAGCCGGGAGTCATTTCTGCCATTGCCGCTCCGGCGTCGTTTCAATGGACGAGGGCGGCTGATGATGCGAAGACAAGCGGCCGTCGCCTGGCCTTCGCTAAGTGGCTGACACAACCCCACCATCCTCTGACTGCGCGAGTCATGGTGAATCGAATCTGGATGCACCATTTTGGTGAAGGCATTGTTTCCACTCCCGAAGACTTCGGAGCGATGGGGATGCCACCGACTCACCCGGAACTTCTTGACTGGCTTGCCAGTGAATTTGTCGAGCAGGGGTGGAGTATTAAGCAGATGCATCGACTGATGATGACCTCCGGTGCATGGAGACAGCAGTCAGCTGTTGATTTACATGTCCATGCGAAGGCTCAGAGTGTGGATCCCGAAAATCGTCTGCTTTGGCGGCAGCGATTGCGGAGGCTTGAGGCGGAAGCTGTACGAGATGCGGTACTGAGGGTTACTGGTCTGCTTGATATGAGTCAGTTCGGGTCTCCTGTTCCTGTTGCTCGTCGTGCTGATGGGGAAGTGACTGTTGCCGATGGTGCGAATGATCGCAGGAGGTCCATCTATATTCAGGTTCTCAGAGGAAATCCTCTGACGATGCTGCAGGCGTTTGATCAGCCGGTGATGGAGACGAACTGTATTCGTCGCTCTCGTTCGACCGTGTCTACGCAGGCTCTGACGCTTCTGAACAGCGATACAATGCAGACGGCGGCTGACGCTATGAGTGAGCAGTTATTGAAAGATCCGACGCTTACCGCAGCGGATTTGCAGTCCGTCTGTTCACGCGCAGTGCTGGCAGCCTATGGTCGAATGGCGGATTCGGATGAGATTGCGGCAATGTGTGCATTCATAGAGACTCAGCGTTCCGTTTATCTCAGCAACGCCAAAGTCGACCCTTCGGCGCTGCGTATGGCAGTTGCCGATCTTTGTCATATGTTGTTGTCGTCAAACGAATTCGTTTATGTCGATTAGAGTTTACGATGGAGATGCGTTTCCAATGGCACCTGAATCCGTGTTTCCGAAGGTACAGCAGAATCGCCGCACGATCTTATCCGGCATTGGCAGCGGTTTTGCTGGCATGGCCCTGATGTCGCTGCTGGAAGAATCGAAGTCAGCCACAGCTGCAGAAATTCGGCGAGGGCAGTCGCTGCGTCCGGTGCCGGCGCCGGGAATACCGAAAGCGAAGGCTGTCATACAGCTGTTTATGCATGGCGGCCCCAGTCATGTGGATCTGCTTGATCCGAAACCCATGCTGACTAAGTTTGATGGTACCCGGCCTCCTGCTGAAGTGGCTGACGACGAGAATCGAACAACCTATCTGCTGGGGTCGCCTTTCCGATTTTCCCGCTGCGGCCAAAGCGGGCTTGAGTTCTCAGAGATTCTGCCTGGGATATCGAAACACGCCGACGATATTGCCGTCATTCGATCGATGTACACTGAGCATCGAAACCACGAACAGGCAATCTGGATGGCAAATACCGGCATGACAGTCGCCGGTCGCCCGAATATTGGTGCATGGGTCGCTTACGGACTGGGAACGGAAAACCAGAACCTGCCAGCGTATGTGGCGCTTCCTGATCCGTCCGGTATGCCGGTCGATGGGGCGAGAAACTGGTCCAGCGGATGGCTGCCGCCACTCTACCAGGGAACTGTTGTTCGTTCGGATGGAATGCCGGTACTGCATCTTCAGCCAAAGGTTAGTCGTTCAGAAGCGATTGAGCAGGGACGTCTTTCGCTTTTGCGTGCACTCAACGAGTCTCACCGGAAGCGACATCCGTCAGAACTGGAACTGGATGCACGGATTGCCACATTTGAACTGGCTGCCCGGATGCAGTTGTCAGCGACCGATGCCCTGGATGTTGCCCAGGAAACGGAATCCACCCGGAAAATGTATGGAATGGAACAGGACGTGACGAGGTCTTATGGAAAACGATGTCTGATGGCACGTCGTCTCGTCGAACGTGGTGTGCGATTTGTCCAGATTTTCATGGCGGGACAGCCCTGGGATACCCACACAAACAATACGGCCGGTCTGCAAAGCTGTTGTGCTCAGACAGATCTGCCGGTGGCGGCACTGCTTTCGGACTTGAAGCAGCGCGGAATGCTCGACTCCACACTCGTGCTCTGGGGTGGCGAGTTTGGCAGGACCCCCGGCGCCGAGCAGCGAGATGGAAATAATGCTCGGGGTGCGGAAGGACGCGATCATCATCCATATGGTTTCAGTGTCTGGATGGCGGGTGGAGGAATTCGAGGCGGGCAGGCCTACGGGGCAACAGATGACTTCGGCTACCGATCGGTGGTCGACCGCACATCGACCGCTGATCTGCATGCGACCATTCTTCATCAGCTTGGAATGGATCACTCCGAACTGACCTGGCATCATAACAGCCGGGATGAACGACTGACCGACGTTTATCCGGCGCGTGTGATCAGTCAGATCGTGTGATGTTAATTTTTAACGCTGGTTTGATCTGACAGTGTGGAGCCTGTGTTCGAATTGTTGTCAGGGCAGAAGACTACTGCTCTGTCAAGATAAAGAGTTCGGGTTGGAGGTAGTGGATCTTGCTAAAGATCCCCTGGCTGCAGGACCTTTAGCAAGGTCCACTACCCGAAATTCAAAGCTTGACAAAGCACTACATTTTACGGGGGGGAATAGCATGTCGTTAAGAAAACCATTGTTGCTGCTGTTGTTTTCTTTTTGTTCAGGAAGCACGGCACTGATGCTGAGTGCTGAAGAACGCGGTGTCGAGTTGTCATCGCCAGCGATCACTGTTGAGGCGCAAAACGGCGAGGTGCTGACTGCGGATGCCGCTGACTCCGAATCAGAAGCGATAGCCGAGGCGGAGACTGCAGAAGGTGCTGATCTTCTGCAGGAAGGTCAGGAACTTCTGCCGAACCTGCTCGAAGCCAGCATTATTGCCGGGACGGATCAGCCGACGGACGAACTGCCGGGGCATATTCGAAGGGGCAGAGAACAGGACGGTCGTGGTGGTGATTCTATGCGACCGCCAGCTCATTCACCTGAACGCGAGAGGATGCGGCAGAGAAATCATGAGGGACCGGACTCTGCCGAACGACATCGAGAAAGGGGTGGAGAAGACGGGCCTCGCCGCGGCGAGAGGCCTCATTTTGGAGGCGATCACGACCTGGACGCCCGCAATCGTATTCGAACGCTTCGTCTTGCAGCACAGAATCTTCGGGCGAGTGGTCTGGCAGATGTCTCCGCCGAATTGACCCATCGAGCGGAAGCAATGGAACGGGAGCTCGAGGAATTGAGAGTCTCCAGACGACAAAATGCAATGCACCCGGAAAACGATCCGGACCATGGTATGCGCCAGCTGGCCGAGCAGGTAGAACTCCTTCGGCATGATGTCCGGCAACTGAATATGAAAATGGACAGAGTGCTGGAAATGCTTTCAGGTCGCCGGGAGGCCCCAGGTGAACGGCGTTCGCAGCCGCGAGGCGAAGAACGGCGTGAAGGCGAAGAACGGCGTGAAGGCGAAGAATGGCTTGAAGGCGAAGAACGGCGTGATGTCGATGAACGCAGAGAATCGCGAGAACTGGAAGAAAAATGACCGGTGCTCGGAATGAGTTTTTGTATTGTCAGAGTCAGTCAATCCAGGTGAAAAAAATGGCTTCGAACAGGCGTTGTCTTTGTGTGGCCGCAGCAGCTGTCGTTGTTCTGGCGGGATTTCGGATGCGTTCGGCTGCTGCGGAAGATGCAGGAGTTGTATCCCGGCAGTTCTTATACGAGACCGCGTCGTTTCCGGAATGTCATGCTTCAACGATTGAGCAGACTCCAGCAGGGCTTGTCGCTGCCTACTTTGGTGGGACGAGTGAAAAGGATCCGGATGTTGGAATTTGGGTGCAGCGTTATGAAAATGGGAAATGGACAGCACCGGAGGAAGTCGCCAATGGCGTGCAGTATCGGCTGACCGATGGAGCGGTGCATCGGCATCCTACCTGGAATCCGGTGCTGTTTCAGTATCCGGGTGGTCCTCTAATGCTGTTCTACAAGGCCGGCGCCACTCCCGATTCCTGGTGGGGTATGGTCATGTCGTCGAACGATCATGGAAAAACATGGACCGTTCCCGCTCGACTTCCCGAACATATCGATGGGCCAGTTCGCAACAAGCCACTATTGCTGGAGAATGGCAGTCTGCTGTGTGGCAGCAGTACGGAATATGATGGCTGGCGCGTGCACTTTGAACTGACAGGCGATCAGGGATTGACATGGACACGTACACCGGCGATCCACGATGGCAAAGACTTTGGCGCCATTCAGCCAACCCTGTTGCGGCATAAAGATGGAACGATCCAGGCCCTCTGTCGCAATCAGAATGGCAATGGAAAAGTACTGAGCACGTCCTCAAAGGATATGGGCCAGACCTGGTCAAAGCTGAAGGAAGTATCCCTGCCGAATCCAAACAGCGGTATTGACGGAGTTTCCCTGAAGGACGGTCGATTTTTGCTGGTCTACAATCACACGAATCGAGGGACTGGTTCACCGCGTGGCAGGGAAATGCTGAATATTGCAGTGAGCGAGGATGGTGAAAACTGGAAGGCGGCCGTGCTTCTTGAGAATGTCGCGAAGGGTGAGTTTTCTTATCCGGCAGTGATTCAGACGTCAGACGGTTTGGTGCACACGACTTATACGTGGCAGCGCAAACGGATCACTCATATTGTAGTGGACCCGTCGAAACTAAAGCTGCACGACTTTAAGGATGGCCAGTGGCCTCTTTAAGGAATGAAAACAGAAGCGTATTCAGAAGGACGAGTGTTTCTTGTATTCGAGTCAGCGTGGGGAGAAACGATCCATAGCATTGCGAACCTGGAAACTGGAATCGCCGTCACTGAGGTTCTAAGCCACGCCGCTTCGATATTTCATTTCCTTCTGGCTTGCAGATCGCGAGGATTCTGGAAATCAACTCGCTCAGTTGTTGTTCTGTTTCGATGACGATCGATTGGAGATTTCGAATACTCTCCGGGCTGCGAGTACTTCCAGAATTGCCTTTGCCCTTTGCGCCTGTTCTTCGAGCTCTGTGGCGGCATCGAAGTTTACATGATGCTCACGAGGCAATTTTGACATGAGAGGTTTCGACGCCTGGAAAAACCAGGGAAAAATTGGAAAAGGAACTTTTCAGAACTTCCCTTAGACACTCTGAGATATCCTCGTGCTGTACCGTCACGACCCCATCAGATCGACCAGCAGCTCGCAGAACGGCGGCTTCCAGAGTCTGAATTTTTAGGGTCGAGTAGAATCGATCCAGCTCGCGGCTCAGTTCAGAAGGAATTCGAACTCGGGCCAATGCATCAGACGTTGATTGAGTCGACATGTATCACCCCTCCGTGAAACCCACAATACAATTCGCTCGCCTCCGGGAAAGCCTGTCGTCATGTGCTGAACGATACCTGTAACAAAGCAAGTCGTCAATAAGGCACTACGCCTGGTAAACTCAACTTCCAGTCGCTTTCTTTACCGTATCGCCAGCATTTCTCCACATCAGCTGCTTTGAGGCGCACGGACTAACGATAGTACCTCGTCGGCTGCTGCAGCGACTGGTTCGGCTGGCTCGTACCAGACGGTAATGACGTGTTTTGACGGCTCCAGGCTGCCTCCGCACGAGGACTGCTTAACGAAAACGACCCGAACGTCGGGCCGTTCCGCCAGCCATGCATTGACTTCACCTTCGAGCTTCTCGCCGACAGTTGCGAGGCTGTTGAGGTAGCCGCAGGTCGCCGTAAACAACTTAACTTTCATTGCAGCTGATCTCGCGAAGGATGGGTGATTCTGGTGAGTGATTCGTTACGGTTCACAGACAAATCGACCTGACATCGATCAGGAGGCGATCGCGAGGCGATCGAAGCCAGGTCGTTCGTGAACGAACAATACTTCTTCATCACCGTTCTTTCGACTCGGAATGCGAAGAAAGAGTTCTAATACTCGTTGTACCGGAAAATGTACTCTTCACGGTTACGAGCAGTAACGTTCCTGCGTCCTATTGTTCCTTTCGTTCGGAGAGTTTTTGAAACAACCATGCACGCGAAAAGGTCCACCATCGTGAAGCGGTTGGGCGTGAGATGCCGAGCGTCTCGGCTGCGGTGACTTCATCGAGGCCAGCGAAGTAACGAAGTTTGACAAGTTCGGCCTTGTCCGGCATGACGCGTTCAAACTCTTCGAGCACTTCGTGTACCGCGATGACTTCCGACAGATCAATGGATGGACTGAGGGCAATCTCGGCCAGCGGTTCACGATGCAATTCGCTCCCACGTTTGATTCGGTCCCGGCTGCGTGCATGTTCAATCAGAATTCTGCGCATGGCCTCCGCTGCGGCCGAAAAAAAATGGCGCCGGTTGTCCCATGTCTGAGGCTCGCTGCGCAGAAGTCTCAGGTAAGCTTCGTGAACAAGAGCCGTCGGCTGGAGCGTATGTTCGGTCGCCTCATTCTTCATCCGGGCCGCCGCCAGTCGCCGCAACTCGTCATACACCAGTGGCAGCAGCTCATCTGCCGCGCAGACTTCGCCCTCAGACACGCGTTTCAGAATGCGTGAGACAGGAAATTCAGTGGAGTGTTCATCGGAGTTCAATGGTCACCCTGGAATCAATATGAGTGCCTGTATTCCTGAGATCACCGGACTCGACGGACAGACATACGGTTAATCCACCAGGGCGTCTTCCGGAGGATCCTTAATACGCCAGCTTCCGGGGGTCTTGCCAGGTTCCAGAATCGAAGTCATCAGGAGAATCCCAGCACCGGGATACTGCCAAAGATTTTCCCACGTCGTTGTTTTTCCTGAAAATTCATTGTAAACGGCGAGCAGCTCGGATTCCAGGACGTCAGGATGCCCATCCAACCACGCCAGCACCAGCGCACGGACGACGGGAACAGCATCCGGTGACATATAAATATGATCGTATTTGCTGAACCAGGTGAGGCTTGCACTGTTATTGCCGGAACGAGCCAGGGGCGTGTTCGCTACAATTTCTCTGACTACACTTCGACTGAGCTGTGGCACCACAATCGGAGCATCGGAGAAGGGATCAACCTGAACTGAAGCTGGCTGAGCATTTGGCCATTTAAACTTCCTGTAGTTGACCTGATAAGAGATCCCAGCACCGGGCACGTGGAAGCCATCCGGCACTGACTGGCTCCAGCGGATGGATCCCAATTTGTGGCGAAACGAAACCTCGGTATCGTTCCCTTCGATTTTGAGGACGACCCTGGGCGGCTGATACTTCAACGTCCATTCTCCGGATGCATCGTCTTTAACAATTTGGTCAAACAAGGCGTGGCCGCTAAAGAGTTGCTTTACGTCAGAAGACGGCGCGTGTGTCCTTTCCGACAAACGGGCCAGACAGCCATTGATTGCCGCGACCTGGTCAGCATTGTCGATCTCGAAGCTGTTACCAGCCCATCGGAACGGCAGCGGAAATCCATAGCCATCCGCGATTAACTCCGGGAATCGTCGACGGACGTGTACCGTCTGAAAAGGATTCCCAACCAGTATTGTGCCCCGCTGATCGACGGACCATCCATAGTCCAGATCCTGGACCAGCACCTGGTATCGGCCGGGCGGAATTTCGGCAGGTTTACCCGTTCGTGCTTCACGAAATGAATCCTCACCCCACGTATTCCGGGAATCGTAGGTCAGCGGAGAGCCTTCGGACACCTCGAAGTCCAGACGCCGGAGACTGATGAACAGCCCCGGCTCGTCGATCCAGACTCGTACCTTACTTTTAAAGGATCCCCATGAGCCTCCAGTGTTATCCGGCATCTGCTTCGGATCAGTCAGCACTTCGACCGCATCACCCATCGGCACAGAGGGTGCCGAGACTGGGGGAAACGTTTGAATGCCCACCTGCCGTTCGGCTGATGCCGACTTCGGAGAATTCTGAGGCATTTCGGCCGCACCCGGTACTGGCGCCTCGACGCCGGGGGAACGCATCAGTGACCGGACCTGTGCTGGTTCTGCAGTCACGACGGTTGTTTGTCCTCGTTCGACACTGGCTGTAACGGTGAAAAATCGTTCCTGATTCAGCATGCTGTCGCTGTTGTAAGAAACGTAAATGTTGTGGGTTCCAGGTGTGGTTTTAATCCGCCATTCGCCAGGCCCGCCGGGCTGGAGAGTCGCCTGCAGGCCATCTATGGAAATGTACTTCAGGTTTTCAGCGCCAGGAGTGCGGATCACGTAGGTGGCGTGTGGCGCCAGATCGCCCGGAGGCGGCAGGTGTGGAAGAATAAGAACCACCGCGAATCCGAGGCTGGAGACGATTCCAAGGCCAAGGGTCGCAACGAGAATCCAGTTAAGTACTGTCCACGGGGAAAGTGTCCCGGAAGACTTCGTCGTCGCCGTGGCGTCCGAGGGTAATGAGACCTGAGTCGGCGTCGCACGAGGTGTGGCGAAAGTGGTGGAAACGGACTTTTGATTCTGAATGAACAAACTCGGGAAGTACCGGTTAAGTAAAAAGAACACGACGAACGCCAGCGGGAAGACAAACCAGCCAGCATGGTCACGAGCCATTTGTTCCAGCCAACCTGCATCGGAACGACTCCTGAATATCAGCCATGCCCGGCACACGCCCCCCAGGAACATCCCCAGCGGCACGGAGATCATTGACTTCCAGTTGATAAACTTCCACGAGGTTTTCAGCAAAACCTGCAACAGTCCCAACAGCCCAAAGCCCAGAATCCCGGCGATTGGAAGCATTAAAATGCGGGATGTGAGATTCTCTCCCAGGAGGAAGCCGATCAGCATCGCAATGAGCGTCACTTGAAGCAGCCGATCTTTGAAGAGCCATCGCCTGAGGCCGGGGAGGATTGGTGTCAGCAACCACTGCGGAACGGGCTCAACGTCCTTTTGGAATGATGTCGTACTGCCGATCGCTGGCATCAGATCCACATGGGGTGCATTCGACATCACCCGAGCCTCCAGCACCTCGACCACTTCGCTCGCCGACTGAACTCGTCGCTCCGGTTCCTTCTCCAGCAGGCGATGCACAAGTTCGCCAAGCCATTCAGGAATTTCAGGATTGCACTGAGCAATTGGTCGCGGAGTCTCTTCACACACCTTCTTCATCACGGCCAGCATATTGTCCGCTCGGAACGGACTGACGCCGGTGCACATGGTGTACATGACGCAGCCGAGACTAAAGAGGTCGCTGCGCTGGTCGACGATTTCACCGCGAGCCTGCTCAGGAGACATGCACTGCGGCGTGCCGAGGATTTCGCCGGTGTGAGTGATGCCGCCATCGGATGTTGTACGAGCCAGGCCGAAGTCGGTGATCCTGACTCGTTCGACACCATTCTCCAGCAGAATATTCGCCGGCTTGATATCGCGATGAATCAATCCTCGCCGGTGAGCTGCGGTCAGCCCTTCCGCGATCTGCCGTGATATACGAACGATTTCTTCAACCTTCAGAGCACCCACTCGTTTGATCTTGTCGTGAAGAGTCTGGCCGACGATACATTCCATCACCAGATATGGTAACGTCGTTCGTTCGGTCCCCAGTGAAGCCTCTTCCGTTCCTTCCACCGCAAAAATCGTCACGACATGCGGATGGCTGATGGCGGCAGCAGCGCGTGCCTCACGCAGGAATCTCTGTCGAGCTGCCGGAAGGCGTGCCAGTTCGGGAGCCAGAGCCTTCACCGCAACGATTCGCTGCAGCTTTGGATCGTGAGCCCGAAAAACGACCCCCATGCCTCCGCGGCCGATCTCTTCGAGGATCTCGTAAGGCCCCAGCTTGCCGAGAGTGCCGGGTAATTCGCACGGCGACAGATACTGTCCAATGGGAGTCGCTTCAGAAGCGATGGCCGGTTTCTGCAGGAAATTGCCAGCCTGCTCATAAGCGACCAGCAATGCTTCAACGCGCTGCCGCTGAGTGGAATCAGCACAATGCCCGCTGAGAAATGCATCCCGTTCCGTTCCGGTTTTGCTCAGTGCGACCAGAAAAAGGCCCTCGACCGATAACGGATCAACGCTTCCCAGATTTGCCGGGTCGAGAGTCATGGGATCGAGGTCCGGGACGTCGGATTCGTGAGGCGTGGACATTGGTATTCTCCAGAAAGAATGAACTTCTCAGGGAGATGCGTCAATCGACTCCGGAGCGCCTCAGTGGATTTCAGGAAATTCTGACGTGACAGATGATTGATTGCGAATCAAACTGCCGGTTGTGAGGAACAAGTCGGGTTCAGGCGTTCCTCTCTGACTGCAAGGGTCGCGGAAATGTGCCGGTGCAAACCAAATTTTCTGGTCAAACTTAATCTGCTGATTTTGAGCATCCCTTATCTGTTTCTGTTGCTCATACTTTCTGCGTGGGGGATCCCGGAGACCTCTGTGCTGGCTGGAATCGACGAATCTGAAGGAAATGCTGACTCAGTAACGGTCGGCGATTCAGACGAACCACGAGGACTGAATGAGTTTTTCGAGGAGTACGTCTGGGCGAGGGTCGGGGAACGCACCTGTCTGCGATGTCATAAGGTTGGAGGAGATGCAGGGGAAAGTCAGTTCATTCTTCAGCCAGTCGAGCAGACTGCTTCTGACGCCGATGATGCATTGAAGCACAATCGTCGAATGTTTGAGCTGATGGCGACGTCAAGGCCGGAGAACCCGCAAACCTCGGTTAGTTCCAGTGAATCAAGACTGATCCTCAAAGTGACTGGCAACCTGGATCATGGTGGTGGTGAGGTATTGAAGGAAGATTCGACCGGACTGCGAATTCTGAGGCAGTTCGTTCAGCGCCTGGCAGATCCGATTTCCGCAGAAGATTCGACTTCAAAGTTGCTGCGATCGTCATCCCCAAAGTTGTTCGACGGTTTGACAAAACTCTCGCCAGCACGGCGGCTGCGGCGAATCACACTTTCTCTCGCCGGACGTTTGCCGTCCGGCTCCGAGCTGAGTGAAGCTGAGCAGGCCGGCGATGCCGCTGTTTCCGTCATACTCGATCGTATTTTGCACGAGGATGCCTTTTACGAGCGTCTGAAGGAAGGTTTCAACGATATTTTTCTGACGGTGGGTATTGAGGACAACGCCGAAACACTGCTCTCATATCACCACTTCGAGAAGACACGACTCTGGTATCAGCATCACGACTTCAGCGGGCTGCCCGAAGCGGAACGTGAACGAGCCGGATGGAAGCTCGCCGATGTTTATCGGCAGGCTCTGCTTCAGGAGCCCCTGCGGATGATCGAATACATCGTTCGAAACGATCGGCCGTTCACTGAAATTGCGACGGCCGACTATATCATGGTGTCACCTTACACCGCCAAAGGGTACGGGATTTTCGACAGCATCAGGGATCAGTTCAAAAATCCCGAAGACCCGTTCGAGTACATTCCGGCGAGACTGTCGGCACTGACGGGACGCGATGGGAAGACTCAGGAGTCGCTGACCGGACTTTATCCGCACGCCGGATTTCTCAGCATGTTCCATTACCTGCGTCGATACCCGTCCACGGAAACGAACCGTAATCGGCTTCGGGCTCGCATGTTTTACCAGCATTTTCTTGGCATCGACGTGATGCAACTCGCTCCACGATCAACGGATGCATCTGCTGTTGCTGCGAAGTACGAGATTCCCACGATGCAGGCTCCTGACTGTGTTGTGTGCCATCGCACGATCGATCCGGTTGCAGGAATTTTTCAGGACTTTGATTTTGAAGGCCACGTGATCCCTCGTAAAGAGGGCTGGTACACGGATATGTTCCAGGCCGGATTTGAAGGCGAAGACATGCCTGTGTCTGAACGCTGGCGAGCACCTCAGTGGCTGGCAGAACGCACGGTCAGAGATCCTCGCTTTGCGACCGCGATGGTTGAACACGTTTATTATATTCTGTTCGGTCGCAGAGTTCTGCAGCCCCCGGACGATATCGACGACCCTTACTTTGGATCGCGCCGGAGGGCATATTTGGCTCAGCGAAAACTGATCGAAAAGACGGCCCGCGAATTTTCTGACGGTGGCTTCAATTTGAAGACCGCATTTCGCGGCCTGATTGACTCGGATTTTTATCGAGTCGATGGTGTGCAGGCCGTTTCTCTGAATCCGGATCGCGCGGCTGCACTCGATGATATGGGACTTGTGAGACTGCTCAGCCCCGAACAGCTGGAACGAAAGCTGAAGGCGATCTTCGGAAGGGAATGGGGACGGCTGGAAGGTGAAACAAAGATTCTCTATGGTGGCATCGATTCGATTTCGATCACCGAACGCAACGCCGATCCCAGCGGCGCCATGGGCGCGATCCAGCGAATTCTGGCAAATGATGTGGCGTGCTATCACGTGGCTCGTGAATTTCGGAAGCCCTCGGCCGAACGGCAGTTGTTTGCGACGATTGAGCCAGCCGTCGTTCCCGGCGACGAAATGTCCAACCAGCAGATACGTCACACGATCATTGGGCTTCATAAGCATCTTTTGGGCCAGGACCTTTCCGCCGATGATGCCGAGATTGAACGTACTTTCAATCTGTTCGCCGATATCATCGCTGACGCGAATGCACAGGGCCGTTTGGAACCTCGTGAAACCTACTTCTGCGGAGGTCGCGAAGATTTTCGCACCGAAGATCCATTGTACACCATCCGCGCCTGGCGTGGAGTGGTAACGTATTTGCTGAGGCAGCATGAGTTTTTGTACGAGTAGACCGAAAAGGCCTCGTCCGGCCCGTTTTGGAACGTTCCCATGACACGTCGCAACTTCCTTCGACTCTGCAGCTCCGCTGGACTGGGCTTTTCATCATCGATTGGTCTCGATTCGATTCTGCGTGCCGATGAGGCGAAGAAGTCTGATCCTGATGGCTATCCCGGTCCGTATTACGTGGTATTCAATGCATCAGGCGGCTGGGATACAACGTATTTGATGGACCCAAAAGGGGTCGATGGAATCAATCGACTTTATCAGCAGGGGGATATTCTGTCAGCGGGTGAGCATCACTTTGCACCGACAGCAAAGCATATTGAAAAAGGCATGAGCAACGAAGACTTCTTTGCGAAGTATGGATCAGAGCTGCGGACGTTTAACGGGCTGGATTTCTCTGTCAACAATCACACGCCCTGTTCACGTTACATGGCCACAGGAAAGCTGGACAGTACCAGCTATCCGACCTTCCCGGCACTCGTTGCTGCCTGTAAAGGGGCGGACTCACCTCTGGCATTCCTGACTTTTGGCAACTATTCGGCAACAGGAAATCTGGTGCCTATGTCGAGAGTTCCCTACCTGCAGTCGCTGAAGCTGCTGGCAAGGGCCGACTTTGTGGAAGGCAACGAGAGGGCTCCGTACCATGAACCGTTTGTGTCAGATCGTATTGAGCGGGCATTGCAGGAACAGTTTGAGGCCCGGGTTTCAAGCGTTCGACTTCCTCGTGTTGAACGCAGTCAAAGCATGTTGTATTCAGCGCAGGTGAATTCGAAAGCGTTGCAGCGAGTCGTTCCGTTCATTCCGAAGGAGCCGGCGAAGGAACGGCTGGCTCAACAGGCTGACATTGCACTTGCGGCATTCAGGGCAGGCGTGTGTGTCTCGGCGAATCTCTCGATTGGGCAATTCGACAGTCACAATAATAACGACGCCGATCAGATGAAACTGATTCCGGAGTTCCTCGCGGGCATCGACGCTTTGCTTTGCAAAGCTGAGGAACTGCAGATCCGGGACAAGCTGGTGGTGATCATTCAGAGCGAAATGGGCCGCACGCCGGACTACAACAATGGCAATGGAAAAGATCACTGGTCAATCGGTTCGATAATGTTTCTTGGCCCTGGAATTAAAGGGAACCGAGTGCTCGGCGCGACCGATGAAAAGCAGCAGCTCGTTCCTGTTAATCCTCAAACGCTGGCGATCGACCCGGATGCTGGCATCCGGGTCCGTCCTGAACATATCCACCAGTGCCTTCGCGAATTCGCCGGAATCCAGGATCACGCATTCAGCAGGCAGTTCCCTCATGGTGTTCCAGCCGGCGAGTCACTGCAGTCGTTCTGGATGACATAAAAAATGCGACTCGTGCTTTTTCAAGCTTTGAATTTCGGGTAGTGGACCTTGCTAAGCGTCCTGCAGCCAGGGGATCTTTAGCAAGATCCACTACCTCCAACCCGAACGCTTTATCCAGACGGAGCACTACCGAAAGGCAAATTGTCATGGCTGGTGCCTGGTCATTTCTTTCCTGACGGTACGGCGATCATATCAACCGTCAGTCCCAGTCGAGCATGGCCAACCGAGCTGACAGCCGCCTTTGATGCGGCGGGAGGTCGCTGAGGATCATAATAACCAGGCCGCAGCTCGTTCAGTTTGGAGCTGGCGGCGTCTGTGGAAACGTAGTAGGTTGCCTTAACCAGATGAGTCAGGTCGCTGCCCGCTTCGCCAAGGATCTTCTGCAGCTGGCTGTAGATTTCACGCACTTCTCGCTCCCCGGCGGTCGCAGAATTCCGGTCAGTGTCTTCCGATGGTGTTGTCGCAAACAGTCCGGAGGTGAATATGGTGTCTCCGGAATTGATTCGGCAAACGCGACTGTAAACGGGTGAAGTCGTCATGCCGGGAGGAGTGATAAATTCAAGCACCGGAGAAGCGGAAACGGCTTCACCGCCCCAGGCCACAAGTTCAATTTCCACGGGAGTTGTTGCGCTGGATTTCCATTCAACCAGAATCAGGGGCGGAATCTGCTGATTGGTATAGTATTTGCTCACTGCGTCGCGAACGGTGTTTGCATCGGTCATTGGCATCAAAAATGCTTTCAACTGCACGATATCGGCATCTGATCGCTCCAGGAACTTCAGGGTAGCGCTGAGGCTGGCCAGCGTTTTTGTGGTCGCTTCTGTAAGTGAGCTGCTTTGTTCCGCCTGTCCTGCCACATAGATCCGTGACCCTGCTGGCAGAACGGAAACGTTTGCATGGTGATGAACGGCGTCGGGGCCATGAGCCGTTGGGCCAAGCGTGGCAACGGCATCCGCGGCAACCAAAGCGCCGGCAAGTGGAAGTGCCGTCACGACCATGGAAACCGCCGGTTTGTGCGTTCCTGAGAATCGAGCGGCCAGAATCTTGTAAACCGCATCGCTGTGTGAATCGGTCGTCACGTAAAAATTGAGTTTCACGGCGAGTCGCAGGCCGGACTGAACTTCCTTCAGTTCTCTGTCGATCCGATCGAGAACAGCAACTGTCTGCCCGGAAATATCCTGAGCAGTCAGGGCTCCTGACGCGTTTGTCGGCAGGACTTGAATCGTATGCGCGAGGGGCTGATCCGGGATGGTGATTGCCAGTGAGTCGCCCTTGTCACTGCGAGGATGATGGTAAATCATTGAGGCCTCCTGTGCTGACAAAGTATTCGCGAGAGGCAGAGAAAAGTGAACCGCTGCAACTGCCAGAATCACGGAGTTGATCCGAATGAAGCCGTGTACAGAGAACATAGAGTACGCTCCAGAGTATGCGACGAACTGACTCAGAGAATTGATCTGAAATGTAGTCTTTTGCGTGGACGATGAAAACGAATCCGGTTAAAGGCCCGGGTTGTCTCAGCGTGCAATTCTGAAGGGCGACTGTTCTGATACTGTCAGGATCCCTGTTCGGCCGGTACCATCTGTTCCGGAGAGGACAGCAACTGGCGCCCGAAAAAGTGGCTGCGGGAGAAAAGCGGCTGCCGGGAGAAACTGGCACAGGTTAATAGAGCAATGAATTGGATTGGTGTTCTGTCAGCAGAGCTCTTTCGGCAGGTGTCAGCAGCCCTGTGGCGAGTGACAGCAGTAGTCGGATGCCATCGCAACCGGCATTTCTTTGTGGAACGTGATTCGGACCAACGGACATGTCAGTGAACGATTCAGTGTACGATTCAGTGAACGATATCGTGAAAACCCCGAAGCTGTGGGAATCCGTTTTTCTGGCACCTGCTCTGTTCACTGTGGTCTTATTCGCCGTGGCCTTAGTAGCGTTGTCTGTGGATAACTGTCTGTGGGCCGGAAGTGCAGGTGCTGCAATGCATCCCATTTCGGTAACGGAAACCAGCGTATTCGTCACGCGGACGAAGGCGATTGTCAGAATTCAGATATTTGCGGAAGACCTGATGCTTTTTCAGGGACTCGAACCGAATGATCAGGATCAGATTTCAGCGAATGATCTGCAGAAAGGTCTGGAAGCTCACCGTCAGTTCCTGCTGGACAAAGTGACGCTCCGTGATGCTCGCGGCGAACCCTTTTCGGGCGCTGTGACGGATTTGAAGCCCTTTGAGATTCCGGAGGCCGGGATTGCAGTCACCGATTTGATGCTGCATACCGCGACGTATCAGCTGGAATACGCATTCAATGAACCGCCCGAGTTTCTGACCATTCAGCAGGATATCTCGGACGAGAATTTTATTTTTCCGAGCGAAATGAGAGTATCAGTCCATCAGTCGGGCACTGATCTGACATTTACGGAAGCGTTGAAGGCGGGAGCATCGGTGTCACTGCGTTTTGCCTGGGATGATGCTCCGCCATCTGAAGAATCGGCCGACAGTGACTGGGAGAAATGGTTTGAAAAACAGCGTGAGGCAACTCTGGGGATCACCAGCTACAGCAGCATATACTCCTTCATCTACATCGATCCCACAGAAATTCGTCACGAAGTACTCATTCCTCTGGCCACGCTGAAGACATTTCTTCCACTCAGTCACGGTGACCCGGCGTTTGTGGATGTGAGCGAGCAGGAGGGTGTCCGTGAACTGATCCGTGAATGGCTTCGCGATCCGAATCCGGTAACCATCAACGGCAGCCGAGTGATGCCGGAGTTCAGCCGGATCGATTTTTATGGGCTGGATCTTAAGGACTTCGCCAAACAGTCGGAGGCAAGGAAAGTGAGTCTGGCCAGTGGCCGAGTGGGAATCATTATGACATATCGGACGCCTGACGATGCTGTTCGGGAAGCGACCGTGACATGGGATAAATTCCATTCGGCCATTCGGAAGATCGAGTCAGTCGTTTTTGCTCACACCAGTTCAGCGCAGAAATTTGAGTTCTCGCGATTTAACAAAGCAGAAGACAATACGCTGAAATGGCAGTGTCCGGAGGAGTTGTTACCGCGGGCCGTTGAGCCGGTCGAAGTCCTTGTTGGAGAAAAGCCCACACTCAGGATCCCCGTGATCAGTATTTCAGCGCTGGCCGTCGCCGTTTTGCTGTGGCGAGCAGGATCATCCGGGACCAGGCCGACAAGAGCTGCTGCGGCGGGTTTGGTGATCGTCTCATTGCTGACGATACAACTTTATCCGGTTGTGGTTGCTCATCCGTTCCGAGCCGTCCCGGAGCTGCCGGTAAAGGAAGCAGAGGTGGTTTTCAGGAAACTGCACGAGGGCGAGTATCGAGCGCTGGATTTTGGTACCGAAGATCGGATCTACGAAATTCTGGCGACGACAACTGATGGTCAGCTGCTGGAAGATCTGTATGTACAGCTGAAACAGAGCCTGGAGATGCGAGAACAGGGGGGCGCCAGGGCTCGGGTGCGGTCGATCGACTACGTTTCGACCGATCGCATCGATCGAATTGGCGAAAAGCCGGCATGGCCCGGATTCCCGTGCCGCGCAGTCTGGACGGTTTCCGGTACGGTCGAGCACTGGGGGCATGTGCACGAAAGGAAAAATCAGTTTTCCGCTGTTTTCCATGTTGAACCGCGTGATGGGCAGTGGAAAATTACGCAAATGGACATTGAAGACCAGAAACAGGTGTCCCAGAAGACAAGTTTGAGAAAATTCTGAGCTGCCAGAGCCCCTGGAATACCTGTTTTCCGATTCCCATTTGGGTTTGTCTATGTTAAGAACAGCACCCGGGCTAAAATGGGAGTGATGGCGGAAGTATCAGGCCGGATCGCTGCGAAGGATAACTGAAGAAATTCGGGCAAGGATGTGCTGAATGGTGAGCGCATGGGCATTTATATTCGGCTGCATTTTGTGCCTCATGTTTTTAGGCATGATTTATGGCGAGCAGCTGAGCGTCATTCGTGTCCTGGAAGGCCGATGGTTTGAGCCGTTTCCGCGTTCGCTCGGACAGCTCTGGAATCAGCTCAGTCTTGCCGTTGATTTGCTCGTTCGATTTGTGATGGAACACCTTTCCTGGGTTGTTGCAACCGTCTCCGGCACGGTGGGACTCTTCATTGTCGCGTTTCTGATGTTCAGCGGAATGGCTGACGACGCCGCGGCCAAGTGGGGCGATTTACACATCCCATTGCAGGCTGGGGGTGTAATTGACAGTGTTCCGGAGATCGTGGCCCAGCCAGCGGTGATTCCGCCGGAATCCGCTGAAGTGGATGAGTCGGAATTCGTATGGCAACAGCCCGGAGGAGGCTATCTGGTCTTTCGGCGGCCGGAGCTGGACCGTCCACTTCCCGGACCTGTTCGAAAGCCTGACCTCGATTTGATTCCGGATGCAGACTGGGCACTCGAGGATCGATCGCTGGATCGCCCGGTCATGGAACTCACGTTGATTCGCAGTGAATCCAGAAGCATGCAAATTGAAGACGATGCCGAGTCGATTGTCAGAGGAAAGCTGATTGAGTGGCCATTGCCGCAGCAGATAGACAGGGCCGTTCGATCCATGCGGCTTGATGACTGGCGGATGACTGTTGCTGACCGGGATCGTCGAGATCGGTTCGGAGATCCTCTGGACAGTATACTTCGCCCCGGAAGTTCAGTGAGCGATGGACTCATGCGTGAGTCTGCTCCTGAAGATTTGCTCGACCTTGAAGCACGTGTGCGTATCGTTCCGGGGGATACGATCGCAGAGAATCAGCTGCGAGTGGAGAAGACTGCCCCGAGTGAATCAGCGGGGGCAGAATTGACGGTTGAAATCAGTGTGCTGAATCTGGGCGATACCAGCGTTCGCGGACTGCTGGTGCGGGAATTCATGCCTCGGGGAACGAAGGTCCGTGATGCCCGGCCGCAGGCAGTGCTGAGAGATGACACGCTGACGTGGCTGCTGGAAGACCTTGAGCCGTTCGCTGAACAGACTCTGCGATTTACAGTATTGGCCGCTCCGCTGGCGGGCACAGCGTCACGTCGACCTCGATTTGAATCTGCAACGGAAGTTTCAGCGGCGGCAGCAGTTGGCAGCCGGACACTGGTCCGCAATCGTGAGCTTCCTGCCACGCGGCCTTCGAATCCGTTCCCGGAGCTCGATTTGCTGACGCCCGCTGAGCGTCCGGCGGACCTGCCTGTGCGCGATACGGTGCCGCGTCCAAGTCTGACGCCGCCGACGGGTGAGCGTCGGTTTGTCCCTTCCAGTGTCGCGAGTCGACCTGATGTCCGACTGAGAATTGAAGAGCCATTGCTGCCCGTGCAGGTTGGACAGACCGTCGAGGTCAACTTTGTCGTGGAAAACCGTGGTGACGCTCCTGCTGAAGGAGTGGGACTTCGGGTGGTTCTGGATCAGGGGCTGCGTCATCATCGTGTTGCGGAAGATGAAGCAAATCGTGAAGTTGTCAATCAGGTCCGGCGAATCGAACCGGGCCAGACGAAAAGCGTCATTCTGCGCATGAGAGCGGTTCGACCCGGTGAGTTCCTGTCGAGAGCGGAAATGATTTTTGCCGGAGAACAGCTGAGCAGAGACCTGTTCCGGGTGGTGGCAGAAGAAAAACTGGATGCAGATCCATTCGGCTCAACGATTCGGTAGCGAAGAGCCGTCAGGCGACCGGCATCTAAAAATACCAGTCACCGCGGCCAACGGGAAGGCGAAGCTCCTGCTGAGCCGAGGAAAGCCGGTGGGAGGGCGAAGCTCCTGCTGAGCCGAGGAAAGCCGGTGGGAGGGCGAAGCTCCTGCTGAGCCGAGGAAAGCCGGTGGGAGGGCGAAGCTCCTGCTGAGCCGAAGAAAGCCAATGGGAGGGCGAAGCTCCTGCTGAGCCGCGAAAAGCCAATGGGAGGGCGAAGCTCCTGCTGAGCCGAAGAAAAGTAAGGCTCGGCAGGAGCCTCGTCCTTCCGTTAGGCCTCATCGTACCACACATCTTTTGTGTGATAAAAAATGAGCGGCAGATCAGGCCCCGGGTCCGACGGCATGCGATTCCGGCCCAATAGGGCCAGCCGTTTTCATAGCCAGGGCCAGCGGCCCTGGAAAACGGCCCCGGATGATCATTCAGGCCCAACGGGCCGGCCGTTTTGGGAGCGACAAAAACGCATCAAACGGTCGGCCCGTTGGGCCTTTGGCAACTCTGTGGTTTCCCGGTCCTGGTCCGATGGACCAGGCTATGGAAACGGATGGCCCGTTGGGCCGAAAACACAACTGCTCCTACTGACACTTTTCACGAACATCGTAAAAGGTCGAACCTTTTCCGGTCACAAAGATGTGTGGTACGATGAGCCGTTATGCCGAGGAAAGCACGGCTCGGCAGGAGCCTCGCGCTCCCGTTAAGAACGATTTGCCTCTCGCCTTAGAGAAGAGCCGTTGGATATAGAATTTGATTCGGCGGGTATTGCTTCTCAGCCGATACGGATTGAGGAAGACGGTCCCGGGGCTCCGTTTTTCTGTTCAGGGACCAGATTGTCGGTCCGATTGCACCGTTTTTCTGTGCGACCGACTGTTCCGGAGGGCGGTAAACCAGGCTGCCACGCTTCTGGAGAGAGCGTAAGGCTGTATAATCGCCGCTGTATTCAGGGCGTGAGATGGCCTGATGGCCTTTTGCCGACGTAGTCAATAATTCCCGAATTGCCTGACGCCTCATTCTGTACGGGCGTTTAGTTTGCTGAAAAAACTATGGCCAACTTCAAAAAGCTGCTTGTTTGTAACCGTTCAGAGATTGCGATCAGAATTTTTCGCAGTGCCACCGAGCTGGGTATTCGCACTGTTGCGATTTATACGCACGAAGATCGGTATGCGCTTCATCGGTTCAAGGCGGACGAGGCGTATCGGATTGGTAAGCCGGGAGAGCCTATACGAGCGTATCTGGACATTGAATCGATTGTCGGTCTGGCGAAGGACGCCGGGGTGGATGCGATTCATCCCGGATATGGTTTTCTGTCGGAGCGTCCGGAGCTTGCGCTGGCATGTGAGGCGGCAGGAATCAAATTCGTTGGTCCTTCAGTGGCATGTCTTGAAGCGCTGGGAGATAAAACGGCAGCACGTGAAATTGCGGTGAAGGCAGGTGTTCCCGTTTTGGGAGGCACACAGAACTCGATTGAGTCGTTTGAAGAAGCGCGTGCCAAAGCGATTGAGATTGGCTTTCCTGTGATGATCAAGGCCGCAAAGGGTGGCGGCGGTCGCGGGATGCGGGCAGTGAAGACGGTAGAAGACTTTGAGCAGGCATTCGAGTCGGCTCGAAACGAAGCACGGACAGCGTTCGGATGTGCCGACGTCTTTATTGAAAAGTTCATTTCGAGTGCCAAGCATATTGAGGTTCAGTTGCTTGGGGACGAGCACGGCAATCTGGTGCATTTATTTGAGCGAGATTGTTCTGTTCAGCGTCGGCATCAAAAAGTGGTGGAGATTGCTCCCGCGCCGAATTTGTCAGAGAAGTTAAGGAACGGCATTCTGGAAGCCGCTGTTCGCATTGGAAAACAGGTGAACTATTCCTGTGCGGGCACGGTTGAATTTCTTGTCGACGTGGATGCTCAGAAGTTTTACTTTATCGAAGTTAATCCGCGAATTCAGGTTGAGCACACGGTCACCGAAGAAATCACGAACATCGACATCGTTAAGGCCCAGATTCTTGTCGCGCAGGGAGGACGCCTGTCTGATGCGGAGATTGGGCTGTCCAGCCAGAGTGATGTGCATGTAAACGGATTTGCTGTGCAGTGCCGCGTTACAACGGAAGATCCTGCCAACAACTTCATGCCTGATTATGGACGTGTTACCCATTATCGATCGTCGGGTGGGATGGGTGTTCGGCTGGATGCAGGAAGTGCATTTTCAGGGGCTGTCGTGAATCCGTTTTATGATTCACTTCTGACAAAGGTGACGACCCGGGGTCGTCGATTTGTGGACGCGATTCACAGAATGGAACGCACTCTGCGCGAGTTCCGGGTGCGAGGTGTGAAAACCAATATCCCGTTTCTCATCAAGGTGATGACCCATCCGACTTTTGTGGAGGGCGACTGCACAACCCGGTTCATTGACGAAACTCCTGCTCTGTTCGAGTTTGATTTTCGCCGCAATCGTGCGACACGCATTCTGAACTATCTGGCGGAGACGATGGTGAACGGCAACAGCCTGGTCAAAGGCCGTCCTCGCCCGCTTCGACGAGATCCTGCCCCGGTGCCAGCAGTTGCCCCCGGGACAAAGATTCCGGACGGAACCAGGCAGATGCTGCAGAAACTGGGACCAGCTGGCTTTGCGAAGTGGATTCGCGATCAGACGAAGTTGCTGATCACCGATACAACTTTCAGAGATGCACATCAGTCGCTTCTGGCAACTCGAATGAGAACATTTGACTTACTGGAGATTTCTGACGTCTACGCACATTTATGCTCGGATATGTTCAGTCTGGAAATGTGGGGCGGTGCAACATTTGACACCACCATGAGATTTCTGCGTGAGTGTCCATGGCAACGGCTGGTGCAGATGCGGGAACGAGTGCCAAACATTCTGTTCCAGATGTTGCTGCGGGCATCCAATGCCGTCGGCTATACCAACTATCCCGACAACATTGTGCGTGCCTTTGTGAAGGAAGCTGCCGATGCCGGTATCGACGTGTTCCGGGTGTTTGATGCCCTGAACTGGATTCCCAATATGCAGGTTGCGATGGATGCCGTCGTGGAAAGCGGCACAATTTGTGAGGCAGCAATCTGCTATACGGGCGACATTACAAATCCCTCACGGACGAAGTATTCGCTGAAATATTACGTTGACCTTGCCAAACAGCTTGAAAAGATGGGCGCTCATATTCTGGCCATTAAGGATATGGCAGGTCTCTGTAAGCCTGCTGCAGCGGCTCAGCTGGTAAAGGCACTGCGTGAGGAAATTGGGATTCCCATTCACTTCCACACTCACGACACAGCCGGAATACAGGCGGCCTCTGTTCTTGAAGGTGCTCGGGCCGGGCTGGATATCGCCGATGCAGCGATGGCGCCGATGTCCGGCGGAACATCACAACCGAATCTGAACACTCTGGTGGAGATGCTTCGATTCGGACCCCACGACACAGGGTTACGATCGGATTCTCTGGATTCCATTGCGGAATACTGGCGAGCAGCTCGTGATTTCTACACACCGTTTGAAAGCGTTGTACTTCAGGGGACTGCCGATCTTTACCATCATGAGATGCCCGGCGGGCAGTACACCAATTTGTTTGAACAGGCTCGTGCACTGGGGCTTGCTGACCGCTGGCCTGAAGTTTGTCATATCTATGCGGGAGTCAATCAGCTTTTCGGTGATATCGTAAAGGTGACGCCCACCAGCAAAGCGGTCGGTGATATGGCTCTCTTTATGGTTGCCAACGGTCTGACGAATGAAGATGTCTTGAATTCAGAACGCGATATCGCGTTTCCAGGGAGCGTCATTGACCTGATCGGAGGAGGAATGGGACAACCTCCGGGTGGATTCCCGGAGGCTGTGAAAAAGCGAGTACTGCTTGGTAAACAGGAATTTCAGGGTCGACCCGGCGAAACGCTGCCCCCGGCCGATTTCGAAGCAGCCCGGACCAGAGTCCAGGAACTGCTTCGGCGGCCGCCACTGGAGCGTGAAGTCATTTCCTGGTTGTTGTATGAACGTGTTTTCGAAGAGTTTGCAAAGCATCAGGAAACGTACTCCGATCTGAGCATTCTTCCCACTCCCAATTTCTTCTACGGACTGGAACCGGGAGAAGAAATTGCCGTCGATATCGAACCAGGCAAGACGCTGATCATCAAGTTTCTGACAATCAGTGATGCGCATGTGGACGGGACACGCACAGTCTTTTTCGAGCTGAATGGTCAGCCGCGAGAAATCACAGTGACGGACGCATCGGCAGAGAAGACCGGGGTCTCCGCTGTCAAAGCGGATACCGCCAATCCGTGTCACGTGGGTGCATCAATGCCAGGGATGGTGGTTGCTGTCACCGTGAAGACAGGAGACACAGTCCGGAAGGGGCAGAAGCTTTTGAGTCTCGAAGCGATGAAGATGGAAACGTCGATCAACGCGGAACTGGATGGCCGCGTGAGGGAAGTACACGTTAAGCCGGGGGTTCAGGTACAGACCGGTGACTTGCTGCTGGTACTGGAACCATGAGACTGAGTCCCGGGCCGCACCTTTAGAAGTTGCGTATTTTGTCAGGGCTGAAAGCCAACGCTGTTAAGGTTTTTTTCGAGTGAAAACAGTGCGATTTAACCCGGAACTGGTTTCACAACAAAGCCTGGGGTCGACGCGAAGCGGCGCACCCCAGGTTTTTGATGTTTGTTCGCTCAGAACCCTGAAAGGGTTCCACAAGGCTGCGATCGATCGTTAATCGTGTTGTGGAACCCCTGTCGGGGTTGGAAAACGGACATCATCTGGCCACCAGAGAGGCCGCCATATTTGCTGATAGAAATGCTTAACAGCGTTGCCCTCCGGGCCTGAAATCGCGCAACTTCAAAACACCGGCCCCGGGCTTTCTATTGTGATGTAACAGTGGTCAGCCAGATCACATTCAGGCTAAGGTTTTTTTCAGACTTCGGCCATTGTTACAACTGGCTGGCGGAGTTCGTCGAAGTGAGGAGTGTATTCAGTGGTCTGTGCCCACTGAATGCACGCATAACCGGCAGCCATATGATCGGACAGTTCAGTCATGCAGATGCCAGCCGCCAGCAGGACAAGGTGATCACCGTGGCGAAGGGGCAGACGTCCGTTAGCCTTCAGGACTTCAGGCAGGCGGGCGAGGATTACGGGTATAGAACTCGAGATTGTGTTTCCGTACTGGTCAAGATTATTCAGGAACTCAACTTCCGGAAACTCAGTTTTTGCGGCTGCTACCAGTGCTCGCAGAAGTTTTCCGCTGGGCTGGTGGGGAGCAACAACGACTCGCTGGCCGCTTTGGACATCGAGAGAAAGCATTGCCGATCGGAGGTTGTTCAGCATCAGTTCGATCCCGTTCAGAAAAACGGGTTCGGAATTCATTCGCATCACGGTTCTCCGGACAGGGATGCCGCGAAAAGTGAATGCATCGCACGTGTCTTTGGAAAACAAAGGGTGCGGGTTCGGCCGCCGTTCTGCCGGGATCCCGAAGTCTTCGGTGCGAACGACTGAAATCGGACAGCCCCGATCTTTTTCAACAACGACCGCAGTAGCTCCGGCGGAAACAAGTCCGCAAAAGAGTCGATCGGCCGCATCATGCCAGGTTTCCGGAGTTTCTACCGAAAGCAGCAGCAATCGTCGAAAATTCGGCTGCTCATCCAGAAGTTCGGACGCATCCTGAAGCAGCTTAAGAAATCCGCAGCATCCATAGTTGAATGCGGTGATCACTGTCGGAGGCACGTCGAGTCGATCGCGAAGTGACGCAGCCAGTCGCTGACATTCTTCGGGGTCCGTATGGGAATGGCAAAGAAGGACGGCGTCAAAATCGGTAAGTAATGATCCTGTGGACTGCTGAACGCGGCGGCACAGTGCTTCTCCCAGATCGGTCGCTGTCAGGCCTTCACGCAGAATTCTCCGAACAGAAATGCCCGTTGATTTTCGTACGCTGTCAACACCACTGAAGCCAGGGCTGCCGTTCAATCGTGAAAAATCGACGACCTTCTGATTATCGATTTCTTCGAATAAATCCGACTGATCGAACACATCCACGACGGTGGACAAGCCTGCCCAGTGTTGAACTGGTCCAGCTTGTTCAGAAATTCGCTGCATTGGGGATGGCTTTATTGAAGACGTTATTGATCAATCAGCTGTGAATAAAATTTAACACACAAAGGCCAGAAACCCATACAAAACCGCCGACTCTGCAGACATTCCCTCGGTTCGAGTGCGAGCATGACTGTTAGGCGACCAGCATTTTAAAAAAACACCATTCACGGCGGCAGGTGGGAGGGCGAAGCTCCTGCTGAGCCGCCAAAAGCTCGGCTCGGCAGGAGCCTCGCCCTCCCGGTAAAGCCAAAAACTCGGCTCGGCGGGAGCCTCGCCCTCCCGGTAAAGCGAAAATCTCGGCTCGGCGGGAGCCTCGCCCTCCCGGTAAAGCGAAAAGTTCGGCTCGGCGGGAGCCTCGCCCTCCCGGTAAAGCGAAAAGTTCGGCTCGGCGGGAGCCTCGCCCTCCCGGTAAAGCGAAAAGCTCGGCTCGGCAGGAGCCTCGCCCTCCCGGTAAAGCCGATTTTGCAGCTCGCCTTAGTGCAGGGATAACTGACGTGACTGGCAGCGCCGATCATTTTATGCCTGAATTTCAAATCCTTTCCGCTGTTCCCGAGCCTGCCATGCGGCTGCCTCCGGATCCCCTTCAATTTGTTCTGTCTCGGGATTCCAGTGCAGAGTGCGATTCAGCCGAATCGCGATGTTGGCAAGGTGGCAGACGGTCATCGCCCGGTGGTGGCTGTGTACGTCTGAAATCGGCTGCGTGCGATCAGCGATGCAATCGAAAAAGTTTCGCATATGAGCGTTCCGCGGTTCTTCTCCGGGCAATTTTCCCTTGTAAAGAGTTCGCAGCGTCTCTTCCTTCAGAGGATTTGTCTTCAGGCTGTCGACGGCGGCGCCTGTCAGTTTTCCCCGGTTCACAAAAATTCGACCGTCAGTCCCCTCAAGCATCAGGCCATTGTCGAAGCCAAGGTCAGCAGCATTGTCCCTGATATGCAGCACCGCACCATTTGCGAATGTGGAAGTTACGTGAAACTCCGTTGCCGTGTTGTACTGGCTGTCATCAGCTGGCATTCCCTTTTCAAGTGCCACAGGATGCCGGGCCATGACTGGTTCAACTTTTACCGGCCCGGTGTTCTCCAGATTGAATGCCCAGGCTGCAATATCCACGTGATGAGCGCCCCAGTCAGTCATCTTGCCGCCTGAGTATTCATACCACCAGCGAAACTCATAGTGGCATCGGGAATTGCCGTACCTGTTATCAGTGGCCTTAAAACGGTAGTCAACTTTAGGTGCCTGTCCGAGCCACATATCCCAGTTCAATCCATTCGGTACGGGAGCGACGGGTATCGGGCCGCTGGCCGGAGCTCCGCCAATAGCGACTGTGACCGTCTTGAGCGTTCCGATGCGTCCTTCCCGAATCAGGGCAACGGCATGAACGAAGCGTAAATCCATCTCGCTTCGCTGCTGAGTCCCTACCTGGAACACTCTCCCCGTTTCTTCCAGTACTTTGCGGATCTGTTTCCCCTCTTCGATCGTGAGAGTGAGGGGTTTCTCACAGTAAACATCCTTTCCGGCTCGAAGTGCTTCAATCGCGATTTTGGAATGCCAGTGATCCGGAGTCACAATCGTGACAACATCAATATCTTTACGGTCGAGAAGCTTTCGGTAGTCTTCATACATTTCCACCGAGCGATCGATACCTTTTCGCCCGTTCAGCTCCAGCGCCTTTGCCTTGCCCTTCTCCATGTTGCCGGAGTCGACATCGCAGACCGCCGCACATTCACTGAACTGCATGGCATTTGGTCCAACCGCATTCCAGCGATCTCCCGTGCCAATGCATCCCAGCACCGGACGTTCTGCCGCGCTGCGAAAAGGCGCTGCCATGGACGATGGAGCAAACCAATAGGGAGATGCGGCCGCGGCGAGGCCAGCGAGTCCGGCGTTTTTCAAAAAGCGGCGACGTGAAGAGAAGCGTGCCATCGTTGATTTCTCCAGCCTGTTACAAAGGAATTCTGCGTCCGGGACACCATTCTGCATTCAACCCGCCCGCAGAAATGGCGAACGGCAACTGTGCAATAGAACACATTCTACCGCCACTCGGGACGGACTTCAAAACGGACGTGCGTTTCCTGCAGCAGTTTTACTGGTCCGGTGTCGTGATAAACCGGTTCTGTGGGAAAGACTCCGGCAAGACCAGCAATCGTGTGAATCAAGGTGGGCGGAATGCGAAACGGCCTTGTTCGAAAACCTCGAACAAGGCCGTTTCATAAATCTGCTCGCAAATGGACGAGAACAAAGGAGAACGGACAGTTCATCTCCCTATGAATACCGCGAGCATTTTCCGGAAACCCCCCGGACAGGTAAAAAAACCGCCTGCAGCCTTTTGTGGAAGGTCTGCAAACGAATCGAACACCATCTAATCGCACACCCGGCTATCAACAATACGTACCAAATCACATCGACAACCTGATCACAGCGACAACCTGACGGCCGAGAGTCGGCGACTGCGGGCAGCAAAGGCAAACAAGAGATGCCGAATCACAATGCAATCTTCATGCCGAAGGCATGTCAGCTCAGCTCTTTCTCTTCCGCCTGATCAGGAGAATAGTAGATTCCCAATGGATTACAATAGGAGTTGCTCCGAAAACTGGCAGGAAATATCCTCCGGTCATACTTAGGTTTCCCAGACTACCAAAAAAACTGTGCTGAAGTGGAGCACACGGTCAGCAAAATGAAACAGCAGGGTCCGGATACGAGTGGCAAATCGCTCTCAACTCGAAAATCAATTTTCGTTAGAGTCACTCATCATCGCCTTACCGGGCCGTGAACTGTTTGCGGCCGTAACCTGTGCCGACAACGAGACGAGTGAAGCAATTCCGGAAGAGCCGCCGTAAATTAATTGAAGCGACTATGAAAGTTCGATCCCGAATTCTGAATATTGTACTCGCATTCTTCGGCAGCCTTGTTCTAAGGCTTTTGTTTCTGACGGTGCGTGTTGATCATCGAAGCGTGGAAGCCGAAGCAACCCCGTATGTTCGGCCGACTCAACGGAAGCGATATGCGTTTTGTATGTGGCACGATGGGATCGCCATAGCAGTGTTTGCGATGCGCACGTGGTTTCTTTCGGGGCTGATTAGTCAGCACCGGGACGGTAGTTATCTGGCTGATGCAGCAAAACTGTGTGGAATAAAACCAGTCCGCGGGTCGGCCAGTCGAGGTGGGGCTGGAGCAGTCAGTCAGCTGCTGGCTTTGTCGGAATACCATCTGGCGATGACCCCGGACGGACCTCGCGGTCCTCGACGTACCATAAAGGAAGGCATTATTTATATTGCTTCCCGTTCGGGCAGGCCGATAGTGCCGACAGCGATATCGGCGTATCCGGCCTGGTCGATAGACGGCAGCTGGACGAACATGTTGCTTCCCAGGCCGTTTGGAAAAGTGTTACTGATTGCGGGGCGGCCAGTCGAGATTCCGGAAGGCCTGGATCGCAAACATTTTGCTGAATACGCATCCATTTTGCAGACGGAAATGGATCGGCTGGATAAGATCGCAGAGAGGATTCTGGACGGTGACGTATCCGCCTCAGAAGAAATTGCTCAGCGTTCTCTCTTTCCTCATGAGGGCAGTTCAGAGCGTGCCTGTCGTTTAAGGATTGCGGTGTTGCCGGGTGATGCCGCTGAATCTGATGGTCAGGACGCTGACACTGATGAAAACGATGACGTTGATGGCACCGGGCAATTGTCACAGCAGCGCAGAATCGCCTGAGAGAGCGGTCGTTAATTGTGCTTTACTCATAAAGGCTGAGTTCTGATGAAGGCCATTCAGTTTGAGGTATCGGGAGAGCCGTCGCAGGTTCTGAAATGTATTAGTGCAGGGATACCGGAACCACAGCACGGTGAGGTTTTGGTGAAAATGCTGGCTTCTCCGATCAATCCTTCGGATCTGATGTACATTCGCGGTCGATACACCGTGCTGGCTCAGTGCCCGGCAAGGCCGGGTTTCGAAGGTGTTGGTGTTGTCGAGCATTCCGGGGGAGGTCTGCGAGGACGACTTTTTCGTGGTCGGCGAGTGGTTGTGTTGAACCGGAAGGGTGGGAACTGGTCGGAATATGCTGCCGTGCCAGCGGAACAGGTCATTCCGGTCAGCAGTCAGCTGACGGACGAACAGGCAGCGACGTTTTTCGTCAATCCTGCCACCGCATGGGTGATGACTCAGGAAGTTCTGCGAATTCCTCGAAATGCCTGGCTCCTGCAGACGGCAGCTGCATCATCGCTTGGTCGTATGATTGTTCGCCTGGGCGGGCGATGTGGATTCCGTACCCTGAATGTTGTCCGGCGCCAGGCACAGGCCGAAGAGCTGAAGGCACTTGGGGCGGACCATGTAGTGGTGTTTGACGGTGAGGTGCATTCGGCCGACGTTCTTCGCGACGAGGTGCAGCGAGTTACCGGTGGAGCGGGAATTCAATATGCCGTTGATGCGGTAGGAGGAGAGACGGGCGCTGCGGTGATTAGTTGTCTGGGGCGGAGCGGACACTTGTTGCTTTATGGCACACTCGGTAATCGCCCCCTGCAGTTTTCTTCTCGAACGTTGATGACGACCGGATCGAAGGTCGAGGGATTCTGGCTGGGAAACTTTATGGAGAACGTCAGTCTGCCTTTCAAGTTGCTGCTGGTACGCAGAATTACCAAACTGATTCTTGAAGGCATTCTGGCGTCGGAAATCCGGGCGACTTTTGATTTGGAGCAGGCCAGTGCGGCAGTGATTGCTGCTGAGATGCCGGCAACTTCGGGAAAAGTGCTGTTTAAAGCCGGCGCCATCGACAGGAAGTGAAAGATTTCGGGTCAGCCTTCCATTGCACAGGCGTTTCACACTCGGTTGACACGGGTGAATTACCGAAAACGGATTTCACTTAAGGGAACGCCTAAATCCCAATCCCTGGCGAATTGCGGTACTTTCGGAACTGAGTTAACCTCCGCGGTTTCAGGGAAATGCAGGGCGAAGTTGAAATTGAACAAGCGTCGGTGCGTATCGACCAGGCTGCGACGATTCAGGATACCTTAGTAATATGGAAAAGCCATCGGGCGAAGTGCCAAAACCTCCGAGACCTGTCAAACCGGATGGCAGTTCGGGCGAAGAGCCGCGACGTCGTGCATTTGGCCCGATGACGCTGCTGTTGATCGCGTTGTTTCTCATGGGCGGCTATCTGCTCTTTGATTCTCCTTCCAATCATGGATCCACGGTTCCATACCAGTTTTTCTTTCGGGAGCTGGAAAAGCAGAACGTAAAGTCTGTGACGTTCTACGGAGAGATTCTTACCGGAACGTGGAAAGAAATTCCCGCCACCCCGCCTGAGGGATTTCGTGGAAATCTGCGACCGGAATTCAATACCGTTTTGCTTCCGCCGTATGCTGAAGACAGCGAACTGGTCGCGACGTTAAAACGCAGCAAAGTAGAAACGTTTAGTGCGGAACGCACGACAATCAGTCCACTGGCGGAACTCGCGGTCTGGCTGGCCATTCCGGCTTTGTTTCTTGTGGTCATGTGGTCGATGATGCGACGGTCTGCCGATCCGTTCTCCGGCGGGGGAATGATGGGCAGCTTTATTCGCAGCCCGGCCCGGCGCTTTGAAAAGACCGACAAAGCAGTCACTTTTGACGACGTCGCCGGATTGAAGTCTGCCAAGCAGGATCTTCAGGAGGTTGTCGAGTTTCTGAAAACTCCCAAGCGGTTTACCAGGCTGGGAGCGAAAATTCCGAAGGGTGTGTTGCTGCTTGGTCCTCCGGGAACGGGCAAGACCCTTCTGGCGCGGGCAACTGCGGGAGAAGCAGGGGTTCCCTTCTTTTCCATCAACGGATCGGAATTCATCCAGATGTTTGTCGGAGTGGGTGCTACGCGAGTTCGTGACCTGTTCAAGACAGCTCGGGAGAGTGCTCCTTGTATCGTGTTTATTGATGAAATTGACGCAGTGGGGCGAGTACGTGGCGCGGGTGTTGGTGGCGGTCATGACGAGCGCGAACAGACACTGAATCAAATCCTCAGTGAAATGGATGGATTTCAGCAGACTGATACAATTATTGTGATTGCCGCTACGAACCGAAATGATGTTCTGGACCCGGCTTTGTTGCGTCCGGGACGCTTTGATCGGCATGTCACGGTAGAGAAGCCGGCACGTGAAGGTCGACTGGGGATTCTTAAAGTTCATACCAGGAAAGTGCCTCTGGCCGATGACGTGGATCTGGAGGCAATGGCCCGGGCCACGATGGGCTACAGCGGTGCAGAGCTCGAAAAGCTTGTTAATGAAGCCGCCATTAAGGCAGCGAGGGAAGACAAGCGCAAGGTTGAAATGAGCGATTTCCTGTTTGCTCATGACCTTGTAGTGATGGGGGCACCTCGGGACGAGCAGATGGATGCTCATGAAAAGAAACTAACGGCCTGGCACGAATCGGGGCACGCGGTCCTGGGTTGGTTTCAGCACGGCGTGGATCCCGTGCACAAGGTTTCGATTGTTCCCAGAGGCCGTGCGCTGGGAGTGACGATGTTTGCCCCGGAAAAAGAACTCTATAATGTTGGTGAAAAGCAGCTCCGCGCCCGTTTGATTATGATGATGGGCGGCAGAGCGGCTGAAAAACTTGTGTTCAACGAATATTCAGCGGGCGCTCAGGATGATATTGATCGGGCAACTCGACTGGCCCGCAAGATGGTCGCCAGCTGGGGCATGTCAGAGAAAATTGGGCCGGTGTCGTTTAAACAATCTGAAGAGCATCCTTTTCTTGGAAAGGAAATGCACTCATACCGTGAGTTCAGTGAAGAAACGGCCCGTCTGATCGACATCGAAGTGCAAAAGATTATGCAGGAGGCGAGTGAGGCTGCAACCAGGATGCTGAATGACCACCGACCGCAGCTGGATCGCCTTGCTGAAGCTCTGCTCGAACATGAAAATGTTGAGCAGACTCAGCTGACAGAGATCCTCGGACCGCGTCCGCTGGGTTCAGATGAAGAACCCAGGGATTAGTGAACCGTCACAGATTGATTTTGAGGGTTACAGAATTAAACGCTTTCCGATTCGCGATCTTCGTTTTAACACCTTGAAACCCCCCTCTCCCAGCAAAGCTGGGGGAGGTCGATCGAGCGTCAGCAAGATCGGGAGGGAGCCGGGTGAACGGCGGGACGCGGGTGTTATTGGGACGGCGTGTCGTTGGGACGGCGTGTCGTTGGGACGGCGTTGAGTGCAAGACGCGGCGAGCCCTCCCCCGGCCTTCGGCCGACCCCTCCCACTTCGCTTCGCTGCGCGGGAGGGGAGGTTTTTTTAACCCCTTCTCCCAGCAAAGCTGGGGGAGGTCGATCGAGCGTCAGCAAGATCGGGAGGGGGCCGGGTGAACGGCGGGACGCGGGTGTTATTGGGACGGCGTGTCGTTGGGACGGCGTTGAGTGCAATCCGCGGCGAGCCCTCCCCCGGCCTTCGGCCGACCCCTCCCACTTCGCTTCGCTGCGCGGGAGGGGAGGTTTTTTTAACCCCTTCTCCCAGCAAAGCTGGGGGAGGTCGATC
>JALHMY010000067.1 GCA_022843805.1 Fuerstiella sp.
ATGAACTGGGGGTCGCCCGGTGCTGGAAAGCTGCACGCCGGTAAATATGAGGAATTAACCTCATTGCGACAACGGGGAGGTGGTGGCTGGAATTCCCTCCAGCCTCCACCTTACCCACTAAACAGCCTGCCGATCGAGTACGAGTACGAGTACCGCCGATGGCTGAATACGAGTGCTCTGTCAAGTCGTAAAATGTAGGTTGGACATTCCTGTCCGACTGCGTTTTGACGGGCAGGAATGCCCATCGTACCTCCAAACCAGGCATTGACAGAGTACGAGTTCGGTTTTGAGTAACCGTTCAGGGCAGAAGGCCGTGAACGGTTACCTGCCGGATGACCGGTGGCCGGGCGGTTGTCAGTTGCGCATGGCTTCCTTTGCCAGTCTCTGAAACTCAGCTCGGATGTCTGAACCGTCGCCGCCACCGAAGTTCTGCCGTGAGATCAGCAGCACACAGATCATTTCCTGTTTGGGGTCTATCCATCCCTGAGTGCCAAAGGCTCCGCCATGTCCGTAGGACCCGGCTGACAGTGCCGAGGTTGCTCCCTGGGGTTCTCTGACCAGACAGAAGCCAAGTCCCCAGCCATTTCCCGGAGTGAATCCGGTTACGAGTTCTCCGCTTTGCAAAGAAGTCATTTGGCTCACAGCATCTATGGATAACACACGTTTTCCATCCAGAGCGCCGCCGTTAAGCACCATCTGATAGAAACGAACAAGATCCCCGGCGGTTGAAAACAGTCCGCCTGACGGATTGGGAGTTGTTTTTTCTGAAACATCCATCAGCCAGTGATTCCCGGGTTCGATATCCTTCTTATCGGCAGTGGGCTGGTAAAGCTTTGCCAGACGCTTCTGCAGATCCAGGGACGGACGGAACGTTGTTTCCTTCATGTCCAGAGGCTTAAAAATTCGCTCCTGAAGAAACTCGTCGAACGACGTTCCGGAGACCACTTCCACGATTCGGCCGGCAACGCTGAGTCCGGGGCCATACTGCCACTTTGAACCAGGTTCAAATGCCAGTTCAGAATGGGCCAGATTCTCGGCCGTTTCTGCAAGAGTCCCCGTGTTTCGCTGATCACTGACAAGACCATTCGTGTGCATGAGACAGTCGCGTACGGTAATCTGCCGATCCGGACTGACTCCGCCTTTGAGTTTGGTACTGCCGAACGACGGGATGTACTTTGAAACCGGATCATCCAGCTTCAGCTTTTCTTCGTCGGCAAGAATCATTACAGCAGCGGCTGTGACTGGCTTGGTCATTGACGCAATTGCGAAAACCGTGTCAGCAGCCATGGGCTGAGCTGCTGCAACGTCCGCATGCCCGGTTGTGCCCACATGGACTACCCGACCTCGCCTGGCAACCAGAGTCACAGCACCAGCAATTTGTTTTGCTTTGACAAACTCGTCCATTCGAGCATCAATTTTTTTCAGAGCTTCCGCATCCATTCCGGATTCTTCCGGTACTCCCTTCGTAATCAGTCCGGCATCATGGTCTTCGACAGTAACCAGGACATCTGTCGGATTCTCGGTCAGAATAAGACCACGCCAGCGGACTTCCTGTGCCACTTTATTGGAATGCAGCTGCAGGCCAATTGGACCGGCGACACAAGTGTCCGGCAATGGATCAGACCAGTCAGCCACCAGCTGACCATTGACCACGTGGCGGATGCGATTGCCGGATGCCAGAATCTCCATGCGATTCCAGTCATGCTGCAGACCGACACGCCGGGCAACACCCAGAGTATCCTGGAAGACGCTGTTACGGCCAAACAGATCGTAGTACCCGTATCCGGACGGATACATGACGAGATGTCCCTGAAACGTGAATGGGCCTTCGTCTTTCTGCACAGGCTTTCCCCAGAAGGAAATGCCCGAGTGCATTTCGCTGGTCACCAGTTTGCTTTCAAAGATCAGTCGAAAGTTGCGAAACTGTTTCTTTGTCATCAGGTAGGTACTGGATTTCGGTGCGTCGCTGTCCGCGTTTCGGCCGACAATCTCACCATTTTCAACGTGAAAATAGCGGCCCGCATAGCCATCCCATCCATCGGTATTCTGCCCGTTAAACAGCCGCACGGGAGTTTCCCCGGACGGTAGTTTTGAAATCTGGTCGCTGCTCCAGTCAGCACTGTGAACCGTTAACGGATTTGCCGCGAGTGCGAGCAAACAGAGGAAAGTAAATCGAACCATCGCCTTCGACTCCCTAACTAAAATGAGAGCGCTGTGAAAATCAGAGAGCACCAGCAGTTCTGCTGGTGCCCGGAATCAGTCGATCAGTAGATGCGGATGCACGACGGGCTGGTGCTGGTCAGCGGTTTTCCGACCGGACTCAACAGACCTTTTTCCGCGTCGATGCGGAACACAACAACATTGTTGCCGGGCATATTCGCACAGATCAGCCACTGTCCGTCCGGAGTGATTGCAAGATTTTGAGGACCATTGCCTAGCGAGGGTTCAATCTCAAGCAGCGTCAGCGCCCCGTCGTCTGCAATCCTGTACGCGGCAATACTGTCGTGACCGCGATTGGTGCCGTAAAGGAATTTGCCATTGGGTGTGATTTTCAGATCGGCACAGTGGGTCACGCCTTTGAAATCGTCCGGAATAGTCGAGATGGTCTGATGCTCGACCAGCATTCCCGAGTCTGGCGAGAATCCAAAGTGCGTCACCGAATTGAGCAGCTCATTGATCACATACATTTTTTTGCCATCCGGATGAAAAGTCAGATGCCTCGGACCCGTTCCTGGAGGAGTTCTGACGAATGGCTGAGCTGCCGGGGTAATTTTTGCAGTTCCCGGATCAAGTTTGTAGGCCTGGATTTTATCGATACCCAGATCTGCCGCATACGCATGTCGATTGTCGGGGCTGATGACAAAGCAGTGCGCATGAGGTTCACCCTGGCGTTCCTTATTCACACTGGATCCGACATGCTGAACGAACGCAGCCGCTTCACCAAGGCTTCCGTCCTTCTGCACAGGGAGGCTGACGACGCTGCCGGTTGTATAGTTCGCGACCAGAACGGTCTTTCCCGTGGCATCCACATCCACGTAGCAGGCTGCTGTGCCATGTGTTGACTGTCGATTCAGCAATTTCATTCGCCCGGTCTGACCGTCCAGCGCCCATGCCGAAACAAACTCGTTATTCTTCCCGCTAAACTCACCGGGAGCATCGATGGCGTACAGATATTTTCGGTCAGGCGAAAGTGCCATGAAGAACGGATGTTCAATTCCCGTTGTCCTGTGGATCGGCTTCAGTTCACCGGTTTTCACATTCAAATGACAGGCGTGAATGGCTCCCTCGTCCCCGGGAGCAAAGGCTGTGATAAATACGAGCAAATCAGAACCTCCCGAATTGTCAGCCGCAAACACGCTCGCGGCACTGAACATAACGCACAACAACAGCAGGGATTTTTGCCAGAGACAACTCATGTCAGTGAGACTCCACGCAACAGACCATTAGAATGCAAGCTGAACGACGCTGGAAGTTTTGATGTTAGCAATCCATACTCAAAACTGCTATCAGCACCGGCTGACACCACCGACCGACTCGACCGACAACAGTCAAAGAAGCCATGCGTGTCGCTCAACTGTAAGCGTGGTGTTCGGTGATCCATCGCAGGCCTGAACATTCGTGTGATTTTATTTCGTGTGATTGAGTACCGTGTTTCGTTTTGTAAGGTGGCCACATGATTCTCTGTCTGTCGAGATTGCCGGAACCCATTCACTTTCGGATCACCAGTCTGGTGGCCATGCTGTCAGCTGCATTCCTGATTCTCCCGGGCTGTGGCGACCTGCTTGCCGCACCATCCGGTATTCCCGGATCGAATGCCGTATCCGAAAAATGGCCTGAGCTGCCGCCGACGGATATGTCTGTGGAGATTCCTGCACAGGAATGGTCTCAGCGGCCAGGATCCCGCAATGTTCGAATACTGATCCATTATCCGCAGGGAACTCTGGACAGCGTCAATGCTGGTACAGGAATCATGCTGACTCTGCACAACTGGGGAGGAACTGACTGTGTGGGAACGGCCGATCCCAGGGAGCTGGCGAAGCAGCTGAACGTGGTGGCAATCTGCGTGAACTATCTGCAGAGCGGGCGAGCCGACTCCATCGAGGCTCCCGAGCCGTACGACTGCGGATATCTCCAGGCGCTGGATGCGCTTCGATCACTCTGGTTTGTGTTTGACGGCCTGCAGCAGCGAAAAATCTCGTTTGCTTCGGATCGAATCTATTGCACCGGAGGATCAGGAGGAGGCAATGTCACCCTGATGGCCAATAAACTGGCACCCCGAACATTCGCCTGCGTTGTCGATTTGTGTGGGATGAAGAAACTTTCTGATGACATCGCCTTCAATCTCCCGGGCGGCAGTTCACTGAATGCTCGCTGGAGTCGCGAAGAGGGGCACCGGAATTTTCTGTCGGCTGATGAACAGGAAATTCGATTCGTCGGACATCCTGGTCATTTGGAAATTATGAAGAAGCTGGGTTCCACTGCACGGATCGTAACAGTACACGGTGTCGATGATACAACCTGTCCGTATGCCGACGCGACGGAGCTGGTCGATCTTCTGCGCAAGGCCGGCATGGACGTGGAACCAAAGTTTGTGACGTCCGGTGACCTCGATGGCACGATCTTTTCAAGCTCGGGACATTCGCTCGGCGATCGCACGCTGATCGTGCTGAAGCATTTTGGAAAATACATCGGTGAGACGGGTGAGCAGGTTCTGCGTCGGAAAGGACCAACCGATTTTGAACGACATGAAACGATTCGCTATCCGACAACAAACGGAGAATTTGTTATATCCTACGCCGCCGGATACCCGACCGGGACGTTTGAGCCTTCGCCGGCACCAGTCTCTTATTCTGATCACACTGATTTGCTGCACTGGAAGGACAAGGCGGGGCAGGTACATCCGGTGACTACTCCCGAAGACTGGCAGAATCGACGACACGACATTCTGCGGAATTTTCAGCTGGCCGCCGGAAATCTCCCATCACCTGTCAGTCGAGTTCCTCTGGATCTGAAAGTCCTTGAGGAGGTGCGACTGGATCCTCCGGCCGTCAGACAATCGCTCATTCGAAAAAAGATCAGTTTCCAGTCAGACCCTTATGACCGCGTTCCGGCGTGGTTGTTTATCCCGGTTTCCGCCGAAGATGGCGATACTCGCCCGGTCGTGACCGGAGCAGAAAAACCTCGACATGGAATTCCTGCGGTGTTGTGTCTTCAGCAGACAACAAACGCCGGAAAGAATGAACCAGCGGGTATCGAAGGCGATCCATCAATGAAATACGCGATTGAGCTTGCAGAGCGGGGACTGATTACTCTGGCACCTGATTATCCCTCCTTTGGTGAACATGCTTATGACTTTGATGGGGACAGGTATCGCAGTGGAACGATGAAGGCCATCTGGGACAATATCCGTGCGGTCGATGTATTGCAGAGTCTGCCTCAGGCAGATCCAGTGCGCATCGGCTGCATCGGCCATTCTCTCGGTGGTCACAATGCAATATTTACGGCGGCGTTCGAACCGAGGCTGGTCGTTATTGTTTCGAGCTGCGGGTTCACCAGCCTGAGGAAAGACGATCTGCCCAGCTGGACGGGACCGCGATACATGCCACAAATCGCCTCACAGTTTCAAAACGACATCACCAAAGTTCCGTTCGACTTTCATGAACTCGTTGCTGTGATTGCCCCGCGACCCTTTTTGGCCTGTGCGGCAACCCTGGACTCAGACTTCGATGTTTCGGGTGTTCGCGATGTTATAACAGCCGCACAACGCGTTTACGCGATCCATTCTTCGGACGATCGACTGGCATCTCTGTATCCTGAGGCTCCTCATTCATTTCCGGCTGAGACAAGACAACAGGCGTATGACTTTCTGATACGACACCTTTCCGAACCTTGAATTTCCCATTTCCGCTTTTCACTAAGAATGTGGCACAAGGGCACAGAAAGTGCTCGGGATTTGTCCACGAGTACAGTGCTCACAAGCTGAAAAGACAGGCAACCTGTTTGACAAATACCTGTCGGGAAATATAGGGTGCGTAGTGATTTCAAGAAGAGTGGGAGGACTGGATATGGTTTTCGGTCTTTGCTGCTCACGGCAAACATATACGATTGCCGACGAGGTGAGGTTCGTTTACGGAGAGGAATTCGAAGATGAGTCGATTTGCAATTCTGATGATGGCAGCTGCGATGCTGCTCACAAGCAACACGGCGGAAGCAAAAAGGCGAAGTCGCTGCCACAAGGTCAGCCATTGCCAGACACAGAGGGTTCATTCGCACTGCGGGTCAACCTGTGCGCCCGTTTCCAGCTGCCAGCCAGCTTGTGCACAGCCAGCCTGTGCACCCAGCTGCCAGCCAGCGTGCGAAACCAGCTGTCAGCCAGCTTGTGCACAGCCGGCCTGTGCTTCAAGCTGCCAGCCAGCTTGTCAGGCGTCATGTGACAGTGGTTGCCACGTTTCACAGTGTGGCCATCATCATGGATGTGGAACATCATGCGGCAGTGCCTGTTCAACTGGCTGCAGCACCGGCTGCTCCACGGGCTGCAGCACTGGCTGTGGCGTATCCGGCGGATGTGCGAGTGGCGGATGTGGCGTTGCTGCGCCCGCTGCTGCACCTGCAGCAGAAGCGCCAGCACCAGCAGCGCCTCCAGCTGTTGAAGATGCACCAGCTCCACCAGCACCAGCTCCAACGACATAGTTTCGGAAACATTCCGAAGCCCGACGGGAGGGTGCAGGAAGTTACTGCAGAATCGTTAAATGAATGGATTTCGTGCTGAATGCACGATTCTGAAGCGGCAGGGAAGCCGCTTTTTTCTTTGAAGGGCAGGGGGAAGAAGCCACGATTTCCTTCCGGACGGGCATTTTCCCATGAAAGCCGGGTTACGAAAAGTCGGATTCACGGCTGGCTTCAGCAAATCCTCTGGCGGATGACTTGTGAGCCCGGTTTGACCGGTGGCGTTGAAATATGGGGCTATTTGGCTAGACTGTGGACACATCGTTCCCGAGTTCAATTCAGTTTCAAAGGGGGACGGCGACACCGTTCGTGTTGATTTCTGACTTGCCTGCAACTCGCGGGTCCGAATACTGATACTGAGTCCCCATCCTCAACTTCGCAGTTTGCACGACTAACAGTGCGACGCGACAGCCTTCACTTTCGAAGACCTGACAGAAGTGGAATTGCCCAGGAACTGGCGTGTTTCCACCGGAAAGAATTTGATGAAAGCAGTGCCGATTCCCGCTGGAACCGGTCTTTTGCTGTCAGAAAATTTGAATTGTCAGCACAACACCTTCAACTTTCTTACCTGGTGAAAGCATGAATTTGAAACACCTCTTCCGCGGCACCGTGACAATTCCGGCGCAGACGTTTCTGCTTTGTCTGGGGCTGGCCGTAACAGGGATGCCTTTGCCGCAGGCAATTTCAGCGGATCCGATGGACTGGCCTCATTGGCGCGGTCCACAGATGAATGGCGTGTCGCTGGAGACCAATTTACCGGACAAGTGGTCGCCAAAAGGGGAGAATCTGCTCTGGAGGAAGCACGAATATGCTACTCGATCAACTCCGATTGTGATGGATGGACGAGTTTACGTGGTGTGTCGTGCATTCCCGGAAACGACGCAGGAAGGTGAAAAGACAGTTTGCCTTGACGCGGCCACCGGTGACCTGATTTGGGAAAGCGTTCACAACGTTTTCCTGTCTGATGCCCCGGCAGAGCGAGTCGGCTGGTCCAGTGCTGTTGGTGATCCCTCAGGCGGGCATATCTATGTGCTGGGACTGGGATGTCATTTTCAGTGCCTGGACGCGAAGACTGGCAAGACGGTCTGGGAACATTCCATGAGCGAAGAGTATGGAATGCTTTCAACGTACGGCGGACGAACGAATTTCCCGGTTGTTTTTGAAGATCTGGTGATCATCAGCGGAGTCATGACGGGCTGGGGTGAAACGGCAGTTCCCGCACATCGTTTTGTGGCATTTGACAAAAAGACGGGGGAAGCGGTCTGGCTGAAAAGTACGAAAGTTCGCCCTGAAGATACGACATACAGCACCCCCGTCTTCACCGTCCTGAACGGACAGGCGGCTATGGTGGTCGGTGCCGGAGACGGGGCGGTTTATGCGATTCAGCCCAGAACGGGGAAAACGATCTGGAAATATCAGGCTTCGACTCGCGGGATCAACACAACTCCGCTGGTGGAGAACGGAATTGTTTACGGCGGACACAGCGAGCAGAATCAGACGGATACGACAATTCTTGGAGCTGTCTTTGCCTTCAATGGCAATACAGAAGGTGAGCTGTCTGAGGGCGACCTGTTATGGAAAATTCCCCGGCGCACCGTCGGACGAAGTGCTCCGATTAAGATGGGTGACCGAGTCTATTTTGTCGAAGACGGCGCGACTTTGGTCATTGTCGACGCGAAGACTGGACAACTGGTGTCGACCAAAAAACTGGGTCGTATCATGTTTGGCAGTCTTGTTGCCGGAGATGGGAAGATCTACGTGGCTGAAAACACAGGTCGCTGCTACGTCCTGAAGCCGACGGAAAAGGGCGTGGATGTACTGGGCGAGACACGACTGGCACAGGGCGAAGAAGTCTTTGGCTCGCCCGCCATTTCGCATGGGCGGATTTACATTCCTTCAATTGAAGCTCTTTACTGCATTGGCAAAAAAGACGTAAAACCGGAGATTGCGAAGGCACCCGAGGCAGTTAAGGAATCAAAAAACGCCGACAAATCGATTGCTCAGCTTCTGGTAACACCTGTCGAAATGATGGTAAAACCGGGTCAGAAGGTAAAGCTGAGTGTCCGGGGTTACAATAAAGCTGGCCAGTATGTGGGCCCCGTCACTAATGCAGAAATCACTGTTCAGGGTGGCGGCATGGTTGGGAAAGACCAGACGTTCACGGCGCCGTCGGGAGTGGCGGGAGTGGTCATCACTGCAAAACTGGGAGAAACTGCTGCAACCGCACGAGCTCGCAGTATTCCTGCTTTGCCCTGGAAATTTGACTTTTCTGACGACAAGGTGCCACCAGTCTGGATTGGTGCCGATTATCGCCACAAGCCAGCCCCGCTGGATGGAAAAAAAGGTCTGGTTAAGGTCAGTACGATTCCGAAGGGAACTCGCAGTCAGGCCTGGATGGGCTGGACCGATCTGCATGACTACACGATTCAGGCGGATTTCATGGCAACTGAGAAAGGTGGTCGACTGCCAGACATGGGGCTGATCAATCAGCGATACACCCTCGATCTTCAGGGCGCACAGAAGCTGGAAATTCGGTCGTGGACATCCCGGCTGGAATTGCGGTTCGCTAAGAAGGTTGATTTTTCATGGAAGGCGGGTATCTGGTACACAATGAAATTTCAGGGTGATACCAAAGATGGGAAAGCCACACTACGCGGCAAAGTCTGGGAACGCGGAACTGCAGAACCTGCAGAATGGAATATTGAAGCGACTGATGCGACTCCAAATGTGAATGGCAGTCCAGGACTATTTGGGAATGCATCAGACGCGGAATTTTATCTTGACAATGTTCAGGTAACCGCGAATTGATTTTGAACTGCGTTTATCGCATTCGCGTACTTCGAATATGCTGACCCTTCGGGGTCAGCGTGGCTGCCGCCTTTTGATCCCTTCGACCTGCTCGTTTAAGAAATGTCAATAAGGACCCCTGTTATGCTTCGATCGGGACTTTTCCAGCTCTCCATCGCCGTGACACTGTTAGCCTGCACGACGGGTGGAATGGTCGATGCGGCCGATCCCACCAAAGATGTTTTGGCTGCCATATCCAAAATGAAGGTTGGCCCAAAGGACTGGCCTCAGTGGGGCGGCAGCGCATCTCGCAATAATACGCCGTTCGGTGAGAACATTCCGACGGAATGGGACATCGAAGCCGGGGCGAATGTTCGCTGGTCGATGGGACTGGGTTCAGAAACTTATGGAAATCCGGTTGTGGCCAACGGGAAGGTCTATGTGGGCACCAATAATGGAGCGGCCTACATCGAGCGATACCCCAGCTCAATTGATCTTGGTGTGCTGTTGTGTTTCGATGAAAAAGACGGAAAGTTTCTCTGGCAGCATTCCAACGAAAAGCTGCCGACCGGACGTGTTCATGACTGGCCTCACCAGGGCGTTTGTGCTTCGCCCTATGTTGATGGCGAGCGAGCATGGTATGTTTCAAATCGCGGGGAAGTTGTCTGCCTCGATGTCAATGGATTTCATGACGACGAAAATGACGGTCCTTTTAAAGACGAAAAGGTTCAGGACAAGAAGGAAGCTGACGTTATCTGGGTATTGAACATGATGACGGAACTCGCCGTTTCGCAGCACAATATGTGCAGTTGTTCCATTACCGGCGCGGGAGACCTGCTGTTCGTTACAACGGGTAACGGAGTCGATGAAGGGCATGTCGCGATTCCTGAAGAAAGAGCTCCCAGCTTTATCTGTGTGAACCGTGATACCGGCAAAGTCCTTTGGACTGACAACAGCCCGGGCTCCAATGTCCTGCACGGTCAGTGGTCTTCTCCTGCATACGCTGTGCTTGGGGGAGTAGCTCAGGTTGTCTTCGGCGGTGGTGATGGTTACCTGTATGGCTTCGCTGCCGAAGGCAAGGATGGTAAATCCGATCTGCTGTGGAAGTTTGACTGTAATCCAAAAGATTCCCGATACGAACTGGGTGGTCGTGCGACACGCAATCACCTGATTGCAGTCCCTGTAATTTATGAAGGTCTCGTCTACGTTGGAGTGGGAGAAGACCCGGAACACGGCGAAGGAAACGGTCACCTTTGGTGTGTGGATCCGACTCGACGCGGAGATGTGAGCCCGACGATTGTCTTCAATTCAAAGGATCCCAAAACGCCGATTCCTCATAAGCGACTACAGGCGCTCAACGAAAAAGAAGGGGATTTCGAAAGAGAGAACCCCAACAGTGCTGCGGTTTGGCACTATACGGGAACAGATACCTCGGAATTCGAAACAACCATGCATCGAACAATGGGCACAGCCGCCATCAAGGATGGTCTGCTGTTTATTGCCGATCTGAGCGGACTGTTTCACTGTCTGGATGCGAAGACCGGTAAGCCTCACTGGACGCACGACATGTTTGCTGCGTCATGGGGTTCACCACTGATTGTGGAAGATAAAGTTTATATCGCTGATGAAGATGGCGACATTTCCATTTTCAAGGCATCGGCGGAAAAGACGCTGATCAACGAGGTCAATATGGGTTCATCGGTCTACACCTCACCCGTGGTCGCAAATAACACCCTGTTTGTTGCCAACCGAAGTCGTATCTTTGCCCTTGAAACGGGTGCTCAGAGCTCGGGTAAGTAAATAAAGTCCCGATCGATCTCTCGCTTCTCTCAGGCGACCGGCATTCAAAAATACCAGTCACCGCGGCAAACGGGAGGGCGAAGCTCCTGCTGAGCCGCAAAAAAAGCAGACGGGAGGGCGAAGCTCCTGCTGAGCCGCAAAAAAGGCAGACGGGAGGGCGAAGCTCCTGCTGAGCCGCAAAAAAGGCTCGGCTCGGCGGGAGCCTCGCCCTCCCGAGAAAAAGCTCGGCAGGAGCCTCGCCCTCCCGGGAAAAACGATTTCGCCGCTCGCCTTAATCGACTGCAGACCAGTTCAAATCCATCATCAGGAAATCTGTTGCGGAAACAGATTTTCCGGGCTTTGAACTGGTCTGTATGACTTTATGACGAGCAACAGTTTTCATGGAAGGTTTGACATGATTTCACGTTTGCTGACTGCCGGGCCGACTCGAGTTCCATGCTGGATGGCGCTGTGTGTTTGCGTATGCCAGATTCCTCTGGCAGCTCAGACTTCGGTTTCCAAATCACCGCAGGAACTCCCCAAATCAGCGGCTGGCGCTGCGAATCACGCAAACGTCGAGTGGCCCGTCTGGGGAGGCAGTGCGAGCCGAAATAATGTCAACCCAACGACCGGTGTGACTCTGGATTTCAAGCCTGCAAAAACTCCGGCCGACGGTCGCAATTTATTGTGGGTATCAGATCTTGGTTCGCATACGTATGGCAATCCGATCGTCGCGGGCGGCCGAATATTTGTAGCGACCAACAATGGAAATGAATACCGCGAGAACCATAAGGGAGATCGGGGGGTTCTGCTGTGCTTCGAAGAAAAGTCCGGAAAATTTCTCTGGCAGCTGACGCGTGAAAAACTGGAGTCCGGCAAGGCAAACGACTGGCCGGAGCAGGGCATCTGTTCAACTCCGTGCGTCGAAGGAAACAAACTCTACGTTGTGACAAACCGCTGCGAGATCATGTGTCTCGATTGTCAGGGCTTTTACGACAAAAGGAATGACGGAGCTGTGACTGATGAGGTCGATGCAGCGATGGAAGATGCTGACATCCTCTGGTCAGTCGATATGATCTCCGATTATCAGGTCTATCCGCACAACATGGCGACGTGTTCGCCTGTCATCCATGGCGATTTGCTGTATGTGATGACATCCAACGGGATTGACGAAGCGCACGAGAAGGTGCCGTCTCCTAATGCACCCAGCCTGCTGGTGCTGAATAAATCGACCGGGGAAGTTGTCTGGAAAACCAGTTTGCCTGGTACAGGTTCAAAGGCACCAAAGCCATGGGATTCAATTCTGCATGGTCAGTGGAGTTCTCCGGCCATCGGAGTGGTCGGGGGCAGGGCACAGGTTTATCTGCCGGGCGGCGATGGAGTTCTGTATGCACTGGATGCCGTTTCAGGCGAGCTGATCTGGTGGTTCGATCTGAATCCGAAAGATGCATCTTTTGAGATGGCCGGACGCGGAACCAGAAATGAGGTCATTGCGACTCCCGTTTTTGTACAGGACAGTGTGATCCTGTCGACCGGACAGGATCCTGAGCATGGTGAAGGGGAAGGCTATATTCATCGAATCGATGCAACACGAAACGGTGACGTCAGCGCGGTCGTTGAGGATGGCAAAGGTGGCTGGATACCGAACCCCAACAGTGGCCGAATCTGGAGCTTCGGAGGGCGGGACGCAGAAGGAACGATCACCGGAGAAAAAGGCGGGCTGTTATACCGACGAACGATCTGCACGGCCGTTGTTTACGATGGACTGGTATATTGCCCGGACCTGAGCGGGTTCCTGCACTGCCTGGATCTTAAGACGGGGCAGCGATACTGGGAGTACGACACGTTCGCGGCTGTCTGGGGATCACCCGTGATCGTTGATGGATCTCTGCTTCTGGGAGATGAGGACGGCGAAATGCTGGTGATGAAAACCGGAAAGCAGCTGGACGAAAAGTCGATTCGCACCGTACGATTCCGTTCGTCGATCTATTCGGCTCCTTCGATTGCAAACGGCATGTTGTACGTCACTGATCGCTCGAAGCTGTATGCATTTACGCTGTTCCCGAAGAAGCCCTGAACCCGCAGCGGATCATTGAAACTCTACGCGTGCATTTTGAAGTCCGGCGACGGCCATGGGCAGTTCAAAGATCTGTCGAACGCGATACGTGGCTCGTCCCCGGGAATCCAGTGTGACTTTATCCACCTGTCCCTGAACGTGAACAGCCACTCCGGGTTTCAGATTCATGAGGCGATCCGACTCAACCTGCAGCGTAAGATCACCCTGATAGGAATCTTCCTGACGACGGTCGTATGTGACGCTCCAGGTTTTGCTCTCTTCATGAAAGTTCAGCACACCCTGAATCCAGCGATAACCCATCGTATCAAAACCGTAAGATAATGGCCGGGAAGCAGCAACCGCGTCTGCTGCCGGCTGACTGACAGTGATGGCACTGTCAGACGGAGAATCCGGAGTGAACTGCACACCAGAGTTGGGTTTACCTGGATCGTCATCGTAAAACGGGGAATCAGAGCTGCTTCCAGGATCCCTGGGTTTCGGTACATCATCCCCGGATGTGCCACTTCCGGATGTGCCGGAATTTGCAGGGGTTTTCCAGTCATCGAGAGGAGAATTTTCGTAGGTGGATCCGTTAGGCGCCGGGTTATACGCCGGTGCACTGGATGGCGGAATCACCAGAGTGCCCGGTGCATTGAGGTTCTGCGGAGGCGCATACATAGGCTGCTGGGGGTAGGGGTATCCGTTGCCCGGATAGGCGCCCGGTCCCTGGGGGTACATGCATCCCGAGGCAGCGACAAGAACACTGGACCACAACCAGAATCGGGGAATTGTCAACATCCTGTCAGTTCCCTGCAGTAGGCGCGGACTTTCGGTTCCAAACCGCCAGCGCTTCCTGCTCTGGCACTCCGGGCGTGCAGACATGCCGCAAAAACTATTGCCGCCCTGGAATCTCATTCGATGTCGCTTTCAGAGAGTTTTGCTGAACAAAAGCAGCAGAATTCGCCGAAACAGAATCGAATTGTGCAAATTCAGCGACAGATTTATCGGATCGCTCAATTTGTGTCCAGACGTGTTTTTGCCGAAGCGGTGAGGTCCGCTGCAGAATTCGCCGAAAGGCGAATCGTTTCAGGAGGCCAGTTCCGTAACGTCAGTCAATACCGAGGTTGCGTTCAATGGAATTGGCTTTTTCAGACATAAATATGTCTTTGAACCAGGGATCGGGATCCTGTTCCCGGACTTGCTCAGCACGTCCCTCATTCCCTACAAAGTCCCATTCTTTACCACTGTCATCGGAACCATCGTCGTAATCTGAGGTGCGTGGCGTAAACATTCTTGTCGTTTTTCGGAACGCATCTTTGCCCGCTGGCATGATATTGCACCCCACCGACGACAGGGCCATCGCTGCGAGTATGGCAACGGTAAACGCTCGGATCATTTCAAGGTTCCTGATCATCAGGGTCGATCGTACGAACCGTTCGACAGGATCGAACAGCGGCAAACCTGGGAAAGTCGCCTTCTGCAGCAAACAATGCTCTGCTGACTGCAGACCAAAAGGGCACCTTCCCGTTAAAGTAGCGAAGACACACGGCAGTTTACTGATCGGCCAATATGCGCCCAGACAAGCAGGAGCCTTCTGATGCAGCCACTTGACGTTTTGGTCGTTGCACCTCATCCCGATGATGCCGAAATCAGCGTAGGAGGCATTATTGCGGCTTCCCGGCGGCAAAATCTGCGAGTTGGCGTGATTGACCTCACCTCCGGCGAGCCCACTCCGCGAGGCACTCCGGAACGCAGGCGAGAGGAAACAGAGCAGGCGACCAAAGTTCTGGATCTGTCGTGGAGGTCCAATCTCGATCTCCCTAACCGCAGTCTCCAGCCCACACTGGACGCCCGCCGCCGACTGGCCGAGGTTTTCCGGCTCACCCGCCCCGGCATTATCCTGGCACCATGGTGGCAAGACGTCCATCCTGATCATGTCGCGGCAAGCAGTTTGTGTGATGATGCACGTTTTTGGGCGAAGCTCAGTCGATCGGATATGGAGGGAGAACCCTTCTGGCCTCCTCGACTGCTGCATTTTCTGAGTATCCATCTCAGAATCCACCCATCTCCCTCTGTCGTCATGGACATTACGCCGGACATTGAAACGAAGATGACGGCCATTCGTTGTTTTGGCAGCCAGCTTACGATAGGGCAGGATCAGCCGTTTCCATCCGTACTCGATGATATTCGCGACCGCGCTCGCTACTGGGGCTGGGCAATCAGCACTGGTTATGGAGAGCCGCTGATGAATCGGGAATCTGTGGGAATTTCGTCGCTGACATCGCTGCTTTAACAGCGAAGAACTGGCTGAACCTGTCTTTCTTTATTCGCCGAAGTATCGGGGCTCATTTTCGAACCCTCCGAATTGCTCTATACTGCAGGCATCTGCCAGGAAAATGGGCAGCATTTGCCAGCTGGACACAACAAACTGTCAGCAAGCTCGAACTGGAACTGATCGGATGAACAGATCGGATATTGACATTTCGTCATCACGCGTATTGATTGCAGATGATATTCAGCAGAATCGAGAGCTGCTGGAAGCGTATCTGGTTGATGAGGGTTACGAAATTTTCATGGCCAGTGATGGTCAGCAGACGATGCAGATGGTGGAGCAGCATAATCCTGATCTGATCCTGCTTGACATCATGATGCCGCGGATGAGTGGTTACGAGGTGTGTTCGCAGTTGAAGGCTGATGCGGCAAGACGTGGGATTCCGGTGCTGATGGTCACTGCTCTGAACGAGATTGGTGACATTGAGAAAGCGGTTGAAGCGGGCTGCGACGATTTTCTGACGAAGCCGGTGAATCGACTTGAACTGCGAACGAGAGTTCGTTCGCTGCTGCGTGTCAGACATCTGGCCAATGAACGAGACCGACTGCTGGCTTATCTGGAAGAAATGGAACACCGTGTCCTGCGCGGAGAATAACCGGAAGGGCCTTTACTTCCACTCAGCTTAGACCTGACGCCGACAACACTCCGGCAGATTAAGAAACAGGACGCTGATTCCCGGGTGAGGAAAGTCGTGTGCAGGTTATGCACACGACTGAGTGAGAATTGACCGTAACGCCGGGATTGTACCGCGGGCGGCGGAAGTCGCGAAATTTTTCCATGGGAAAAGGGACACATGTCCGCCGAAGACGTTTTATCAGATTCCGGCCACCAGACAGAACAGCCTGGAGGCCCGCAGGCTGTGCCGGGGCCGGTATCGGTCCCGGAAGTTGTGGTTCGCAGCCGGCGTGCCCAGCCATTTTTTGGTCGCCATCCGTGGGTATTTGCCGGGGCGATCGATCATGTTCGCGGAGTTGACGGCGGGTATCCTGAAGCAGGAACACGAGTGCGTCTTGTAACTTCCGAAGGCAAGTTCATTGCACACGGCCTCTACAATGCGGCCAGCCGTATTCGTGTTCGACTGTATTCGTGGAATGCTGACGAGACTCTGGATGCAGAATTCTGGGATCGGCGGATTGGAACTGCCGTTGCCGGGCGTCGGCAGCTGTTTGATCTGAAGAATTCGAATACAGGTTGTCGGCTGATTTTCAGTGAATCCGATCAGCTCTCCGGGCTGATTGTCGATTTTTATGGCGGCTATCTTCTGGTTCAGTTTGCCAGTCTCGCTTTGTATCAGCACAGGCAGGAAATTGTTCAGGCGCTGCAAAAGCACGTAAACCCAAAAGGCATCTGGCTCCGAACGGAAAAGGGCATGCGGGAAGCAGAGGGGCTTGAGATCTGCGACGGATTAATTGCCGGGCAGGAACCGCCGCGTCCTCTGTTTATAGAAGAACATGGTGTTCAATACGGAGTTGACGTTCAGAGAGGGCAGAAGACAGGCTGTTACCTCGATCAGCGGGATAATCGTCTGGCAGCCAGCCGCTACATGCGGGGAGCCCGGGTTCTGGATGCGTTTTGCTTTTCAGGGGGCTTTGGTATTACGGCCGCAAAGCTGGGTGGAGCAGCGTCCGTTGTTGGTGTTGACTCATCAGAGTCGGCACTGCAGCTCGCCGCGGCGAATGCGGAACTGAACGGTGTGGCCCAGCGCTGCCAGTGGAAGAAGTCAGAAGTACGGCCGGCCATTGAAGAACTCGCAGGGCAGGGGACTCTGTTTGATGTCGTGATCCTCGATCCCCCGCGCATGGCCAGAACTCAGGGCGGATTGGAACGCGCGCTGAACGGATATTTGCGACTTAATATGACGGGCCTGCAGGTATTGAAGCCTGGCGGAATTCTTGTGACCTGCAGCTGCTCGGGCCTCGTGACTCGGGCCGAGTTTCAGGAGATGCTGGCCGAAGCGTCGCGGCAAAGTGGTCGTGAAATTCAGATTCTCGAATCGCATGGCCAGCCAGCCGATCATCCCGTCAGCGTCATCTGCCCGGAAACAGAATATCTGAAGGTCTGTATCTGTCGGGTCCAGTAATGCCCGGCGCTGCGCGAATCGTGGTGTCGACTAGAGTCGACACCACGAACAGAGGCCAGAAGTGCTGATGCAGGAAGAGCAGGGGCGGAGCCTGTCCGACATTATCCCGCCGATTAATTCCCCGATTGTTTTCCAACAGGTTCTTTTGCATTCCTGATCTCTCTGATCAGAATTTCGTCCAGCTGCTGCAGGCCTTTTGCAACATCAATCTCATAGAATCCTGCATGGTAGTGAGCCACTTTGCCACTGGCTGTCAGCACGATCCATAGGGGAAGCTGACCGTTGGATTCACGAGGATCCCCAAAACTGCGGAGCAGTGAGCCGTCGTCATAGGCGATCGGATAGGTCAGGTTCATGAACTCGGCAAGTTTTCGAGCTGAACGTTTGCCTCGGGAAAGATTCTCAGCGGTCAAAAAATCCTGGCTGGTGGTAACTCCAACCACCTGGACATTCAGCTTGCGGCGCTGATTGTAGATGAAATCGAGATACCCGGTCTGGCCATAGGGTTCGGACAGTGGTTCATTTCGGTATTCCCAGAAATGCAGGACAACGACCTTGCCTTCAAGCTGGCTGGATTCCAGCGTGCCACCATTCACAAGATTCAGCGAAAACTTTGGTGCATCCGAGTTAATCAGCTGACCGGCCCGGCTGGTTGTAGCCATCAGGCGATCACTCTGACGTTTCAGGTCGACCGACATTCGCATAATGAGCTCCTGGAGCGGAGTTCCTTCGGCGAGCTGATGGAGTGCCGGCCGTTCGGCTTCTGCCGTTTCAATCTGCCGGGCCGACAATTCGCTGAGCTGCGAGTCGATGCGACGATTCAGGGACTTTTGCAGGGCTAACAGTTTTGGCTGCAGTTCCGTCAGACTGGCCACTGCTGCCGCAGCAAGCTCAGTGACTGCCGATCGATTCAGTGTAAGCCGGAACTGAACGCCCTGGCCCATAAAGACATCCGACTGCGATCTGACCAGAACACCGGAGCTGGATTCGACGAAGAGCGTCTGCCGCCGACCACGCCGTTCCCGAGCTTCCACCATCCAGCAATCGGTACCATCCACAGAACGTCGTTCAATAAGTGTCATTTTCCAGCCATCCTGCTCCCAGGACGCATCCACCTCGGCATCTGCCGGAAGACCAGTTAAAAGCGGAGGCAGGACAATCGAATAAACAGTCCCCTCAAACGTGTACAGGAGGTGAGGCTGCACAGCGTTTTCTGAACCGCCAGCGACTGCCGTGCCAAAACTGTCAGGCCACGGACAGCCGGTTTTTGCATCGTCCAGAACATTAAAGAACTGGTTCGTGTCACTGCTCATCAGCAGCACTTCGAATCTTCGCAAAATGGCGTTTTCGCCCGACGAAGATTCCGTGAGTTCACCCTGATACTGTGAAAGTCGAATCCCCGGCTCGGCACCAAAAGCCATCCCAGGCAAACCATGTGTCGACACCAGATCCGCTCCGCTGGAAAATATTGCCAGGAAACAGACGATCACGGCCAGTCGAATCCGCGGTGCGAGAGCGGCTGGCGACAACAAAATTCGACTCGCGTTTGCTGCGGGCATGCAGCTGACTCCTGTCAGAAATCTCTGGAAATGATGCAAAAAAGCAACATTGTGGTACAGACGGCCGGAGGTCTGTATGCAACATCAGTGCCGCTGGAATAAAGGAACTATGTCAGAACGAGGGATGCACGACAATTGAACCTGCGGACTGATTTGAGAGTTCACAAACCCAAATCCCGGGATTAGGCTTCCCTGTGGGTCGAAAGTTGTGTCTATACTTTCTCTCTGCAAGCGTTTTCAGTTGAGTCATTCTGAGGGGGAATCAACGTGTCTGAAGGTTCGATGAATGTCGGTGGCTATGAACTGCGAAACTGCGTCGCCACGGGCAGCACCACTCAGATCTGGGAAGTGAATGAACAGGGCGGCAATACTCAGCTTGCCATGAAGATGATGCTCGAAGAGCCTCGCAAAAAGCCCGAAATGAAGGCAGTGCTCAAGCACGAGTTCAAAGTCGGATCCGGTTTTGAGCATCCGAACATCATTAAGTTCCACAAGCTGGAAATGAACCGTGACCATGCATTTTTCATTATGGACTATTTCCGGGCGCCAAGTCTCAAGGTTCAGATCTCCGTGAACCTCCCGGAGACTCAGTCCCGACTCAAAAAAATCGTTGAAGCAGTTTGTTCTGCGTACGGATACATTCACGAAAAGGGATGGCTGCATCGCGATATTAAGCCAGACAATATCCTGGTCAATAAAACGGGTGAAGTACGTATCATCGACTTCTCGCTGTCCACAAAAATTGCCAAAGGAATCGGAAAGCTTATCGGCGGTCAGAAGGTCATTCAGGGAACCCGAACCTACATTGCCCCTGAAACCATTCTGAAAAAACTTCCAACAGTTCAGTCTGATATTTACAGCCTTGGCGTGACACTGTTCGAAGTCCTGACAGGCGCACCTCCATTTGCCGGATTGTCCCCAAATGACCTGCTGAAAAAACATCTCACTGAAGCTCCCGCTGCTCCCAGCATCTTCAATTCCAATGTCACTCCCGAACTTGATCAGGTCATCCTGAAAATGCTGGCTAAGAAACCGAAGGATCGCTACGCCGACATGCGGGAACTTCAGGCAGCGTTCCGCAACCTTCGATGCTTTGTAGAAGACCCCGTGGAACTGCATGAAAAGAAAGTCCGCGACGCAAAACATCAGGCCACCATCAGCATTGACAAACGGCTTGACAGTCGAGCTGACGCGGATCGCACAACTCTGGGTCTCGCGGCTCCTCTTAAGCCCAAGAAAAGCAAGCCAAAGACCGCCGGCATCGGTGAACTGGAACCCGTCCGGAAAATTGGTGCACCAGCGGCTTCCCAGCAGCAGCCCATGCAGGGAATGATGCCGTTCGGAATGCAGCCCATGATGATGCCGCAGCCAATGATGATGCCACATCCCGGGATGATGCCACATCCCGGTATGATGCCACAGCCAATGATGATGCCTGATCCCGGCATGATGCCACAGCCGGGTATGATGCCGCAACCGGGTATGATGCCGCAACCGGGTATGATGCCACAGCCAGGTATGATGCCGCAGCCAGGTATGATGCCGCAGCCAGGTATGATGCCACAGCCAGGGATGATGCCACAGCCAGGGATGATGCCGCAGCCAGGGATGATGCCGCAACCAGGGATGATGCCGCAACCGGGTATGATGCCGCAGCCCGGTATGATGCCGCAGCCAGCAACTCCCACGGTTCAGCAGCCCGCTGCTGTGCAGCAGCCTGCGGCCCCTCAGCAGCCCGCTCCCGCTCCCGTTCAACAGCCGGTTCAGCCAGCTGCCAGCGAAACATCAGAAAAATCTCAAAAATCGATTTTGCTTCCTCTGGAACGTCGTCGAGCTCAGTCGGCTCGAGGCACAAACGAGGACGATCAGACACTCGAATTCATGACCGATCTTCCCGACATCGTGTAACTTTGTGATCGCAGGACCGTCACCTGCCTTTGCTTTGGGAGAAAATCCGGCATTTTTGGGCATTCGTGCGCACCAGCAACCGTCTGACTGCAGTTTTCAGGCTCGAACAAATCGCGTACAACTTGACAGCAGAAGGCAGGTCCGGGCAGTTCTGCTGGAAATCTGCAAAATCTCCGAACCGGTCCTGCATGAACATTTGTTTTGCGCGAAATGTAAAGTGACGAGTTTTTACGATGCCCCATGTTCATCAATTGCCGTTTGAAAAACCCCTGTATGAACTCGAAGAACGCCTGCTGAAGCTTGAAGCTCAGCCGGATCCGACACCGGCCGAGAAGGAAAGTATGCGGCGAATGCGTGTCGAGCTGACTCAGATGACGCGCGAGCGGTACCAGAATCTGGATGCATGGCAGACGGTTCAGGTGTCGCGACATCCCGAACGGCCGCAAACCCCCGATTATCTGGAACTTGTTTTTGACGAGTTTGTGGAGCTGCACGGCGACCGGTCATTTGGAGATGACCGGGCAATCGTGACGGGTTTTGCAAAACTGGCTGGTCGGAAAGTCATGCTGGTGGGCCACCAGAAGGGCCGAAACCTGAAGGAACGCAACGAGTGCTGCTACGGATGTGCTCATCCCGAAGGTTATCGCAAAGCCATGCAAAAAATGGAAATGGCCAGTCGATATGGGCTTCCCATCGTATGTCTGATCGACACTCCGGGCGCCTTTCCGGGGGTTGGTGCCGAAGAACGAGGCCAGGCTTACAACATTGCTGTCAATCTTCGCGATATGTCCACGCTGGAAGTTCCCATCGTCTGTGTTGTAATCGGTGAAGGTGGCTCCGGCGGTGCACTGGGTATTGGAATGGGCGACCATGTGGCCGTTCTGGAGTTTGCCTACTATTCTGTCATCAGTCCTGAAGGCTGTGCCGGAATTCTCTGGAAACACGCTCGCCATGCGGACAAAGCAGCACGAGCCCTGCGATTTACCAGCAAAGACCTTTTGGAACTCGGAATCGTCGATGAAGTGATCCCGGAACCTCTGGGCGGCGCTCACCGAAATCATTTTGGAATGGCAACAACACTGAAAGGCAGCCTCGTTGAGGCGATTCAGTCACTGGAAGGCCTGCCGGTTCCCGAACTGCTGGAACGTCGCTACCAGCGATATCGAAAGATCGGACGGTTCGAAGAAGTCGGCCAGTTACCAACCGCATGACCTCGTCAACGGCAAACAGCCCGGGAAGCCCGGGCTCGGCACGCATGGCCGACCATCAGTTTTCGGCGGACAGCACGGTAAAGAACGGCATCCGGCGGCAGGGCAGTTTGTGCTCGTTTTCTGATAACAGCTTGAGTCAGAAAAAGCTGTGCGCCGACATCGTGAACCGATTTGCAGACGAGCCTGAGTCGGGCCATCTGAGGTGCTCTGAACCAGGCTCGAAGAAGTACTGCAATGGAATTCCGCAGCCGCTGTTTCAGGTACCAGCAACGTCCGATAATGTCCGTTATGTTAGGTTAATGCAGAAAAAAGGCTGGTTTTTATCACCCCCGTTTTTCGGCACTCGTCACCGCATCAATTGACCCACTCGCCGCAGCACATCAAAACGAAGTGGACAATCCTCTCATCGTTCCAAACTCATCGAACGGACTGACTCAGCCGAGTCCGAAGCTCACGATCCAGTCGCTCAAGGGAAATCCCCGATCGTCCGAGCTGACGAAGAATCCGGTCGTCCAGGCGAGTATTCACATTGGTGCCCGGATCCGGGTCGTTCTGCAGCAGCATCACATCCGCATGCCAGTCTTCCAAAACTCGATTTTGTACCTGCTCAGGCACACCAGCGAGGTATTGTTTTGTGCGACTGATAATTGACTGCCGATCTCCGTAAATGCCGGCAATCTGATCGAGAATGGCCGTATTGGAACGGCTCAGGCCAGTTGAGCCACCGGAAAGGCCCGAACTGCCGCGGGCGCCCCCCTGCACTGGTTCACTCCGGACGAAATCGTCCAGAATCTCCCCAGCACTTTGAGGAACAGAATTTCTCAACTCTTCCAGCAAACGCTTTTTCTGTTCTGCACTGGAATTGCGTAACGCATCCATTGCACGGGATGTCACCTCTTCCCGAACACTCGACGGAAGACTCCGAAGAAGCTCCTCAAGCGTCGGCTCGGATGCCCCGGATTTGCCCGATCCCGCCGCTGCCCCTGCACCACTCGTACCTCCGCTGCTGAGCAGGTCGGGCCATTGAAATCCGCTTTTGCCTGCCCCTGAATCTGAATCGCTTGCGGGTTTTGTACCGTAAGACCAGTCGTCTGATTCCGGGCCGCCATCTGTCTGACCAGCCCCGTCATTACCGCTCTCTGCCTGATCACCAGGTATCAGCCCTCGATTAAACGCTTCCCGAACACTATTGATCGTGTCCCGCGCTCCATCCGGAACCAGAGGAATCAGAGGATCCAGATGATAAAGCATCACGGCGGCCGCATAGCCGGACCTTGACTGGCTCACCACAGCCCTCGCCGATTCCGAAAGTGTCAGTGAAAAGAACATCACCGTCATGCAGATGACGATGCCTTTGATCAACCCCAGCAGCGCACCCAGATGCCGGTCAAAGTCCTTCAGACGAGCCTTCTCAAGCCAGCTGTTGACAATGCTGGCTGCAACGAATGAAGCCAGGCAAAGCCCCAGATAGACGATGGCCATCGCAACCCACTTTTTTAATGGCTGCTCGACAGCAATGGCAGGCTCAATGGCTGGTGCCAGTTTGTCAGAAAACTTGAAGCACAAAATCAGCGCAATCACCCAGGCGGCCTGAGAAACAAGACCGCGCGCAGCCCCCTTCCAGGCACAGAACAGCAGGGTTCCGACCACAACCAGGTCAAAAATCTGGGAGGAGCTCATCTCATGTTTACCCGGGCGAAGTCCCATCAGCCGCAATAAAAGCCCGGCGAAGTATAGGTGGACTGGGCGATTTCCGGAAAGACCGGTTCCCGCAGAATGAATACCCTCAACGCAGCCCACCCACACCACCCAGCTTATGCATCCCGTTTGAATCCTGACGGTGTATTGGTTCAGCGTAACTTGTGAAATCGGTACACGAGAATAACACAGACGTGTCGTGAGGCAGACAGAGGAGGGATTGGATGTTGGTTTGGCCATTGCATGGGGGCCAGCTTCCAAACGCCAGGATCGATCCCACAGGCCATTCACGTCTCATGCGTTTCAATGAATGAACCATTGCAACCTGCCCCAACGGGGCTCAGTGTGAAAGCCTGGGGCATTGCCCCAGGAATTGCACACAACAATGACGAATGCCCTGAAAGGGCCTAATGAACCATGCGTCCATTCCGCCCCGTTGGGGGCTTTTGTCGTTGATGATCTACGTTCCCAGGGCGTTGCCCTGGGCTTTCACCTTCCGGACCTTCGGCCCCGAGTTCTGACGTGCCGCTCATTTTTTATCACACAAAAGATGTGTCGTACGATGAGGCCAACTGGCGAGGACAGAGCATTGAAGATGCTTCCGGACAGCAGCATGCCTGCCATACTCACGCTGGATCGCGGAGCAATCCACGACTATCAGATGCGGGTGAAGCGAGCGTTAACCATTTTCAGCATATCCAAAAGTCATCTGCTCAGAATGTCCTGCGGCTGTCGAGCAACAGCGTGACCGGTCCATCATTGATCAGGCTGACCTTCATATCCGCCTGAAAAATACCGGTTTCTGTTTTCATACCGAGTCCCCGCAGTTCAGCGACAACGCTCTCGTACAGAGCCCTGGCTTTCTCCGGACGGGCCGCCTCGATAAAACTTGGCCGCTTCCCGCGGCGGCAATCTCCCAGAAGCGTGAACTGACTGACAACCAGAATCCCGCCGTTTACCTCGGCCACCGACAGGTTCATCCGGCCATCCCCGTCTTCGAAGATTCGCAGGCCCGCTATTTTTCCGGCCATCCAGATGACATCGTCCTGAGAGTCATCTTCCGCCACACCAAGCAGTACCAGAAGACCACCCTGAATAGCTCCCGATACAATATGATCGACACGCACCGACGCTTCACTCACACGCTGCACAACAGCTCGCATAGTATTTAATTATCTTAATCGGGATATATAACTGCGGTCAAAACGTTTATGATTCATAATCAGGCGCTAATAACGATTTGTGACGGCTGAATTATAAGTAATTGCAGCTAATATAACTCATATAAACAACCAGAAGATAACGACTATTACTTCAAGGTATTGCCACTTTCAGCAGCTGAAACATATCGTTCACAATTCAGGCCCTCCAGTGAAATGGGGGAACTGCATTCCTGCAGCAGGGCTGCCAGAATTGCGGCTGTGCCAGGGGACATTTGCAGCCCCGATCGAAAATGGCCAGCGCCAACAAAAAGGTTGTCAAATCCTGGCACTTTACCGAGGAGTGGAAGTTCGTCGGGGGACTGTGGTCTCAGCCCGGCCCATGTGGCTGCAACTTCCGCATTCCGCAGGGCAGGGACCAGACTAATGGAAAACTGCAGCAGGCCAGAAACGCCTTCTGCTGTATTCTGTTTGCAGAAACCCGCATACTCTTCGGTGGATCCAATCAGGATCAGACCATCCGGCCGAGGCACCAGATATCGACGCCCCAGTTCAATAACACACCGAAAGGGCAGTGGATCTGCTCGCAGCTGAACTATCTGGCCCCGTACAGGTTTCACCGGAATACGGATTCCGACAGCATCCAGAAGGGCAGTGGACCAGGCCCCGGCAGTCACACAAAGCCGATCAAATGACAACCAGCTGCCGTCGCCCGTTCGTGCGGCAATTCGCTGGTTTTTTCGCACCAGCTGTATTGCCGGACAATTCTCCACAATTCGAACGCCAGCCTGCAGACACGCGGCTCGCAGTGCCTGAAGATGACGGGGATTTCGTACCTGACAAAACTCGGGAAGATACACTCCTCCGGTGAAGCGATCATGAATGCCAGGCACATGAGACTCCAGCTGTGATCGCGTCAGTCCCTGAATCTGAATGCCTTCACGAGCCCAGCTGTCTCTGGTCAGATGGTGTTCTGATCCAGAATCATCCGTGGCCAGCTCAACGGCTCCGCAGTTGCGATAACCGTTGTCGATTCCGGTTTTACTGAGCAACTGCTCCGCCAGAGCAGGCCACAGCGAATGACTGAATGCTCGCAGCCTTGCTTCCGGTCCTTCTGCATTTTTCAGGTTTCCCGGAGGCAGCATACCTGCCCCCGCCCATGATGCTTCCCGGCCAGCCGGCTGTCGATCAAAGACAGTAACTGAGGTGCCCTGCTCTGCCAGCTTCAGTGCAGTGGTCAGCCCAATGACACCAGCTCCCAGAATCACGATATCAGCGACAGAAGAACTCACTTCAAAACCTGCAGCACTTTCAATTTAATGACAGCGGAAGCAGATGCCTCCAGTACATAACAGGTGGGACGGTGACGTCGCCGTCTTAGTTACGGCCTGCCGATGTTCGTCCCCTGTGTTTTACCTGTTCCCAGTCTTTACCTGTTCCCTATACAGTACAGGTATTCCCTGCGATTATTGTCATCACGTTCGGCAACTCGAAGATAAATTCGGCTGTCGGCGATCGTGGGTGTCGCAAAGGATTCATTGCCAAGCTGATTCTGCGACACTAATTTAAACTCGGCCGGAGACGTCTTAAACACAAAGGTAGTGCCCAGTTCGTTCGACGCCAGAATGTTGTCCCCAACGAGAATCGGTGATGCCGAGACGGGCCCTTTGAGCCGGGATTTCCACATTTCCTTTCCGCTTTTTGCTTCCCAGCAATGAGCCACGCCGGAGTCACTGAAGGCGTAGACATGCCCTCTGGTGACCAGCAGCGACTGTTCATAGCATTTGACGCTGTTTTTCCAGAGGATTTTACCTGAACCGTCAGCGCGAACTGCCACGGTTTCGGCTTTTGGATATCCGCCGCTCGCAAACACCACACCGTCTTCCCAGACTGCTGTACCGCAAGTGGCATGAGTCAGACAGGGGGTGCTCCATAAAGACTTGCCGTTACCCGGATCAAATGCCGCCATTTGTTCAAATCCGCTCAACAGCAGCTGATCGCGCCCCGCGACCTGTCCCACAATCGGCGACGACCAGACCAGTCCTTTGGGCATCTCCTGCTCCCAGACGGTTCGCCCTGTCTTCGTATCAAGCGCTTTCATCCAGGAGACCGTGTCAGAGTTTGCGGTAATGATCAGAGTGTTCTGATAAATGGTTGGCGAGGCAGCGTAACCGTATTTGTATAACTGTGGATTGAAGCCTCCTGCGTCGACTTTCCAGACGATTTTTCCGGTGGAATCCAGTGCTGCGGCCTCAATTTTCTGATGATGATTGAAGACCGCGTAGAACAGTTCTCCGTCGCTGGCCACGGTGGATGAAGCGTGGGTATTTTTCTGGTGCAGCTCGGGAAAGCCTCCCTGACTGATCGCAGTCAGCCACAGCTGCCGACCCGTTTCGCGTTCGAAAGCAATGACAGCCTGCGTCTGAGTTGCGTCGTCGGCACTGGTCAGCACAATCAGATTTCCCACAATCGTAGGCGACGAGTGTCCACGGCCCGGCACGTCTGTACGCCAGATTACATTCTTTTTACTGTCCCATGTCAGTGGAATGGACTGCCCGTCGGCTGCCACGCCATTCCCGAATGGACCCCGCCACTGAGTCCAGTCGGCGGCTGAAGCCACCTGGCCGACAGTCATCATCCCCAGAGCCAGCAACTGCACAAGGAGAACCAGGCGGCGACGAACACATCTGCCTGCAGGAGCGGAAGCGAAACAAAAACAACTCATCGGAGGCCATTCCTGAAACAAACCGGGCGGATGAAAAAACCGGCCCGAAGTTTGTCAGCTTCCGAAAGCGGTGGCAAGCGGGCTGTCGAATTAGTGGTTCAACAGCATATTCCCGGCGGCGTTGTCACATACTGCGACCGGCGGGAAAGAAGCACAAAATTCAGAAGTCGCAGGGCTCCGGAAGATCGGGCACCCTGCAACTTCAGTTTCTGACAACTATTCAGTGAGGCAGACAGCGAGGCCTGATGGCGTCGCTGCAACAATCAGACAGTACCAAAAATGGTACGTCCTGAGCTCTTCAGTTCGTTGCACGCCCGAATCATTCGATTGGCGACGCCAGCTTCGGCGAGCTTCAGCCATGTGCGGGGATCGTAGGACTTCTTGGAACCAATCTCGCCATCGATCATCAGGACTTCATCATAGTGCTTCATCATGAAGTCAACGACCGGTCGAGTAAACGCATATTGCGTGTCGGTATCGATATTCATTTTGATCACGCCGTAGTCCAGCGTTTCCTGAAGCTGACTGGCCGGCGTGCCTGATCCACCATGAAATACGAGATCAAACTCCGCCGCTTTGCCATATTTTTCTGTTACGGCTTTCTGACCGTCCCGAAGAATCTCGGGCTTCAGCTTCACTGCCCCCGGCTTATAGTGCCCGTGAACATTTCCAAAGGTCGCAGCAAACATGAAACGCCCCAGCCCGTGCAGGGCTTCGTGAACGGCCACCATATCCTCGGGTGAGGTATACAGTTTTTCGTTGGCCACTCCGGAATGGTCGATTCCGTCTTCCTCACCACCCACAACTCCAGCTTCCACTTCCAGAATAATCTCATTTTCCGCACAGAGCTTCATCAGGTCTTTGGCCAGAGCCATATTCTTATCCAGAGGCAGTTCTGAACCGTCGAACATGTGCGAATTGAACAGATTGCCCTGCCCTGCCCTGCGACGAGCGGCCGTTGCAGCGATGAGTGGTTTCAGGAAGGAATCAATCTTCTTTGGCTGGCAGTGGTCAGTATGCAGACCAATCAGAACATTGTGTTTTTCAGCAAGGCGATGAGCAGCCTCGGCCAGAACCAGTGTCCCGTACACGGCATCCTTAACATTCAGCCCGGAAGCAAACTCACCGGCACCCGTTGAAAACTGAATGATACCGTCGGATTTAGCGTCGGAAAACGCCTTCAAAGCAGCATTGATCGTGATAATGGACGTTACGTTGATGGCCGGATAGGCGTATCCACCCTGCTGGGCGGCATCGAGCATTTTGGCGTATTGCTGTGGAGTTGCGACAGGCATTTTCTGAATGGCTTTCTGAAAGTGGAATCCTTGACTCTTTCCATACGCAGGTTATGCGCTGATTGCCCATCGCTGCAAGCTCTGGTCAGTTTTTCCCGTGTGGCAGCAACCATGTTCGCCCGTTCGGGAAATCTCCGAGCCCTGCAAATCATTAGCTTTATTCGACAAAACAGGGGCTGGAAGCCAACTCGTAGCCCGTTTTGGTAAACACCCAGGCCTCGCCATGATCAAAAGCCGTTACGGACCTTTTCGACCGCTGTTTTCGTCTCGAATTTCGCCTGTCAGACGCAGAGGATTGCTGACAGGACCGGGCGATTGCCTGTTCGCCGGAAGATCGGCGGGAAATCGGGTAATGGAGAGATCATCAATGTGCACTTCCGCAACACTGGTCAAAGCCATGGAAAACCGGAAGGTCGTCGACTTTGGTGCAATCTGGCGAAGCATTTCGAACTTCGTCCACTCATGTTCGGCCGTCAGCTGAACACCACATTCCGGTCCCATTTCGGAATCGAAAAGCAGGAGCGGACGTTTCGATTGTGGCGGCACCGAGCGTCCTCGGCGCATTCGCCCGGTGATGCGAACAATATCACCTTCTTCAACAGCGACCGGAGGGGTTGTGAAAACCAGAGGCGTTGTGGAGTCTCGGGGACCCACGGCTTTCTGAAGCGAATTGGGAATCCATGCAGCCAGCAGCAAGGCACTGTTTCCGGAAGCTGGCTCAATCAGGACATCAGCCTTGCACAAATACCCGGAAGAAACGGCTTCCGCACTCTGCCAGCCTGATTCACTCAGCAATCGCTGGTTCTCAAAGCTGCCTGCCGGAAGCTGGTTTGGCGTTTCCCGGTCTTTTCTTTGCTGCAGCTCCCGCACCATCGCCCAATGGTCCGGCAGAGTTGCAAAAGAGACGGTATGAGGGGCTGCGGAAGGGCTGATCATGTTGCCCATCGCTTCTTTCCAGCAGAGTGTCTGGATTTGTCTCAAAATTCTCAGAGCTTCCCGGGCAAACTGACTGGCTTCATGAAAATCTCGCTGAGTCGACTCATGCTGGGCTCTGTCGAGTGACCGCCTGACACTCGTAAAATGTTTGCTGACATCGGTCGGCACCGCTCCATATTCCCGCAGTTTTTCCGTTGTCGCCAGGACTCGCAGGTGCTTGAGTGTCGCAAGCTGCAGCGTCAGCTGAGTTGATCTTTCCGCGACCTGATAAATTCGCTGTTCGAGAGATCGAATGAGATTCGGATCTGAGGTGATCAGAATGGCGGCGTGCCGGTCGAAGTTCTCGATTCGCATTTTTAGTCCGCCGGCCGTGATCTCCTGACGCAGCGCACGAATCCCGGTCGCTGATAACTGCCATGCCGAGGCTGTCTCCGACGCCGGAACAATCATACTGATCTCCGGACTGAACATCGGCGCCGGAACATACTGGGAAACTTTATCCCAGTGATTTGCCATAATCAGCATTGATCCACCGTTGCTGACGATGGTCGCATCCGGCCCGTCAGGCTCCTCCTGAACCACGGCACTTGTCGACAGTACGGAACTGTTGAGGGCCGACTGAATCCATGGCTGAGATTGTTTGGATCGACCGAACAGAGGTCCGGGCCCGGCAGGACTCGCATTTGCGGGTTGCATGCGATGATGACCATCCACCCTGCCCTTCGCCAGAAAAGGCTCAAGCAGCGACAGCTCCAGATTGGCCAGTTCAATGGCAGCCAGAGTTTCCTGGTCCAGCTCAGAATCGGTTTTTAACTCGCGCGTTTTCCAGAAACCAATTCCCTTGCACCCTGCGGAAGTCGCCGCATAAGCCTGCGCCAGAATCTGCTCTGGCTCAACGTGTGGAAAGCTGGAATTCATCCGCATCCGCCACGTCTGCTGCTGACTGGATGGTTCAGTTTGAATCCACATCCACGGAAAGGACATCTGCCCGGCCCCGCGCTGTCTGCGAAATGTCTGATTTCGCAGCTGACCAAACGTGTCTTCCCGTCCCACTACATGCTTACCAATTCCCACCAACTCGATTTCACGCGACGCGGCTCCCTCCGCTGACGTCACATCCGCCATCTGTGGACGACGGAATACTCGGTCGGCGCTGCGAGTTTCCCGGGAAATTGCCAGAAAACGAGGAAGCTGATCGGGGCTGACACGAGTTCCCAGCAGCCATGCCGACACATTCGGACACAGCTGATCCAGTGGCGGCGATGCCTGTAAGACGGCCGTATAATTGCCGGGTTCAAATGTCGGCTGTGGAGGCGTTGCCAGGACCGCAATGCCGGAAGTTGACAGCAGATCAGCGCGCTTTGCGTCCCGACAGTCGGAGATCCAGACGGCGTTGAGCCCCATCTGTCGCAGTGTCGTCAAACTCTCTCCGTGATCCGGCGCAAACCGTAAGACGACTGGCTGCTCATTGACCAGCACATGATTGAGTTCAACTTTCAGCGGCAGATAAACAGGCTTCGATTCGGACGCCGCTTCCGGTTCCGCCAGCTCTTCTTCCTGAGCAACTTTTGTGATCGGCAGTCCGGCATCAAACACCACAGGACCATAATCAGACAGCCCAATATCCACAAAAGTCTCACCCGGTCCCACCTCAAGCAACAATGTCAGACCGGTCACATATGCATTTCTCGTGTCCACATCCGAACGATGGAGTTCCGCGCGGACTCGTCGCAGCTGTGATTCCAGAGCCCCCGTCGTTCCGGCAACTCGTATCACATGCCAGCTGTCGGCCTTCCGGCAGATCTCACCAGGAAGATATGTGACCAGCGGCTGTTTTGTTCGCGGATCGCGGTGCTGAGGCAATACAACTCGCAGTGCCACCTGAACTCCGCCGACTGTCGAATGCAGTCGCACAGATCCCATAAACTCGTCGTGAAGTCTGGAAACAGGACGATTGCTGGTCAGCAATATTTTCTGATGCCCACCAGTATTACTGAATTGAAATCGATGGATCTGCTGGCCGCCTTCATTCAGCAGCTCGACCCCTGTTTTCATCGAATCCGGTGTACGGTCAACCTGCCAGACAACTTCCGTCGCTGGTACAGGACCTGCCACAGGCTCGTCGTCCGACAGCAGGCGCGCAGATCCCCCGCAAAGCAGGAGGGTGGTGATTAGCAGGTGACGAGTCAAAATCATGGAACGTCCGTGTTTCATGATGTGAACAACAACTGGCCGGAAACAGACACAAATTGTAAACAATTCCGACAATCTGCACGAGGCCACTTAATCCACCTGAATTTCCCTGCCTGTGCATCTATCCAGATTTAAGGGATCAGGAGATCTTTCAGGGAATTGCGAGCGGACAAATTCGTTAAGAAAAAGTGTTTTGTTCATCTGTTAAATCCTTGTGAGCAGTGGCGTGTACCGGCAGAATCTGCTGAGGAGACAATTCCCCTGTGGTTACTCTCTCCAAAACAAGTCGAGTAACCGAATTCTCGGAGTCGTGTGATGACAACGCCCAGGCGATTCAATGACGCGGAAACAGACACTTTGCCGGTGGAAATGATGGAGCTCGAGCGGCTCATTACTCATACCCAGGGTGCTGATAAGGCAGAATTGCAGCTGGCATGGCAACGCGTGGCCGATTCATTCCAGAGGCGACGCAGAATACTGAATCTGGTGCAGGAAGCCCTGTCACAACTCCGGCTGGATGTGAAATACCTGATGTTCGATCTGGAAACCACTCGCCGAGAACGCGATCAGCTGCAGGCCCAGCTTGAGGACGGCGAAAAAGGCTTTTGATAAGCATAATACAGACTGCTGTTGCACGTCCGTTGCTGTTTTGCACGCTCACCTGACCGCTCCCGGCGTTCACCGCCATCAGGGATTCGCACGAGGTGCCTGACGATTATCAGGATTTTTTGAATTCCAGCTTCGACCAGCGACACAGGTTCCGAGCATTCCAGGGGACCTCAATAAATCGATTCCGCACGTCTCACTTCGTATCCGCAACCCAATTCCCCCGTCGCCAGAAGGAAGTGCGGAGCTTCCGGACGTCCAGTGGATATCTTCGCAACAACGATTTCCAGCTGTCCGAATCCTGCAACTCTTAAGGGTTGAATTCAGGTACTTCTTCCGGCCATTTCGGGGGCCAGTCAAACTTGTGTTTCAACGTCAGTTCCCGACTCAGTTGCTGTTCATTACGCTGTAATCGCAGCTGAATCGTTTGCCCCTGCTCAGACAGAATCCGGTCGATCTCAATCCTTGACAATTGCTCGGGCGTCCTGCCGTTCAGACTCAGTACGATATCTCCCGGCTGAATATCCGGATTTTTCGCTGAATAGCCATCGATAATCGATTCAACGATCAGCCTGCCGCCGAGGTCGTAGCGTGTCCTGAGTCCGCTGGCATTGAGAGCCAGTGATCCCGCCTGATTCGCGGGAAGCTGTGCGAGCCAGACGGTGCTCTCGGGAAAATCGAAAGTCGTGTGAAAACAGTTGAGCATTGACAAGCCAATTCTGTCAGATCGTGATACTGTCACCGGGACGTTCTGAAAGGTTACCCCGCCAACTTTCAACCAGCGCAGGACGAGCAGGTCGCCCGTCCGTGAATGACTAAGATCATTAATCTGCCGAAAATTGTCGATGACTGTCAGTCGCTGCAGATGTCCGGAACGCTGCAGCATACCTGCGCGTTCCTCTGATAACTCAATCGGGAAAACACCAGCCGTTTCGATTTGTAAAGGCCTTGGACCAATCGTTGGGAACTCAACAGCGATCTGAGGAATGCCCTTCTGATTCCATTCGATGGGAACAGGGGTGCCACGAAAGGGCTGGCGTCGATCCCTGAGAACGTCAATCCGTCGAGATTCCGGATCAAGACGAAGGATCAGCTCCCGCAGATATGGCATTGGGGCGACAGCATCAACCGGAACCTGAATAAACCTGTGAAGGTTTGTCATATCCGAGGATAACGCAGCGTCCATTCGGACAGGCTGATTCAGACAGGAGAATGGCAGGTTCTGAAAAACGGGGGCACTTCCGGGAGTCAGTGGTCTGCCATGGAGCTCCATTGCCAGCCGGTACTCACGAAAGTCGCTGGCGCCATTGGGCGAGTGAACCACCATCAGGTCAGATCCGGTGCCTGGAGCGGCCAGAACTTCACGTTCTCCGATTTTCGCGGGAAAAAACCATCCACTGGTTCGCCGATAATACTCAGCAGTAATCTTCTCCGGCTCGCCAACAACTCCATCAGCACCGAAGGCCCCCGCACTGAAAATCAGCCAGACAATCGCGGGTACCGCCCTGTACAAACTCCGAGCCATCAGAATTTCCCTCAGTTCGGACAACTCAAAATGTCACTCCAGATGCGAACATTGGCCATTCAGATGTTATGGCAACTGCCGGATTTGCCTCAATGTCAGTTCAGTTTCCTGACGCTCGCTGAAAGATTTCGGCGACGGCGATGGTCAGCCCCGGCAGAATATTACTTCCGCTCACATGGTGATCCCGATTGAATGTTTCCGGCGGGACAGCTGCGCGATGAACCTGAACCGTCTGAAAATACGGATCCACAATCCATACCATAGAAACTCCCGCAGCAAGGTACTCCAGAACCTTGTCTCGCACATCTTCAACTGTGTCTGCCGGAGACAGAATATGTACTGCCATTAACGGTACCCCTTCGATCAGTGTGGTCCTGCCTGTCTGACTGGCGACTACATCCGCAGAGAACAGTGCGACATCAATTCCAACCGTCGTATCGGGATCTCGACGCAGAATTGTACCGACATCTCCGCTGTGAACTTCTCCCCCGGGAATGGATCCCGAATCCAGCCATTCATCAAGCAGACGCGTGACGCGTGCCACCGCCAGACTATGGAAGCGATTGCGTTTCGTCACCGGTGTCTCCTTCAACTGACCACGAATCAGTTCCCGGTCAACACCATCTTCCGGCATGGCCAGCAGCTGTTCTGTCGTCATTGTCTGTGACATCAGGGTACTCTTGGAAATTCGTCTCTTTGCAACGACCCGCGAAACCTGACCTGCACGACGCATATTGAAGCTCTGCGGGGGTCTGTCCGGAATTGTAACTTCCCCGGCGAGCGATCACCAACGCAGTTCCTGGCACAGATGTTGGGGTGGGAGTTGTTTCATCAGGACCGTACACCGCTGACCTTCACTCTGACGTATTATCTGGCCTGACCCTTTGCATTCGAGACATCCCGGATTGCTGGCACCGGCCGATCGAGCGGCCAGTTTTCGCTGCGACATATGGCAGCCGTGAACGGCACAGTCAGCCTAATGATTCCCAGAATCATTCGCTTGCCGAACGATGGACGACCGGTTTCAACAACTGATTTCAATACATCACAGATGAATGGACCTCCCTGAGCCATCTGTTTCTCAGTCTTCGTTCCCTGAGGTATCTGGTCGGTAAGCAGGGTGAATTCAACGCCCCCCTCAACTTCCTTCAACTCATAGGTCACCCGGCATGGCTGATCTTCAAAATTTGTAAATCGAAAGGTATGCGAAAATCGATACGGAGGCTCACACTCAAGAATCTCCCCCACCACACCCGTATATTTTCCATTCGCCGTGCGCATCCTCAACTGAGAACCAGGCTTAAGACCCCCCGAAGTATGCATCACTGACCCGAAGAAATGATGTAATACAACACCCTCCTTCGTAAGTGCATCCCAAACCTTTTGAATGGGCGCTTTAATGATCACCTTCGCAACCTGCTGAACCAGTTCTGTCATGTTTCGGCACTCTCTGACGGGTTTTCGAGAAGATACTTTAAATCAAGAGCACGCGAGGCCCAGAAACGACTGTACTCCGTTGTCCAGCGATCATAGATCATCTGGATCGGCACCGCGTTAAAGAACAGCTCCCGACGCCGCCCCTGCTTCCTCGACACGATAAGATCAGCAGCCTCAAGCACGTCGAGGTGTTTCATGACAGCAATTCGCGAGATGTCGTCGAAGTACTTCACCACGTCCGCCACACTGCAGCCGGGCATCGACTTCACGATATCCAGGATTTTTCGGCGAGTCTGATGGCCGAGGGCCAAAAACACGCTGTCCATTGACTCAGGTTCCATATGTAACCAATACGTTACATATCGATTCTCGACCGGTCAAGACTTCAGGAAAAAAGTTTTGTAACCGTTCTCCGGCGGGGGGACTGGCTCATTTTCCTGCTGGAATCACGTGCGACTTGAAGTAGCTCCAAACGCACCCGCGAAGGTTCAAATACGATCGGAAGGTCGTCCTGCCAGCCAACAAGCACAACACAATGCCTTTCACCAATTACAAGGATGGAGTCTGGCGGAATCTGCTTCAGCGAAGTGAGTCTTCTTGCAGCCAGCCGCAAAGAATACTTTTTCTTCCCTTCACGAATGACGTCGGCAACCGACATCTTTCCGTCGGCCGGCAGCGACATACCTGAGACCTCGGATTCTGACGGTAGTTTCCCCAGTCGCTGTGCCAGAAACCACAGTGCCAGTCTGCCACAGTTCAAACGGCATTTGCCTTCAAAGGCCTCTACCTCGGCATACTGCGCCAGAACCTCGGCGATGCCATCGTCGCGTGGTTCCGATAATGCCCTCTCCGAATCAGAAACATCCACTGCCTTTCGTGTCTCGTGGACTTCGGGATCTGCCTGCGGGGCTGCCAAAAAAGATGGGTGCAGGCGTTGCCACTGTAAACAACGCAATCAGGAAGCCCTCTAGACCTCGCAGCATGCCTGTCTCCTTAATATCACGTATGACAGTCCATCATAAACAAGCATCATTCACCGAGTCTCACGGCGTTGCCGTCGCCACAGCAGCCACGCGACAAACACCGCGCCCGCCGCGGCAGCGGTCAGATTTGCCACCAGCACCCAGGATTTTCTCCGATGAGAGACCGGTGGTGGTCCACCAGGTACAACCGGAAGGACTCCAGCTTTCATAAGTGCATCGGCATCGGCAAGTGCCTTCTCCATCATGGCCTGCAGAGAGACACCCTCCTTGTCAACCCGGAACATCACGCGATTCTTTCCTGTTCTGCTTTCACTCACGTTCGTTCCGACGGGAATGTCCAGTTTAAAATCTTCATCCGGAATCACCTCATTCACCAGGCTGGCGCTGATCAACTCATACTTCCAGAATAACCCGGGGGTATCACCCGCATGAAAATCCTGAGTATGACTCAATCGGGGAAACCAGATTCCTTTCGCCACTTCAACAAAATCTTCGGCGCTGCTCACGAGCCCAGCCTGACCGTTACTTCCCAGGAACCGCATCAGCGGAATCACTCCATTCCGCTTCCTGTCAACGGTCAACTCAATACTGCCTCCTTCCTCCAGTGGTTTCACAATTCCGGAGAATGCTTTGAACCTCTGTTCCATCGACACAGGTATCGAAATCATCACCGCTTCATCGGATATCCGTATCACCGACCAGTGGCCCAGTTCAAACTGCTGCTCCACAAAACGTGCCGTCTCGTCCAGATGGAAACTTCCGCAGTACAGCCACCAGTCTCGGTTCTCCCTTCTTCCAAGTACCTTGCCCGGGTTGTTGATTGACATCGAAATACGCGTTGTGCCATCCGGCTGAGGCGTGTGTGTCAGCAGGTAAAGCGCTCCGTCCCTGCAAATACTTGTCGAGAGGCCACTGGCATATTTGCGAACCCAGCGGTCTCCATCGATCGAGTATATTGGTTCGCTGACGACTTCGTCCGGGAATTTTGGCGAGCCTGACGTTCTGCGAATATGAAAGCGGCCGCTGCCAATTGCATGGCGGCGTTCAAAGACCTGCGGGAGCAGTTCTTCAACCACCTGTCTTGCAGCCGCGTCATCCTGATGGATGCCTTCTGAAGCATCGCCCATGCCGGTAACCGGCATGAGGCAGGCTCCGTTCAGACACCACATGAACATCAAAAACAGCCACATTCCTGTACTCCCCTGCTGCCGGATTCTCAACTCGACCGAATTCTTCCGAATTCACGCTTCATCCCCGAGAAAGGACTCAACGCCATCATTCGCATAAGTGTATTGGCTGCCCTTCCGGGCAAGTTCCGGTGCCGTAATCGCAAACCCAGACGTTACTCCATTGCCCTGCAAGAGCTGGTTCAGTGTTCCATGCGTACTGCTCGAACCGACAGCGATAAAGCCCGTTGACGGAGTCTGGGCATTGCGGTATCAGATCAATGCAGACGCCGTCTGAACCTGACCCGAAAACGCCGATTCATCAGCTCGGATAACAATTCGACCATCAACCACCTCGGCAGTAACGCCTGGCCTGTGTGACTCCACGTGAATCGTATCCTGCTGATGGAATTTGCCAACCTCCACGCCTGCACTGGCTGACTGGTCTGGTGAATCACGACGACCAGGATCTGAGACAGATCGGCCTGCGCGAAAAATTCTCCAACATTCTTCGTTGACATCTACTGTATAAACAGTAGATACTGTGAATACAGTACGTCTTGCTCAGGAGAGTCACGATGGGGAAAAAGAAAGCGCGGTTTGTTGAACCGGCGGAGTTCGAACTTCAAATATTGGGTGTACTGTGGGAACACGGGCCGGCGACCGTTCGGCAGGTCATGGAATGGCTTTCGGATGGCAAAGAGCGAGCCTACACCTCGGTGCTTTCTGTTATGCAGGTCATGCAGAAGAAGGAACTTCTGAGTGTCGCTGACGAACGTGACGGACTGGCTCATATTTTCAAGCCCATGGTCACTCGCGAACAGGTGGCCGTGCCGCTGCTTCAGGGGCTGGTCCGCAAGATCTTCGGCGGCAGCACGAAGACAGCGATGCAACATCTGTTGAACTCCGACAAAGTCGATCGCAGCGAAATCGACGCCATGCGACAACTGCTGGACGATCTCGAAAGCCGCACGAAGTAATCCACCATCGGACCACAATCATGCCAGACACCACCTCCCAGCTCAGCGAAACGCTGATTCGAGCACTTGGTCACTCCCTGTGGCAAGCCGCGTTGATCAGCGGAACCGTCTGGCTCCTTCTGTGCACGCTGCCCGCGAAACATGCCGAACGTCGTTATGGCATCGCGCTGGGCGGATTGACGGGCATCGTCGCTGCGGCATTAGTCACGTGGTCAGTGTTGAGACTGGAGTCCACGGAATCCATCAGCACGGCGATACAAAAAGGTGGCCCAATGGCGTACGCCCCTGCCCTTCCCGACGCTCCCTCGACGCTGCATCAGTCTTCTCCGGCAAACCCGCGGGCAGAAGTCGCGGAACTCACCGGGCACACAGAGAAGAATGTAACGCCGTCCGCTGCCAGTGCAAATTCATCGATCAACCGCAACGGCTCGATCGTCGCTCGATGGCTGGTCGTGATCTGGCTATGCGGCGCCATCGTGATGTTGCTGCGAGGTCTCGCGGGGTTCGTGATCGCGCGTCGATGGCTGGTCGAATCAGCGGCAGTGGCGGAATCCGGTCTGCAGGAGTTCAACAACATCGTGAAAGAACTCAGCGGTCGACTCAGGCTGCGACGCCTCGTCCGCATCGTGCTCAGCGATCGCATCGACACACCAGCCGTAGTTGGCGTCCTTTGGCCGGTGATCATGGTGCCGGTTTCCATGCTGACCGGAGTTCCAGCCGACCAATGGCGAATCATGATCGCTCACGAGCTGGCTCATATTCGTCGCTGGGATCCGCTTGTCAGTCTGATTCAGATGGTTGTCGAGTCGCTGCTGTTTTTCAATCCCTTCGTCTGGTGGCTGAATCGCATCATTCGAGCTGAGCGCGAGGCATGCTGCGATGCCGCAGCCGCCCGAATCTGTGGGCAGCCGATGTCCGTCGCGAAGACTCTTTTGGACGTGGCAGCCTCCATCCATCGGCCTGTGATTTCTTCGGCGATGGCGTTTGCTGAACCCTCCAGCGAAAGCGAGTTGTCTGATCGAGTCCTTCGTCTCGTACAGCCCGATCGCCCGCCCCGTTCGAAGATTTCATGGCTCAGTGTCACGGTGGTCATGGTGGCCCTTGCGGCGACGTTCGTTCTGCTTCAACGCGGAACCGATATCGCCGTGAAGACGGCGGCCAACTGGATGTCGCCAAAAGAACGCATTGAGAAACTCGTGCAGCTCGAAGCCGAGCGAAATGGCAACTTCGTCCCACTGGCAGCCTCAGCGGATGGTTCAGGAGCATCCGAAGACTCTAACGCCGGCAAGATCGCCGTACATGTGATCGTCAAAACGGCTGATGGCAGCAGCGTTACGCCAATGCTGACTTTGCAGTACCAATCGCGTGCAGGCAACCATTCCAGCGGAGGCAGTCTGAGCGGCCCGAATTCGAAAGAACCGGAACACCACAAGACTCACTATTTCTCACCATGCCAGTTGCGAATCGGGGCTTCACATCCGGACTTTGCTGCTGTCAGTTCGCCGATCCTCACGCTGATGCCGGGAGACAATGAGAAAACCATCGAGCTGATCCTGACCAAAGGTTCGACGGTCGACGCCCTGGTTATAAACGAACATGGCGAGCCTGTTCCGGAGGCTTTGGTGAAATACTCGGCCGGGCTCGGATTCCGCGGTTCCTGGTCAGGAGGAGTGGGACAGGAAACCAGCTCAGATGAGACTGGCCGATGTCAGTTTTCCCACATTGCAGGTTCCGAATATGTCATCGAAGTTATGGCGAAAGGATACCAGCGACTGCGGTTGAAGGAATCGCTGGAACAAGCCATATCGACGAGCTCCCCAGAGCCGTTCCGGCTTGTACTCAAACCTGCTCGCCCGGTGTCCGTCCGCGTTGTCGACAAGCAGAGCAGTCAGCCGATTGCCAATGCCAGGTTGCGAATCACTTATCGCAAGTCCGCAAAAGAAGGAATGCAGTTTGGATTCAGTCGTCGCTGGGCAACACCGGATCTGCGGTACGACTACGCAATCTCCAACAGTGATGGTCTGGCGGTGCTTGACCAGCTTGAAGAGGACACCGTCTACACATTTGCGGTTGTTGCCGAAAATTATGGTGTTGGAGTTTTCGAAGTAAAGGCTGGCGATGAGGAACTCGCGATTTCACTGAGCGAGGCAAAGAAGATTTCAGGACGTCTCACGGGTAATTTGCAGAAACTACAAAAGTCAGCGGATGCTGCAAAACCCGGGTTTCAGGTTTTGGTCTCGTCCCGAATCGGATCAGTGTCGGAGGATCTCACGGATTCCTGGTGGATCAATGCTGATCCCTCAGGTCACTTCGAAATCGATCGTCTGACGCAGGGCGAACGACTGACGATGAGTCTTCCGAACGAAAAGAAGGAATTGAAGATTACGGAATCGATGACCGAACTGGAAATTCCGATTCAGCCTGTCGAGCCCGAATCCAGCACGCCGCTTCGTGACGTCGTGATTCGTTTGACGGGAACAGAACCCGATGCTCCGGCGGCAGGCACGCTGTCAGTTACCTGGAGCCATCCGACTGCTCGCATGGATAGTCAAGCCAGCAACAACACGCCCATCGCTTCCAACGAAGTCCGGTTGAAGGTTCCCGTTGGTGCCTTCCTGAACTTCCGACCGGAGAGCCTCGCCGGATACCGCATTGACGATCAAAGCCAGATCGCGATTCTTCCTGGAGCGACACCGCAGGTGATCGAAGCTCCCGTAACAGCGGTTGGTGGAGTCTACGGATCGATCAAACGAGCTGACGGAAGCCTGGCCGATCGCGGATTCGCCACAGTTCTGGCGATGGAATTACCGCCGGGTGAAAAGGATGGAAGCCGTGTGAACTCGTCCTATTCGCAGGCCGGTTTCCAGTTCATGAAGTCCGTGCCGTTTGGCGGTCGGTATCGTCTGCTGATTCACGAGGACACCGACGATGCCCACGTATGGACCGTCAGCGAGGAATTTACGATCGATGAACGTAACCCGATCGTGAAGATGGATGTTGTCCTGCCATCCGGCCGCGATCTCAGGCTCCATGTGGCAGATGAAGACGGAAATCCGGTGGCTGCTCAGAATGTCAGTTTATCGTTCAGCTTTACCCGGAGATCCGGAGGCCTCTTCGGTCGAAAGCCTCGGAGAGACTTTGGCAGTCATGGCTTCAGTACAACCGCCGCCACAGACTCGAACGGGATCTGCACTTTTCGAGGCCTCTCGCTCGATCATCCTCTGGAAGGCATCGAGCTGACACTCACGGCGACGATTGTGCCTGGACCATACCGAGGCAAGTCGCAGACGATTTCGCTCGCGGAAACCAGGCAGCCGGTCAAAGTCGTACTTTCGCGTGGACTCACGGCCAGTGGATACCTGATCGACGTTGCAACCAACAAGCCGGTGCCCTTTGCCGACGTTCGCGTCATGCCTCAGCAATACTCTGCAGGAAGAGGATATCAGGGATGGGCGACCGCAAAAACGGATGCCACGGGCCGCTTCGAGTTCTCCGGTCTCGAACCCATCGAATACAGAGGCTCCATTAATGACGCCTCCCCGAAAGGCGCGGTGCTTCAGCCGTACGGCGATGGTGGACTTCGCATTTCCTATCCGTCCGGAGTCCAGGAGCTCAACCTGACCCCAAAAGATCCACCCGCCGAACCCGTCCGCTGGGAAGTGATCCTCCATCCTCATGGATCGCTGAAGCCGCTGGACTAAGGACCTGGAAAACAATAAGTTACCGCCATAGTCGCCTTTCGCTCCGCGAAAGAGCACTCTTTTGCGGAGCAAAAGGCGACATTTATTGTCTGACAGCGCCTAACGCAGGTCGAACTGTCCTCAGATCTACGCTTCAACTCTACGCTTCAACAACGCTTCGCCAGCGTTTTGGTAAGGCCTCGAAGGCGCGGCTGTAGGTGCTTTCCAGTGGGACCAGAACATAGCCATCAGGTTCCAGGTAGAGCGGCATATCGATCATGACGGCGCCGATGGCGATGGGCTCCACGAATGCCCGGATGGTGAGTGCAGACTCATATCCGACCAGAGTCAGTGGACGATCCGAGGGTGCAACCCAGGGCTGCGCGATCTCTTCCCAGATCGCTCCGTGAATTCCCTGCGGATCAAATTTGCCCGGCCGATGAAGATCCAGAATCAGCAGATGAATTCGCTGGTCCAGAAGCTGGGCCGTTTTCTCCACGAAAGAACGCAGCGCCCCGCGACTCGACTTGTTGCCTGGCGAAACCACTTCCACCAGCGCGACAACGCGGTCATCACTCACATGATGCACGGCCACGACGTTCTGCTTGCGACGGTAGAACTCCATATCGGTTTCGGACGTCACAGCGACTCGCGGCTTTGCCACCATCAGACCGCCATCGCGGTGAGCAGGTGGATCCGGCGAGTCATCATCACCCGAATCGACCTGCAGAGCGAGAACATCCGGGCCATAACCCGCCGTTCGCTGCTCGGCCAGTGCGTAATAGTCGCTGGGCAACAGACCGGCGTTGAGCGATCGCTGAATCTCTTCGATCCAGGAGTGATGCAAGTGATGAAAAATCCCGGCCGGGACACGGCTCCAGTCATGAACGGGCATTTCTGACGGCCTCTCAGGTGCTACAGGTTCTTTCGACCTCAAACAGACTCGGGCAATTTTTTCGCATTGTACCGCGATGGCCGATCTTCGGGCAACGAATTGTGCATGGCAAATGGTATGCAGGTCCTGCCGGGCAATGCCATTCAGACGGGGTCGGGAACCCTTATCTGCCAATCACAGCAATTGTCATCCTGTTTCACAAAACTGTGCCAATCCAGGCCCCGCGAAAAAACACTACCGATCCTTTTTCGTCGTCCGATACTGACCACAGAGAGCTTTTCTCCTGTGTGCTGCGTTCCTCGAAAGCCTCGCTTTTGTGGATCGCCTTTAGAAAGGCAGGAACTCAACGCGATTAGCAATGTCCGCAGGTTCATACACTTCAGCAATCAGTCTTAGATCACGGTCAGCCTGACCGATAGTAATCCGGAGCTGATGGGCATAGATCACGCCGGCAAACGGGAGTCCTTCCGTCTGCCGACGAGTCGCTTCCGTCAGCAGATCATCGTCCATTGAAAACAGGATACGGCCGAGACTTGTGGCACGATCGAGCAGTAGAGGGTCGCTGAGTTCGCCGCATCCGTCTTCCTGAGCACTCAGCACATCCACGCCTGCTCGCCGAAGTTCCTGGGTGATGGCTCGGCGGACATGAACATCCTTGTAGTACGAAATCGTCATGGAATTCGTCCGAGTTGCCTCAGCTTGATGCGTCCAGGACTGTCAAGGTTTCGTAGACGTATTTGATCCGCACGCATGAGCTGCTTTTCGATTTCGGTATCGAATTCGTCCTGATAATCGTAGTAGTGGGCAAGAGCCGCGTGGACCTGAGCGAGATTGATCAGTCCTTTGTGCTGATCGACGATCTCTTCAACGCTCGAACCGTGGGCAAGCCGTTCCAGTGCGATTTCAATCACCTTCAAATTGGTCTGATCAATCCATGCCACACCCCGGTCATCGATCCAGATGTGAGTGCTATTGACGACCGACATGCGATCACTCCACGGGTTTGAGTACAAGTTCCGCTTATCTCGCCTGAAAAGGAAATCAGGCGACCTGGCTCCATCATTGTCAGGCCAATTGGTAGAACTTGCAAGTCGGATTCCCAGCAAGCATGAGCGACTTCTTGTGGCGGTGCCCGGTGATGCAGGCTTCGTCTCGATTGCCCGCCTATTGGGTCAGGTCTCTTTTTCATTCAAGAGAAAGAGACCTGACCCCTTTTCTTCACGGCCACATTTTGACTCGTCCGAAGCCGTAAAGGGCGCACAACACTGCATGACAGTATAGTGTGTCCTTCCGGTAAGCCTGCCTGAAGGGAAACTCTGGAATTGCTGCCGTAGTTGGTTTCCTGATTTGGGAGATCAATCATGGGCGGAAGAACGTGGAGAGATTCCGGCAGCACTGCCACGTGGGCGACATCGCTTTAAGGCATGGCGGCGGACATGCCATGTGGAAACTCGGATTCCGGAGAAGCTCTGGTCGCTGGTGGATTGCTGTGGGGGCTCTCCGGCCACGTCTCGAATCCGGATGAACATTCCACCTCGCCGCCGGTAAACTGCGCCCGGCCGCTGAGTGGCTGTGGTTGATTCTGCATTGCGTCAGGTACGCGCGGGAATATTCCACCTCACAAACGATTGCTTCGATTCTATGACTGACAGACTGATTTGGATCGGAAGTCCTGCGATCTTCAGCATCATCGGAATGACCGCTGGCTATCTTAACAACTCGGACTACACGATTGTGTCCTCCGCTGGCGGATGCCTTGTCGGATTCGCGATTGCTGCTTTCGCTCCTGCGGGCGAAAAGCTAAAGCCTTAACTGCCGCTGTGATGAGAATTTGAGGTTCGGTGGAGATACGCGAGCAATCTTCCGGTTCGAATGACCGGATCGGTGCAGGGTCTCAATTGGCTGACTCGTTGCCATTGATAGCCCCTTCGACAGGTCGACCACTTCCAGCACCCTTCGTGCTGAAATCGATCAACACAACCATTCCCTTCAATGGCCGGTGTTCGCCCGCGCATTACTGGCCGGTTTTGCCCTCGCAATGACGGCGGTCAATTGTTGCGTCTATCCCGCAGAACAGGCAAAGACAAGTTGACTTTTGTTCGGCGAGACAGTTCAATACCACCAAAGACATTGTGTCTTTCTGCTGGCTTTGAAACATCTGGAAGCGGGATTGTCATGCCACCTAAAAAGCACCATGTCACGGATGCAGAGCTGGCCGTGCTGCATTATTTGTGGGACCAGAATACGGCTTCTATTCGCGACATCTGTGATGAACTTTATCCTCAGGGCGGCGCTTCGCAGTACTACACCGTGCAGAAACTGCTCGAACGACTTGAAACACGCGGTTGCGTGACGCGGGATCGCTCGGGGAGGGTGCATCGTTTCTCGGCGGCAATTGATCGCGACATGCTGCTGGCCGAACGACTTCGTGAGCTTTCCGAGGCTCTCTGCGACGGTTCCGTAATGCCGATGCTCAGCGGACTGCTCAAACTGAAACGCTGGACATCCTCTGAACAGCAGCAACTTCAGCAGTTGATCGATGAACTGAGTCATAAGGGACGCAGATCTTAAGCACTGCGAAGGAAGTTCTATCGTCATTTATACCTCAATGATTCACTTCCAGGTGATTTCCCACGGCTCTGCGAGCTGAATCTGACACGGAGAATACCTGACATGTCTGAAAATGCATTGTTCTCGCTCGTGCTGAGTGTTCTGACTGTGGCGGCGTTGCTGTCAGTCACCGCCGTTGTTGTTGGCATGGTGACTCGACGATGCCGGCCAGCTGTTGAGCATACGTGCTGGGTCATTGTGTTGTTGCGACTCACTACACCGCCGATGCTGCCGCTGGAAGTGCCAGGATTCCCTTCATTCGTGCAAACGAGGGGGGAAGAAAGTGTTCTTGCCAGCCAGTCGACAGACTCGCCCCCGGCACCGCCGTTTACGTCCTCAGACCGAACGAATGGCGGCGACTCGGCGACATTCGAAGCGGCAGCGAGATACCCTCTGTTGTCGAATCGTGGCAATACAGGATCACGTGAATCAATTTTAGCTGAAGATACGGCAAGGTCTGCGACCAATCCGCAGGTCGCGCAAGCTGATCCGGGAGACGGACGCGCAAGTTCGTTGCCGCCGGGTGCCTCCTTGCGGTCGGGTGATCCCAAACGACTGCAGGGCGAAACTGCTCTGAATTCATTGGGAGATCGTGATTCGCCAGTCGCGGCTGCGGCAATGTCTGCTCAGACATCAGATCCGGGCGGCCTCGCGATTCCGGGTCAAATGAGCTCCATGAGTCCTCCGACTGCGGAATCTTTATCATCGGAATTGAATGGCGAAATCCTGAAGAGCGGCGATTGGCTGCGCGTGGGCGGAATCGTTTTCGGACTCGTCTGGATCATCGGCTCGATGATTGTTGCAATACGACAGGTGCGAGCTCTGCGGGCGTTTCGAAGACTGATGAAATTCGCGAAACCGGTGTCTGAAGAGATTACGACGATGGCGGAGCGAATTGCGGCTCGGCTGGGACTCCGTCGGCTTCCACCATTGATGAGTCTCGATGCGCGGATCTCTCCACTTGTATGGAGCGGAAATGGATCACCCGTGATTGTGCTGCCAGCAATCATGAAGAACTGCCGGAAGGCAGTTCCAAACGACTCTGTCGCCACAGGACAATCGGATGTCGATGTGGAAAAAAATCGAGGTCGAGCGGAACACGACAGAGAACTACTGCGACAGGCATTCTCATGTGGGGACGATTCTATGTCGATGTTGATCGCTCATGAGCTGGCCCATGTGAAGCGGCGGGATCACTGGGTGCGGTGGCTGGAAGTGGCGACGAGTGTGCTCTGGTGGTGGTGCCCGCTGATGTTCATCGCTCGGCGTCGGCTTCGTGTGGCAGAGGAAGCCGCGTGCGATGCGTGGGTGTTGCGGCTTTGGCCCAATCGAGCGTCAGACTATGCTCAGGCAATTGTGAATACGTTGCAGCTTGTCGGAGAACAGCCCCTCACAGTTCAATTGGCCACCGGAGGACTTGGTTCCATCCGCGAAATTGAAACAAGGTTGCGAGACATACATTCGCATCGCGCGACGGCACAGGGAGGATTTGTAGCAGCGGGGCTGCTCGTCACACTGGGGGCGCTGACGTGTCCATTGATGCTGGTTGGGCCGCCGCAGAAGACGAATCCGCAGGAAAAGTCTGTTCAGGTAAACGAGCAATCGAGTCTCAAGGTGGAGAACGATACGAATCACCATCAATCGGTGGTGGAGAATACGCTCGACAGGGAAGGTGGCACCAGTCTGCAGCCCGACCAGCGACGTTCGGCTGATGAAGAGTCAGTCTCTGAACTTGATCCCGGCAAACTGCTTCCCTCCAGCGTCAATCGCGACTATGCAGTCGTAGCGCCGAACGAGAAACTCGTGGCGTTTATCGACAATCAGATGGCAACCGGCGAATCGTCTGAACAGAATGGTCTGTTCGTTTACGACGTTGAAACGAAGTCGATGCGGCTGATGGTTGAGAAAGCTCTGAAGACGAGACCCGCGTGGTCACCGGACTCATCGAAAATTGCAATTGGAAATTCGCCGGGTTACGGCAATATCTATCCGCTCGCCATCGTGGATATCGCATCGGGAACAATTGACGAAACCGGTGTCCAGGGGGCGGGAGCGGAGTGGTCACCAGACGGTCGTTTCGTTGCCGTTTCTACTCAGTTCAACAGAGCTGGCAGCTGGGTCGGTGGCGTTCCGGCGGATGGCCGAATCGGCATCTGGGACACCGTCGAACGCAGGCTGAGCTATGTCAGTCCAGCGGGGTTGAACCAGTCGAGCGACAATCGTCGCCTCTGGATCATGTCGGGCGGAGTTGTCCCGACGTGGTCTCCAGATGGCGAATGGCTCGCGTGGCAGCAGCGAACTAACGGCCATGGCAAGGATGGGGAGAGGGCTGCTCAACGAATTGATGTCTGGGTGAGTCGTCGCGACGGTTCGCAGTTGAAGCAAGCTTTTGAAGAGTGCCACCAGATCCGCTGGTCCGCTGACAGCAAATCGCTCACGAATGTAGTGAGCAGCAGGACGACGATCATCGCGGACCTTCCGAACGGTGAAGCGAAATGGCCGAAAATTCCTGATGAGCTGACTCAGGCGAGGGCCGCCGAATCGGAAGCAAATGCTCGGGGTAAATCATTCGACGCCTCACAAGTGCTGGCGGCGAATCGGCTCTGGCAGAACCCGACGCTCGATGGCATTGACTCATTTGAATTCACTCATCGCATGTCGCCCAAACGGCTCGACGAACGCTTCCTGTGGCGTCGAGACGGCACGACTTACATCGAAGTCACTCATCGCGGCGACGAGACCGAACGCTTTGGCACGGGCTGGCAGCTGTTGAATCTCAGTGATGCGTCAAGCTTCACTTTCAGCAGGCCAGATGGGTTTCCGCGGTTCCGATCGCCGGACCAAAGACTGGAGAAAGACAATCACCGACGACGTGAGCCACTGACTCCCGCCGAAGATCTGCGGCGCGATACGCTCGAACATCTCTGCGGGACGAGATTTCGGTTTCCCGCGATCGACTGGGGACGTCGTACGGGTGATTTTCGAGTGGCGGATTATCACCAGAATGACGGTCAGCATGTGATTGAACTGCGCCCGACTCCGGATGGTTATCGGGCCTTTGAGCTGCATGCCGGTGCGATGTTTCACACAACGGCGTGGGCTTACATGCACGACGTGTCGATCGACCGCAGCGTGCTGACCATCGACGACCAGTATCGTATCATCCGAGAAGAAGACTGGCTCGGCGAAAAACGAATCGCAGTCGTGGAATTATCTGAATGGACAACCTCTTCGCGAGGCGAACAGGCTCCAGGAAGAATCAGGATTCAATTGACCCCCGCTGCGGGAAGGCCGCGAAAGAACACTGTTGAAAACGCTTCAACTACCCCGGAGTTTGACTTTGTCTGTGACCAGACATTTCGCGTGACACCTGAGGGCCTGTGGTGCCTGGAACGGGGCGTGTCGAAGTTTTTCGACATTGATGAGGCTCAGCAGGAAATGATCGTCGATCTGAAGTTCAATGCCGCCAGTGACGCGCTCAGTCGTCGCATCGAAACGGCACAGCAGAAGCTCGCGGAAATGATTCCAAAGTCGAGTGAGTCCGTGTCCGTGGCGATTCAGGGACTGACGCCGTTTGAGCTTGGTGCGACGCATACGATAAGGGCCAGCAGCCCATTGAATCGGCATTATGGAAATCTGCGGACGATATGTTTTATGCCCTTTGATTCATCGAAGAACATGCCCGACTCATGGCCAGCAGCGGCGCTGACTGCCGAGCTGAGGTTTGCGTCAGTTTCCGCTGCATCGAACGGCGAAGAACCCTCCATTCATGGCAACGGAAACTATCTGCTCGCACTGTACGACGAGAATCGGTTGCCGCTCTGCGTGAATGTAATTCCAGAAGCTGCTGTCAGTACGAATGTGCCGACGGTGGATGTAGCGCTTCCGGAGTTATTTGCACAGAATCGCCTGTGGCTCTCCCGCAAGCCCGAAGAACTGCCGGTTGTGAACTACGAGTTCCACCTGTCCGGAAAGGCTCAGACCGATGGTAAGGATCGTATAATCCAGGGTTCGATTCCGGGTCAGAATCGAGCCATGCAACGAGGCATCACGCTATGGACGGCGCTGGATGGGATGTCTGTCCAGCCCCATCATTACAAGGTGCCCATAGCGTATTCGGCAACTTTGAATGGTCGCCGTGTGAACGTATATGGCATCACCGGGCCGACAGTGACGCAGGAGTTCGGCTCAGGGCCGTCAAACGAATACGTCGGTGGATACTCAACCAACCGCAGCACGAATTTCGTTCTCGTGAGCGATGCCGTGTCACACCTCCCTCTCGTCGAGCAGTCGGAGCACCTGACGTTTGAATTCCATGAATACATCCGCGTTGAAAGCGGTCAGTTTGTTCCGTTGCGAATCACGTGCCGTTCACAGTCGATGACGATGGATCTGCGATTCCAGTTTATCGATGGACGTTTTTGGCTGTTTGACTATAAGGCTGGCGAGACGCACGGAGTTCCTGCATTCATCACTGATCTGACGATCGACGGCAAGTTGCCAGTGAACGTCGTGAAGTCACAACTCCCGGACGATGCTCCGTTTTCTCCGCTGCTCGACTGGACTCAGTTCACATCCCGGCAGCCGCTGAGAAACGACGACGCGCTGACGGAAATTGCCCTGACAGGAACCGACCCGTGGAAAGATTCTTCGTGGACGTCACTCAGTCGTCTGTCGCGCGAAGTCCATCCCTCCGGAGTCACGATTCTGCGTCACAACCTTCATACCTGGCCCCATCTTGGGATTGCGAAATATTGGTCGTTTACGCTGCAGGCGTCCGACAGTCGCATGGCATTGATTTGTCCTGAGACACTTGCACCAGATCAGAGCTCATCCGTCGCTGCAATTCCTCTGACAGAGGAACAGATCCTGGCAGTTCCTTTGGTTCCAAATCATGAAGCAGCCGTGCCATCAACCGATACCGAACGCTGGAATCTACCCCGAACCACCCGAGTCCACCGCGTGACCGTTTCTCACGAACCTGATGGCATGGCAACGCTGATCCCGGAAGTGTGCAGCACCAGCTACTACACAGGCCAGCATGTTCGCGTTGTGGCGCTGCTGGTCGATAACAATGGACTGCCGATGATCGGTGAGGTTTCATCGGGCGAATTCCGGACATACACCGAGCCGACACTCAATACGTTGCCTGCCATTGAGTTTTTGCTGTCGCCCGCCTCGTCGGACGCCCGCCTGCTCATTGGCTGCAATGCCGTTATAACGTCCCGTCCGATGGGTTCGAGATGGGGTATGTTTGGGATTGATGACCCTTTGTTCGAAACTGCCGATCTCCTGGCAAGCCGCGCTTCCGTCGTGAGGCAACTTGGGCTGCAACAGCTCTATCATGAGCAATGGCCAGATTCGTCGAAATACTTCTCGACGGAACGCGGAGGTGATCCAGATTATTTGCGTCAACTGAAGCCCCATCGCAATACAATTAAGTCAATACTTGTTCGAGCTGCCGTGCCCGCTGCAGCACTGGATTCCAGCCGCGAACCTGACACGCATCGCGAAACGGAATTGGCCATTGCGATCGCCTGCCGAATTGCCGGGTTCACTGACGACGAACAGTTCGCCTCATTGCTCAGTCCCCTGCTTCTCCATGAATCCGAAATCGTCAATGACTCCGCCGCGATTGGTCTGGGGTTGCTTGGGGATGTGAGCGGCCTCGAACGCCTGACGAAACTCGCAGTGCAGAGACCAGTCGCGTCGACCTCAAATCGCAGCTTCTATGCGACCTTCCGCCAGGAAGAGATTGACTGGGCGCTGCGACGGCTACGAGATCCCGTACCCGCTTCCACAACTTCTGAGAAACATTGACTGAGAGAAACGGAAGCGCAAAAGGCCATTTTCCCAGTCTGCAGGTGGGGACGGACTCCGATTTGAGACCGCAGAATCTTCTCGATGATCCGATTCCGCGAAACAGCCGGTAACCAGTATGCCTTTGACTCCCCGTGAGCTCAGTACGGTCGATGAGTGAATGGGCATTCGGTCAGAGAACACCGGTTGAATTTCCACTCGCAAGCGTCGACTGGAAAAAGCACTCCGCCTTGACTGCCTGAATCGACCTCAGTGCTGTCGAGAAAAAAGGTGGAGACAAAAGGGTCAGGTCCAATAGTGTTCGGCACGAAATTTGCGCCGCCTCACGCATGGGAATCACATCTGTTTTGGCACGCTTTCTGCGCATAGCCCTGACAGTGAATCTCTAACCTGCCAGAGTGACATTGTGAGCCGAACGTCGTGGCCCCGGACCCGGAACAACCTGATGCCCAACCGGCCAGCACTGCATCGTCAGCAGCATCCGCGTCGAATGCGGTACCGTCGAATGACGCACCCGGTCAGGCTCGCCGTGTGCCCAGGGCGAGGCCTTCGATTGAGCCGTCCGATATTCCGGGACTTAAGGATTTTGATACGCTGAAACCGGTGTGATAAGCGATCAGATCGTGAAATTCGGATCCCCCAAAGCGGACGCCTCACCCGATCACACGGTTCGCCTTGTCACTGTTTCCGCTTCGGAACACACGAGTCGCGGGAGTGCAACCACTTGCACGAGCACAGGCCCATCGTGCGACGGCAAGCTTCGTCTTGCCACAGATGTGCTGGACATTCGAAATGATCTGCCTCTCTATGTCGGGATGGGCGTCGCTCGAAGAACTGGAACGGCACATCGCAAAAATAAGATCTGCTGAAGAGTAAGGCACCCGCGCGCTCTGCACGCCGGGCCGTTCGATGCTGCGCGGTGCCTTAAGCCGCCTCTGCCCGATGTGGCTGGATCCTTGTCAGCGGTTTGCCAAATGCTGCCG
>JALHMY010000068.1 GCA_022843805.1 Fuerstiella sp.
GAGTTACGACATTTTGCCGTCACGATGTTTGTCAGCAAAGGGAACACCACAGGATAAGAACGGGCGGGATTCGCTCTGCCACAAGTGGTGTGGCTGAGTACAACTCAGATGACATCAACGAGGAAAAAGAATTATGAAGAGAATTGCTTTGGCATTTGCCATGCTGTTCTGTGGCCTTGAGCAGACACAGGCGGGATTTGTATCGATTAGTGCAGCAGGGGCTGGTCCCCTGGCATTCGCTGCTGACACCTTTGCACTGGCTGCTGAGAACACTGCGTATAATGTTGTAGACAACACCCCAACAGTAGTTTTCCTGCAGAACGCTGTGATTACGATTGGTAACTCAGGTAATCTGAATGCTTCCGGCCTTTTTGGCCTGGGTCAGAACATCACGATCAATGGTGACACTCAGTTTGTCAACTTTGGCGGAACAGCCACGATTACCCCATCACTGGATTCCTTTACGCTTACTGACACCGCAGTTCATGTGTTTAACGGAAACGTGTTCTTCAAAGCGCTGGCTGGAGCCTGGTCTTTCAGCCAGTTCGGGACATTCACTGTTGAACTGTTTGCCGAAATCACTTTCGACAACGTCAATGTTGTGGTGCCTGAACCTGCCTCAATGGCAATGTGGGGCTTTGGTGCACTTGGGCTGACTCTGGCAGCTCGTCGCAAGAGCCGCAAGACGGAATCTGCCTGCTAGGCGATTCACGAGTTCTACGGGTAAATTGATCTCGGGCGTCCCTTACGGGACGTCCGTTTTTTTTGCTTCCTCAGGGTGAAAATCGAGAAAAACGCACTATCATGCTGTTTTGTTAACCCCCGCGGGTCCGGAGGGATGGATAAAATTCAATTTCTTTGCTGTTCACCTTTGACTTAAGGTGATGATTTCTTCAAGATTCATGGCAGTTAGATGGCTAATGCCAGAATTTACGTATTGACATTCCCTGAGAATATTGGGGTTCTTGGGGAATGAAATTTGCAGGTTAACTCTGCCGCGGGTTGACTTGCAGCGGTGGTTGTGCGTACAGGGACGGATTTTTGCAGATTGGGCATTCGTTCGTTTTTGTTGCAATGACCGTGATCTGATCAGGGCTTTTTGGTCTTCACTCCAGAGACCTTAAATGCCTGGAAAGGGCTGAAATCAGCGTTGGAGGAACGAGACATTGTGGGAACCACGAGTTACGACATTTTGCCGTCACGATGTTTGTCAGCAAAGGGAACACCACAGGATAAGAACGGGCGGGATTCGCTCTGCCACAAGTGGTGTGGCTGAGTACAATTGAGAACAGATCAAAGAGGAAAAAGAATTATGAAGAGAATTGCTTTGGCATTTGCCATGCTGTTCTGTGGTTTGCAGCAGACGCAGGCGGCATTTGTATCGATCTCAGCGGACCCAGCTGGTCCACTGGCTCTGTCCCCATCTAATACGAGCGTGGCCCTGGCTGCCTACAGCGATACTTACAGTGTTGCTGTCAATACGCCTACGGTCGTTTTTCTGCAAAACGCGCTGATCACCGTTGGTAATTCGGGAACTCTGAACACAGTGATTAACTTTGCCCTGACACGGGATATCACCGTCAATGGCGACACTCAGTCAATCCAGACGACCGGAACGGCAATGATTACTCCGTCGATGGATACTTTCACGTTTGATCCTCTCGGTCCAGTCGCCTTTGGAAATGTGTTGGTTAATTTCTTTGGCGGGCAGGTTCAGATTACCCAATTCGGAACCTACGAATTGGCACTGTGGGCCGAGGTTACTGTTGATGACATCAATGTTGTCGTCCCAGAACCTGCCTCAATGGCAATGTGGGGCTTTGGTGCACTTGGGCTGACTCTGGCAGCTCGTCGCAAGAGCCGCAAGACGGAATCTGCCTGCTAGGCGATTCACGAATTCGATCGATCAATCGATCTCGGGCGTCCTTTACGGGGCGCCCGTTTTTTTTTGCCACGAGTGCACACGTGCTCTGTCAACACTTCGTTTGGGGGTACGATGGGCATTCTTGCCCGTCAAAATGCAGTCGGACAGGAATGTCCAACCTGCATTTTAAGAATGGACAGTGCACGTTTGCCGCCGGGCTTTGTCTCAAAAGATGTTGCAAGGTATTGAGTGTGCTCACGGGGTTGCTGGCTTCAGGAGATTTCCAGCCAGCGAATGAGGTCCGTGAAAAACTGATCGCGATCAGGTTCAAATTCGAGCGTATGCCGGGCGTTGGGGTACAGAAGCGTTGTGAGATGTCGGCGTGAAAAGCGACTGACAAGTTCTCTCGTTCCTGAGTTGTTAATGATCTGATCGCGGCCCGCCAGCATCAGCAGTGCTGGCTGAGTGATCTTAAAATCCTGGTGCCTGAAGATTTTGTCCAGATCTGTTGCCGCGTTCAGGAAACCCGTTGTGACCTGATGAAGTGCCTGCGGGTCATTCGCGATAAATTTCTGCCAGACATCGCTTGATGTAAATAAAGCGGGATCCTCCAGCGGGATTCGGATCATTTTGTGACGGATCTCCAGGCGTCGGGCAATCTTCAGTTGCAGCAGCTGCAACGCGGTTGGTCGAATGTGAGGCTCCAGTCCCGGATAGAGCAGAGCCAGTTTGTCAACCACTTTCGGCTCGAGTGAAGCGGCCGTTACAGCGACTTTCGCCCCCCAGCTGATCCCCAGCAATGTCAGGGGTAATCTGCCATTAATTGATTCATGTTCGCCGTTTGCCTGGTGGACGAGCTGACGCACATCGTTAATCAGTCTCATTCCATGTTCGGCATGTCCGCGTTGAACGAGGTTGAGTCCAGATCCTCTGCGATCTGCAAAATAGACATCGAATCCGGCATCACACATTGCCCTGCATGAGTGCTTGTACCATCCTGCATGGCTTTGGATTCCGTGCAGGGCGACAACGATGCCGCGCGGCTGATCTGCCTGCCAGTGATGAAAATGGAGGCAGTATCCATCCGATGCCGTGAATGAGCGTACCCGCGGATTTTCGAATGGCGGCTGGGGGCGTTGCGGCGAACGTCGCTGGGGCGGCAGCGGCGGCGAATCCGGAATGTTCGACGGTGTGTCCTCAATCATTGAGGCACGATTTCTTCGAGTGCGCGAGAGAATGCGCCAAATGCGCCTTCGCTGAATAACACGAACCGGACCAGTGACGGTGCTTTATGCCATTTGATAAAATCGACGGCGGTTTTCAGGGAATTTCCGGCAGCCAGATCAATGGGGTATCCGTAAACGCCTGTGCTGATCGCGGGGAATGCGATGCTGCTGCACTGCAGTTCCACAGCCAGCTTCATGCAGGCCCGATAGGCCGAGGCCAGCATAGCAGGTTCACCGTCTCGGCCACCCCTCCAGACAGGGCCTACCGCATGCAGCACATATTTTGCGGAGAGGTTACCGGCGACGGATGCTACAGCTTTTCCGGTCGGACAGCCTTCAGGATACCGTTTCTGAGTATCTGCCATGATGGAAGGCCCGCCGGCAGAGTGAATTGCTCCATCGACCCCGCTTCCGCCGCACAACTGTGAATTTGCGGCGTTAACGATTGCGTCCACGGATTGCCGAGTGATATCACCCTGAACCAGTTCAAGGCGACTGTGGCCGATATTGATGATCATAAGACGTTCACGTTCGCTGGAATACCCGGGATGCCTGGAGTCTGACGTGAGAATCTCATATAACTCGACGGTCACAAACAAGGCTGCCACGTTTGTTTTTTGGAAGTTTCGTTCTGGCTGTGGCTTGTGACGGACGATAACCGGCTGCATTTCCTGCAGAATCGAGATGTCAGTCCGTTTTCAGGAGTATGTGAAAATGATGGCTCAAACGCTGTCGGTAGGAGTTGCCAGGGAGGCAGATCCTCTTGAGAATCGAGTGGCCCTCGTGCCCGCGTCCGTTCCCATGTTGAAAAAGCTGGGACTGGACGTTTGTCTGGAAGCCGGCGCTGGAAATCAGGCGGGGTTTCCGGATTTGCTGTACAGCGAGAAAGGGGCGGTCATCGTTTCCAGTCGCGACGAACTGTTTAGTCGCTGTGATATTATACTGCAGGTGCGAGCTCTTGGAGCGTGCGGTGAGCATGGTGAACGGGACATTGCCAGATTGCGAAAAGGGCAGCTGCTGATTGCCGGCTGTGAACCACTGTGGTGTGCTCAGCAAATTCCAGCCGCGGCCGCAACGGGAGCGTCAGTTTTTTCGCTGGAACTGGTTCCCCGGATTACACGTGCTCAGACGATGGACATACTTTCCTCGATGGCCACTGTTTCCGGCTATCGAGCCGTTCTGCTGGCTGCTTCTGCCTCACCACGCATGTTCCCGATGATGATGACGGCCGCGGGAACGATTAAGCCGGCTCGCGTTCTGGTGATCGGTGCCGGAGTTGCCGGATTGCAGGCGATCGCGTCGGCCAGACGGCTTGGAGCGGTTGTTTTCGGTTACGATATTCGCCCGGCTGTCCGGGAGCAGGTGGAGAGTCTGGGCGGGAAATTCGTTGAGCTGGATGTAACCGCGGAGCAGTCAGAATCGCAGGGCGGATATGCTCGTCAAATGTCGGACGACTTTTATCAGCGCCAGCGTGAAGCGATGAAGAAGGTTCTGGCGGATTGCAATGTTGTCATCACCACAGCGGCGATTCCCGGGAAGAAGGCCCCCGTCCTTGTGACTCGGGAAATGGTTGAGGCGATGGCACCCGGATCGGTCATTGTTGATATTGCCGCGGAGCGTGGTGGCAACTGTGAAGTCACTGTCTCTGGCGAAACCATTCAGCATCAGGGAGTGACTGTCATGGGACCGCTCAACCTGCCATCTGCGATTCCGGTGCATGCCAGCGAGATGTTCAGTCGGAATGTCACGTCATTCATGGCTCTCATGGTACGGGGCGGTCAAATCAGCCTGGATCTGAATGACGAGATTCTTCGCGACACACTGGTGGCGAAAGACGGAGAGATTGTCAACCAGCGTGTCCGTGAGATTCTGAATCTGCCATCTCTGGCGGCCGCAGAGTCGGTCACCTGAACTACTGTTTGCTGCTCATCCGTTGTGGGCATCGGCTGGCTTCGCTGATTGTCACTCAGTAATACTGCAATCTGTATCACGACTGCTTCCTTCTGAGCTTCTTCCTTCCTGTATTTTCCCGCCCCATGTGTAACCCATGTGTAATCCGTTCAGAAACCGTTTCGTTCAGGAACTCACCTCATGAAAATGTTGATGATTGCGGTTGATACTGCGCCCGCATTGATCCAGCCGGTTGCTGGAAACGCGACTGAGGCTATGGCTGGCAGCTCTGTGCTCATGTTGCTGCTGACAGTATTCGTACTTTCAATCTTTGTTGGTGCTGAGATCATTTCCAAGATTCCGCCGACGCTGCATACACCGCTGATGTCCGGTTCAAATGCGATTTCCGGAATTACAGTCATTGGTGCGATTCTGGTGTGCGGATCTGCGAGCGGCTTTTTAAATGGCCTCGGACTATTCAGCGTGGTTTTGGCGACGATCAACGTTGTGGGCGGATTTGTTGTAACTCACCGAATGCTGGCAATGTTCAAATCGAAGAAATAGTTCGGATTGCCGTTGAGTAGGTCGACATGCTGTGGTTTCTGATTTTCTGAACTGGCGGGATCAACAAAGTGAGTAATGCACTGACAGATTTGTGTTATTTGATTTCGGCCGTATTGTTCATTATCGGTTTGAAGGATATGGGTCGACCGCGAACGGCGGTACGCGGTAATCTCATCGGTTCCGCCGCGATGCTGCTAGCCGTTGTTGTCACGATGCTGCAGGTACAAGGCTGGGGCGGAATCATCGGAGCGATCATTCTGGGCTCCGCCGCAGGTGTTTATCTGGCGCTCAAGGTTGAAATGACGGCCATGCCCCAGCTTGTGGCGCTCTTTAACGGCCTGGGCGGTGCGGCATCTTTATTTGTGGCGGGCGCTGATCTTGCCGGTCGGCCGATTTCAGAAAAGCTACCGGATGATTTTACTGCCATCCTGATTGCAACTGCCGCATCAGGTCTGATTGGGGGTGTGACGCTGACCGGAAGCCTTGTTGCGTTCGGAAAGCTTCAGGAACTGCGGTTCATGAAGGACTTTAATGCGCCCTGGCAAAATGTGGCCAATCTGGGCCTGGCTGTGACCGCCCTATGCCTTTGCGTGCTAATGGTGATTGTACCGCAGCATGCGATCCTGTGGTTCTGGCTGATGTCGGTTTTGTCCCTCGCGCTCGGCGTATTGCTTGTCATTTCGATTGGTGGAGCAGATATGCCGGTAGTTATCGCTCTGCTGAATTCCTACTCCGGAATCGCAGCGTCCGCCACCGGATTCGTTTTGCATAACAACCTGCTGATCATTTCCGGTTCTCTGGTAGGTGCGTCAGGAATTATTCTGACACGAATTATGTGCCATGCGATGAATCGATCGCTCTGGGCTGTCCTCTTCGGAACTCTGCAGGCCAAAGGAAAATTCAATGCTGGCGATGACGTCTATGCCAGCGTCAAGTCGACGACAGCAGAGGAAGTCGCGATGCTTCTGGAGAATGCTCAGCGAGTGCTGATCATCCCGGGTTATGGAATGGCAGTGGCGCAGGCACAGCATGCGGTGCGAGATTTAACCAATCTTTTGCTGGCAAGAGGAATTGACGTGGAATTCGGCATTCATCCGGTTGCCGGACGTATGCCGGGACACATGAATGTGCTGCTGGCAGAAGCCGATATCGCGTATGAGCGGCTGAAGGAGATGGATGAAGTCAACGCGTCGATGGATCAGGTTGACGTTGCCATTGTCCTTGGAGCGAACGATGTGGTGAATCCGCTGGCCCGCACTGATCCGAACAGCCCGATTGCCGGGATGCCAATTATTGACGTGGATCGAGCCCGTACTGTCATCAATATCAAACGCAGTCTCAGCCCCGGATTCGCAGGTATTCCCAATCCGCTTTTTGCCATGAACAATTCTCTGATGCTGTTTGCAGATGGAAAGCAGGCTGTCGTGGAAATTGTTAAGGCACTGCAGGCTGATGCCTAGCGGCCGATCTCAGGCAGCCAGCCTGGACGTTGCCAGCTGTTGTCTTCCGAGTGGCCGGATCGATCAGGTTCAGAAGCCACGTTTCACTCGCGGGCGGGTCGTATGGCAGACCAGATATCTGACGGGCAGGATTTTTCGAATGCCCCGATCATTATGGCAATAGATGTCGGAAATACTCGCGCCAAACTGGGATTGTTTCGTACAGCGGCCAACGGGATTCCGGAAGCCTTGACTATTCACGCATGCGTGCTGGATTCGACACCGAACCTCCATCACGCGGTTCACAGCTGGGCGATGGAATCCGGAGTTCCGCTTCCTCAGACCGTGGCAGTTGCCGGCAGCGATCCCGATACGCGTGACAAACTTCTCGCGAACTGGCCGTTCACCATGATTCGTCCGGTTATCGTTGAGCACTTTCGACAGATTCCGATTCGGGTGGAAGTGGACTGTCCGGAACGGGTTGGAATCGACCGTTTGCTGAATACTTTTGCGGCCTGGAAAATGGTTAAGAACGCCCTGCCGGTGATTGCTGTGGACTCCGGAACGGCAACAACAGTGGATCTGATGACTTCTGACGGAACTTTCTGCGGGGGCAGTATTTTACCAGGGCTGCGTCTCTCTGCTCAGGCTATGCATGATTACACCGCACGGCTGCCTTTGTTGAATACGGATGCTGAGCTGTCCGAACTTCCGCACCTGCCCGGACGAAACACCGAGGACGCCATGAGGGCAGGTCTGTTTGTTGGGCAGCTGGGGGCGGTGCGAGAACTTTGCCACAGGCTGACAGAGGCCAGTTTCCGCTCGTTTAAGCAGATGGTTTCGCCAGCGGTTTTTGTATCAGGAGGAGGGGGACGCCAGTTGGTAAACCATCTTTCCGGGGCGATTTACGTCGATAGTCTGGCTTTGCACGGTCTGGCGCTTCTGTCGCAGGCAGGAATTTGTAAAGAATAAATGTTGGCTTTGCCTGCGATTCAGCGAACGGAATCTTTGCGTTTTGTCATTTTCGAAGTTAGTCTGCGCAGACATCTGAAGTGTACAGTCGTTGCCATTGTCTGAGATGCCGTATTAACGTATACGGGGCAATCGGGTGGCAACTGTACCGCCAGAATACCCTGCCTTCACTGTCTGTTTCCTGCCTCTTGTCGAGTTGGTGTCGAGCATGAAGCACTCTTTGTCGACTTCGACCATGCCATCGGTGACATGCCTGTTTGCGGTGATGTTACTGACGCTTACCGGACTTCCATTCATTACCGGGAGTCAGGCGTGTGCGGATGAAAAAACGGCTGAGACTGCCGGCGAGAATCGCACGGTAAGTTATTATCGAAATGTGCGGCCTATTTTACAGCGACGCTGTTCGGGATGTCACTTCGCCGGAAAACGCGAAGGAAAGCTCTCCGTGGTGTCTGTTTCCGATTTGCAGGCCGGGGGAGAAAACGGCCAGGCCATCGTTGCTGGAAAGCCCGATGAAAGCCTGCTCGTGGGATATATCAGCGGCGACAAACCTGAAATGCCGCTCAATGCCGAACCATTGAAGGCGGAAGAAGTTCTGACGATCCGAAAATGGATTGAAGAGGGTGCAGCAGACGATACTCCGGCGTCCGTCGGTACACAGATTTCAGCGGAACATCCGCCCGTTTATACAACTCCTCCGGTGGTTACATCAATGGATTACTCGCCGGACGGGAAGTGGCTGGCGGTTTCCGGATATCACGAAGTGCTGCTGCATGCGATCGATCAGGACCTGCCACCCCGCCGGTTTATTGGTCGGTCGGCTCGAATTGAGTCAATCAGTTTTTCCCCTGATGGCTCAGTACTTGCTGTTGCGGGCGGGTCGCCGTCCCTGTTTGGCGAACTTCAGTTGTGGAATGTTGCTGAAGGAAAACTGCTTCACTCCGTGACGGTATCTCACGATACTTTGTTTGGAGTTGCGTTTAATGCTGCAGGCACACTTGTGTCATTTGGAGGTGCGGACAACAGCCTTCGAGTGGCAGAAGTTTCATCAGGTAAGCTGGTGATACGGATGGATGCCCATTCAGACTGGGTCCACGGATCCACATTTTCACTGGCCAATGATCATCTTGTCAGTGTCAGCCGTGATCGTTCCATGAAGCTGACGATCGTTGCCAACGGGCAATTCGTGGACAATATCACCAGTATCACTCCGGGCGCATTGAAGGGTGGTCTGGTGGATGTTCAGAGACATCCGTCGCGTGAGGAAGTTCTGGCAGCCGGAGCGGACGGTGAACCCCGACTTTATCGAATCTTTCGCGTTCAGGCACGAGTAATTGGTGATGACTTTAATCTGATCCGGAGCTACAGCAAACTGCCCGGACGGATCTGCGACCTTGATTTCTCCGCAAGTGGCAATCTGTTTGTTTGTGGATCGAGCACCGCTGTCGGAGGTGCCGCGAGGATTTTCCACACGGAGGATGCCTCCAAATCAATCGAACTCACGGGAATTACATCACCCGCGTTCGCGGTGTCGTTTCGGTCAGATGAAAAGCAGGTCGCGGTTTCGGGTTTTGATGGAATTGTCAGGTTATTCAATGCAGAAACGGGAGCCCCGGAAAAGCAGTTTCCGGCAGCACCTTTGGTAAACGTTCCTGCGGTTGCCGTCTCGGGTCAATAGTTCAATCGATTCAGGGCAGTTCAATCGATTCAGGGTAGTTCAATCGATTCAGGACTTCGTCTTTCCGGAGTGTATGACAGCCATGTCAGTAAACTGGAATCAGGTTAAATTCCTGCAGAATGTGCGTTGGGCGGCATTTTTCGTTGTGCTGTGGAGTGGATTCACTTCACCGTACAGGCACGCGAAGGCTGAAGAGCCGAGCAATGGCCCTGAAAGAACGTTTTCCCGTATTGAGGTATTTCCTCAGGCAATCACACTCTCTTCCATCCGGGATGCCCGTCGTCTGATCGTGACCGGCTTTACGCCGGATGGTCAGCCCGTTGATGTGACTGGACGAGCGGTCCTGAAAGCTGAAGCCAGCCACTTTGCGGTTGACGTTGACGGATACGTACAGCCCGTTAGCGCGGGTGCCGGCAACGTGCTTGTCGAAGCGGTTGGCCACCAGGTTCAGGTTCCTGTGACGGTGGTATCAGCCGACGATGTACCGGTCGACTTTATTCGTGAAGTAAATCCGCTGCTGAGCAAGATCGGCTGCAATCAGGGTACCTGCCATGGTTCGCAGAGCGGCAAGAATGGATTTAAGCTGTCGCTTCGTGGCTACGATCCGGTCTACGACTACCGAGCTTTGGTCGACGACATCTCGGGACGCCGATTCAACAGATCAGAACCAGCACAAAGTCTGATGCTGCTGAAGCCGACCCAGGGTGTTCCCCATGAAGGGGGATTCCTGTTTGATGAAGAGTCACGGCCATATGCTGTTCTTCAGAAGTGGATTGCTGAAGGTTGCCGATACGATGCAGCGGCTGCCCGGGTGACAGGAATTCAGATTTTTCCGCCAACCCCATTGCTTCAGCAGCGCGGGGATACTCAGCAGCTGATTGTGATAGCGACATACTCCGACGGTTCAACTCGCGATGTCACAAGAGATTCTGTTTTTGATACCAGCAGCTTCGAGGTTGCCACGGTCTCAAGGCAGGGCACGATATCAGCAGTACGCCGCGGAGAAGCGGCCGCTCTGGTTCGATACGAAGGGAACTACGCGGCTGCTCCAATTGCCATCCTGGGTAACCGGGATGGTTATCAGTGGACGCCATCACCGGAACTGAACTTTGTCGATACTCTTGTTAATGCCAAATTGCAGCGAATGAAAATTCTTCCGTCGGATGTTTGCGACGATGCTGAATTCCTGCGTCGAGTTTCTTTGGATATATCGGGCGTCACTCCCACAATTCAGGAAGTTCAGGCATTTCTGAATGACCCTCAGGAACGAAATGCAAAACGTGCTGCGATGATCGAGCAGCTGCTGAGCGGATCGGCTTACGTCGATCACTGGACCTTAAAGTGGAGCGACCTGCTGCTTGCTCGACGAAAGTCGATCACGGAGAAAGGTGTATGGGCGTTTCGAAACTGGATCAGAAACGCCATCGCCACGAATATGCCTTACGACCAGTTTGCATCTCAGCTTCTGACCGCCTCAGGAAGTACGTTCGAAAATCCGGCGGCCAATTACTTCCGAATCGCACGTGAACCCAAGCTGGTCATGGAAAACATGACTCAGGTTTTCCTCGGAACACGTTTTAACTGCAATCAGTGTCATGACCATCCATTCGAACGATGGACACAAAGACAGTATTACGACTTGTCCGCATATTTTGCCGATGTTGGGCGTAAACCGATTGCTGAAGGTGATGAAATCATCTTCACGAAAGCCTCAGCTGACGCGGTGATCAACCCGGACACAAACGAAGCGGCCGTACCCCAGTTTCCATTCTCACACGCAGGCAATATCGATTCAACAGCCGGCAGGCGGATTCAGCTCGCACAGTGGCTGACGGCTAAAGAGAATGCATACTTTGCACGAAGCGCGGTTAATCGCTACTGGAGTTATTTTCTGGGCCGAGGCATCATTGATCCGGTGGACGATATCCGGGCAGGAAATCCGGCATCGAATCCTGAACTGCTGGATGCGCTCACGACAGAGTTCGTGAAAAATGGCCATGATCTGAAGCATCTGATTCGACTGATCTGCAATTCTGCCACATACCAGCGCAGTCTGGTAACCAATCAGTGGAATGATGATGATACGATCAACTTCTCCCATGCTCTGCCAAGGCGGCTGACGGCCGAACAGCTGTTTGACGCGATTATTCAGGCGACGGGAGCTCCCCGGGCATTACCAGGCGTTCCGGCAGGATTTCGTGCGGCTCAGCTTCCGGATCCACAAATCGAAGTGGCCTTCCTTGATATGTTCGGTCGACCGCCCCGTGAATCTCCCTGCGAATGCGAACGAAGCAGCGACGTCAGTCTCGGACAGACTTTGAATATGATCAACGGCCCCACGATCAGCGATGCAATCGTGCATCCACAGGGAGTGATCGCCACGTCAATCAAAGCGGGCGCCACTCCGGAACAGCTGACCGAGACGATTTACATGTCAACGCTTTGCAGAAAACCATCTGCCGAGGAACTGGAACGCTCGGTCGCCTATATGGCAAGCGTCGGAAAGCCGGCCGAGGCAGGTGAAGACCTGATGTGGGCTCTGATTAACAGTCCTGCCTTTCTGTTCAATCGGTGAGGGGCGAATTCGCGATTTGTCGGGAATTTTTGCAAATGAATCTGATCTTTGCCAGGATCCCTGAATCGCTGACGCCGCTCCGCTCGCCTGACGCGTCCAAAGGCGAGCGGTGTGGCGTCAGCCCACCGAGTGCGATTTCCCCTGCGATGTCCAATTCCGTTCCCGCACTGAACACCGGAACCCGAAGTGAAATCGAGGCAACGAAAACGCAGAATCGCAGGTTGCGCGGACCTCGGAGTCATTAACCTTCGAGTCAAAAGCAACGCCACCTGCTGGCTTCGAGAAAACGCTGAAACCATCATCCGCTTCCGAGCATGGATTAAAGCGGGTCGCGCCGAAGAACTCTTCCACCAAACAACTTACGTCACCCCCGAACTTCCTGTCTGAGACCAACAAACCGCGAATTCGCCCTCGGTGAGCATCTGGCTGATTCGGGAACGATCTAACGTATCCTTCGCCAGAGAAACATGGCGTTTGCTGGAAGGGTGATGAACGGGAGAAAGCCACATTCTCCCTTCATCAATTTCTCGGATTCAAACAGGAGTTTGCTCCCGGTCCCGATGGTCACATGATCGTTGCGGTTGATAATTCGCCGACGCAGCGATACGGACGCCATGTCGAAGGTGCAGGGGTGCATCACAATCCCACGGCCGGTCTGGCCGATGGCGAATGGATGTATGGTCACAACTGGGTGACGTTACGACGCGTGGAATCGGCTGGTGAAAATCGCGTCCGGGGCGAACACGGTGTCGGAATACCAGTATGACGGAGCCAAACGGCGGGTGGTGCAGAAGTCGTACGTGTCGGGCACGCTGAACGAAACGCTGCATCTGCACTACACGGAGCCGGGCCAGTGGCAGGTGGTGGAAGAACGGGTGGGTTCTTCGACCGACGCCAACCGTCAGTTCGTGTGGGGACGGCGTTACATCGACGACCTGATCCTCAGAGACCGCGATACTGACGGCAACGGGACGCTGGACGAACGGCTCTACAGCCTGCAGGACGCCAAGTGGAACGTCACGGGACTCGTGCATTCCTCCGGCGTGGTGGGTACATTGACAGCAATAGAACTTGCAAAGCTTCTCGCACTTCCTGGGATCGCACTCGCCGCGTTGTACGCACTGTTGAGGTGCGAACCGATTGTAATCGACTTGCCAACAACTCCAGACCCGTCAATCCTCGACCCGCCCTGCACATGTTGTTGTATTTTTCGAGGCTATGGGTGGTGGATGTATCAAGGAGAAATGCGAACATCAGCTTGTGTCGCTCAAGGATCACCCAAGAGGCCATGTGGGTGCGACCAAACAAACGCCACTACTTGCAGGGGAATGCCCGACATTGATGTAGCTCGCCCCCGATAAGGATACTGGCATTATGTCCACCTGCCTGGGTTTTACTGAAAGAACCTTATTAATTATGTCAATTCCGGATCAGAGCAGCGGGCCGCCGTATTCAGTTCGACGATGTTGTGATGCAAACCATGAGACCCAGCACTTCTATTCTCAGTTATCTCTTAAGCCAGACGGCGACGCTCGTTATGAGTTTTTGAAAGATGCATCGGGTGATGAGAGCGAGACGATCGCTATTGTCGCTCTCCTGGAGATCGGGAAGTCGAACAGCCCAGGTTGGCTAAATTGCCTTTTGAGACGGGCGAGAGTGGAGCATCGAGCAACCGTTCTGGCTGCTATCTATGGGGCTATAGGGCAACTTGGTGGGTTCATGAGGCAGGCGGATGTCCGACAACTCTTTTTAAATACTGACACCCCCTCCCGCGCGGCAGCGCTAATCGCCGTCGACAGTCTGGCGGACGAAGACGCGAAGACACTGCTATTCGAAACTCTGATGACAGATCTGGACGTCTCGCTACGAGACGAAGCAGCAATCCGACTCGCTTATAGGGGATCGGACGCAGGAAAGGAGAATCTGCTGCGTTTGCTGGAAGCAAATGTCTTTGCAACACGCATTAGGGCAGCATGCGCTCTTTGCTTCCTAAGAGACAGTCGCGGAATTGCGTTGATAAGTGACCTTCTTGGGGGAGAAGCAGCCTTGAGCAATTTAGAAAACTGTATCCTGGTCACGTGCCTTTATGATTTTCTTTCTCGAACTCAAAAGGAACTGATTATACATGTCGCCGAGCCAGAAAGTTTCGGACGAGTTGTATTGGAACATGCCCGGCAGTTTTTCGTGCCGGGCGAAAGTTAGTAGAATCCGGATGAGGGCATAGAAAAACTTGGACGGCTCGATCGTCGAGACCACCGGTGAGTGCAAAGAAGGTATGGACATTTCCTATAACGGGGAGTGGGGATATCACCCGTTGTTGATCTCCCTGCGTCAGACAAACGAGACGCTGCGAATCTTAAATCGGTCCGGCAATCGTCCGTCGCACGAAGGCGCGGCGGCAGAATGTGACATCGTTGTGGCTGAATTGCGAGAGGCCGGTTTTCGAAACATCCTGATGTGCGGCGACACAGATTATAGTCAGACCGAACACCTGGACCGCTGGAATGCGGGCGGGCTTCAATTTCACGTAACCGTTCACGATATCAGCCGCTGAGGAGGACTCCCCCCGCGTTTCGGCTTCTGTCAAAATGCGGCCTGCTGTGCTCGACTCAACGCCGCTGGACTTCTTAAGGAACGCGGCGTCTGACCAGTGAACTCGTCATCGTGTGATCGTGCCGTCGGATGCAAACGGGAGTAGTCCTCAGACAGATCGTACGACTGCACTTCGTCGCTGCCTTCCACGATGTACTCGCGCATGGCGAAGCTCGCAGCAGGATTTATCGCCTCTTTCGATGCAGGAGGATTGCAAAGGGGTTCTAAGGATTTGCCGAGGTCTTCAGCTCTCGGCCAGAGTCGGATGCCCTCAGCCGATCAAAAATCTCACGGGCGGTTTCTGCCGGGATTGCATAGCTCACCACTCGGTCAGCGCGAGCAATGTTAATACCGACCATCTTTCCATCCAGGCCGACCAGAGGCCCACCGCACTGATTGGGAAAGATATCTGCATCGTGCTGGAGTACACGGGGGTATCCGCCACTGTGAGTGCTGACGAACTGCCCCTGAAATTCACGCGACTGATACAAAGGCAGCATCGCATCCTGATTCGTGAATCGCGGAGTCAGGATCAATTCGACGGAGCGTTCTTCGGATTTCCTGCGGAAACGAATCATGATTTTTTCACCGGGCTGATAGCCAGAGATCTTCTCAATCATCTGAGAAACAGCTCGGATCGTGATTCCGTCAATCGAAATAATTTCATCATCCGGTTGAAATTTATGTCGAGCTGCAGCACCTCCCCGGATCACTTCCTCAATAAAGACCCGATTTCCTTCCTGTCGCAGTGCCACTCCCAGAAAGCCTTTTGCCGAGTTCGCCATTTTTCGCGATCCGACACTGATCACCGCTGGAATGAGCGGATTGCCTCGAGCGTCAGGGACAATCGTCAGGGTGCCTGCCGGGACATCGTCGCCCATATGCCATTCTGCCGGTTGAAGATCAGTGGCATCCACCTTCAGCAGTGCCAGATCATAGGCGTCGTCGGAACCCACTTCTCTCGGTGAAAATCGTCGGCCATCAGGCAGCACGCATTCAGGATCCAGAGCGGTTCGAATCTCTGAGGCTTTGGTGAGAATATACCCGTCCGAGGATACAACCGTACCGTAGCAGACTATGGGTCCACCATCCCGGATTGCCACAACGGAATTTCGAACGGAATGCACGACCGGCAGAAATTCCTTAATCTGCTCGGGAGCTCGCTTTTCGAAGGGACCGATTCGTCGGCCGGAACTCATTTGTTCCTGTATTTCCTCGTCTCGTTCGTCATCCTCTTCCGTTCGGTCGGATCGGTCGCCAGTCGCTCGCCGCTCGCCATCCTCTTCAGTGATATTCTCATGAATACCGGTCTGCAAATTCAGTCGTTGTTCTTTATCATCGCGGAGTACGACCAATTCCACTGTTTTTTCATTGTCGAGCTCGGCGAGGAGCGTACCCAGGTCAAGTCGGTCGGCAAACCGTTGTCCGTCAATTGAAATCAGAGTATCACCCGGCTTAAGCCCGGCGCGATCTGCCGGACCATCTGGCACAATTCGGCTGATTCGGGCGACAAAATCCTTCCAGCGAAGACCAACTCCGAAAAATCCGGACTCGGCTTCCCGGCTATCAAAGGCTCGCAGTTCTCCCCAGCGTTCTCCTGCGAGGAATCGATCCCAGTCACGATGGAAACAATCGATTGCTACGTGACGATTTTCGATGATCAGCATGGTAATCATGCTGTGAATCCCAATTACCTGACCTTTCATGTCGAAAAGCGGCCCACCGGAATCTCCGAGGACAATGGAGCAGTCCGAGACCACAGTCCGGTCGCCCGCCGACAGCACTCGACCAATCCGCAGCGGTGCCGGACGACCTTCCTGCATGCCGCCTGGGTTTCCCATTGCAAAACACCATTCGCCCGGTCGAAGATCCTTTGAGCGTCCCATGATGGCATGTGGAAAGGGCTTTCCGTCCGGAGCTGTTCCCTGAATCTTCAGAACAGCGGCATCCGCATTTCGATTTTTTCCCAGTACCCGAGCCCGATATTCGGCACCGTCCGGAAACGTGACCAGCACTTCCGAATCCGGCTGTATGCGACGCCGACGACCGCTGTCAACAACATGCGATGCCGTCAGAACAATTCCATCACCCGAAACGACTACTCCACTGCCCACACCAAGACCATCGGACACTCCCACAACGGCACCGCGAACTGACAGGAATGCCTGCTGCAGCGTTTCCTGTCGTTCTCGCAGTGCGTCCGGAATATCAGCGATCGCCGACTGAGCGGCTAAGGCGAGCGATAAGACGATGGACGACACAAGAAACTGAAGCATCCCACACCTCTTCCCATTTCTTTCCCAGCGCCGGCGAACGATGACTGCTGAAGCGGAAGCCGCCAGCAGTCATTTTCAGACTTTACGACGGCCTGTGCTTCAATGCAACACTCCATTATTGCCAACATCTTAGCGTTGTCGTGAACAATCCCACAAACAAGTCCGTGATCGACAGGATTCGTTTTTTCCGGTTAAAAAAAGCAAACTGTCAGATAACGAGATCTGACGACCAGGACCTCGCAGGATTCAGCATGCGTGCGTTTATGGCCGTGTGTTCACTGTTCGGGAAGCATTTTGCCTCGTTTTTGATTCGTTGTGCATTCAAAATGTGAAATTCAAGACGTCGAATCGGAGCAGTCAATGGAGAAGAGAAATTGCGAAAAAAGCGTTCGATGCCAGCAATACTACCGAGCCCCAATCGGAGATCTGGTGAGGCGTGCACTAAAATCGCTGGCCTCACACGCCATGGAGTCCGCCATGAAAGGTTCGATGCAAAACTGGTTTCGCCCTGAATGTTTTGCCCGGTACATACCGGCATCAGCAGCGGCAAAGAGCTGTCGTGCAAACTCGGATTCTTCGCAGATGACAGGACTCTCAGACAGGCCGATACTGATTGTTACCGGAATGCTCTTCCCTTCAAACTGAATGGCCAGAGATTCGATACGGGCACGCAGTCGTTCCCCAATGATTGGCAATCCGGCTGCATTACTGTCTTCCATCAGGATCACGAATTCTTCTCCACCGTATCGCGCAAGCAGGTCACTATCGCGCAAACCGTGCTGGAGTGATTCGGCGACAAGTTTCAGCACATAGTCGCCTGCCTGATGTCCGTGTGTATCGTTGATTTTCTTGAAGTGATCAATGTCAACAACGGCAAGTCCCAGCGATTGATGGCGAACCCTGTGTACGGCAACCCGTTCAGCCAGCTGGGTCAGGAAATGTGCTCGATTGAAAACTCCGGTCAGAGAATCCGTGCGAGACGCCTGCAGTAAATCGGCGACACGACGTTTCAGGCGACCATTCTCCTCCATAAGCTCAATGGGAACTGGCTTCTGCTGATCAGACGTATTGGCGACGACGGCAAATGTTGATAGCTGTTCAAGAGCTTCCTGCAGCATTTCACTGGGTGATGGAAGCTGTGGAGGATCCAGGTCAAACAATCGAGCAGTTGCTTCGACTCGGTCCTGGACCAGTCCCAGCAGTTCTTCGGATGACAGTGGATTCGGGAGTTTCAGATTCGACAGTGCTTCCTCCAGCGCCACGATTGCAACACCGGGTGTTTTATCGCACATCAGGGCGGCGAGGGCATGTGCCACGCGACTGATCTGGATCAGCGATTCCTGTTCCGATGAGTCTGCCGCGGTAGGTGTGACGTCGCTGTCCAGTAGCTGAATGGCTCGCACACATCTCGATGGAAGACCTAATTGCTTCAGCAGTTCGCCGGACAGTTCCACATGGGTAAACCCAAGATCTTCCTGTTCAATCCTCAGCAGTGAAGCATCGCCATCCTGCCAGCGCTGCAGGCATTTCAGATACCGATCCGGCTCTGCGCGAAACAGAGCCAGCTTGCCGATGCCAGCCAGAAGATTAGTCGTATAACACTCACCGCGAAACGTGGGGGAGCCAAACTGGGCGCCAAGTACTTCAGCGGTTGTTGCCTGAACGAATGATCTGAGCCAGAACTGACGGTAATATTCTGAATGCAGGCTGGTTCCAACGGATTGCTGTGCCAGCGAAAAACTCAGGACCAGTGGAGTGACCGAGCTTCTTCCAAGCATCACCACTGCACGTTTCAGGTCCGTGATTTCGCCTCGAGTGGTATAAGTCGTTGAATTCGCGGCTTTCAGCAGCTTTCCAACGATCGCCGGGTCGTTTCGAACAATCGCCACGATCTGGTCAAGTGAACTGTTCGGATCCTGGAAGATCTTAAGAACTTCGAGGGCAACAGTAGGAAGTGAAGGAATACGTGTATATTTGCTGAGATCAATAGTCATTGATGCAGAAACTCTCCTTGCTGCGAACCAGAAAAACGTCCCAACCCTGAGCGGTTGATTTCTGTTTCTCCACAGCGATTCGCGTAACACGAAACTGTTGTCGGGGATATCACACGAATTCGTGGGACAATCCAGTGATCAGGGTGTCTGTCCTCATGAACGCTTGCGGTGCCATAACAGCCGAATCCGGAATGGGAGGTACACCAGAAAATTCAGGTGGGGAATTCCCTTTATCCGCTGCGTCTGTTTGGATGTCATCGAAAACCTGGCTCAAAACTTGAATACAAACCAGCACATTCGGCGGCATGCTCAGGCGAGTTATTCGGTGGGGGACGATTATCCTGAATGTGCGAGTCAGCGGTGTTGCGTGCGGGTTTTCCTTCTCTGTCAGGAAAACCACCCGGCATGCCTGGATAAAGTTAAGGCAGATAAACTTTGCCAATTGTATTGATTGCAGTGACATCGGGGTGGGATCCGATCGATCGACTATGCAGTCTCTCAATCCTCAGTTTGATGTGCTTGGCCGACTCATTTCTGCCGCTGACGTTCGTCAGCGAGTAATCAGTCAGAATATTGCCAACGTGAATACTCCGAACTATCGGAGAATGGACGTTGAGTTTGAGAGTCTGCTGGCGCAGGAACTGTCAGCGCCTGGCAAGGCAGCAATCACGGCTCAGCCGATCATCAGTCAAACGGCGGGGCTGGCGACAAGAGCCGACGGAAACAATGTGGATATCGATCAGGAAATTGGCCAGCTGAATAAAAACGCTTTGCTGCAGCAGGTTTATCTGCAGTTGCTGGGAACCGAAATGAACCAGATGAGGCTTGCCATTGAAGGCAGCTGATAAGAATGGTGCAGGAAGTACTGTCATGTCAATGAATCAGATACTCTCGGGAATGGAGATCAGCGCCTCCGGGCTGACCGGTGAACGTCTGAGGATGGAAGTTGCCGCGAACAATCTGGCGAATATGCATTCCACTCGAACTCGTGAAGGCGGCCCATACCGTCGACAGCAGGTACAGTTTGAGGCAGCGATGAACGAGTACTTCCAGAGGGGTGTGTCGTCGGCCGATTCGTTGCAGGGTGTGCGTGTACTTGGACTTACCCCGGATGAAAGTCCGTTCAGGATAATCCATGATCCAGGCCATCCGGACGCCGATCCGTCCGGGAATGTTTCGATGCCCAACGTGGATCTGTCGAGGGAAATGGTTGACCTGGTCACTTCCAGCCGGGCGTACGAAGCAAATCTGAAATCACTCGAAACATTTCGGCAACTCGCCGAACAGGCATTGGCATTACTGAGAGGTATTCGCTGATGGCCATTAATCCTTTAACGTCGCTGCCTGCCACTTCGGCAATCAATGGCCCCGCCGGACCCTCAGCAGCACCGCGAACTGCGCCGCCCGGACGAGGAGACATTCCCTTTGCAGATCTGGTAAAGGGGATGATTCAGGATACCAGTCAGCAGCAGTTCGCAACGGAAGAGAGTGTCCGGAAGATGGTTTCCGGTGAGGCTGACAGTATTCATGACGTTGTTCTGACGGCATCAAGAGCTGATCTGGCATTTCGCCTCGTCATGGAGATTCGGAATCGACTGATTTCGTCTTATCAGGAAGTCATGAGAATGCAGGTCTGATACCTGTTCATTCACTCGCGTTGGGGGAATCGCTTGCCGGTTAATTTAAATCGGAAGCGTGGTTTGCGGAGTGGCGAAGGCAAAGGCAGTTGCCCGGGGGAGTCTTTCAAATGCAGTTACTCAGTGCGCTACTGGAACAGTTGAAGGGGCTGTGGAATCGATGGACGATCGCGCAGCGAGTTGGAATTTCAGCGGCTGCCGTCGCCTGCATTGCTGTGGTCGCAGGCACACTTGCCTGGGCCACCAGAACCGATTTTGTCGTTCTGGAAAGTCAGATGACTCCGCAAAAGGGCGCCGAAGTGGCAGGGCTGCTGCAGAATGAACAGATTCCTTTCGAACTGAACTTTTCTGGTTCCACGATCTCGGTACCGCGGTCGCAATTGAATCAGGCAAGACTGGCCCTCAAGGATATCATTAATCCTCCAGCGGGTGGGGAATCGACCGAATGGTTTGGGTTTCCCGGATCTCCGGCCGATTCCGAACAGCGTCGCCTGCGACAGCTGGAAAAACGGCTGGCTCAGTCCATCATGCTGATGAAGGGTGTCAAGTCAGCGGTTGTTCACGTAAGTCAGCCGACCCCTTCTCCATTTGCTGTGGAAAACGTACCGGCGTCCGCCAGCATCATTCTGGAACTCGCTCCCAATGGTCAGTTCGGCTCTTCCTCGGCACAGAGTATTGTGGAAATTGTATCAAGAGGCGTCGATGGCCTTTTGCCGGAAAACATTACGCTTGCAGATACCACTGGTCGTCAGCTCTCCTCCAAACAGGGTCTGGCGTCAGGAATGAACGAGCAGCTGGACTACAAAACGCAGATGGAAGCCAGCCTGATCAGAAAGGCAGAATCTCTGCTGGAAGGAATGCTGGGCAGGGGAAAGGCGATTGTTCGTGTGACGGCAGACATCGATTTCAGTGACAAGACGACAGAGACCCGCGTCTACGATAATGAAGCGCAGGCGAAACGGAATGAGTCCACGACAATTATTGAAAGTAAAGGAGGTGTAAAGGCACCCACAGGTGTTGCCGGAGCCTCCCAGAATGTTATGCCGGATCCGCCTGACGCAAACGGGGCTGGAAGCTACAAACAGGAACAGATTACTGCAGACTATGACGTTGGTACCACGGATGAAACGGTTCGGACGGCTCCCGGAGGAATTCTTCGGCTCACGGTCTCCGCCGCCGTCGATCTGCCAAAAGCGGACGAACAGAACCCGGAATCGGCAGCATCACTCCCAACTGTAAGCCAGATTGAAGATGCAATCAAAAGAGCGGTGGGATTTGACCCTGAACGCAATGATGAAATCAGTGTGATCGTGTCGGCCCTGAAAACACCGGAAGAGGTCGAGCCGCCGGTTTCCATGATGATGTACTGGCAGCAGTATCAGTCGCTGATTCAGACCGGCATACTGGCAGTGGCTGCTTTTCTGGCATTCGTAATTGGAATGATGTTGTTAAGAAAAATGCGTCCGGTTGTTGTGCATGCTGCGAGGGAAGAGGCTATGTCCATTGCTGATGTGCGACGGCTTCAGACAATTTCTGACCAGGCGAAAGCGCATCCTGAAGTTGTTGCCAGCATCGTTGCAGCATGGCTGAGGGAATCAGCAGGAGAAGTGAACGATACTGCGCCGCCAGCGGTCACTCCGGCGAGAGGCGCTCGTCGAGCAGCCTGAGATCAGCACACAATTTTCGAAGCTTTACCGTACCACTAGTCACCGATTTATTCAGAAACCAGTAAATTTCCCTATGGATCGTCAGCGTCAAACGATCGAACTGCTGCAACTGCTGGGTGACGATGTCGCGCAGAGTGTACTGGCACGCCTGGAGCCGGAGCAGGCAGCAAGGCTAAAGGCAAATATTACTGTCAAGCCGTCCGATGTCCCCTGGAGACCTCGTCAGCAGCGTGAGTTACTGGACAACTTCGAAGAGTTTCTTCAATTTGCCCTCAGCAATGAAATACAAAAACCGGCTCTTTTTGACGCTGGAGACGACGAACAATCAGATGTCGGTACCAGCGGCGAAGTACAGGTGAACGACGCGGGAGAACAAAAGTCAGCAGAAAGTGAAGACCGCGAACACGGCGCAGAAGAAACGCCGCCGGCAGCAGCGGAACCGCCGGCACTCACGGGAGATCCCGTGATCGACCTGCAAACCCTAAGCATTTATCAGCTGGCACAGGCCCTCGAAACCGAACAACCGCGGACAACCGCGATTCTGCTCAGCAACCTTCCATACAAACTGGCGGCCGACGTTTTAAGTTTGCTTCCGGAAGAATTTCGAAAGGTGGTGACGAAGGAACTCAGTCGTGAACAGCATGCACCGCCGATCCTGGTCGAGCGTATTGCCCGAGCCACTCTGCAGCGAGGACAAACGCTTTCGTCTGCTCCTCCGGATCGCCGACAGCATGTTGACAGGCTGGCCGATCTGCTTCGATCAGTAGCGCGTCCGCAGCGGATGGGGATGCTTGCTGCCATCGAAGAGGAGAATCCGGAACTGAATAAGGCTCTCCTGAAGCGGATGTACCGATTCGAAGACGTGACGTCGCTCGAGCCGCGAACGATTCAGCGAATCATGGGCGAAATCGATGGGGCGACACTGACACTTGCCCTGTACAACACGACAGCAGACGTTCGGGAAGCAATTCTTGGCAATCTTTCCCGCCGTGCCCGCCAGTCAATCGAAGAAGAACTCAGCTTCCAGACTCATGTGCCTGAGTCCCGCGTCAACAGTGCTCGTGACACCATCGCCGAAGTGATCGCCAGAATCGATCAGGAAAGCGAATAGGAGCAGCACGATGGCGAAACTGCGTATTGATCTTTTGCGTTCACCGGCTCGAATCAGCGCTGGGGCTGACGTCTATAAGCTGCCTCCGCGTCCCGTCCGTCTGGCCGAGTTTCTGACAGCGGAGAAACCGACTGTCGTACAGGCTGAACCTCCTGCCCAACATGCTCCTGTTGAGGTTCAGGAACCTGTGATCAGTGCTGCTCCCGGAGTATCGCACGAAGAAATGGCGGTATTGATGGAGTTGCTGTCATCAGTGGCAGAGGATGTGGCAGCAGTTCGTGAACAGCAGCGTCAGTCACTTGCAGAAATGCAGACGGCTACGATCGAACTGGCTGTTGCAGCAGCCTCATGGCTCACCGGAACCGCGATTGATGCGGGTATGTTCGCGGTGGACGATCTGGTTCGTCTGGCTCTGGAGAAACTTGATGCCAGTTCGCCTGTTCGGGTTCAGCTAAACCCTTTGGATCATCAGCTGCTCAAAGAGCTCACGCAACAACAGCCCAATGCGGACCTTTATGAGCAGCTGACTTGTGTTGAGAATGCTGCACTGCCGCGCGGGAGTTGCCGGATCGAGTCTGGCCGCCGCACACTGTTGTCGGATATGGAAACTCGTCTCGAAGAAATACGTCGTCTGTGGATGGAGAATCTTGATGCAACTCAGGTTGAACGTCGGGAAGATGGTGGCCATGGCCGGTCACTCCGACGTTTTCCGGACCGCCGGGAAACTGCGTAGTGCTCGCGGGTTGCTGCGAGCGTCGGTTCCGGCGTTCGTGGGAGAAACCTGCCATGTTCATATGCCATCGGGTGAAGAATTGATGTCAGAAGTGGTCGGCTTTGATGAGTCCGAATCGCAGCTGATGTGTTTCGACAGTACCGCTGGCCTTCAGCCGGGGCTGGAAATTGTAGCCACCGGTCGTCGTCGTTCCGTTCCTGTAGGAACCGAACTGCTGGGCCGTGTGCTTGATGGAATCGGTCGTCCTTTCGACGATGTCGGGCCGTTGCGAGTCCGACGATGGCAGCCGGAATCCGCATCAGTGCCGGACCCGCTGTCGCGCCAGCGGATCACGACACCTCTGGTCACGGGGCAGAGAGTGATTGACGGTCTTCTCACCATTGGGCGGGGCCAGAGAATCGGACTGTTTGCCGGAAGCGGTGTCGGAAAAAGTACACTGCTGGGGGAAATTGCCCGCGGGGCGGAAGCGGATGTCAACGTGATCTGCCTCGTCGGAGAACGTGGACGTGAGGTACGTCCGTTCATTGAGGATTGTCTGGGTCCGGAAGGTCTGAGTCGATCGGTTGTTATCGTTGCCACATCCGACCAGACACCGCTCATGCGAGTTAAAGCAGTATTGACGGCTGTTACGATTGCAGAAGATTTCCGCAGTCAGGGATCTCATGTGCTATTCTTTCTTGACAGTCTGACGCGTCTGGCAATGGCCCAGCGCGAAATGGGGCTGTTACTGGGTGAACCACCCGGTTCCCGCGGATATCCGCCTTCCGTACAGTCTTTGATGGCCGGAGTTCTTGAACGGCTGGGATGCGGCGACGTTGGTGCCATTACCGGACTGATCACCGTCCTGGTAGAAGGAGATGACCTTGATGAGCCAATTACCGACGCGGCTCGATCCATCCTTGATGGACATATTGTACTTAGACGTGACCTTGCCGCTCAGGGCCACTATCCGGCGATTGATGTACTGGGAAGTGTCAGTCGCTTGTTTCGTGAAGTCACAACGGAACAACAAAGATCAAACGCAGTAAAGCTCCGAACTCTGATGGCCACCTATGCTGATGTGTCGGATCTGATTCAGATTGGCGCCTACAAGTCGGGTACATCAGCACAGGTGGATCGAGCAGTGAGACTGATGGACGATGTAAAGAAATTTCTGAAGCAGGAGGTCAATGAGATTTCAACATATGCGGAAACCAGCCGGCGACTGGACGTCATAGCAAGAGCATGGTCCTCTGCCTGAGTTTTCATTAAGGGTTTTCCCGGAACAATTGAATCCTCTACTGCTGCAGATGAATCATGAAACGATTTCAATCCCGTTACGATCGAATACAACAGCTTCGTCATCAGCACGAGCGGCTTGCAAAAACCGAGGTCGCAAGTCGTACAGCGGAACTGAACGTGGCAATTGAAGTTGAACAACTGGGACAGAAGGAACTTCGCGGGGTTCAACAGGCCGCCGCTGCACAGCTTTCTCTTGGGGTGACTGGATCGTTTCTTTCGAATCTGCTGGCCAATGTTGCCCGGGAAGAGCAACAGTTTTGCGAATGCCGTAAGCAGAGACAGGTGGCAGAAAAGCGGGTTGAGCAGGCAATGTCGACTTATCAGACCGTACGCCTGGAACTCAGGACCGTGGAAATGCTGGTGCAGGATGAGAAGAAGGAACACCGTCTGGGTGAGCTGCGGCTGGAAGAAAAGAAACAGGAAGAACGGTCAGCGAATGACTGGTTTCGAAAACAGTCTTCAGCGACCGGAATGTTGAATAGTCTGGCCGAAAACGAGCTCAATCCACAGGATAAGCATCGGAAAGAAGAATCGCTATGAAAAAGATCGCTGGATTACTGCTTTACGGGCTGGCACTTTTCGGAATTACAGCCGGCATTGGTATCGCTCTTCGCCCCGCTGGCACTCATGCCGAACATGCAGAGACCGCCGCTGCAGATGACCATGGTGACCCTGCTAAACATGAGGAACCTGGTGAACATGCGCCAAACGAGTCGTCCGAGGAAGTCCATCCGGAAAATCTTGCAATCGACCATGAAGGCACAATCAAACAGAAGACTGACCCGCATGAGAACGCCACGGCTGACGAACCACTGCCAGTGGCCGTCCGCCCGGAAGAAATGTCGATCGAACAGATTGTTCGCCTTGGTCTCGGCCTGAACGAGCGAGAAGAGTCGATTCGTGAAAAGGAAGTCTCGCTTCAGAAGACAGAAATGCGTTATCAGCTTCTTATGGCTGACATGCAGGGTGAACGCAAGGAACTGGAAGGCCTTCAGATACAGGCAAGAAATCAGAGAATGGCTACCGAAGAGATTCTGAAGCAAATCGCAGGCAGGAAACAGGAACTTGAGGCTTCGCAGGCACAGATTCAGGCCGAAAAGAAGGAGATCGAGGCTCTGCGTCTGCAGCTGGAACGAGATCGACTTGCCAAACCCGCTGCTCCTGAAACACCTGGAGCTAATGGAAGCGGTGCAGGCGCCAGCACGGAATCCGATCTGCAGGCACAGGGCCGTACAATGTCGCCGATTCTTGAAGGAATGAGTCCCGACAAAGTGGCTACTCAGCTTCAGGAGATGGCGGATAACGGAAAAATGGACCTGGCGGTGGCCGTTATTTCAACCATGGAAAAAAGGAAAGCAGCCGCCGTGCTGGACACGTTGCAGGACAAAAAGCTTGTGAATTCAATCCTTGAGATGATTGCAAAGGAAACGCCTCCACCAAAAACGGCACAGAAGAAACGCTGATTTTTCTATACACTCTGAACACTGCAGTCACCGTGAAACCCGGGTGCATGAAACCCGGGTGCATGAAACGATGAAGTGCGTGCCCTGAACTGTTTTGTATTCGGGCATGCGGCAGGGCTGGGCGTGTGAGGGTCATCACGGAATGATAAGGATTAAACGATCATGGATACGATCGAAGTTGTGGCTATCGGGCGTGACCTGCTGATTACATCAATGTGGTTATCCGCACCTGCTGTGCTCGTCAGCCTTGTTGTGGGACTGGTCATCAGCCTGCTGCAGACTGTAACCAGTGTGCAGGAACAAACCCTCTCATTTGCACCAAGAATCGTGGCTGTTGGCGCTATTATGCTGCTGACATTGCCGTGGATGCTGCAGCTTACTGCGGAGTTTACGATCCGTATGATGGCACGCATGGTTCAGGTGACGCAATGATCGACGCATTCATCATTGCCCATGTTCTGATATTGTTTCGTGTTACGGCGTTCGTCATGTTCATGCCGCCGATCGCCGGTCAGGGCATCCCGGGTACCGTGAAGACCGGACTGTCTGTTGCGCTCACTGTGCTGTGGGGCGGCATCTATGCAGGACCTGCAGCGCTGGTGCTTTATAATGATCTGACAGGACCTGCTTTATGGGTTCATCTGGGAATCCTGGCGTTTCGTGAGTCTGCGCTTGGGGCTGGCCTTGCCTGGATTCTGGGGTTGTGCCTCATTCCGATCAGAACTGCAGGAGTCTGGATCGCGCAGGAGATGGGGCTGACAATCGGAGGATTGTCATCACCCCTGGACCAGCAGCCGACGAATGTGATTTCTCAGTGCCTGGAAGCGATTGGGGTATTAATGTTTTTTACCCTTAATATGCATCATACGGCTTTGGCATCGCTTGGGATTTCCTTCACTCGCAGGCCAGTTGGTTCCGGCTGGATAATGCCTTCGTGGGAGGGCGTTGTCTCTGCGGTATCGTTAGCTGTGAATCAGGGATTCTGGATGATTGCTCCGGTGGGCATTCTGTTGTTTGTCACGCTGCTGGTTTTGCTCGTGACCATGCGATCTGCACCACAGTTTAACTTTATGTCGTATGGAATGACGCTGAGGCTGATTGCCGGAATGCTTGGACTGGTTTTGTTCTTCCCCGAAATCGCGGGAGCCGCACAATTGTTGCTGTCTCAGATGAGCGAAGGAGCGGCTTACTGATATGGCTGAAAATGAACACAATGGTACAGAAGAGCCAACGCAGCGGCGCAGGGAAGAATCGCGAAATGAAGGGCAGGTTGTTCAGAGTCCGGACCTGACATCCGCCATTTCCATGCTGCTGGCCTGCTTCCTGTTACTAAGCTCGGGACATGCAATCGGTGAACAATTGCTGGCCGGAATGAAGCTATGGATTCGCGATATTCCCTCGGAAGACTTTTCACACTGGCACGTCACTGCGGGAGCACACTGGGTGTCGGGCGAACTGTTGTCGATCTGTGGAACCCTTGTTGGGTTGCTGATGGTAACCGGAATCGCTGTTGGGTTCATGCAGGTGGGATTCGTTGTTTCGTTCAAGTCAATGGAAATTGACTGGAGCCGTATACTCCCTTCCAATGGCCTGAATCGATTGTTTTCCATCGAGTCAGGTCTTCAGGGCCTGATGGGTGCATCCAAAGTTCTGTTTCTGATGCTGGCAAGCCTGCTGATAATCTGGATGCGGCGCAGCAGTCTGTCTGTCAGCAACTTCGCCACATTGTCCGAGGTCGTCGCGTTTGCATGGCAACTTGGACTGACAATCTGCCTGATGCTGGCCGGAGTTTCACTTGCGCTGGCACTGACGGACTATCTCGTCAAGTGGCTCCGACACGAACATAAGCTGAAGATGACGCGTGAAGAGGTGAAACAGGAGCAGAAGGATGACAATGGCGACCCGCATGTGAGAGCTGCCGTGCGCAGAAAGCAGCGGGAAGCGAGACGAAAGCAGTCGGTGAAGGATGTTCCTAAAGCAACTCTGATTCTGACGAATCCCACTCACCTTGCCGTCGCTGTGCAATATGAGCGGGGCATGGCAGCCCCAAGAATTGTCGCGAAAGGTGCGGGAGTGTTTGCGAAGAATATTGTCCGTATTGCACGCGAACACAAAATCCCGGTGCTGGAACGTAAACCACTGGCTCGAGCTCTGTTCGCAGCTGTGGATGTCGGGGAAGAAATACCTTTCGAATTTTTCCGGGCGGTGGCAGAAATCATCGCGCAGATTTACCGGGCGAAGCAGGCGGCCTGATTAAAACAGCTGAGCAAAATGTTACATCGATTCGTTTTTTTTAAGTCGATTTTGCATGTCGAGTACCAGAATTTTCGCAAGTCCCGATGTCCCGTCTCGATAACGCCCCTGGTTGTCTGAGCGTTGCCTGAGTGTGGAGTCATCCCGTGATTACCTTAGCCGGAATTGGAATTGTACTTGTCGCCGTCATTGTAGGTTTCACAATGGCCGGCGGGCATTTGCATTCGCTGGTTCATCCATCAGAAATCGTGACAATCGGCGGATCGGCCCTCGGCGCGCTGATCGCAAGTTCTCCAAAGAAGGTACTGATCGACCTGGTCAAAGGGCTGATGGCGGTATTGAAAGGGGACAAATGCGACAAGCGGCTGCACATCGAGTTGTTCTCACTTCTTTACGAATTGTTTCAGATCGCACGACGTGATGGAATTCTGGCATGGGAATCCATTGTCTCTGAAATGCATACGAATCCTCTGGTCGCAAAATATCCGCGAGTTGCTCACGATCATCATCTTTGTGAATTTCTCGCTGGTGCTCTCGCTCAGGGTATCGACGGTGCGGATGTTGCACAGGTCGAAGCACTTCTAAACACCGAAATTGCCGTACATCACGATGAACATCACGCTGCTGTTGGCGCATTAACCCGCACGGCTGACGCTTTGCCCGGGTTTGGAATCGTGGCGGCGGTACTCGGAATCGTGGTGACGATGGGCGCGATCAGTGGTCCCGTCGAAGTTATTGGGGAAAAGGTGGGAGCGGCCCTCGTGGGAACGTTCCTTGGAATTCTTGCATCGTATGGAATTATTGGACCGGTGGCCGGGCGCATGGAGGCGATGGGTGATGCCGAAACAGCCTTGCTAAAGACTGTTGCGAAGGCGGTTACAGGATTCATTGGCGGTACCTCCGCACGCGCCGTGCTGGAAAGCACTCGCCGAGGCGTTCCCTCTGACAGACGTCCGACCGTAAAGGAAATGGAAGAGATCTTCAAAGCACAGTAGTGTGACTGATTCGTTTTCGTTCTGACATCACTAAAGGATTCCAGACAATGGCCGGAAAAGGGGGAGGTGCATGGAAAGTCGCATACGCCGACTTTGTGACGGCGATGATGGCCTTCTTTATGGTCATGTGGCTGACGTCTCAGGATCAGCAGGTTAAGGATGCAATCGCTCAGTATTTTGTCGAACCGGTTGGTATGCGTATGAACGGAAACGCTCACCGTCCGAATACCAGTGGCAGTATGTTTAAACAGGAGTTTCAGGGACAGGTTCCCGGCGGCGCGAAATCGCAGACCGGACGGGGACTTGGCGATCTGGCACAGCAGGAGAATCTGGAAAGTGAAACCATGGTGATTGCGGAATGGCTTCTGCAGGATGCCAAAACGAGTGAAGCATGGCTCACAAAGGCTCGTTCACATCTTGATAAGGCCAGACGCAGTTTACCGATCCGGGCTGAAGACTCGCTGATCCAGTCAACGGCGGCGAAGGATCTGGCTCGAACAATGAAACGAGAAATTACATCAGAAACTCTGAACCGCTCCAAAGGCATGTCGCAGGACCTGCTTTCGGCTGCACTCAGTAAAGTGGAATGGCAGGTTGTGGCGGAGGAGCTTCTTCTGGAATGCAACAAAACCAGATGACTCAGTCCGGATTGACGTGAACATCACAGCTGACCTCAACTGAAAACGGCTACTTCGCATTCCTGGCGGCCGCAAACTGTCGAACCTGATCACGCAGATTTCGCGCCGTTGCGTCCTCGGGCAGGGACCCAGGTATTGGCGCTGGTCGTCTGAATCTCGCGAAGTTCTTCCACGCTGATGGGCTGATTGGAAGATGCGGCTGCCGCGCCTCGTGACCGTTTGATTTTCTTCGGTTCATACTGGCATGCAAGACCGTCATCCCGGTGACTGCGTCCCAGCAAATAGAGAAACGGCAATGTCAGAGCGGATCGAGCACGAATTCTGAGTCGCATTGCCAGAAGCAAAACAACGACCGAAACGCCACAACAAACCGTAATCAGATTCGGTCGCGTTCCGGGGGCCATCGCCATCAGCATGAAAAAAATGCAGCCTGCCCCCATCGCCACAATAAAAGTTGACGCCAGAAGGCTGCCGGCATCGTTCCTGTTGTTGCGAAATTGCCGAGACAAGTTCTGCCACTCCATGAATTCCCGGAGTTCCGGGTGACTGCTTTGCTCAGGTCAATCCGGCGTCTGTCACTGCTGTCAGGTTTCCGCCCTGAGACCCGGGTATGTTATCCACCGCCCGGTCGTCTGTCGATTCCTCGATTGAAAATCACTGCTGATGCTTTTCACGCAGCTGACGCAGCACACGGGCAATATCAATCTGAAACTGCTCATCCTGTGTAAGTCGCGGAAACTGTGTTTGCTGCAGCTCCAGTCGCAGCCAGTTCGGCTCATTTCGCGTAATTCCATGCAGCATTGCAAAACTCAATGCGGATGCGATTGCCTGCTCCTCTTCGGAGCGATCAAACAACACCTGGAAAACCATATTCTGAATCTCCAGGATCGGAAACGTTTCCGTTTCAGTGGCGGCTTCTGCGGGCTGTGATTCTGAGGCCGCTTTGGTCAGCACAGTTTCCCTGCCGGGTGGCGGTCCCTGAAGGTGCCGCATCACTGTGGCCCATTCTGCACCAGCAGCTTCAGCGACCGCAAATCCTTCTTCCGTAAGTCGTCTGAACAGATTGATTTGGTTAAGCAGACCCTGAAGTCCAACGGAGATCCTGTTTTGCATCGTTTCACCGAGAATAGTGCCAGCGATACGCTTCTCAAACTGAACCCATTTTGGCTGTTGGAGTCGAATTCTCATCAGCGCTTTTGAAGCATCATGCAAACGAACCGTGCTGTAGCCGTTTCGATCACGGTTGGCGAACTTCTGCCACGACAGAAATCGGTTCTGAATCGCAGGACCCGTGCCAAGCTCTCCCACAGTTCGAATGAAAACGACGATGTCGCCGACCTGAGGAGTAAAGCCCTTCCCGGCAGTGGTTTGCATCCAGGTGGGATGCGACTCTGCCACGATCAGCGTTCCGAGTGGTCGAAACTGGTTGTCCGCAGATCGAAAAATGGTCACGATGGCGCCTTTCCTAAGGGAATGAACGTCGCCAAGGTCCACCACGGCCGCCGTTCCCACCATGCGTTCCACACTTCCGATAAAATACACCAGGCCAGGTGGTAGTTTGAATTCCTGTGCCGTAGTTTCTTCCGGTCTTTCTTCACCCGCTTTAAGAGTACCTGAGGAAGCCGTGACTTCGTCGCCAGCCGCTGTTTGCATTCCACATACAGTGAACGATCCTGTAAAGACAGCCACCATGAGACACGCTGTCTGCAGCGGACTGGTTCGCGCGCATTGACCGATGAGTTTCATATGGCTGCTCATTGCCGACAGGGGCCGCAAGAAAAAGCTTCGATTCGGGATTTGTAAGGAACGAATTGCCATCATACGCGAGTCAACCGCCTGTTGGCAAAGACATTCTTCTGATCGCAGCGAGCTTCGCCGAGCCATGGCCACAGGACTGTGAGCATGCCTGTCTTTGGAACAGACCGCAAAGTTTCCCTGTGACGAACAGCCTGCCACATGCGAAGGATCCGGAGTCCGGCAGCGATATCACCGCTGAACTGTAAATTCCAGCAGCGAAAACACAAAATGGACGCCCAGAACAAACAGTGTGGACCATAAAATTGTGCGAGTTACGCCGCGACTGATATCAGGGCCGGATTGCTTCGGCGTGATTCCACACCTCCACGAAATTACCGCGATTCCTGCTCCACAGACCAGCAATTTTCCCATCAGCCATCCGGACCCTCGGAAAAATACAGATCCGGGGTTCCGGAGATAATGGTGAAAATGGCCGTCCCAGAAGGCGATTCCGAGGTCCGGGTGCGACAACAGGAAGGCGGTGGCCGCCATTATTGAGGCCACAAAATAGCCAATCAGAGAAAGCAGCGGTGTGCCAATGAGGAAGGCGTAGAGAATCGGAGTACGAAGGGCACGACCGGGGTTGATTCCCAGAGTGCACATTGCATCCAGCTGACTTCCATACACCTTGCTGCCGACATCCGCTGCAACTGCCGCACCCGATCTTGCGGCAATCAGGATTGTTGACAGGATCGGTACGAGGAAGCGATACAGCGAAAATCCTGTTGCATGCAGAAGATTCTCTGTCAGCAGTGGCTCAGTGAACTGACGGAATGGCAGATACCGGAAAACAAAATCCTGTGCAACGTACCCAATGATCATCCCGGCCACACTGATATAGATGCAGGCGGACCATCCTGCCACAAGCACCAGGTAGTGCCAGGTAAATCGCAGGCCCCATGCTGTATTCTTCCAGAGCGGCAGAAGTGACCAGGGCAACAGCAGAATTTCTTCGCAACCCTGTCCGGTTAGCCTCATCAGTTCTCCGGTTGCTGCAACCATACGTTGTCGGCGGCTGGATGTCTCCGGCGCAGCACTGATTTCACTGGCTGAAGGAGGAGTACCGAGGAGCGAGGAGAGGCGATGCCATTCTGATCGCGGAATTTCCTCAAGCTGCATCCGATCGTGATCCAGCACAAGAATTTTGTCCGCTACACGACACAGGGACTCGTGGTCATGGGTCACAATAACCGACGTCCGCTGATGTCGCTGCTGGGTCTCCCGGATCAGGTCGGCAACCTGAGTTGCGGTTTTGATGTCAAGCCCGGACGTGGGTTCGTCATAGAAAATTACATCGGTCTGCATGCCAATGGCCCGGGCAATCGCCAGCCGCTGCCTCTGGCCGCCGCTGAGTACCGAAGTGGGCCGATCCGTCGGAACGCGAAGTTCTGCCAGTAGTTCAACGGCCCTTTGCATACTGTTCTTCAGGCCTGCAGGTCCCGCATGATCAAGGGCAATCTGAACATTCTGAACCGGGCTCAGTTCATCCAGAAGTGCAAAATTCTGGAAGACCACGGCGATCGGATAATCCGAGCCGGAAATTCCGCGAGTTGTTCCGGAGGATGCAATGAATCTTACGCTCCCCCGCCATTGAACAGATCCGTGCTCTTCACTGATCAGCCCGGCGAGAATTCTTAGCAGAAGCGACTTCCCAACTCCGCTACATCCCAGCAGCAAAGTTACTTTTCCTGCGTCAAAGTTCGCGGAAGTCTGGTCCAGCAGCTTTCGGCTTCCTGCCCATACCGAAAAATCCCGTAACTCAATCAGTGTACCGCCACTTCGGCTTTCCGCGACAGCAGGCGATGCTGTCGACGGATCCGTCACAGACTCCACGTGATCTGTGGATGAGATTTTTGGTGCGTTGATATGATCTGGTGTCATTCCGCTTTTCTGCACAATCCTTATCTGATCTCTGACAATGGACTTTGAACTGTCCCCTCAAAAATCAGCGGAAACATCATGGGATCAGTTCCGGGGACTATACGAATCCCAGTCCCTTCCTGTCGCTCATCCACCGGACTTAAGATTAACCAGTGCCGATCCTTAAGCAGAATCTGAGCGCGCAGGATGCGAGCAAACTCAGGTGTGACACCTTTCTCCCGCGATCCGATGATCAGGTCGCCAATTGCTCTGGCCGTGGGTTCAAAGCGCGTGGAGGTGAGATTCAGTGCAGCCCGGACCTTTGGGCTTTGCAGATAGTCATCCATTGACTTTCGAAGAGTCTGATTCCTGACAATCGCTTCATGAAGGATTTTGCCCACAATGGTGTGCAGTTCCGGGTCGCTTGCCACAGTCTTCATGGCCATTCGTATTGTTTCACTTACCTTCGGATCCCGGGAAATGCGATCAATGATTCGCTGAGTTACCTCGATAAACTCTGGCATACGTCGCTGGATCTCCGGAATCGCTTCGTCACTGAGAAAACGGTCGAATTCCTTTCGGACCGCCTGTCGTTCCGGAAGTGGCGATACGTCATATACGTATCTCCATGTAAACGACCACAGAGAAACACGATTCCATAAACTTCGGCCCAGTTCGTCAGCAACGGGTCGAACTTCTTCAAGCACAATGGGAAGGACATGATCCTTCACCAGAGGAACAACGTGAGTCTGCAGGATTTCTGTCTTGTAACGCTCGCCCAGACGGGAAAAGTCGTTTCGATATCGCTCGATCACCTGGGGCAGCTCCGCCTCAATCGCCGTCACCGCTCTCCGGGTTCCCTCCTGTATCAGCGGGGTGAGACTGCCGGCAATTTCTTCCTGATGCTTTTTCCAGTCTGCGGCAATCAGACTGACAATTTGTCGCTGTCTGTCTGCAGGAATCATCGTGCCGGCGACCCACTCAAGTGACTGAGGCGTCGTGTAGTATCGCAGCTGAAATCCGCGGGAAAATTCCACGGTGGCGGAATCATAAATCGACACAGATGCCTGCTTTGTCAATGTTGGCAAATTGCTGCCGACAAACGTATCTTCGACGACTCCTACCTGCAGCCAGCTTCCATCTGCCTGTCTGGCCAGTATGGGATCTCCATTCGTCAGCTCAAGCCAGGTCTCAGCGTTTGCGGCAAAGCTGCTTTTTCGTCCAGCAATCCATTCGCCGATTCCCGCAAATACACGAGCAGTCGAATACCTTTCCGTCGTCCTGGTCCTGGAAAACTGAACTGTCACACCGGCCACGACAGCGACCCAGAACAGGCAGCCAAGAATGATTTGCCGACTCTTCATATGGCGCTGCCGCGAAAACTGTCTGATGAGGAGTGAGAATCGAACAATAGCCGCACGAATTCTCCTTTGGGGAGATCTGTTTAATATTCCCGGAAGAATTCAGTCTGAACATTTTCCAGTTCAGGAATTTCTGATCAACATTGACCCATGATGCAGTATTCGCATCGGAACGCGGTTCATTATACTTTCATGCGATAAACTGGCGATGAATGCCGAATCTTTTTGCGACTTGCCAGGATGATTTATATGCGATTGCTGGCCGGAACAATATTCGATCGTCCTCCGCGATGTGAACGGTGCGATGAACTGGAAGAAAACTGCCGGTGTCCGGCTCCTGAGGTGAAACGCGTTCCTCCTCAAAAACAGACGGCTCGAATTTCCACGGAGAAACGAAAAAAGGGGAAGATGGTCACGGTCATTCGCGGATTAAGCAGCACTGAAAATGATTTGGCAGTTCTGCTGACAAGACTGAAAACCATCTGCGGGGCCGGCGGCACTGTCACAGATGATGAAATGGAAATTCAGGGAATTCACATCGATCGGGTTCGCCAGGAACTGCAGGCGATTGGCTACCGGGTACGTGAGTAGTTCAGAAAGCACACCGCAAACAGAAAAAGGGCGGAAGGTCCAGTGGACAACTCCCGCCCTTTCAGTTTCCTGCAAGGCCTGTCGCCAGGCATCTCCGACCTCAGCAACGCGACGCCGGAACGGAGACAATGACCTGCCTTCGGAGACCTTGTCGTATGAACAAGTCAATCAGCTTCGGCCTTCGGCCGGGTTGTACTTGGCAGGCACATTGCCCTTCTTGTCGCCCGTCTTCGGGTCAATCGTGATGTAGTTCCATTCGGCCTTGGTGTAGCCCATCGTCACGCTTTCCGAAGGAAGTGGGCTGCCCGAGGAATTCGCGAAGATCGAGTAGCTGCTGACAATCACGTCCGACAGCTTGTAGGTCAGGTAGGGTTCCTGCTTGTTCTTGACGGTCGTGCAGAAGTGGATTTCCACGTCCTTGAAGAACGTCCCGTTCGCACAGGCTTCCTGAAGTTTGGTCGATGACTTGTCCAGCTGACGAGTCACGGAAACGTCGCCCAGCGATGTCTCGCCCTTCGTACGCTGCTGGTCCTTGGCTCCCTGCGGAACGGACCGGAAAATCGGGGAACTCATCGATTCAATCAGAATCCAGTCCTTGTGGTCCTGGTCAGTTGCTTCGCCTTTGATATCGCCCAGTTTCATGAATGCTGGCATTGTCGTATTCCCTGTCTAAACTGTGTTTTGTATGTAAGCGGATCCGCTGGCTGATACATTGCCAGCACGTCTTTCCGCACTGTTTCCGTGAAAATCGTTCCGCATGTTGCATCCGGTGAATGTCACCGGCTTACAACACTATCTTCCGGGATTCCTGCTGGCGGTTGCGGGAATTCCGGGAAAGATATTGTGGGTTTTCGAATTCCCCTGATCCTCGACTCTGGAAGAGCGATCGGGAAATCAGCTGTAAAGGCCTCATCGTCGGCAGATGGCAACAAGCGAAAAACAGCGAACCGAGCCGCTTCGACTAACCATGGTCATCACCGAACTTGATATTGGTGGCGCGGAAAAGGCGTTTGTTCAAATTGCAATAGGCTTGAAAAACCTTGGTTGGGAAGTTGAAGTTTTGAGTCTCCGCAACCGCGGCCCCCTGTCAGAACCTCTGAAGACCGCACGAATTCCTGTCGACGCTCTCAACTGCGGAGGATTTTGGGATTTTCGCAGCATTATTCGATTGAGACGTCATCTGAAGCAGTTTGCGCCTCATGCGATTTTGTCATTTCTCCATCAGGCCAATATTGCCGGACGAATTGCCGGACGAATCGCAGGCGTCCCGGTCATCGTGTCGGGTATAAGAGTCGCCGATCGCCGACTGTCTCTGGCGATTACCGAAAGACTGACCGCTCATCTCGCAGATCACTTTGTGGCCGTGAGCAACAGTGTCGCAGAAACTCATCGCAAATATTGCGGCATTGCCTTCAACCGCATGTCCGTAATTCTGAACGGTGTGGATGTCGACAGTATTCGAATGACACCGGCAACTTCGCGAGATTCTCTTGGTTTGAGCTCGGACGATACTGTTTTGTTGTTCGCCGGGAGACTCACCGCCCAAAAGGCTCCCCTCGACTTGCTCCGAGCCTATTCAGAACTGTCGACGGAAACTCGGAAAAACGTAAAACTGCTGTTCGTTGGAGAGGGACCACTTCGCAGTGCACTCGAAAACCTGATTCACCGCGAACAGCTCTCGGACTGCGTGCGCCTGCTGGGATGGCGAGCGGATGCTGTGGGGATCATGAAAGCAGCAGATCTGCTTGTGCTGCCCTCACACTGGGAAGGCCTGCCGAACGTACTGCTGGAAGCTCGTGCTGCCGGCCTTCCCGTTATTGCCGCCAGTGCTGACGGAGTTCGGGAAGCGATGTCCGGTTTGGACACCGAGGCGTGTCTTTATCCCGCCGGGGATGTTGATTGCCTGAAAAAATTGCTGGAAGAGTATCTGCATTCGCCTCAAATGGCTGCCGGGCAAAATTGCGACTCTCCGCAAGTGGTTCCCTGTAAAGAGTTTACGTGGTCCGATGCTATCCGGCAATATCATCAGCTGCTGACGCGACTCTGTGAATCGGCGATCCCACCGGCCAACGTCCGGAAGAGAAATTCAAAAATCTGAAAATCGCCAATTCCATACCAGCAAACAACCTGCGACACAGGAACCGCTCACGCTGCGCCATCGCGATTTCATCCTCGCTTGACGATTCCTGAGCTCTCGATAAAGTGCCGCTCAGTGGTGAGTTGTGGGGAGAAGTGGGAACAATGGGGGTAACGGACCATTGAAGACACGGTTGACGCAACTTGTTTACAGCTAATCGTTTAGAGGTACTTCCTAAAGACAGCTTTCTCCTTTCATGTCATTAACCGGCACATTTGATCGGACCATGGACGACAAGCTCAGGCTGGCCGTTCCCAAGCCGCTCAGAGACGGTTTTGACAATCCGGAATCGCCGGAATTTTATCTGGCGCCGGGGAATGAAGGATGTCTGTCGCTTTACTCCACAACGGGTTTTGAGCAACTGGCATCGCGACTTGCAGGTATATCAACGGGAAAAGCGAATGTTCGTAATTTCCTTCGATTGTTTTATTCTCAGGCTGAACGAGTAATTGTGGACAAGCAATCTCGGATACGAGTGCCGGACAGGCTGGTAAAGCTTGCCGGGCTTGCCCATGATATTGTGTTGATTGGCGTGCACGATCACGTCGAAATCTGGGACAAAGGTCGGTGGGAGTCCTTCCTGTCTCAGAATGAATCGCAATTTGACGAGTTGACGAATCAGGCATTGGATTTCCATTTGCCTGGGATCTAGTCGTCAGTTTGCGGCAGGTTTTCGGCAATAAATGGATGTATTGCCACTGATGTTTGGGTTTTGCCGCTGGCTTTACCGGGCTTCGCGGAAGATTTGACGCAGCATGGATGCGGAGCGTCCTTGACACGTCCTCTTTAGGGAGGACACAGCCGCCTGTTTCTCTGATCCGGCACGGATGCTGGTAGGAACAGGCGGTTGTGGTGTCAGGGGCTTTTGACTCATCTGACTTCGGACATCAGTTACTGATTCCCCTTCGCTTGCAACTGGTCCCTGGCTTACAAAGTGGGAACGTGAGCTGACAACCGTTAAACCCCGCGGTTATCAAGGTCGCTCAACGGTAACAGCCATAATGATTGGGGCTGACGCATCCGGCCCTTTGATCAGTTCCACCCGTTCGATCAGGTCCATTGAACCCGGAACGATCGTCAGCCGACGAATTTGCTGACCCCCGAGTGCAAAAGCAAACTGAGATTGCGGCACATCGACTCTGCGAATGTAGTCTGCGAAATGCACGCCGTTTCGAAGTTCATGATCTTCAGTGCGTCCACCCGCATAATGCAGTCGAACAATCATGGAAACGGATTTTTCCTGAATTGCCGGATAGCTCCAGCCCCCAACACCGCTGAGCATATGAATTCGAACCGCCGTGGAATTGCATGGCAGGGAAACACTTCGAGGCATTCGTGGCGGCAGAGTGCCGTTCGGCCCGTTCAGAAGGATGATATTGGCTGCCGATTTTCCCCGAGGATCTGTCAGAACAAACGGCACTCCTTCATGAACTTTTGGCGACCAGTCGGCGAACAGCATTCGGTCCGGGCCATTGTCTCCTTCATGAAACAATCCCTTTGTACTGATTGCGGTTGCGTATCGGTCCAGAGATACGGGAAGAAAACGGCCCTTGTCTGTCAGGAACTGCAGCAAACTTGCCAGTTCATCTTTGGACATCTGCTTTTCAAAGCCTTCCGGCATGACCGACTTTCGTGACGAGATCAGTTCATCAATATCTTCACGGGGAACGCTGTGCTCCTTCGCTTCCGTATCCAGAAGTGTGATCGAGGTGCGGGTTTCAGACGTCATCATCCCATTGATGACCAGCCCGCTGGACAGAACAACCGTGTAGATTCGAAAATTTCCTTCCACGCTGCGTGACGGATCGATGATATGAGTGAGCAATTCCTGTTTTGGATGAACTGCCATCCCTGTCAGATTGGGACCAATTGTTTTTCCTTCGCTCCCATGCATATGGCACTTTGAACAATGCTTTACAAACATCGCCCGTCCTTCGGCAACATCACCGTTCTGGTCGCAAATCGCAACGAGCTTCCGGAGTACCTGATCCCGGTCCGGGTCAGGCAGACCGCCATCCGAAGCAAGAACAGCTTCGGCGAGCTTTCGGATTTCTGCATTTGGATGAGATCTCATTGCCTGTTTCTGATCCAGACTCAGATCGGAGACCGTCAGAGTTCCCGCCTGAATTCCGTTCAGCAATGCGATCGTTGTGCCAGGCCGCGACAGCAGCACTCTCACAGCTGCCGATTTTGTCTGCGGAGTCAATCCGGCCAAACGACCAGGGAGCATTGTCCCAAGATCCTTTGATGTGTGCAGGCTCGCTGCTTCCAGCAGACCGTTCGACAAACTGGTGTCGGCCTGAGAAGAAAGCTGTTCAAGGATTATCTGCAGGACTTCGCTGCTTTCGGGCTGAAATCCAACAGCCTCCTTTGCCGCTGCAACTCTGGCTTCCACAACTGATGAGGAATCGGTCACCGTCTTCAGAAGTTCACTGGTTATCTCCTGTGCATAAGAGCGAAGTGCTTCAGAGCCGGATAACGCGGCCAGTTGCAGCAGTTTTCCACGCGAGTTGCCGGGAATGGCTTTAAACAGGCGAACGTATGTCGCGTTAAGCTCTTCGGTCGACTGCAGCCTGTGGTCTTTCGGCCATCCTCGAACAAGACCTCGAATGATCGATTCAACCAGGAGTGGTTCTGATTTAATCAATGCTGTGGTCAACTGTCGAATTTCTGACTCCGACGGTCGGCCTCTGCTGATATGTTCTGAGACGATGTCAGCGATTTCAGCGGCATTCTTCGTGATGCTCTTCTGCGTTGCCAGCGATTCAAGAAAATACAGCGCATGCGAGGCAGCCGCGGATGTCAATGCGTCGAGTTCCCAGCGATCAGCACCCGGTTTTGCTAAAAGTCGAGCAACCAGATGCCCTGCCTCCGGAATGGCCGGCATATCAGCAATGGCCAGAATTCCCCTTAAGCGTACCTGAGCATCCTGATCATCTGTCAGACAATTTTTCTGAAGTAAGACACTGTGACCAGTCGGCCACCTTCCGAGCACCGCAACTGCATTTCGCCTTGCACCAGCAGAAGGATGGTCCAGCACGTCGCCGATTTGCTTCACAATTCTGTCGATGGTCTTTTTATCGTTTGCAGTTGCGTCGGTTTCAGCAAGTCCGGCCAGAACCCACATCGCGTGAATGACCGCCACATTGAGTCCAATTTCGTCCGTTGTTTTATCCTGAAGGATTTCCAGAAGTCGCGGGATTTCTGCGGTCGCCGATCGTTCAATCAGCAACCTCTGAGCGTGCAGTCGCCAAATCATCGAAGGATGCTTCAGAGTTTCAACAAGTCCTGCATCGGACATGTCCACAAGGCTTTCAAACGCATGTACCACGTCTCCACCTTCGGATGTCGGTACAACGCGATAAATTCGTCCATGGCGTTTGTCTCGCAGGTCGCTCTCATACGCATTTCCCCTGCCATTCTCAAAGCCCTGCGGTGTGGGGTTATGCTGAATGATAAAGTTGTACCAGTCCAGTACCCAGACCGAACCATCCGGTCCAACTTCCGCCGCAATTGGAGATGACCACTCATCATTGCTTGCGAGAAGATTCGTGGGGCTCGTCGACTGAAATGCTGAACCATTCCGTCGAAGCACGAATGTTCCCACGAGATGGCCGGTTGGCTCACACACGAATGCCGTGCGGTTCCACCACTGACGAGGAAAGGTTCTGGCTGTATACAGTGCATGACCTGCCCCGGCAGTATATCCACCAAATTGATCGACCTGGCGAACATTTTCTGTTATCGCGGCGAACAGGTGTGTGTCAGCAATCGTTCCAATATCCGACGGCGCCCAGCCTCTGACTTTTTCATAGTAATGATTCTCGATCGGCATAAACGTACTGGGATTATGGTTGGCCGTTGAACCAAAAATGAGCCCCTCTTCACTGATCCCCAGTCCCCATGTGTTGTTGTTTGTCGATCGAATAAACTCAAGGTCAGTAACAACCGGCGGATCAGCAGATGACAATTTGAAACGCCAGAAACCCATCCGAAATGACTGAGCCGTCTTTCCATTGTATACGGGCGTGCTGCTGTTATACCCTTGCATTGCCCAGACCCAGTTATCCAGTCCGTAACGAAAATTGCTCACACCACCGTGAGTATCACCAAGAGCCCATCCGCTGATCAGTGTTGTCCTGACATCTGCCTGACCATCACCTGTAGTGTCTTTCAGATAAATCGTCTCGGTCCCGTTCTGAACAACCGCGCCACCTCGATAAATCAGAATTGCTGTCGGGATGCTGAGGCCCTCGGCGAAGATCGTAAACTTGTCTGCTCTGCCGTCGCGGTCCGTATCCTCACAGATTCGGATTCGATCGCGGTTCTCTCCAAGCTCATTCGGGTAGTCGAGTGTTTCGCAGATCCAGAGTCGGCCCCTTTCATCCCATGTCATGGAAATGGGCTTTGCCTGAAAACTCCGTTCATCCGCCCATAGCCGAACTGCCATATCACGGGGAGTAACGAAATGCTTTATTGATTCCTCCGGAGTCAGCGGCTGCTGCATGGTCGTTCTGGCTTCCCCCTGAACTCCCCACCTGGCTCCCGGTGTGTAATTGGGGATTTTTGGCCCGACATCAACATAATCAAATGGGGCAACGTCCTCCCGAAGAGGCGTCATTTCGGGAGCTGTAAACGTTTCAGGATCCTGAAAGGCGGGTACGATCGACGGATCATCGCCACAGGCCCACCGAATTCCCCGTTCCACCAGGTTGTGAAAGCCTGGATTGGAAAACGTTCGCTGATCATGCCCCCATGCCGTGTAGAACACTCGACCCTTTCCATGTGTTCGCACCCATGTCCATGGTTCACGTGAGTTGCCTTCCGCCTGTTCTCCTTCAATTCGATACTCCAGAACAGTTCGATTCTGCTCATTGTGCAGATGATGGATATACGTTTCATCCCAGCTGGTGAAACTATGATATCCTTTCATGATCGGATGCTGAGCCTCCGCGATCTTCGTCGTAAAGACCTGACCGCCGTGACGCAGAAACTGTCCTCCCATCAAAGCAACTATGTCGGCGTTATTTCGCCAGCAGTAGGTTGCGCAGTGCAGGGGAATAAAGCCTTTTCCGCCGGATACGAAATCCAGTACCGATTGAGCCTGTTCGGCTTCAATTCGATCGATATTTGCATACAGAACGAGCCCGTCGAATTCGTTCAGAACGGCGGGTGTCAGATCCGTCATTCGGTCTGTGTATTGAATGAGAACTCCGCGCTGCTGCAGTACGGGTGCGAGTTCCTGAAAGCGTGCTTCGGGGCGATGATGACCGTTGTCACCCAGAAACAGCAGTTTGAGTGGCTCTGCGGCGATTGTCGGAACGACAGTTGCCACGAAGATCCACGCGACAATCAGCCGACAGATGCCACCACTCGAGGCAGATAGAGCAATTCGTTTCATTGAACCCGGTCCTCACAACTCGGTGGCGCCTGATCGACCCTTCCGGAATGAATCTTCCGAGCAGAATCCGGCGAAAAACGCTGAAAACCAAATGCCCCGACTTCCCGGCTGACATCCGGGGAGTCGGGGTGTATCACAGTTGTACTGCAGCAGGGAAGCACCATTCGGATCCAGTCAGGTGCTGCATCACCCTCAGATCTCAAATTGTTTATTGCCCCAGAGTGAATGCAGGAAGGCGAACAATTTCCCCTCCCTTCATTGCAGACTGATGCGCACAGATTCCCACGCACGTCCAGTTCGCGCTGGTGACCGCGTTAGGGCGAGGATCACGGCCTTCCAGAATCGAGCTCAGCATTTCATGGACGAGATGCGGATGTGATCCTCCGTGACCGCCCCCCTGAATGAATGACAGGTGTTCTGAATCATGGATCTCAGCTGGCTGAGTAAATCGCCGAATCGGTTCAGGCAGCAGATGAGCATAATCCGGCACCGTGATTTTTTCCGGAATTTCCGGCTCAGGCTTCTTCGCCGTGTGAATCACGTGCGGCTCGTGCTCCACCAGTGTCCATTCAAAACTCTTCTTTGTGCCGTACACATCAAAGCTTTCACGATACTGCCGGGCCACATCGTAAAGGAAACGCCAGATATGGGCGGTCAGATCAGTATCCTTGATCTTTATGTGGCAGGTTTCCACCGCAAACCGATTCCCTGATTTGGCAGCGATGTCTTCTCGCACCGAACCGGATCCGAAACAGCTGACATACTCGGCGAGACCATTGACAAGCCCCAGACAGGGGCTAACGACATGTGTTGCATAGTGCATGGGAATCATTTTTTCCCAATAGCTGGGCCAGCCATCCATGTCCTGCGGGTGTGAAGCGGCCAGGTGCTGAATTTTTCCGAGCTCCCCCTTCTCGTACATTTCTCGAATGAACAGAAACTCCCGGCTGTAGACGACCGTTTCAGCCATCATATACTTCAGGCCGGTTTGTTTCACCTTTTCCACAATCTGCTGACATTCCTCGATTGTGGTTGCCATTGGCACTGTGCACATCACATGCTTGCCCGCGTCGAGTGCCCTGAGCGACATCCAGGCGTGATCAGGAATCGGGCTGTTGATGTGAACAAAGTCGATACTTTTATCTTTGAGCACATCGTCGTAGCTGGTGTAACGCTTTGCAATTCCGAACTGATCGCCCACCTTGTTCATTTCGTCGACATTCCGTCGACAAACTGCCGCGACACGGGCGTTCGGATGAGCCTGATAAATGGGGATAAACTCCGCTCCAAATCCCAGCCCGATCATCGCCACATTCAGCTGACTCATAGTCGTCCCTTAAAATACAGATTCAGGAGGTACCGATTGCTGGCTTACGCGTCAATGGCGCTGCAGAAAACACCCTTTACACACGGCATCATCGCGAACACTCGCCCTGTCTTCAAGAAAGCATGGCCCCCGCAGCGGTATTGCCACCGGAATTTTCCTCCATCTGTGACCTGACAATCGGCAGGATTTTCATGAAATTACGTTCTGCGTCGCAATCAGCCACGTTCTCCCTGCAAGGGATCAGTTTTTGGACGGAGTGTTTTTCAGTGCCGATGAACCATGACATGCAGAATCCAATGCCGGGCGACTTATCTCGAACAGCTCTTCCCTCTGTCATGACGGCATTTTGTTCCTGGCAATTCGTATTACGGCTGTCATTTCTGCTGACGATTCCTGCAACTGCCGTTCACGTGATGCCGGGAACCAAATGTATTGCAGGGCAGGCAGCAACAGGGAATTCCGCGGAGCAACTTTCGGTAAGCGTTTCAGTACTGACTCCTGTGAGCTTCACTGAAAAATCAGAACCAACACCCCCAGTGATACCTCTCACGACCGATTCCGGAGTCAGATTTGCGGTATGGCCACGAGTGCCGGACAAGCCGACTCCGACGCTATTTGTCCTTGCATCGACAACGGAACTGACTTTGGGAACGCCTGTTTATCGACAGGCAGCAAACACCCTTGGGCCGGAAGGATTTCTGTGCGTGGCCGTTGATCTTCCATGTCATGGAACGCAGCATGCGGCCGATGAACCGGAAGGTCTGGCCGGATGGCGCCATCGATGCGATGCCGGTCAAGATCCGATGGCGGAACTCTGCGGTCGTCTTTCCTCTGTTTTGGATCATCTCATTCGGACCGGCCGTACGGATCCTGAAAAAATTGCAGTATGCGGTACGTCGCGAGGCGGATTTTCCGCCCTGCACTTTGCCGCAGCTGACAGCCGGGTTCGATGTGTGGCGGCGTGGGCTCCGGTGACAGAACTCACAGTGCTTCAGGAATTCCATGGTGCTGAAAACAATACGCTTGTGCAACAGCTGTCAGCGAAAAACCTTGCCGACAAGCTGGCAGGCAAAGCCGTGTGGATCATCATCGGCGATCGTGATCTGCGAGTAGGAACGGACGACTGTATCCATTTTGCCCGACAAGTGACTCAGGCCGCGCTTCTCAGGAAGCTCTCACCTCAGGTTCACCTCCACGTGATTCCCGAACCCAAAGGTCACACCACGCCACAGGGCGGTCCCGAGCTTGCGGCAGCCTGGATTCGCGAGCAGCTAAATTAAAAAATCGAAATCGAGGCGAACCAGGGAGCAGAAATTGCCGGCTGTCGTCTGACAAAGCCCGCTGTCGTCTGACAAGTCAGTGTGCCCCGGGGAGAAATGACCAGTCGAAATGAAAAATTCCATCAGGGGAGATAAATACCCCCTGATGGAATTCATGTTGATTTTCGCAGCCTCCACCCGATTCAGGTCGGCTCACACCGACACAGGAATCAGATTACCTTTGTAACACCCGGAGTCGGAATTGCGTAGCTCATGTCTTCTTTCGGAAGTACGGGCGGAGTATCAGTGAAGCTGCGGAATTTTTCGACAGGAGACACCGCCAGGTTGGAAGCAAGTGCTTCGTCCCATTTAATCATCTTGCCGGAATATGTGGCCATTCGCCCCATGATGGACGTCATGGTACTGTAAGCCCCATATTCGCCTTCATTCGGGATTTTGCCGGCTCGCAAGGCGGCGAACAGGTCGTGATGTTCCTGCTGGTGACCGTCATGCAGGTTCAGTTTCTTTCCGTCAGCTTCTCTCGGGAACTGCCATTTTACCTGCCCGGCAGCGTCGTAGATGACTCCATCAGCAATATTGCACCAGCCATCGGAGCCGTGGGCATACTCATGCACATGGTTCCAGCAGTTAGTAATATGACGACACTGGCTAAGCATGACAGTGGAATGCCCCTCTTTCTCATAGGTAAACTCCACAAAGTGATGGTCATAGATTTCGCCGTACTGTTTGCCGACACGTACCTGTCGTCCACCCTGACCCTGAGCAACGGTCGGATAGCCGTCCATCAGCCAGTTGATCACATCCAGATTGTGAATGTGCTGTTCGTTAATATGGTCGCCACACAGCCAGTTAAAGTAGTACCAGTTTCTCATCTGGTATTCCATTTCTGTCTGGCCTTCCTCACGATTTCGAACCCACGGGCTGTCACCATTCCAGTAAGCTCGCGCGGCAATGATTCGACCAATGGCGCCGTCCTGGAGACGTTTGATCGTCTCAATATAAATGGGCTCATGGTGTCGTTGCAGACCGACAGCCACGGCGAGGTTCTTTGATTTCGCAATGTTGTTGGCATCAATCACTTTACGCACGCCGATAGAGTCGCAGGCGACGGGCTTTTCCATGAAGACATGCTTGCCCGCATTGACGGCTGCTTCAAAATGCAATGGTCGGAATCCCGGTGGTGTCGCCAGAATCACGAGGTCAACATCCTGTTCGAGCACCTTCTGGTAAGCGTCCAGACCGACAAAACGGCGTTCTTTGGGAACATCCACCTTGCCGGGATGCTGGCGTTCGAGCCCTTTCACCGTGCTTTCGAGATTGTTTTCGAAGGCATCAGCGACGGCCACCAGTTTTGTTGGGCCTTCCGTGTTCATCGCCTGATCAGCCGCACCGCGACCGCGACCGCCGCAACCAATCAATCCAATGCGGATGGTTTCATCATTGCTGACATGAGCCGCCATCAGGGGTGACAGGCCTGAAAGGAGGCTGCCGCCAACGGCTGCTGCCGACGAACTTTTCAGAAACCCTCGACGGGATGATGCTGCAGGATCGTTGATAGCCATGGGTAATCCGCTCCAAAACGTATCAGGAAATCAAATAATTGCCTGAACAAATGCTAAGATTTTGGCGATTGAAACGCAACCGAGATCTCGATGCAGGCCCCATCGCCGCGGATCGCTCCGCGATCCGGCGTCGGAAGGCTGTCGGTAAGATTAGCTGGAACACGGAGCAATCCCGCGACGGAACGTGCGATAGGGAGCGAGCCCGTGCAGTGGGGGACGCTGAATCGCGGAACGATCCACGACAACAAAAAAAGCCATTCGTTTCCGAATGGCTTTTGCTCTTCTCTCAGATCTCGTCTCAACACTTAAAAAATGGCTTATGCCTGATTACGACGACGGCGAGCGACCATGCCAATGACCAGGCCCATGCTGGCCAGTACCAGTGTGGATGGTTCCGGAACGGCGGCCGTTTCCAGAGTGACGTCGTCCAGGATTGCTCCTGCCTGGTCACCACCGGTATTCTCAAACGAGAGTTTTCCGGCAATCGACGTTGTGACATTCAGCACGATCAGCGACAGAGGATCGAGCGGATTCAATGTAAACGACTGGGTGAAGTTACCCAGCTTTACAGTAACACCATCAGAGCTCCCGAAACGCCGATTTCCGCCGAGTTCGAAGGAAAGAACATAGCTCCCGGCCGCGAAACTGGCTTTTGTTTCCAGCACGCCGGCATCGTTTGTGCTGCCGTCCAGGTCAACGTATCGGCCGTTGCCCGGATAGAGATCAAAGAAGCCAGGAGCACCAATGAGGTCGACGGTGCCAGTATTAGGTACTACGTCCCAGTTGGCAAACGAGTTGTAGTTCAGGCCCAGCGTCTCACCGTCAAACGTATCAGAAAATACAACCGCCGCCTGAGCGGAGTTCTGCGAGGCAGCAAGGCCAGCAATCGCTGCACAACCAAGTACAGCTAAACGAATCAACTTCACCATTCCGGTCTTCCTTTTAAGGGGATCACAAGAGCAATCGACCGTCTTCTCCGAAACAAAGAGAACTGTCGGTCCAACTCACTACCGAATCACACCGCAAATTCCGCGCCATTGGCCGCCTGGCTGACTCCCCGTCGGGTGAACCAAACAATGTTGCCAGGAAATCGAGGATTTCCGACGATCTGTGCGGTCCCGGCGCCGCAGATGTGAGAATCGCCGAGCGTTTTTTTTGAGACCTCAATCAAAATGAGATTTCTGCTTAATCAAAATGAGATTCCTGAGTGTTGTTTCTCTTGGCAGTTGCATGAATTTGCTTTCGTTTGTGGTGGGACTGGCCACGACGGTCGGGTCGCCAATGCAAATCAATCCCGATTGCCGGCAACTGAAGTCCGCGAACCTGATCAGCCACGGCTCATACAGTTGCAGGTAAGGGCAGAATTTCGCATGGCCATTCAATCAGGCGATGAAACAAGAAAAGCCATTCGTTTCCGAATGGCTTTTGCTCTTCTCTCAGTTCTCGTCTTCTTTCAGATCTTGTCTCAACAATCGCAAATGGCCTATTTATGCCTGATTGCGACGACGGCGAGCGACCATGCCAATGACCAGGCCCATGCTGGCCAGTGCCAGTGTCGATGGTTCCGGAACGGCAGTCAGGGTCACGTCGTCCAGAATTGCGCCCACGTTATCACCGCCGGTATTTTCGAACGAGAGTTTTCCAGCAATTGATGTAGTGACATTCAGCACGATCAGCGACAGAGGATCGAGCGGATTGAGTGTAAACGACTGGGTGAAGTCACCCAGCTTCACGGTAACCCCATCGGCACTCCCAATACGCCGATTTCCACCGAGTTCGAAGGAAAGAACATAGCTCCCGGCCGCGAAACTGGCTTTTGTTGCCAGCACGCCGGCATTGTTTGTGCTGCCGTCCAGGTCAACATACCTGCCGTTGCCCGGATACAGATTGAAGAAGTTAGGAGCACCGATGAGATCGACGGTGCCAGTGTTAGCTACTACGTCCCAGTTGGCAAATGAGTTGTAGTTCAGGCCCAGCGTCTCACCGTCAAAAGTATCAGAAAATACAACCGCCGCCTGAGCGGAGTTCTGCGAGGCAGCAAGGCCAGCAATCGCTGCACAACCAAGTACAGCTAAACGAATCATCTTCACCATTCCGGTTTTCCTTTGGAGAAAAGTCAGTAGAACAAACGCCCATATTCAATCGAAACAAATCGAACGGTGCGCCGAATCACATTCCATCAGTAAAGATGCAAATGCAATGCCACAGGCAGTGAAGATCGCTGCGCCCTGGGTGATCAGCGAAGTTTTTCCAGGGAATGACGAGTTTCTGCCAATCGGTGACGTTTTAGGCGTGCAGTAGTGAGAATTCCGAAGCAACTGGATTAAGGGCTGGAAGCAAAATGAGATTCTCCTGAATCAAACTGAGGTTTCTCCTGAATCAAAATGAGATTGAGAAAATTTTTTTTCCATGCGAATGCATGAATTTGCAACGGGTTGTGGTGTGAAATTGCCACGAGTGTTGTGTCGCGACTGCAAATCAATGCGGATTGGCTACAATGCCTGTGTTGTCGGTGAAAGCCGCGGATGGGATCGCAGCCATCTCTGCGAATCAGCTGGAGAAATCAGAGTGCAGGATGTTCAGGAAAAAATCGGACAGGCATTAGGGCGAATACCCAGTGGCGTATTTATTCTGGTTGCTGGCGACGGTGCCGCTGCGAAAACAGGAATGCTGGCCAGCTGGGTACAACAGGCGTCCTTCCAGCCAGCACAGGTCACCGTGGCCGTGAATAAATCCCGTTATCTGAATGACTGGCTGAAAGCCGGATCACCTGTCACCCTGAACCAGGTTGCAAAAGGTGACAATTCTCTGTTCCGGCAATTTGGCAAAGGGTTTGAGCCTGATGCTGATGCGTTTTCAGGCGTTGAATGTGTGCCAGGAGAAAATGGGCTTCCTGTTCTGTCGAGCGCGCTGATGTCCATGGAAGGCACTGTCAGCAGTCAGATGGAAAGCGGAGATCACTGGATCTACCTGATCACGATTCATCATGCTCACAGTCATCGAGACGTCGGTTCAGCCGAAGCGTTTGTGCATTTGCGGAAGAACGGCTTCAGCTATTAGTCGATTCGGCGGCTCAACAATCAGAGGTCGAGGTCGAGGTTGGGATGGATCGGGATTGGTTGCCCTGCTGACATCACCCATTCTTATTTCAGGAAGAACGTCGGTCACAAAGATATGTCTCAGACAGCGGAATCCTGCACGTCGGTCACTCCCGAGTTTCTTAAAATTCTGGCCGGAATTGTTGGTCCGCAGCGACTGCTGGATTCAGCCGACGAACTTCTGGTCTACGAATGCGACGGATACGTTGTTGAGAAAACCGTACCTGATGTGGTGGTGTTTCCAGAGTCTGCAGACGAAATCGTGCAGATCGTAAAAGCCTGCGTTCGCAATAAAGTGCCCTTTGTTCCGCGTGGTGCAGGAACCAGTCTCGCGGGGGGCTGTCTGCCGGTTGGTGGCGGCGTCATGATTGCCCTGACTCGAATGAACCGTATTCTGGAAATCAATCTGAGGGACCGTTACGCACTCGTTGAGCCCGGGGTTGTCAATGTGCGACTGACGCGTGCTCTTTCTGGCAGTGGCTTTCATTATGCACCAGACCCTTCGAGTCAGGGGGCCTGCACAATCGGTGGAAATGTGGCAACCAACTCCGGAGGTCCCCATACTCTGAAGTATGGCGTCACAGTAAATCACGTGCTGGGTGTGGAATATGTCAGCGCCACCGGTGACCTTGTTCAGCTGGGCGGGCCCTGCGGCAGGGGTGAAGAACCGGATCTGACCGGCCTGTTTGTGGGAAGCGAGGGAACCTTTGGAATTGTCACCAAAGCCTGGGTGAACATTACTCACAATCCCGCCGCATACCGAACGATGCTGGGTGTTTTTGAAACGGTCGACGATGCCACTCGAGCGATTAGCAATATCATTGGGGCAGGAATCGTACCCGCAGCCCTTGAAATGATGGATCAGGGGATCGTGGGTGCCCTGGAAGCCGCCTATTCGTTCGGATTTCCGCTCGATGCCGGAGCAGTCCTGCTGATTGAAGTGGATGGACTGGAATGTGCCGTGGGAGCGGAAGCCGCCACTGTGACGGAAATCTGTCACAGCAGCGGGGCGCGTGAGGTAAGACTCTCAAAAACTGAAGAAGAACGTTTGCTGCTGTGGAAATGCCGCAAGCAGGCATTTGGTGCCATTGGTCGGCTCAGCCCCAGTTACTGCACTCAGGATGGTGTGGTTCCCCGAACTCGCCTCCCGGAAATTCTGGCCGCTATTATCGATATTGGGATGCGACACAGCATTCGTATTGTCAACGTATTTCACGCGGGCGATGGCAATATCCATCCCATCCTGCTGTTTGATGAACGTGATTCCGACCAGGTGCGACGAGTAATGGAGGCCAGTGAGGAAATCCTGAACAAGTGCATTGATCTGGGAGGAAGTGTGACGGGCGAGCACGGCATTGGCGTGGAAAAGATCAGCTTCATGAACCGACTGTTTACCGAACAGGATCTGGAAGTCATGCGGGATGTTCGCAATGTCTTCAATGCAGACGGATTGTGCAGCCCTGGGAAGCTTCTTCCGACCGCCGGTGGCTGCGGATCTGAAGAGATTGTTCGAAGTCTGCCCGGACGAAAAGCGGCGATGTGACGACTGATGCCAACGGCGGAATCGGTGGTTCTTAGGCGAGCGGCAAAGTAGTTTTTACCGGGAGGGCGAGGCTAGGCAGCAGCAAAGTTGGTATTTTAGGAGGAATTGGGGTATCCAAATAGTGTGAAATCTGTTTCGCTTCGTGAAATGGATTTTGGTGTGGGACATGGCGCTAAG
>JALHMY010000069.1 GCA_022843805.1 Fuerstiella sp.
CCCCCCCAAAAACCCCGCGGGGGCGGCGCGGGGTTAACACACCCCCCGGCCCCCCGCCGACGGGATTGCCTGCACTTTCTGGCAACTACAGGCCATACATATCCACGAATCCCCGGATATATTGATGGATGGGTTCTCAAGAGTTGGCCATCGTTCAGAGATTCATCCGGGATTCATTTTTCTGCCTGGAAATTCTTTCCCCCATTTTCGACTTATCGACGACTGATACGAGCGGCGAGCGGGGGAGAGCCGAGGTTTTAAGCCGCGGATGGACGCGAATCCACGTAAATCGCGGCAGTGATCCGGGTTCGCTGGCCCCGTGCGGCAGCCTGGCAGTACGGAGAGGAGGCAGAGTCGCTGGCAGGAGGCGGGAGAGTGCGACTTTGGATGTCGTTCGGCAAAATGTGCCGGGCAGGGGGGGCAGGGTGGGGCAAAAATTTGTTGGAATTGCTCTTTTCTGTAATTTGCAGAAAAGTTTCGTCGCAATCGTGAAGAACACATGTTGACAGCATCGACGCAGTGGAGATATCAATCCGCCTCCCAAACGGGATTCATCTCCTGAATCCCAAATCATTTTTCCTTTCAGTTCTCCTCTCTGGTTCTCACCATTGTTCCGCTCAGGAACAACTGATCATGTTCTTTGGTTATTGAGCGCCGTTCAGACTTCTCAAACTGAACAACACTCATGATGACACCGGGAACGTATCAACCCCTTCTCTCCTCCGTCCCGCCACTGTCTCTCCACTCTCTGCTCACAGATTGAGGAAATCATGAACGAGTTCCCACACGGTGCTCATCATGAGCCGCACATCCTGCGTTTTCCAAACGCATCACCGTCCGGCTCGTCTGATACGACGTCTGCCCAGGAACCAGAAACTCCTGTCCGCAGCGTCCTCGTATTTTCCCCGCGGCCAGGAGCTCGTCAGCTCCTTGCTGATGATGTTCGCAAGCGAGGAATGTCGGTTTGTGAAACCGACAGCCCGGACGCCATGCTGTTTCATCTCAGCCGTCAGGAATTCAGCTGTTGCATCATTGATGATGCGGACAGTATTTCGAGAATGCAGGAAGTCAACGCGGCGATTCGCAGTCATTCGCGAGCTGCTCAGGTCCTCTGTATTGTTGGCGAAGATTCTCGCTGGGGCCGTGAAACGGTTCCCACTTTTGAATGCGATGTGATCGAGCGTCCTTATACGGCATCTCGTTTTGGTGCAGCACTGCTGAATGCACTGCGACGAGGTGAGCTGATTCGTGAGAATGAAAAACTGCGGCGACAGCTGCTGAATCGCAATCTGATGGATCTGGTGGGAAGCACACCCGCCATGCAGTCTCTGCGTGAAAGCATTCGTATTGCTGCCGACGATGATCGAACGGTTCTGGTACGAGGTGAACCGGGCAGCGGAACGACATTGATTGCAGAAGGCCTGCATCGCTGCAGTCGTCGGGCTTCAAAGCCATTTCTGCGAATTGACTGCAGTCTGCACTCAGTGGAAACTCTGGAGCTGCAGTTATTCGGCGACGGAGCAGCGGACGGTTTTCCAGGCTATCTGAAGATGGCGGATGGAGGATCAATTCTGCTGGACAATGTGGATACTGTTGCACTGCCATTTCAGAGACGTCTGTCACAGCTGCTTGAGCAGCGAGCCACATCGGTGCTTCACGGAAGTCAGGAAGGACCCAACATTCGGTTCATTGCGGCAACGCATGGTGACCTGAATCGTCTGGCCATGGAAGGCCGCTTTCGTGATGACCTGCTGCAGCATCTGAGCGGAATAACTCTGCAGTCTCCTCCGCTGCGAGTACGTCAGAATGACATTCCGCTGCTTGTGGAACACTTCATCAGTCAGATTTCGCTGAAGGAGGGCCGTCCTCCTCGTCAGGTCAGTGCGGCCGGACTGCAGACTCTGGAAAATCATCCATGGCCGGGCAATGTTCGTGAACTGCAAAACGTTATTGAACGGGCCTGCACGGTCGATATCACAGAGATGATTGGCCCTGACGATTTGCTTCCGTGGCTTCAGAATACCAATGCGGAAGACGAAGGCGTCGAAGGCGTGGGCATGACGCTGCGGGAAATGGAACGCAAGCTGATCGAGTCGACGTTCGCCCGCTGCAATGGCAATCGTGAACGTACGGCTCAGATCCTGAAGATTGGCCTGCGTACTCTGTCCGGCAAGCTTCGAGAATACGGCTATCCTCCACGAGGAGGTCCGGGATCCAACATCAGAAGAGTTCCCGGAACTGGTACTCAGTTTGTTCCGGACTCTGACGATCAGCAGCAGCGTCGGGCAGCCTGAAGGAAAAGGACAATCGGATGAACGGCTGCGATGTTGCCGTCTCCGGTGGTGATGAATCAACTCGCGACTCCCTCCTCCCGGGGGCGAGCTTCTTCGGAAGCTCGCCCTTTTTTTTTGCTCGCCCTTTTTTTTGGGGGCAGAGGTTCCGATGTCTGACTTGATGAGCAGCGGACGATGGAAAACAGTCTTCAGACTGCCAGATACTGTATTTTGTCTGGTGAAACTCGCTCTTGAAGCTGGAAAGCAGAAGCGAATACACTCCCATTCAGGGTAATCGTTGATGGCCCGACAGGAAAATCGCGTTCACTACTGAATTGTGCTCGGCGGGAACATGAACTTTCGCCCATTTCGAATGTTCCGGCATATCATCGCAGCATCAATGCTGCTGATCACGGCTGGTGCAGGGGCCGAGTTCTATCTCCGGGCGAATCCGCCCGCCAGCAGGGCTTTTGTGTATTCGGGAACGCATCCTGGGCTCCAGACACTTTTGATTCCTTCGGCTGACCGCCATCATCAGCTTGTTTCCGCATTGCCCGCTGGTTCGCGAAGCTCGATCCTGCATCCGGATGTGCGAATCAACAGCGATGGATGTCGAGGTGATGAGCTTCGCGTTCCGAAGCCGGCGGATGTTTACCGAATCCTGGTGCTTGGTGACGAGACTGTGTTTGGGCCACATTGTGCCGATCAGCGACAGCTGACCAGTCTGCTGCAGCAGTTCCTCGAAAAAAACTCGACGATGACGATTGAAGTCGTGAACGGCGGCGTGCCCGGGTATTGCCCGTTATTGTCGCTGCTTCAGTTTCAGCAGCAGCTCTCGCGTCTGAGTCCGGATCTGATCATTTTACATTTTGATATGTCGGATGTGGCTGATGATCTGGCTTGTCGACGATTTCTCAGGGAACAGGACGGGATCAGAACCTGCCCTCATCCTGGTCTGCAGATGCCGGTGCGGGAGTCGATGTTGTCGGCGGCGGTCCGAGGTGTAAAACATTCGGCCCTTGCGACCAGTCTGCTTGCGCGTTCCCGGGATTATCTGACGACCACGTCTTCCGCGTCATCTGCCGGAAACCGGATGGAGAATCGCATGGAGTGGATTGCCGACAGTCCTCCCGATTTGAGAATTCCGGTTCGACATGCGATTGGTCCGCTGAGTGAGCTGAATCGGCTCGCTGCTGTCGGTGGGTTCCGGTTTGTTGTCACAACCTGTCCGGTGCTTTGGCAGCTGCGGCCTGCATCTGACGCAGAGCAGTTGTCTGAGCGGTGCGGTATCCGGGGGGCGACACCGTTTCGCAGCGAATTGCCTTTTCAGGTACTTCGGCAATACTGTACTGCGGAAGGCATTCTGTTTTGCGACAGTACGCCGGCATTCCGCAGTGCACCCGAAGGAGAGCGACTTTTCAGTCATGAAATTCCCGTGCCGTCGGACACTGGAATGGCACTTTACGCCCGCGAAATTGCCCTGTTTTTGCTCACCTCATTGGGAAAAAATCCGTGAATTGTTATATCTTTGAACGGAAATCTCAATGCGATCTGTTTGCCGTCATGTACGGGTCCATATTGGCTGACTGTTCACTATCCCGGGAAGTAAGAACCAGATGAAGAACGCGTTTGAAGCGGCGGGCCAGTACTTTGAAGAAGCAGCTTCGGTAATGGACCTGTCCCCTAATATGAAGAAGCTTTTGCTGACACCTGAGCGTGAGCTGAAAGTTCAGGTGGCCATGAAACTGGACAATGGCAACATTGCCACGTTCGTTGGCTATCGAATTCAGCATAATAGTGCACGAGGTCCGATGAAGGGCGGCCTCCGATATCATCACGAAGTGGATTCTGATGAAGTTCTGGCTCTTGCATCGCTGATGACATGGAAGACCGCAGTAGTGGATTTGCCATACGGGGGCGCCAAGGGCGGAATCAATGTGCGGCCGAAGGATCTCAGTACCGATGAACTGGAACGTTTAACTCGAAAATTCGTCGATGAGCTGCACGATGTGATTGGGCCTGACAAGGATATTCCGGCGCCCGACATGGGCACAAATGCGCAGGTGATGGCCTGGTTCATGAACCAGTACGAAAAATTCCACGGCTTCAATCCGGCCTGTGTGACAGGGAAACCGGCCGAGCTGTACGGGGCAGAAGGGCGCGAGGAAGCCACAGGGCGTGGCGTCGGTATTCTGACGCAGGCACTGCTTCGAAAATATCAGCGGACTGCCGAAGGGGCTACGATCGCGATTCAGGGGTTCGGTAACGTTGGCACGTTCACGGCCGACTATCTGAGCAGAGCCGGAGCTAAAATTATTGCCATCTCGGATGTCAGTGGTGCCATTTTAAATCGTGACGGAATTGATGTGGCAGCCGCTTTGGCATATGCGAAAACGAATGGCAGCCTGTCCGGATTCTCCGGGGGTGAACGACTGTCGAACGAAGGATTGCTGGCTCTGGATGTTGACGTTCTGATTCCTGCTGCTCTTGGTGGAGTGCTGACGGAAGAAAACGCGAACGATGTTCGAGCAAAGTTTATCATCGAAGCAGCCAATGGCCCCACGACTCCTGAAGCCGACATGATTTTTCGGAAAAGAGAGATTGTTGTGCTGCCCGACATTCTTGCCAACGCTGGTGGAGTCACGGTCAGTTACTTCGAATGGGTACAGAATCAGCAGTATTTCCGATGGGATCTGGAGCGAGTTCGTGAAGAGCTCGAAAAAACCATGTCACGCAGTTTCGACAAAGTCTGGTCGCTGGCAGTCGAAAAGCGTATACATTTGCGGACTGCTGCCTACCTGCTGGGAATTGGGCGGGTTGGACGTGCGACAGTATTGGGCGGAATTTAGCCGGGCGTAGTTTATCCGGGCGAAGGAACTGGCGGGACGGGTTGCATGCTGACGGGACCGGCGCAAGGGCTCTCGGGCTGTTCGATTTATCCTCAGCAGGCTGTCATCCGTGACATTCCCTGATCGTTTCGCCAGGCGAAGCGTTTGACCGCTGTTTGGTTTGACCGCTGTTTGGTTTGACCGCTGTTTGGTTTGACCGCTGTTTGGCAGTCATTACTCATCAATCAAAATGCAGGTTTGCTATGGGTGCACAATCGGTTTCGGGCACAGGGCCGCTGACGGCGGAAGTTCTGACATCTTTTCCAACGTTTGATGGTCTCGCGGCAGCGGATGCGTCGCGTATTGCTCGGGATTTAACGAGGATGAATTTTGACGCCGAATCGACAATTCTGCATGAGGGAAAGTCGATTCAGGCCCTGTGGATAATTTTGTCGGGAGAATGTATCGTCAGCAGGACGGCGGCGGATGGGTCGGAAATGATTCTGGCCGAGCTGAAAGCCGGAGATGTCTTCGGTGAAATGTCGTTTGTGCGTTCAGCACCTCATTCGGCCACAATCCGGGCGAGAACTGCGGTGAGCGTCTGCACTTATACTCGAGAAGACTTCTTAAAACTGGCCAGTGCTCAGCCGTCGGCCGCTTTTCGTATTTGTTCAAATATTTCGGCTGTTCTTGCCGAGCGGCTGCGAAAGATGGACAACTGGATTTGTGAACTGGTCGAGCGTCCTGAAGCAGTCAATCACAGAGATGAATGGCAGACGTTTCGTGCGGCTGTTTATTCCAACTGGAATCTTTAGTCCATGGATAGTTTGCAGAATTATACAAACGCTGTTGCTCAGCAGGCGCGGCTGGCGGCGACGACTCTGGCATCCACCTCCGGAGCAGCAAGGCGGGACTGGCTGCTGGTGGTGGCTCGGGAGCTGCGGAGACAGCAGTCTGAAATTGTGGTGGCCAACGAGCGGGATCTTGAAGCCGGGCAGAAGGATGGTCTGAGCAGTGCGATGCTGGATCGGCTGAAGCTCACTGAGGACCGCGTTCAGGGACTTGCAGCGGCCGTTGAGCAGGTGGCAGCATTGCCGGATCCTGTGGGGGAAGTGATCGAGGGATCGCGACGTCCCAATGGATTGCAGATTGCCAAAATCCGCGTTCCGCTGGGAGTTGTCTTCTTTATCTATGAATCTCGCCCGGGGGTAACAGTCGATGCCGCGTCGCTGTGCATTCGCAGTGGTAACGCTGTGATTCTGCGAGGTGGAAAAGAGGCACTTCACAGCAATCTGGCACTTCAGCGTATTTTGTCGCAAACTCTGGAGAATTCAGGGCTTCCGGTACATTCTGTGCAGCTCGTCTCCACAACGGATCGGGAAGCGGTGGGGCAGTTTCTGCGAATGGGCCACCTGATTGACGTCACGATCCCGCGCGGTGGTCGATCACTGATCGAACGGGTGACCCGTGAAGCAACAATGCCGGTGATCAAGCACTTCGACGGTATCTGTCATGTTTATCTCGACGCCATGGCGGACGAACAAATGGCCGTGGATATTGTCATCAACAGCAAGTGCCAGCGGCCCGGGGTGTGTAACGCAGCGGAAACTTTGCTGATCCATCGAGCCGCTGCTGAACGACTTCTTCCTCGAATGGCGCAGGAACTGCAGAGCAGGGGAGTGGAGCTGCGAGGCTGTCCGGTGACTCGGCAGTTCGTGGAAGGAGCTGTTCCGGTGACGGAACAGGATTATCGAACAGAACATATGGCGCTGATTATGTCGGTGCGTGTGGTGGATTCGATCGATGAGGCGATCGGGCACATCCGCACATACGGGTCCGCGCATACGGATGCTATTGTAACGAATGATTTGTCGGCAGCATCCAGATTCGAGTCGGAAGTGGATTCTGCCGCTGTCATGGTGAATGCCAGCACGCGATTCAACGATGGCGGAGAACTGGGTCTGGGGGCTGAAATCGGTATCAGCACGGATCGTTTTCACGCACGTGGTCCCTGTGGTCTGCGTGAGATGACCAGTTACAAATATGTTGTGCGCGGTTCTGGTCAGATTCGCTGATCTCTCCAAATACTTTTGATCCGCATGCGAACCTGCGGCGTTCACCGATGATGATGAAATCGTCAATTGCAGATGGAGAGAACTATTATGAAACTATCAAAAACGATCATTCGACGTGCGGCCACATTGTCTGTCGCCGCGGGAATGCTGGTGGGGACAGGTGCAACGGCCTGGTCACAGGAATCCACAAATCCTGGAGCGACGACCCAGCTGCCTTCCACTGAGGATACCCCGCAAGCCGCTGAAACATCGACGACAGATCTGTCAGATCCTGCTGCAGAAGCTCCTGTAACTACAGAAACAACGTCAGAAAAAGCAAAGGACCTGGCCGCTGATGCGAAGGCAAAGGTCGACGAAGTTGCAGAAAAGATTGACCAGAATGAGCAGGCAAAGGAAGCCGCAGCCGGAATTCTGCAACCTATCTATCGACTGGCTGAGAAAATGGCGTTTCCGGCATTCTATTGGGTGGCCTTCACTCTGATGACCGCCGGTGTGGTGAGTTTTGCGTTCCAGCTGGTTTTCGGAAAACTGATGGTCCTGTTTAAGGGTAGTCTGAGTCCAACGGAAATCCTGTCGGATGCAATCAGTCTGGTCATCAGCCTTGTGGGCCTCGTCCTGACAACACAGGCTGCGACCGAGAATTCCACATTCACTCAAAGTGCGGCCGGGGTGCTGTCGGCGTCGTTGCTGGGAATTGTTCTGGGACTCTTCCTGTATCGATGGGGACAGAATCAGGAACTTCGGGCAGCAGTCGGAAATCGCCTGCTGCGGACAAAGCAGTCTCTCAAAACCACGGGCGCCTGATTCAGTCTCGTTTGTCTGGACTGCGGAAACCTGACTGCGGAAAAGTGCCTGTTTATTGCGACAGACGTCGCAAAGCGGAGAGTAGAATCCGGTTAGTTTTGCGATCGGGGGATTTCCTGCATTGCAAAACTGCCCGGATTCTTTGAGGATTGGGCGTGTACTCCGCCGATAACGGTGGGATGCCTGCGGACGGCTGTACTGTATGCTGATGGCGACATTTGCTGTCGCATCCGGCCGGGAAGCCGTTTGTCTCACCCCGTTCTCATGTCGGAGCCTGGAATTTTAGCGAACAAGCCGTAACCTGCTTTACAAGCTGGAAACGCTCAGACTATACTGCCCGGCTCTTTCGTAGAGACTAATATACATCCGATCAGTTTTCTGTCGTGGAGACGGAAATGCCAAAGCAAAAAACGCATAAAGGAATGAAGCGGCGATTTAAGATCACTGCTTCAGGAAAAGCCAAACACCGTAAAGCCTTTCGTGGGCACCTGATGAGTCACAAGGGTGGCAAGCGGGGCCGCGGACTGCGGCAGGACGGTGTTGTGGATGGTAAGGACGCGCGAAACATAGTAGATGCTCTGCGGCCCAGCCTGTAGACGTCATTGGTGTGGGTCTTGATTTTGATAGATTTGTCTTCCCTGAAGGCTCGGAAAGATGCGTGTTCGTTTAGGTAAAGCGCGGCGACGGTCAAAGAATCGCCTGTTTAAAGAAGCTCGCGGCAATGTCGGCGGGCGAAGTAAGCTGTTGCGCAGCGTTAAGGAAACCCTGGTTCGAGCTCGTGCATTTGCGACGCGTGACCGACGCACCAAAAAGCGAGAATTTCGGGCTCTGTGGATTACTCGACTTTCCGCAGCCTGTCGTGCTCGGGGATTGTCGTATTCCGAGTTCATCCACGGTTTGACGCTGGCGCAGATTGGGTTGAATCGCAAATCGCTTAGCGAACTTGCGATTGCCAGCCCCGCTGTGTTTGATGAAGTGGTTGCGGCTGTGCGAGCGGCAAAGGGTGCGGTTGCATAATGAGCAACGGCTGATCGCCGTCGTCTCGTTCTTGCTGTTCATCTGGCGAGCGAGTTTTGGAGTGCGACGGCCGATTTCCTCAAAGAAATTGAAGGGCGAGTTTCCGGATCACAGGAGACTCGCCCCTTTTTTATTTACACTGAAGACGGGATGGTTAAGGCAACCGGACTGAGGAATACTTTGCGATGGACATACTGACGTCATTTGATGATTTTCAGTCGGCTGCTCTTTCTGCGATTGGAAGAGCGGGAAGTCCTGAACAGCTGGAGGCTGTACGAATTGAGTTTCTGGGGCAGAAAAACGGTCGAATTCGTGACCTGCAGAAACTGGTTGGGCAGGCCACCGGTGACCAGAAACCACTTGTGGGCAAACGCTTTAATGAAGTTCGGACAGCCGTCACTGCGGAGCTGGAAGCTCGACAGCAGCAGCTGGAGGCTTCCAAATCCAGTTCGCCGGTCAGTGATTTTGATGTGACGCTGCCGGGCGACAGGCCTGTGTTTGGTCGACTACACCCGATCTCCAGAACGATTACCGAGTTTCGGGAGCTGATGGGTCGGTTTGGATTTACCGTGGTTGAAGGACCCGAGCTTGAAGATGAGCGGCACAATTTTGAAGCTCTGAATATTCCGGAGGATCATCCGGCTCGAGATCCGCTCGATAACTTTTACGTTGCCTGTGCTTCGGCAACGCTGGGTGGGCCCGTTCTTCTGCGGAGTCAGACTTCGACAGTGCAGATTCGTACGATGGAAACAACTCCGCCGCCCGTACGAATTGTTTCGCTGGGACGTGTTTATCGTCCGGACACCATCGATGCGACGCATTCCTGTATGTTTCATCAGATGGAAGGTCTGATGGTCGATGAGCATGTGACGATGGCTCAGTTGAAGACCGTTCTTAGTTTGTTTGCTCGCAGTTTTCTCGGACCGGACGTGGAAATTCGGTTTCGGCCGTCATTTTTCCCTTTCACGGAGCCGTCAGTGGAGGTTGATGTGAAGTGGGGAGATCACTGGATGGAGATTGGTGGAGCCGGAATGGTGGATCCCAATGTCTTTAAGGCTGTTGGTTACGACCCGGAAAAGGTGTCCGGCTTTGCCTTTGGACTTGGAATCGAGCGATTCTGCATGAAGCATTATGGCGTCGACGACATCCGCCGTTTTTATGAGAATGACGTGCGATTTCTTGCACAATTCTGATGACGTGATCGCGGGGAATGGGATGTCGGGGAAACATGATTCCTTTTGGTATCCTGGGGTTGTTATACTGAGTCAGAATCTGCCTCCGCACGATTTTGTAAATTGACAACTTCATCGATCGACAACTGCGGGTTCTGATTCCGCTGTTGCCCGCTGCTGATGCCCCGCCGCTGATGGTTACCTGCTGACTGCAGGTCCTGAAATCAGATTCCCACCTGCCATGACTCGAATGCTTGCCGTTAACTGGAACGCTCACACGCTGCGTTTTGTGCACGCGGAAGGTGACCGTCAGGGCCGACTTCGTCTGCTGGATGCCGGGCGGGTTCCGATTCGGGAAGCGGGAGAGGCAGCCGATTCGTCGATTCTGGCGGTTCTTAAAAGGACGGTCATCGCTCAGAAGGCTGAGAAATCCAGGTTGCTGATCCTGTTGAATCGTGGTTCGGTGGATTCAGCAACCTTTAAAGTGCCGCCTGCAACGGAGGCTGAGCTTCCGGCCATTGTTCGCAATATGGCGATGCGCAGCATTCCTGGAACTTCCGATGAATCGCTGCTCGACTTTGTGGCCTATCCGGCAGCTGCTGATGGAACACGTTCGGTCAGTGCGATGGCGCTGCTTGCCGACGATCAGCAATTGATCCGTGGTATCATTCAGGAATTTGCTGGTCGCCCCCTGCGAATTCTGGTTGGCGGCCATCCGCTTCGCGTTTTCGCGGACGGGCAAACGGAGGGCAATGAGCGACAGACAACTCTGATTGTGGCTCGGGGAACTGATGCTGCGGATGTGCTTGTAACAACTGGCGGACTTCCCATTCTGTCACGCACCATTCGGCTGGCGTCGGGAGTACCTCGCGATGAGATTATTCGTTATCTGACTGCGGAAACGCAGCGAACGCTGATCTCAGCAAGCGGGCAGATGTCGGAACAGCCGATCGCTGTAGATCGCATTCTGGTGGCCGGAGGTGAAGAACAGACTTCGGGGCTGGATCTGGCGCTATCCAGACAATTTGGGGCTGAAGCGACCATTGTGCGGCCCGATTTACTTCTTGAACAGTCCGCCGGTGCGACGATTGCAGATGGCGCACTGCAAATGGTGGCTTCAGGCAGTTATGCGAATCTGCTGGCTGCATTAAAGGAAGAGGCGATCGGAGTACAGCCGGTTGTCGATTTTGCAAATCCAAAGCGTCCACCAGTGCAAGGGCGAAGAAGCCGACAAATCCTTGCTGTTGTTGCCGTGGTTCTGATGATGGCAGGCGGAGGCTGGTACTGGGTCTGGTCACAGTTTGCGGAAATCGATGCCGAAAACTCTCGACTCACCGTCAGACTCAATGAACTCAACGATCTGGTAAAAGATACGCAGGCAAAGCGACGCCTGGCTTCGTCATTATCTGCATGGGAAAAAAACCGGTTCAGCTGGCTGGACGAACTGCGTGATCTGACTCAGCGAATGCCATCAAGCCCGGATCTTGTTGTTCAGCAGCTGTCGATTAGTCCGGCAGGAGTCGGACGGGCCACTGTTTCATTTCGCGGTGTTGGAAAGCAGCCGGAAGTGATTCAGGATATGGAACGTCGATTGCGTGACGGATTTCATGAGCTGAGGATTCCCGGGATTCGTGAGCAGCAGGAAGGCAATAAGTCGACGTGGTCATTTCAGACAACGATGACAATTCGCAGTCGAAACCCGTCACAGTACAAAGGGCCGTCTGAGGTCGCAGAAAAGGTTACGGCCAGCAAAGGTTCCGGGGTCGCCAAAGGCGGGCCGGATAAAGCAGTCGCAGGTAACGGGATTGTCGCTGGCAGGGCTAATCCTTCGTCGAAAAGCGATCAAAGCGGCAGGGGTGATGACGGCAGCGGGGTGGCGGACAAATGAAGTCACTCAATCGTCAGCATCTGCTTCTGGGTCTCCTGGCCGTCATTGCTCTGGTGCGAGTCGGTGACTGGGTGCTTGCATCAATGATTCAGGGGCCTCTTCAGGAACGCAGAGCCCGGACCAGTCAGCTCAGGAAAGACATTGAGAAGCGTGAAGCACTGCTTGCGCAGGCTCGCCAGGCTGGCAGGCAGATTGATGCATGGCAGAAACAGTCGCTGCCCTCCGATGTTGAAACAGCTCGCAGTGTTTATCGCGGCTGGGTGCTGAGTCTTGTCCGGAAGGCAAAATTGAGAAATGCCACCGTGGATTCGGGATCACCCGCGAATCGATCGGGGGTTTATCGCAGTCTCCCCTTCAGTATTCGAGTACGTGGCACTCTCCAGCAGTTTACCGAATTTCTATATCAGTTTTCGGATGCTCCTCATTTACATCAGATTGCCAGTCTGACATTAAGCCCACTCGGCAGTACAGGGCAGTTTGATATTTCGATTGGCGTCGAGACACTTCTGCTGCCCAATACGAAACGAGATCGCCTGAATACCGGCAGTTCTGCTCTGCTGGCTTCGTCGCGAGTTCAGGATTACGAAACCGTTTGGCGCAACAACATTTTTGGAATCGGGATTGATCATTCCGATCCCATGAAACATACCCTGGTGACTGCCATCACTTACAGTAACGGTAATGCTCAGGTGTGGATCAGTGAGCAACTTCTGGACAAAGTCACCCGAGTGGGGCTGAACGAAAGCTTTGACACGGTGGCTCTGAGCGGTCGGATTGTAGAAGTGCGGGATCAGGAAGTCGTGATTGAGTCTTCCGGAGATCGGTTTCTGTTGCCAATTGGAAGTCCATTTGCGGACGCTCGGCTGCTCGAAAGCAGTGTCACTGCCAGCTCGGACGCTGTACTGAAATGAATTTCAGTACCCTGTGTCTGGTTTCGGTGATTTGTCCTGAGGCATCCGCAACGATTCTGATCGCAGGATGATCGGCAAAAAATACCGGACGCAGTGGAGAGTATTGCGGCAGAAGCTGCCTGCAGCGGGCTGGGCAGGAGCAGCACGTTGCCGATGTCGACGAGATCCGAATATTGGCGGCATGGTTCAGCTCGTTCAGTGATCAGATTCACCTTGAGTTGTACATGGTCGTACCGTACTGTCACCAACCCTCCGTTGTTGGCAATATTCTTCCCTTCTGGCCATCAAAGCTTGCCCATGAGACCGCGGCCATTCATCCTCTGGCAATCGAAACAGCAGCTTGCGGCAGTTGTCGTGTGGCTGGCTTTTGGACCGCTGACTGATTGCTCATCGGCACAAATGCCGGAAATACCTCGTCTGAACTTCCAGACGGAATCGTTCTCCGGAGGTGTGACAGGGATCACTGTTCCGGCTGCATCACAGCGGGAATCGGGAAGTGCCGAGTTTCAGGTATATCAGCTCAGACACGCCCGTCCGTCCGATGTGCGTCGTGTTCTGGAGGAGTTGCTTGGTGAGACGGTTCGTGAGGCCAGAATCATAGCTGACGATGATCAGATGGAGATCATTGTTGCCGGTCCATCGAAGATACAGCTGCTGGCCGGTCAGCTGATTAAGGAGCTGGACCAGCCTGAGAAGACGACTGGGCGTCTCGCGGCAGAATCGAACGATGTGCCAGTGAAGCGAGTGTTGCGAACGTATGAGGTTTCACCTGCAGAAATCGAACAGCAAATGGCTGCTCTGCGGACTGTCCTGGGGGATGAAGTCAATATCTCAGCCGATCCAGCACGCGGCCGAATTCTGGTTCTTGGCAGTGAGCAGCACCACAACGCTGCCCGGCAGTTTCTTCAGCGCGGTGTACCTGTGTCTGCGCGCCCGGATGTGTCTGATCGCGTGATGCGGGTGCGATTTCGGAATATTACCAGCGAGCAGTCGCATGCGCTGCTTCAGCGGCTTCTTGGTACTCGCCTGTGGGATTCGGGCAGCGGGCGCTGCAGCTATGCGAGCAGCGGCAATCGTTCGATCACGCTGACCTTTGACAACGCTTCCCAGTCCTGTTTGCTGGATGGGCCTCAGGACCTTGTGCAGCAGTTTGTTGCCCTGTTTGAAAAGCTCGATGACTCTCAGGATCGGCAGCAGAGAGATACAATCCGCTTTGTTCCTGTCAGCACTGTTGATCCGCAGGTGCTGAACAGAGCGATTCGTATGTGGAAGCAGTCCAGAGCCAGGTCAGGTGTAACAGATCCGCTCCCGGAGGAATCCGAGACTGGTGAAGAACATGGAATGGCGGATCCGGGTGTCGATCGACCGGATGCTCGAGCATGGCCGCTCATTCGGCAGGCAGGTTTTACTCAGCAGACCGGGCAGATCACTGATGCCGCGGACCCCCTCCAGCCACTCGCTGGAAATCTGCAGGACTCGGGAACTGACACTCCGGCAGACATGCAGGGCGATGATCCTGCGAACGTGCTGAGAAGACCGGCACCGGACGTTCAGGTGGAGCCGCTTCCGGATCTTGATGTGCTGATTCTGCGAGGGAGAGATCCTGATGTGCAGGAGCTGATTCGCATTATTCAGGAGATCGAGCGATTAAGTGCTGAGACGGCTCCGGAAATTGACATTGTTTATCTGCGGAATGTTCAGGGAGAGGCACTCAACCAGCTGATTACCCGCGTTCTTCAGGATCTCACTGGTCCGCTTCAGGGGCGAGTTGCAATTACGCCTCTGGTGAAGCCCAATGCATTGCTTCTGATTGGCTGGGGAGAAGCTGTAACAGCGGCGAAAAAGCTGATTGCTCGTCTGGATGAAGCGGTGCCGCCATCGACTCAGATGAAAATGTTTCGGCTGGAGCATGCGCCAGCTTCTCAGGTGGAAAATACGATCAGACAGTTTTTGAGTGGTCGGGGAGGGCTGGGGCCTGATGTTACGGTTACGTCCAATGCCCGAACGAATTCGCTTGTTGTGAATGCTGCTCCCCGCGATATGCAGGAAGTCGCCCGACTGATTCGAGAGCTGGATACGGGGACCTCAAAATCGCTGAATCAGGCAAAAATGATTCGCCTGAAGAATGCTCTCGCGGTAGACGTTTCTCAGACAATCACTGCCGCAATCCTTGCCGCTCGTGGTGGTGGCGGGGCTGGCGGACAGCAGCGATCTGCTGCACTGGAAATGCTGATGGTTGGTCCGGATGGTCGCAGTGTGGCGGCATCCGGATTGCTGGATGATGTTCGACTGACGCCGGATGCCCGAACAAATCGAATTCTTGTCACCGGGCCTGCAGACAGTCTTCCTCTGGTTGAACAGCTGATTCAGAGTCTGGACGAGTCACCGGCCGCATCGGCTCAGATCAAGGTATTTCAAATTTCAAATGGGGACGCGAGTGATCTTGTCCAGGTGCTGAGATCACTGTTTCCTGAGCAGGCAGCAACGTCTCCTGTACCTCAGCTGGCCACCGCAGCCAATGAGTCATCTCTGGTGCCTGTAAGGTTTTCCGTCGATATCCGCACCAACAGCATTATTGCAACCGGAGCAGCGGGTGACCTGCGAATCATCGAAGCTTTGCTGCTGCGTCTGGATGAATCTGATTCGCAGGAACGCATCAACCAGGTCTATCGCCTGAAGAATTCCCCGGCACTGGATGTGGCCAATGCGGTGAACAATTTTCTGCGAAGTGAACGAGTGGTCGCTCAGGCAGCGCCTGGGCGACAGAATCCGTTTGCTCAGATTGAATCTGAAGTGGTGGTTGTTCCTGAACCTGTGGGCAATGCCCTGATTATCAGTGCCACTCCCCGGTACTTTGAACAGATCATGGAACTGGTCGAAGGTCTGGATGCTCAGCCGCCGCAGGTTATGATTCAGGTAATTCTGGCCGAAGTTGAACTGAATAACCTGCACGAGTTCGGAGTTGAGCTGGGATTGCAGGATTCACTGTTGTTTGACCGAAGTCTGCTGGGCAGCCTGCTGCAGCCGGGATTTGACTTCAATAACAAGCCCCTTGGAAATGCGAACAACGCGAATTCGCTGGGAACGGCTGGAAAAGTGGGCGGGCAGGCACTGTCCCATTTCAGTATGAATCGAATCAGCGAAGATGCTGATTTCGGCGGACTGGTACTGTCCGCCAGCAGTGAAAACATCAGCGTGCTGCTGAGGGCACTGAATCGCACTCGCAATATGGAAATTCTGAGTCGACCGCAAATCATGACGCTGGATAATCAGCCCGCTTTTATTCAGGTGGGGCAGCGCGTTCCGCGAATTGTCGGAACCAGCATTAACCAGGTTGGTCAGGTAAACAGCGTGGAATTGGAGAACGTTGGTTTGATTCTGGGGGTCACACCTCGAATCAGTCCGGAAGGCATGGTTGTCATGGAGATCGATGCCGAGAAGTCTGAAGTGGGGCCCGAAGCGGAAGGGATTCCTGTGTCCGTCTCTGCGGACGGTTCCGTGATTCGTTCTCCGCGAGTCAACATTACAACGGCGCAAACGACAATCAGTGCCGGAAGTGGTCAGACCGTTGTGATCGGGGGACTGATCACAACAAACAATACTTCGATCACACGTCGGGTTCCATGGCTCAGTGATGTGCCACTGGTTGGCAATCTGTTTCGTTACGATGGAAATTCGAATGTGCGAAAGGAACTTCTGATTATTCTGACCCCTCATGTGATCCGCGGTCAGACAGAAGCGGAGTATATGAAACAGGTGGAGCTTGCCCGGTTAAGCTGGATCTCATCGGACATCTTCAACTGGCTTAATACCGAAACATGTATTACCGGCGAGCTGGATGGCAGTGGCGTAAAGACGATTTACCCCGATCTGTCTCCTGTCGTTCCGGAATCCATTCCCCAGCCGGCAGTGAGTCCGCCGCTGCCTCGATCACTGTTAACCGATCCGCCTGAACCTGTCGATCCGGAGGCAGTTCAGGGAAGCGAATCTCCGGGGAATCCGGAGATACGACTGATGTCGTTTGAGAACGAGAAAGCCCGGCAGAGTTCTGCCTTACCGAATTCCGCTGCTCGAAATAAGGCTGTTCGGAGCCCGGCCGTTCGGAATTCAGCCACATCGAATCCGCCAGCCGAAAAAACAGTTCGGACAGAAAAATCGGTGACTCGTTCGGAATCGGCGCGAGGAACTAATCCGGCTCCAGGAAAACCGCTGGCGAAATCGGCTGACAATACAGACAACAGTACCAAATCGGAAACAAAAGCAAAGCCTGCCTGGTACCTTCGCTGACTGTGATGGTCTGGCCTGTCTTTTTGATTTGAACCGAGAGCTGCCACTGGTGCTGACGGACGCGTTAAAGATGACAAACGTAACCATGCATAAAACTTCATTCACCGGTGGACACGTTCAAACACGATGGATCCCTGTTTGTCTGCAGGGGCCTTCAGTGATTGTTGTCGGATGCATGCTGATGTGTCTGACCGGGTGCACCATGTTTGGCAGCGGTGCGACGCTGTTTGCCAAAAGAGAAGCGAAGCCGGAGACTCCACATCAGATTGTCCCGGTCTGGACGGACACCGTTCTGCATCAGCCCGAGCAGGCACCGGTACGTGGTTTTGGCGGGCGAATTATGTTTTACGGTCCGGATCGAAACAGGCCAATCCTGATTGACGGGACACTGGTTGTGTATGCATGGGACGATTCTGCCGGCACACTGGAGCGAACGCCTGATCGAAAGTATGTTTTTCCTGCGGAGTCACTGAAGACACATTACAGCCTGTCTCCATTGGGGCATTCCTACAGTTTCTGGGTGCCATGGGATCCTGCCGGAGGTCCGCAGCAGCGAGTCACACTGATCTCAAGGTTTGTGAGCAACGATGGTGCTGAGATTACTTCCACGCCCGCTCGGCTGGTCCTGCAGGGACCTGACATGTCAGATGACGGATCAGACGAGCCCGGTTCGGATGATTTGAGAGCCACGCCCTTTGATCCGTATGTGACGAATCAGAAATCAGGGCAGGACAATTCCATCAGACTTGCTGGTCATGAGGAAGTAACGCGAACGGCTGACCGTTCGACCAGCCGGGTTCCTCGACGCCCCTCATTTAACTCTTCGGAAATTAGTGTGACCGATGGGTTTTTGCAGAGAAATATGCGGGGCGGTGCTTCGGAAGCAGAACTGTCCGAGGAAAGTGTGACCGGCTATTCGAATGATTTCAAAGTTTATGAGTCTGACGACGTTGTGGACGTTCTTTGTGCACCCGAGCCGGAGGAGGCCAGTGCCGGTGACACAAACATGCCGTCACGCAATGTTAGCGGGAATGATCCGGCGTCCAGCGACGAGCACGTTCAGGGGTCGAAATCGGAGGCAGCGAAGGATTCACAGTCAGATCGTTTACTACCGTTTGAATCCCGGGTTCGAAGCTCACGATCATTGCGGCCATCTGGCGGTCGTGTTCGGACGGGACCTCTCCGCGCAACGTCACAGATCGGCCTTCCGAAGACACCTCGATCTGCAGTTCACGAGCCTGAAGAAATGCGTTGAGCCCGGATGACAGAATCAGGGGGGGTGTTTGTACCGATTCGCCGGAGGATGAAGACAGGCTGTCAGTCGAAAGCATCAGGCGTTCAGCGTACAGTCCGCCATTGCGGAGTGTTCGCGGTCGGTTGAGTGGCGGACGAGTTTCTTCTCGCAGACCTGTAATTGAAGAAACCGCATTGGTTACGGCCGAGGTAGCGCCCACAAATCCGGCAGCCCCGCCCCCGGCGGCCGAAGCCCCCACAAAATCACTGGCCGAACGCTGATCCCTGAGAAACCGGCGATCTCCATCCAGTGTGCCGGGATTTCGGTTTGCCTGTGACGAATTTCGGCTTAATGATCTGCCCAGAGTCCGCTGCCCAAAAAGCTGTGCATATGTGGTGTCAGTACTGGACAGGGCTGTCAGAATGACCAGACTGAGACAAAGCAGGTTTTTCATGATTTTCTGCCTTACTGATGCCAGAGATAAGGTGATCGACTTAACAAACGGCTGTTTGCGGACGTATCAGTTTTCAGCGGGAACCATTTGTCCGGCAGACATTAATTCGGATCCCAACCGTCACGATCGTCTGTAAATGTGGGCGGAGGTGGAAATCCCACAGCAGCAGTCGACCATCTGTTACGGACACGACATTAAAACTGCCGAACTGAAACACGATTGGCAGACCATTTTCGGCTGCTGTTTCGATGCATGTATTACATTATTCTGTTTGTCGATTCGATGTAACCGTTAAAAGCCGTACCGTTTACCAAGTGTCTGAACTAAGGAAATTACAGCTGCATGCACCATTTCACGAAAGGCATCATTCTGGCGGGCGGCACAGGGTCACGACTTTTTCCGCTGACACTGGGAATCAGCAAACAGATGGCGCCTGTCTATGACAAGCCAATGATTTACTATCCGCTGTCAACTCTGATGCTGGCCGGAATCCGCGATGTATTGATTATCTCGTCTCCCCGCGACATTGGAGGCTTCGAAAAACTGCTGGGCGACGGTGCTCGATGGGGAATGTCGTTCAGTTATGTGACTCAGCCAAAGCCGGAAGGTCTTGCACAGGCCTTTATTCTGGGAGCGCCATTCATTGGTGATGACCACGTTGCGCTGGTGCTGGGGGACAACATTTTTTATGGTCGCGGCTTTCAGGGCACTTTACTGAATGCCGCCTCGCTGGAAACCGGTGCGACAATTTTTGGGTATGAAGTTCGGGATCCTTCGGCCTATGGTGTGGTGGAATTTGATGCTGAGGGCAGGGCGATCTCACTGGAAGAAAAGCCAAAGCATCCTCGATCAAGTTATGCGATTCCCGGACTGTATTTCTACGACAATCAGGTGGTCAGCATTTCTCAGAACCTGAAACCATCACCTCGAGGGGAACTCGAAATTACGGATGTGAACCGTGAATATATGGTGCGGGGACAGTTGAAGGTTGAGATGCTTTCACGCGGGTTTGCCTGGCTGGATACAGGAACGCATGAGTCGTTGCTGGACGCAGGAAACTTTGTTGCAGCGATTGAGAAGCGAATGGGGCTGAAGATTTCCTGTCCGGAAGAGATCGCCTGGCGAAAAGGCTTCATTGATCGTGACCAGCTGTTACAGCTGGCATCTGAATTTCCAAATGAATATGGAGCGTATTTGAAGCATATCGCCCGGTAATGCTTTGACGAAGTGACTTCGGATGCGGGAACACGGAACCGGCAATTTCGGGTTCCGGCGATCTTCCGGTAGACTCCGGGTATCAGCCACTGGATAATGTCGGGGTTGCCAGATCTGGTAACTCGACGTTGTTGTTCAGTCAGGCACGGGAGGTTTCGCAGATGACAGATGAACTTAAGACAGAATCCGCTAAGGCAGCAGTTGGTGAATCAGGTGAACAGCAGGCTGTTGAGGAGACTGTGCGGGAAGCTGTGGAATCGGGGCCGGATGTTCGGGAGCGAGTGAAGGCAATTGTGATTGACTTATTCACGCGTGCCAAAGAATCCAGTGCATCGGCTGAGGCTGTCGTAAGGCAGGTTTATGATACGGCAACCGATGTTGTGAAGCGGTCTGCGCCTGAAAATCCGGACAGTGTGCTGCGTGAAGTGATCGATGGAGTTGCAGCCGGAGTTCAGACAGTTGCGCAGTCCACCAAATATGCGTTTCAGGAGGCCAGTGATCGAGGGCAGCGGTTTGCCAGTGCTGATCTGGAATACGCAAAGAAGAATATGAAGGCAGCTGCTGACATTCTTACCGATACGGTTCGTTATGCATCTGAACGGGCGGGTGCGGAGATTGGTTCAGGTGCCCGTGAATTAAAAACACATGCGGAGCGGGCTGCGGAGGCGGTACGTCCGGTCGTTACCGCGACTCTGGATGCCATTACCCGGCATCCTGTTCAGACAGCAACAGAAGCGGCCGGTACAACGATTCGTGGCGGTCGGCTGGCGGCTGGTGCGTTTCTGTCGGCAGTCAGCGGAATACTGGCGGGTGCTGCCGAAATACTCGATCCGGACAAAGGCGGGAAGAAATCGTGAGTGATCCGATTGGGATTCGGCGACGCATCCGCAATACCAAGCGTGCTGCGGAAGTGATTGCCGTTCTTGCTGGACAGGGCTTTCGCCAGATTCTGTCGGATACCGGAATTGAACGAATCATTGAACGCGGACAGGAAATCCTGCTGCGTTCAAAGTCCGATGATAACAGTGGAATTTCGAAGCCGGTCGAAGTCCGAATACGTGAGGCTCTGGAACAACTCGGTGCAACATTTATAAAGCTGGGGCAGGTCCTGAGCACTCGACCAGACCTCGTTCCATCGGAACTTGCCGACGAATTGCGGCGGCTGCAGTCAGATTGTCCGCGGGTGCCGTTTAACGAGATTCGAAATCGCCTGGAAACGGAATTCGGCGACCAGCTTTCCACACTGTTTCTATCAATTGATGAGGAGCCGATTGCGGCGGCATCGATTGCTCAGGTACATGGGGCCATACTGCATGATGGTTCGTCAGTCGTGCTGAAGATCCTTCGGCCGGGTGTTGAGGAAACCATTGAGTCCGATATGGACATTCTGATGGAACTGGCCCGACTTACGGAGAAGTACTTCAGCGAACAGGGATATAGTCCGACGGAAACGGTGCGGGAATTTCAGCAGGAGCTTGCTCGTGAGGTCGATTTTCTGCATGAAGGCCGAGTGACAGATCGTTTCAGAAAGCAGTTTCAGGACGATCCAAGAATTCGTTTTCCGACTGTGTACTGGGAGGGGACAACTCGCCGGGTTTTGACGCTCGAACGTATTCAGGGAACGCTCCTGTCGAAACTTGATGTCACTCAGCTCACACCGCAGGAACGCCGTCGCATCGTGGCTGAAGGCTCAGAAGCCGTCTTTCGGCAGTGTCTGGAGCATGGTTTTTTTCATGCAGATCCGCATCCCGGCAATATTTTTGTGCTTGAAGACGGTGCCATTTGTTTTATTGACTGCGGGATGACCGGTCGAATTGACCGCATGACGATGCAGCATCTGGCGACTTTAGTGATGTCAGTCGTCAATTCAGATCTCGACGGCGTGATCGAAGTAACGATGGCACTCTCCGATGCGGAGACAACACTGAAGTTCGATCGTTCGTTTCGACGGGATGCATGGAACTTCGTGGCCAGATTTGACGGAGCGACGATTGAGTCGCTCGATATGGCCGGACTGCTGGATCAGTTTTTCCGACTCCTGCGACGGTATCGCATCCGATGTCCGGCGGATCTGGTCTTTCTGATTAAGGCACTGACTACGATTCAGGGAGTGGGTCAGCTGATTGACCCAACATTCGATCTGGTGACCCATGTCAGACCACAGATTGAAAAGCTGATACGGGAACGTTATGGTTTGCACGCAGCGGCGGAACGGCTGCGATCCGGTGCCCTTCGATATCTGTCGCTGCTTGAAGATCTCCCGGATGAACTTCGCGATGTTTTGGATCAGGTGCGGCGGCGGGAATTCAGCGTCAACCTGCGACATCAGGGGCTCGATCGTCTCAATGATGATACGCTTGAACATGCAAGCGGAACGATTGCGATTGGAATGGTGATCGCCGGACTGCTGGTGGGCTCGTCAGTGCTGATTCTTGCCGAACGCAGTGTCGAAGGATTTTCGCTGCTTCGTGCGTTCGGAACCGGGGGAATTACTCTGGCCATGTTTCTGGCACTGACACTTCCCATTCGCTGGATCCGGCGCCGGAAGTAAGATACTGTCAGACGTGCATAACGGAAATTTTCTTAGTTAATCAGGGATCTTCAGGATGTCGTCCGGTGAAGTTAAGCAGAGACTGGTATCTCTGGACCAGTTTCGAGGCTACACGGTTGCCGGAATGTTTCTGGTCAATTTTTTTGGCAGTTACACGATCTGTCCGCAGATTCTGAAACACAGTCATGATTACTGCAGCTATGCCGACACGATCATGCCCCAGTTTTTATTTGCTGTGGGATTTGCATTGCGGCTGAGTTTTAACCGTCAGGTGGAACTGCATGGACGACCGGCCGCCTGGAATCGCATGATACGGCGCATGTTTGGCCTGATTGCGGTCTCGCTGTTCTGGTATTCCTATACCAACACGAGCGGTATTGAATCGCATATGGCCAGTCAGGGATGGGGCGGTACATTATTCTGGCTGTTCAAGCGTGCGTGGTTTCAGACGCTCCTGCACATTGCCGTGACGTCGATCTGGATTTTGCCGGTTCTTTCGAGTTCTGTCGGAATCCGATTCCTGTACGCCGCTCTTTCGGGACTCGCCCATGTGGGATTGTCATGGTGGTTCAATTTTGAGTGGTGTAATACCGGTGACAACTGCATAGATGGCGGACCGCTCGGTTTTCTGACGTGGTGCATTCCGGCACTTGCCGGAACGTGGGCCTGCGATGTGGCAAGATCCCGGACGATTTCAGGTGGAGTCACTCGTCTTGTGGCCGCCGGACTGCTGGCAATGGGAACAGGCTGGCTGCTTTCCTGTGGAACGACAATCTACAATGTTCCAGCCGATCAGGTTGATCAGCTGGCCGACCAGAAGCTGGCCGCGAATCCTGTCATTCCGTCAAAGGCACAATGGGACCAGTGGAACTTTCAACTGGCGGAACCACCGTTTGTGGCTCCTCCGGACAAGACCCTGCGCAAATGGAATTACTGGATGATGAGTCAGCGAGCCGGTACTCTGACTTATCCGCTGTTTACCGCCGGATTTTCACTGGTTGTCTATGCGTTCTTTCTGATGATCGGTGACGGATTTGGAATTCAGGTGGGGATCTTTCGAACGTTTGGCGTGAATGCCCTTTCGGGATACGTCATCCATGATCTTACAGGAAGCATTGTGGGGGCCTTCTTCAACAACAAGACATCGGCACCAGCCATGCAGCTGGTGGCACTCGTTGTATTCTTCCTGTTGAACTATCTGGTGCTGCGTACCATGGAAAAACGTCAGCTGCTACTGCGAGTCTGAGCATTTCAGGCTGTTGCCGAATATCACTGTCGTATTCTTAGGCGAGCGGCAAACTCGTTTTTACGAGGACGGTGATGCTCCTGCCGAGCGTTTTTCGGCTCAGCAGGAGCTTCGCCCTCCCATTTGCCATGGTGATTGACATGTTTTCAACTGTCGGACGCCCTAATTGAGAAGGATTGGCATCCTGCTGCAAGTCTTTCAGTATCTTTTTGCTGACGAGTTATCCATCGTGGGATGGGGATGGACGTTACGTATCGTTCGGCGGGGCCGTGGACGATGAATCGACGAAAGGCGTGTCAGGGACTTTTCCGAAATCCGGCGTGTCGCCCAATTTTCCAGTTGGCTTGAACAAATGGGCGGGTAGAAATGGTGCAACTGTCATGTGCCAGAAATTGACGTCGTAGCTGTCTGACAACACCCATTTTGCAGTCTCATTAAAATTGGCTTCCACCCAGCGCCTGACCACTTCACTCAGGTATTTGATTTCCTCGTCTGTAAGATTGCGACCGATCTTTTTCTGGTAAAAAGTTATTAGTTTCGGAAGAATTCCTTTCTCCGCAACTCTTGCTGCCGCTTTGAACTTTTCGCCAGCTCCGCGGCCGAGCCCGCCACCGGCCGCAGCCACCAGCGTTGCCACAACAGCTTTCTTGACGTCTTCGTCCGAGACCTGAGACTTGCCGTCCAGTTGTTCCAGGATCAGCAGGGAAGACTGCGTCGAACCTTCGCTCAGTCCTGAAGCGAACGTTCCCTGTCCAACCGTAAGCGATCGCCCGCCCGTCGCGAATGCTGTACCTACCGCAGCTGCAACTTTAAAGCTTGTTTGCGAACGCTCCCCGCCCACCATCACCATGTCGCTGTATGCGTCGAATTTTGTTGATTCGTCGATCAGAGTGTTGGCAGCCATCCTGAGCTGGGCAAGGGCCTCTTCTTTCTTACCCTGTGCAAATAGTGTCTCGGCCTTTCGGACAAGGATATCAACGCTGGTTGAAGCGCGATTGGCAATGTTGGCGGGTGTCCGTGGGTCCTGCCAGGAGAGCAAGTGAGAGCTCGCGCCTCCGAGCTGTCCCAGGGTACCAAAGAAAGAGGATCGATCGGCGTTAGGATCGATCGCATACCCAGCGAGAGCTCCACCAAGTCCACCGCCCACTCGAAGCAGCTCCGCCGGGGAAGTGGAAGGATTAGTGTCTCGCTCAAGAGCCGCAAGAAACTCCCAGCACGCGCCGGTCAAAGTCGAGGTGGAATTGCGAACCAGAGACACCTTCTCCGCAAAGTCATTCTTTTCTGCTTCAGCCAAACCTGCCTTGAGCCGATCCTGCGCTTCTTTTGCCAGTTCTTCAGGAGTTTTTGACTTTGCCTTCAATTGATCGATCGGAAATGCAAGGTCCGATTCGAGTTCGTCGGCATTAAAAAAGAACGCATCTGCCCCGCCCACCATTTTTTTGTACTTGGCGCCCCAAAGCCCCAGCATTTTTCTCTGAAACGTTATCTGATCCTCAAGTGATTTGACCTGCGTCGGCACCAGTTTTTCATTTTCCAGTTGAAACTTCAGTTGATAAATCTTCATTCGTGCCACTTCGATGGCCTGCCATACCTGCCCAACGGTTTCTGCCATTTTCCAGTTCCTGTCCTGCAAAGTGTGAAAATCGCTGTATGAAAACTGCGTCGTTTTGTCTCGTATGCGATTCAGGACCGATGCAGACCAGTCCCGTCAATCGCTAATCGAGAGTGACCAGTGACCTCGGCCAGGAATTTTTTGGAATTGAAGGATTTTGCAGAATTCTGTTGCTGCGACCATTCGCGGGCCGGACGCTGATCAAATCAGCTGCCAGCGAGTGCCAGTGTGTAAACACCGATTAACAGCCCCAGAACACACAGGGCCTTGAGTTTCCAGTTCGCTTCGCCGTACCAGAGTGTTCCTGCCATAAAAGGAATAATCATGGACGAGCGACGGACCGGGGAAATCAGGGAAATCATGGCAGTGGGGTCGTGAATTGCTGTGAAGTACAGAAAGTCAGAAATCAGAAGAAGGACAGCGACGAGTGGTATCTGCCATCGCCACTGAAACGGTGAAGCTGTGCGTTCCTTCAGTATCCAGTAGACGGTCAGCGGGCTCATCACTGCGACCAGCCAGAATGAGAACCATGCCTGAACTGTTGAGGCACTCAGCCCTTCCCATTGAATCAGATATTTGTCGTACAGCGCGCTGATGGACCCCAGAGCTGTTGCGGCCAGCATGCAGGCAATCCAGCGATTTCGAAAGAAGTGAATGCCTTCGAGTTTTCCGGTAAGAGAAAATGCGTAAAAAGAGACCAGAATAATTGTCACGCCGATCCATTGAGTCACGCTCGGGCGTTCCTGCATGAACAGCGTGGCAATCAGAACGGTCCAGACGGGGCTGCTGGAACGAATTGGCGCGGCAATGGAAATGGGAAGGTGTTTCATTCCCCAGAAACCAAACATCCAGGATGCACCGACCAGAGTACTTTTTGCAATTAACAGGCCGTGTCCTCGCCATGACAACGGTTCCAGTCGCAGAATCTCCAGCGGCACCAGCTGAGGTGCGAGGTGCGACATCAGGATCCATGGAAGCCAGATCAGTGCAGCGGTGGATACATTCAGCAGCAGCACAGGCGGCACGGCGTTGTTGCGGACCGCAGATTTGCGGGTAATATCGTAGATTCCGAGGAATACCGCAGAAATCAGGCTGAGCAGAATCCAGTGCATGCAGGGCAGTTTAGCGTTTAATTCTTAAACACAAGCCGATCAAACCGGATTCCGTGAAAATGGACGATCGAGAACACACACGTTATAAGAACCCCTGAAGAACCCTGCATGAGCCGCGTCACACAGGGTTGTGTCGACAGCGGTCGATCTGCGGCAGGGGTCTCGTTTCTCATCAGAGATGTTTTCCGTTCAGCCTGTTTTGGAGATTCTGGTGATGAAACAGATTGTCATTGTGAGTGCAAAGCGAACGCCTTTTGGTCGCTGGGGAGGGAAGCTGGCCAGACGGTCTCCGGTGGAACTGGCCGTCCATGCGGCGAAAGGTGCTCTGGAGGGATTAAATGCTTCCGGGATTGATCAGGTGATTGTTGGCAATGTGCTGGCGGCCGGGCACGGGATGAACATCGCCCGACAGGTTGGCATTCATGCCGGGCTGCCGATCTCCGTTCCTGCATACAGCGTGAATATGATGTGCGGTTCCGGATTACAGACAGCACTGCTGTCTGCGCAGGCAATTCAGTCGGGGACTGCGCGGGCCGTGCTTCTGGGAGGCGTCGAATCCATGTCGCAGGCGGCGATACTTCTTCCCAGACCTCCCAAAGGCGAAGCTCCGAATCCGGAGAATGCTGTGGATTCGCTGCACCGCGACGGCCTGACGGACAGTTTTAGCCATCGGCCGATGGGAGAGACTGTGGAGGATCTGGCCGCCGAACAGAAGATTTCCCGGGCCGATCAGGATGCATTCGCCGAACGCAGTCAGGCACTCTATTATAAGTCTCATCGCGCAGGCCGTTTTGCGGATGAGCTGGTGGAGATGGATGAACTGAGTGCGGATGAACATCCTCGTCCGGAGGTCACGCGAACATCGCTTGCGCAGCTGAAGACTGTCTTTCGCGCTGATGGTACAATCACGGCTGGAAACTCCTCCGGTATCAATGATGGTGCTGCCATGCTTGTGATGGCGGAAGCCGATTACGCGAAGAAGCATGGCTGGCCGGTCATGGCAGTGTGGAAACACGGAACCGCGGTGGGCTGTGATCCTCAGAGAATGGGGCTCGGACCGGTCCATGCTGTTCGACAGCTGCTGTCGCAGACGAGGCTCAGTCTGAACGATATTGACACTCTGGAAATCAACGAAGCGTTTGCCGGGCAGACGCTGGCATGCGTCCGTGGGCTGGGACTGTCGCTGGATTTGTCAGGTGTAACCAGCGTCTGTAAAACTACGGATGATGCAGCCATTGCCTTGAACTCCAGTGGTGGTGCGATTGCCATTGGACATCCTCTGGCTGCCAGCGGTGCTCGCCTGCTGACTCATCTGGCATGGCAGATCGCTCATCGAAACTCACGAGCCGCAGTTGCAGCACTGTGTATCGGTGGCGGAATGGGCATCGCCGCGATGATTGCGGCACCCGAATGAAGGTGATCACTGCGGTTTAGGGAAAACGACTCCGGGAAGCAACGATTCTGATAATGAAGCACATTTTGTAAACTTCGGCTTTCGTGTCCGATGGCGCAGTGAATTTGGCCGAGCTTTTGCTACTTTGAATAAGGTTTTTGAGTGACTGCAGGTTTCGAAGTGGTAACCGACAGGGGAAGTGACGCAGGAGCTGCCATGATGAACGATACCGGTGCGGCTGTTAGCCCCGATAAAACGCGATTGGTGACCGAGTACAAACATAGTCGACCACTGATTGCATGTTACTGGGATCCTCAGAATTCGTATGTCTTTTTTGGTGCTGAAGACAATGGTGTTCATCGTCTGAGTGTTGCGGACGGTAAAACTTCGATCACGATGACGGGCCATGACAGCTGGGTACGGGCTTTCGGGGTTTCTCCTGACGGTCAGACTCTGTGGACCGGTGGTTACGACGGACGTCTGATCTGGTGGCCAGCGGCTGCAGACAAGCCCGAACCCATTCGAAAACTGGATGCGCATCAGGGCTGGATACGTGCTCTGGCAACTCGTTCGGATGGAAAGGTGATCGCAACGTGCGGGAACGATCTGAAGATTCGGTTATGGGATACAGCAGATGGGAAAATGCTGAACGAACTATCGGGTCATGCGTCGCACATCTACAACATTGTGTTCTCTCCTGATGGGACAACTCTTTATTCATGTGACCTGAAGGGCATTGTGAAGGCATGGGATTGTGCCGCGGGCACTTTCAAAGCCGACGTGGTCACGGCAGCGGCCCTGCATAAGTACGATGACACGTTCCGAGCAGACATCGGGGGTGCCCGCAGCATCGCGATGACAGCGGATGGCACTCAGCTGGCCCTGGGTGGGATTACGAATGTGAGTAACGCATTTGCCGGTGTTGGTGAAATAGTCGTTGTGCTCGTTGAATTGCCTGGAGGAAAGATTCTTCAGCAGCTGGAAACGAAAGCCAAATCTCGCGGCGCAGTCTGGGGGCTTGCATGGCACCCGTCGGGATTCTGGGTGGGCTTGTCAGGCGGTGGCGGAGGCTGGCTGAATTTCTGGAAGGGCGATACCCAGCACGAGTTTCACAGCATGAAGCTGAAAAGTGACGGACGGGGGATGGGAATGTCGCCGGATCGAACTCAGATCGCAGTTGCTCATGCTGATTCTCACCTGCGTTTATACTCTCTGGTTCCTGCCTGACGTGCGGACCGGAAACACGGTTCGTCGATACAACTTGTTTGATTTGCGCTCAACACACAGAACACCTTAAACCACAGATGACACAGATTTTCACAGATGACAGGGGCGTTTGTGCTTGCGCTGTTTATCTGTGGCCATCTGTGTCATCTGTGGTAAAAAAAGCCTCGACGAATAAAGGTCAACTATGCATCCATTGTTCCTGTTTCTGACCGGTATGGGATTAATGGCAGGTCTGGAACGTCCGGACGTGGAGTATCGGATCTTTCAGTTTCCCGCAGATCAGATTCCCCGGATTGATGGGGATCCTTCGGACTGGAAGATCGTGCCTTCCTCATACGTGATCGGCATGGATCAGCTGAAGGAGACTGTTACCGGGCTGGGCGATCAGCGTGATCCGAACAATCTGGATGTACAGGTCCGGGTGGGCTGGGTGAAGGGCCAGAATCACCTGTATGTGCTCTATGAAGCCACCGATAACTACTGGGACTTTGCCAGCAGTGACCTGCACAATGATATTTTTGAGCTGGTCGTGGACGGGGACCGGTCAGGGGGACCATTTATTCGGCAGATGCATCCGGATGTTGCACTTCGGGATCGCATGGATACTCATTTTTTGTTTCATGGAGTCCATGCACAAAACTATCACATCTTCACGCCTGCCCGTGACAAGGACTGGACCATGGTCTGGGGATCGCAGCCGTGGATCAAAGATCTTCCCTGGGCCAACGCCGTTTGCAAATATAATTTTCAGCCTGGGGAGAGCGGCCGGCTGACTCTGGAGTTCTTTATTACTCCATTTGATTATGCACCACCGGACAGGGCTCGTGCTGTTCCTTCCGTGCTGGAAGAGAACAGGGTGATCGGTATGTCGTGGGCCATTCTGGATTACGATGATGAAAAGGCAGAACGTTATCATGCGTTCTGGAACCTGTCGCACAAGACAACAATGTATGGAGATGCGTCCGATCTGGTGGCCTTTCGACTGATGCCCATCGAAAAGAGTTTACGAAAACCGGTTGAAGCGGACTGGTCATTTCTGGTCATCAGCCGATCGGATCGTCGAGTTGCGTTTCAGGATCTTTCCTTTGGAAACATTACGGAATGGAAATGGGATTTTGGGGATGGCCAGACTTCAACGGAGCAGCATCCCATTCATCAGTATGAGAAACCCGGTGAGTTCGTTGTGACGCTGAGTGTTCAGGGGCCGGACGGTAAGGCTCGCCGATCAAAAGTCTGGGACGTTACGCTGCCCTGAGTTCGCACAGCTGTTGCTTTCTGACTCTCATCTGAAGGGCTGTCCGCTGCAACGGATCCATATCATTGGCGGTGTTGATGAAATCGTTGAGTGACAGGGATATCGTTGGTGCAAGGGGGCCGCGGAATTCGGTTGATCCCCTCCGTCCGTGGCATTTTCTGACAGAGCCGGAGTTTTCTGCAAGCGGACGAGTTGAAGACGTCTCAACGATTTTTCTGACGAATCGTGAATGTCCCTACAAATGTCTGATGTGCGATTTGTGGAAGAATACAACAACCGACACGGTGCCTCAGGGGGCCGTGCTTCAGCAGATCGAGTATGCTCTTCAGCGACTGCCGCCTGCTCCTCACATCAAACTCTACAACAGTGGCAATTTCTTTGACGCGAAAGCGATTCCGTCGGCCGATCTGCCGGCGATTGCACAACGCGTTTCAGGTTTCCAAACCGTCATCGTTGAGAATCATCCCCGGATGTGCGGGCCAGCTTGCGCCGAGTTTCAGCAACTGTGTGGTACTCAGCTGGAAGTCGCCCTGGGGCTCGAAACATCCCACGCTGAAACCCTGGCAACTCTGAACAAGCGAATGACGACCGAAGACTTTAGCAGAGCCTGTGATTTGCTGCTGAAGGCAAGCATCCGTCTTCGTACGTTTGTCCTGCTGAGACCACCAGGAGTGACCGAGGAGCAGGGAATTGAGCAGGCTGTTGAATCGATCCGATTCGCATTTTCCTGCGGAGTGAGCTGCTGCTCTGTAATTCCCGTCAGGCCGGGTAACGGAATTCTGGAGCAGATGGAACTGAGCGGGCAGTTTCAGCGGCCGCGCCTGGATTCTCTGGAACGGGTGATGGAAGAAACTCTCAGCTGGGGAAGAGGCCGGGTGTTTGTTGACCTCTGGGACATTCAGTCGGCCGTTTCATGCCCGCAATGTTCGCAGCAACGAATCGATCGCCTGCATGCAGCCAACCTGACTCAGCAGCTCGGGCCGCCGATTGACTGCGAACACTGCCGTGCAGGTCTATCACGACGAAACGCATGACGACGAAAAACAATTGATCACCACAGGTCAGGGGCGTTCGGAATGGACTGTGCTGACAACGCACTGGCGATCATCGAACAGATTCAGATAGAACACTTTTGCATCCGCCGGAATGCTGGCTGACACACGACCGGCAGAGGCGTCAATCGTTGCTGGCAGGGCTTCCCATTTGCGATCCTGCCACTTACCGCCATCTTTTGTGAAACACAGTTCAGCCTTTTCGAGGGGCACGTCCGAATGATAGACCGCCCATGCCTCCGTATCATTCTGGCCCTGTTTGGTAATGGTCGGCAGAGGTTTGGTGCCGTTGAGAATTGAATTGGCGAATACATGAATTTCTTCAGGATTTTCGCCTGCGGCGCCGTGTCCATGAGGCATGCGAATTCGGAGACACAGGGTCTGTGCAGATTTCGGCAGCTGGTAAGACTTTTTCCATGAATCCATCGGGTAAGCGAAATCGTTGGTGCCATTGACCCACAGGATGGGCATTTTTGCGTTGGGCAGATAGCGGGAGGGGTCCCACTGACTCAGCCACAGATCCGCTTTTGGCTGACCGAGCTTTTCAAAAGCAGGCAGCCATGCAGAATTTTCTCCGAGAAATCCACAGCCATAGACAGGTGCGGCCAGTTTGAACCGCGAGTCAACTCCGGCGACGATGGATGTCAGATAACCTCCCCAGGAAATTCCTGTGACGCCAGTCCGTTCCGCATCGACTTCCGGATACGATCGAATCAGTGAATGTGCCAGAGCGGCAGCGCTGACGGCATGCCATGTCCACTGGTCCTGAATCGGATCATCGAGCTGCTGAAACGATGCGTCCCAGCCAGGAGGACCACCAAGCTCATGACGCTGCCATTTTCCGTAGGTGCCGACGGGCACACAGCCACACAGATCCATGGCGATTGCCGCATATCCTCGGGAGTTCCATAGTTTGACCCATCGATCAAACGCGGTACCTCCGCCCCCGTGAATCAGTACCATGGCGGGAAATTTACCGCCGACTGATCCGCCTGAATTCTGCGCTGAGTCGGGTACACCGTAATAGGCGAACACCCGGGTTGGCTTGCCTTTGTATGCAGGGCCTTCATAAAAGAAGGTCTTTACCCCTTCGGCCTGCAAATCTCCGGCCGAAAATACTTCGGGAACTCGGTTCAGCGATTCGAGATCGAACTGAACACTACCAGCCGCATTTCCTGGTGACTCCTGCTTTGTTGATTCCGTGCCCGTTTGTGCCAGGACAATTGACGGGGCCATCGCCAGGCACAGGATCAGCAGAATACGAAGTTTCAGGCACTTTGCGTCAGACTGTGCACCTGAACGGAAATGTGGAATGCATCGCAGGGACGGGCCGTTAAACAGTATTTTCATGGGGTAAGGGCGTTTTTGAAAATGGTGTTTTCGGGGCGGAGTGCAGACACAGAATCAGAATCAGGTCAGCTCACGAATTGGCTGGGCGCGATCAACAAGATACATCGGACGTCCGGAAAGGTCGGTGACTGTTGCCGAGTTCACGTCGATTCCCAGATTGTGATAAATGGTGGCAAAGATTTCTCCAAAGGTGACCGGACGGTCTTTGGCTTCTTCTGCGTAGCGATTGGTCGATCCAATCACCTGTCCTGTTTTCATACCGCCGCCAGCCATGAGTGCACATGAAACTCGCGGCCAGTGGTCTCGTCCGCCATTGCTGTTAATCTTGGGGGTTCGGCCGAATTCTCCCCACACGAGAACGGTGACATCGTCGAGCATATCGCGAGCTTCGAGATCCTGGATCAGGGCGGTGACTCCCTGATCCAGCATCGGCAGATGGCCGCGGGCATTTTCAAAGTTTGTGCCATGTGGCTGACCGTGCCAGTCCCAGCGACCATAAGCCAGGGTCACGATACGAACGCCCGCTTCAACCAGTCGACGGGCTGTGAGAAAATAGTCGTTCAGCAGCGGACCGGCGTCACCGTATCCGGCAGGCTCCGTCGAACCTCGCCCATAGCGATCTCGCAGTTTGATATCTTCCTGCTCCAGGTCCAGTGCGGATGCAAGTCGGCTGGAAGTCAGAATTCCAAAAGCCTGTCGCTGCCATGCATCCATGCCTTCCATCATTCGATGAACGTCGGCCTCGCGGCGGAACTGATCAAACTGACGAAGCAGGGCCTTGCGGTTGTCCAGACGCGTGGGAGTCACGCCATTGAGAATCATATCTCCCCGGCCCTGAGCGTTTGGAAGAAACGGCGCATGCGACGGCCCAAGGAATCCGGCCTGTCCGGGGTCTGCCCATGTGGAATTCTTCATCGGCGGGGCAAGCCCCACAAAAGCCGGCGTGGCTTCATCCACGGGACCCATAAGACGGGAAATACAGGAACCCATCGATGGCCATCCGCCCTGTGGCTGCCGACTGAAAGAACGACCTGTCTGGCACTGAAATGCTGCGTGCCTTTCTTCTGCTCCCACCACAGATCGAATGATGGTCAGTCGGTCCATCATCTTTGCCATCAGCGGCAAATGTTCGCAAATATCAATACCTGGCACATTGGTGGCGATCGGAGAAAATTCGCCGCGAATTTCCACAGGTGCCTCGGGCTTGAGATCGAACATATCCTGATGAGGCGGGCCACCCGACAGGAAAATATTGATCACCGATTTGCGGCTGTGGCTGATTCCTGATGCCGCTTCTGCCCTGAGGAGCTGCGGAAGTGTCAGGCCGCCTGCCAGAAGCCCTCCCGCATGAAGGAATTCCCGGCGAGGCAATCCGTCACAGAGTCGCTGCTGTTTGCCAAACAGTGTTATCATCAGATGTCCTTCGACAGCATGGATTCTGTGCCATGAAGTAAGTCACTCCGCAATAGTTTACCATGGCACTGGCAGCAACGGCAACCGGCAGCATTTCGGAAGCAGGGCGAGAATGCGAAGGCCTCCGTAAATGACCGACGGCCGGACGAATAAACGAGTGGCAAAGCTGTCTGGAGCTGAACAGGGAATTTCATCCACCAAAGTAGCCATCACTCTCCGAGTGATGCTTTGCGATTCCCTGTCACCCCCGGCGTCGATCTCCTGATCAGAACACTTGAGTGATGCTGGATGAGCATGTCTCTGCCTGACAAATATCGAATTCATTCTGGATTGCCCGTTCAGAAATGACGCCCACGTGCCGACCAGTTAGATTCTTCGGACAAATCTCGTTGCTCGGACGCTTACATCGGACCAGTATACTCTGCGGCGTCATTCTGCTTCATACCCACATGCTCAGAGGTGTACGACGCGGCCGGCCGGGGCATCGCCCCCATCAACGCAAAAGGCGATATGTATACGGGTGTATGTTATTTTGCGGGTCGCAGTATTGCATCGGTTACCATTCGTTCATTCAGCTGACTTTTCGGAACCGGCGAGTCGCAGTTGCAATGGGAGCTGTGGCCATGACAAATTACCGACAGAAGCAACTCGCTCTCACACTTTACTCAGTCAGAATTCCTTCCAATGCGTACGTTTGACTTTCTGATAATTGGAGCAGGATTCGGCGGCAGTTTGCTGGCTGCGATCCTCGCGAAGTCCGGTCGCTCGGTCATTCTTGCTGATCGATCAGTGCATCCACGGTTCGCAATTGGCGAATCCACAACGCCGCTGGCTGATGCGACATTGCTGCGTCTTGCTCTGAGGTACAACCTGCCGTCGCTGCTGCCATTGACTCAGTACGGATTGTGGAAGCGAACTCTTCCAGAATTGATGTGTGGCCGAAAACGTGGTTTTACGTATTTTCGACAGCAGCCTTTTGAGGATCTGAATCCGGACAATTTTGCGCACCGCCGATTGCTGGCGGCTGCCAGCGTGGATAACGAACATTCGGATACACAGTGGTTGCGAAGCGATGTCGATCAATACTTTTTTCAGCAGGCAGAAGCTCAGGGGGTGCACTGTCTTGAGGGATGCCAGTATCTGCTGGAGCCATTAAGTGACGGATGGAAATTCGAAGAACTCGATTCGCTGCGAAGCGAGCCCTCAGGTCAGAAAATTAGTGCCCGTGCTGAGTTTGTTGTTGATGCGACAGGGGCCGGTGGTGGCCTGGTGAAACTGCTCAATATTCCGTCGCAGACGCATATTCTGAAGACCAGTTCACGATCGGTGTTTGCACATTTTCAGGGCGCTCGTTCCTGTGAATCACTGCTGAAAGAGTCTGGTATTGAGACCTCCGCATTCCCATTCGCCTGTGATGATGCGGCAGTGCATCAGGTCATGGATGACGGATGGATGTGGCAGCTGCGTTTTGATGACGATACTCTGAGCGCCGGGTTCGTCATTGATCAGCGGACGACAACGGAAAACGGCTTGCCCGGACAATTTCAGGATGGCCGGGACTACGCTCAGGCTGAATGGGCAGCCCGTCTGCAGCGATATCCGTTTCTTCATCGACAATTTGAAGGAGCACAGATCATCAGAGCCAATGGGGGTCTGCAGTATGCTGCGCGACTGCAGAGGCTCACGACTCAGGCTGCGGATGCTCGCTGGGCACTCCTGCCCAATACGGCAGGATTTATAGACGCACTGCACAGCACGGGAATTGCACACACTCTGTCCGGTGTGGAAAGGCTTGCAGAAATACTGCTGAATTCCGATGCTGAAGGTGCTCGCACCTCACGACTACACGGCTATTCCCGCGAGGTGATACGGGAGATTCAGCTGATCGATGAACTGGTGGAGGGCTGTTATGCGGCGTTGCCGGAATTTGATCTGTGGTGTGACTGGGCCATGCTGTATTTTGCGGCCGCCACCAGCATGGAAAAATCCATGGGCCAGATGCATTCGGCAGGACCGGTGAACGGTGAGTCGGGGCCGGGATTCCTCAGAACGAATGATCGTGCGTTTCGGGAGATGTTAAGTGCCGCCAGAGAGCAGTTGCAGACTGCTGTGGGCGGGTCAGCTCGTCGTAAGGCGGGGCAGAGCGGCGACGTTGAACAGCTTCAGGAGGAAAGTCTGTCGCCGCAGTCGCAAAAGAACGGCCAGTTTCGTGAATGGCTGCGGCAGGCGATTCGTCCGTGGAACAATGTGGGACTTTTGGATGCAGGCTGTGACGGATTCTATTTCAGTACAGCAGCCCCGCCAAAGACAATCCCGGCTGTGTCTGAAGCAGGCGTTGCTATGGAGCCATAATCATCGATCGGGCAGAGGTTGTTCCGGGTGATGAATCCCCGGCCGGAATGACGGGAAACCGGCGACGCTGAGTTTCATTAAGATGAACAATCAGAATTCGTCGCACTTCATCGATTGACTGCGGGTCCCGATGGACCTCACTGTGTCGGGCTCTCACCACCAGTTCACTTTCAACATCGCCGCGATGTGCGCTCTGATAGCTGACAACTCCATCGGTCCAGTCATCTGCAGATTTACCATCTCGTATCGCGATAATATTGTGATGTTTGACGTCTTCAGGAACCTTTGTTTCGCGAATCAGTGTGAGTACGGCCGATTTGCGAGTCAGCGAGTCCAGACTGGTTGCCTGAGGAATGACACGATCCCACCAGCCTGTTCGATTCTGTTCAAAGACGAGTCTGCTCAGCTGCAGAGTACGACTGGGGAGCCATACCAGCGAACCGCCCAGCCAGCGAGTAAATTTGTTGGACCAGCGGCTGCCTCCATAGGGACTGGCAATCGTCACGATACGGCTGACGGATGGATTGGAATTGAAAAAGAACACTCGCTTGATCTCATTCTTTTCTTCGGGACGAGCTCGAATCTGCTCCACCGTCAATCGGCTTACCGAATTCCAGAGTCGGTCCTCACTGTTGATTGTCAGCATATGGGAAATCAATCCTCCCATACTATGACCGACGATCACCATCTGATCCATACGCACGTTGGTGCGACCAGGATCGCAGTCGTCTCGCACTCGCTGAAGTTCTTCACGCAGATTGGCTGCGGCGAATACCAGAGGTTCTCCGGTGGGATAGAGATAAAACCAGAACTGGTAGCGTCGGCGAATCTCCGGATCTGCCTGCAGATCATTGAACATTTCCATCCACGTCATGGGGCTCGACCAGACACCATGAACCATCACCACAGGAATCCGGTCGGGATCCCAGGGCTGGACCATGTACAGACCGGAAACCTCGTGGACTCGATCCGGACGGAGAAAACCCCATGTATCCAGCAGTTTCAGATCAGGATTGGAAAGGAATTTTGCCAGTGGAGTGCTCAGGTCAGATTCCAGCGGCATCAGTGTGTCGTGCAGCACGAATCCGTCGGATTCCCGCGGATCATAAACCTGCAGTCGCACCGGCTGCTGACGTGACTCCTCAATGCTGCCCGAATGTTCCGGAAACCGGAGGACCAGTGTCGCCGAACAGCTCATCCCTCGTGTGTAATATTCTTCGATCGGCTGAGCGACGGGAGAAGGTCGCCGAACTGCAATAATGGGAACGCCGAGCCCCTGAGTTGCGTGATGATTGCGAAGGTTTTTCAGACGGTAATCTGAAACGAATTCAAAACTTCCAAGGCTGGCCGCATTCACCATTCTGGATTCGAAAGGCACCTCAAACATCAGTCGCCGACCGGTCAGCGGCATTCGAAAAGACCTTCCGAGCGTATAGTCCGTGTGCTTCCTGGCAATGCGGAGCAGTGCTTCGCAACTGGCATTATAGACTTCTCCCGTCTCGCGATGGGGACCTGCGACAGGATCGGGAAGACGGTTCTCGTGCGTTCGAGTTGCAAAATAGTCCCACGCGCAGTGCGCAGAATCAAGATAAAGTTCACTTGCCAGCTGAATGTCCCGGCCAGCAACGGCCTGTGCACCCAAAAAGTTGAGCTCCGCCAGTGAGTGCAGTGCCTCATGCTGGCCTGGCCCTGAGAGCTGACTGGCAGCGTGAGTCAGCATCGCTGGCAGGTCTTCCGGGCCACGATATTGAGACTGTTGCAGGAATGCCTGCGTTCTTGCAGACGGCTGCAAATGGCCAATCAGCGATGTTTCCAGCCTTTCCGTCAACGGATTTCTGGGTTTGCGGCGTAGTTCCGCGAACTGAGTTGTTGCGCACCCGGACTGCAGCACCAGTGCTCCGGCGAGCACCAGCCATATCCAGCGCAAAGCTACCAGGTGGCGGAAGCAGCACATTGACAGAATTGAATCGTCAGGTTGTGAATGGGGGAAATCGGAACGTTCACCCGAAATCAGACCAGAATGGCATGACTGGGCATGCCCTGGCGAAAGGCCTGAATAGAGTCACAGGAATCGGATTTCTGGTCAAGATGAGTCCGGTTGGATGGGATAAATGCGCAGGATGGGACGATGCGGTTTTGGGGAATTGTCTGATGCCGCTTCAGTTGGGCATTGCTTTCCCCAATTTTCGTGTGAAAAGACGGAGATTATGAAAAGACCATATCAAAAATCAGGCAACGGAAAGATCGCCGTGAAGGGAGCCGTCAGCATCCTTTCCATGGCGTCGATGATCTGGTTGTTCCTCGTAACCAGTTCACTTTGGTCTGTTCTGTGGCCAGCCAGTTTTCACGAGCGTTTTGTATTTCTCGCTGGTGGCGAGATGCAGCGAGATGCATCGGGCGGATTTCGAGCCGACGTTGGGTGGGGCGCGGTTCTGAGCCTGACAGCCCTCGGATTTGTTGTGATCTGCGGACTCGGTGCGTGCCGGAGTCTGATAGCGAACCGGTTTATCCGTGCCGGAGAAAACGGCTCGGTGGCGGTGCAACATAGCTCTGCCCTGAAGTCCTGTTTTTTGCAGATCGCCGATCGACTTGGAAGCGTGTGGATGGTGTCGCTGATCTGGCTGGGGGGCTGGCTATGGGCCGAGATTGCACCTGCTTCACTGATGGCCAGTCTTCTGGGAATGACTCCTGCATTCTGGTTTGCAGCACTTGCTGCAGCCTCGCTTTGTGCGGCATGGCTGGAAGGCGACTTAGTTCCGTCGAGGACAGGACCATCCGTGCCGGTGGTGGTCCTGTCGGCGGCCGTCATCCTGTGGACGATGATTTCGTTCTGGATGAACGAACGGCTTTATGCGGGACTCTGGATTCCGCATGGAGATTCGGCCATGTACGAAGAGCATCTGTGGAACGTCTGGCACGGGAAAGGATTTCGCAGCTACCTCGATCAGGGATTGTTTCTGGGCGAACACATACAGGTGATTCACCTGTTGCTGCTTCCCGTGCATATGCTGTGGCCCTCGCACCTGATGATGGAGCTTGCAGAGTCCATTTGCCTGGGAATATGTGCTGTTCCGATTTATCGGCTTGCTCACCGACATTCGAGCAGTTCTGCAGCGGCTGCGTGGCTGGCGGGTGCATGGCTTCTGTGTTACCCCATGCACTTTCTGGACATTGCCATTGATCTGAAGACATTGCGACCCAGCTGTTACGGGTTGCCATTTCTTCTGTGGGGAATTGATCTGGCTGAGCGTCACCGGCTGAAATGGGCGTCCGTCTGTTTCGTCATTGCTATGTCGGCACAGGAAGATTTTGCCTTGATCATTGCTCCGGTCGGATTTGTGCTCTGGTGGAATCACTGGGTGGTGAGAAAGCAGGATCCGCTGGCTGCCGCGAGTGCACGATGGTCGATGGGCCTGTGTATCCTGTCGATCGTTTACCTGCTTGCCGCGGTTCTGGTCATTATTCCTGCATTCAGGGCAGGGCAGGCAGTGCATTACAGTCGCTATTTTGGTGATTTGGGAAGCAGTCCAGGGGACCTGATTCGCACGACACTCCGGGAGCCGGGCAGGGTACTCGGTCAGTTTTTGTCACTGCGAACACTACAGTATCTTCTGGTGTTCTCGGTACCTGCCGGATTTCTTTTGTTTCGCAGTCCATTGCGGCTGGCAGCTGGCGCCGGCACGTTCGTCATGCTCAGCCTGATTCAGCTGGGGCAGTCTGAAAGTACAGCATCGGCGGGGGAATTGCCACCGGTTCCCTATCATCATTTCCATGCACCTCTGATGCCCGTACTTTTCTGGGCGGCGGCAGCCGGATTGCGGCGCGGGAGTGTGAAGAGTGGTCGGCTGGATCGCTGGCTTCCGCGGACAGGCTGGTTTCGACAACAGAGTTCTGAAACGCTGGCCCGATTTGCGTTCGGGTGTGCCCTGTTTACTTCGATTACGGGTTCCATGATGCCCGTTGGAGCGAGCTTTTGGTCGCCCGAGTCGCGGACCTGTTACTGGAATCTTTATATTCCCGGACCACGTGCGAGGGAGTTTGCAAAGGTCCTGCCTTTGCTGCCCATGAACAGTCGCATCGCATCAACTGATTATGTACACACTCGACTGACTCATTTTGAGCGGTCTTATGACTACAGCGACTATCTTCGAGCGGTGAATCAGTATCGGCCTGGCGTGCCGGAGGATACGGATCTGATCGTGATTGATACTCAGCATCCCTACAGCAAAGTGCGAGTACCAGCGGATGTAAGAGAACTTCGTGAGCAGCCGGAGCAGTGGGAAATGCTGCCCGACAATACGAACGGCTACTTTATTGTTCTGAGACGGGTGCAGGAAACGAAAAAAGCCGCCGCGAAACCCGCACTTCGCGACGGCTCGGACCCCGAAACTGCTCAACCGCAGTGAGGAACGTCTGATTGGTCATGACCTCGTCTGCCCGCTCAGACCGCACCTGAGCAGGGCAGATTGACTTACATTTCTGTTAGTCGCAGGACTGGTCAGGCGTCATTGAGCGGCAGTTCCGATGATCAGTTCTTCTTCCTCTTCCTGGATGATGATACGGGGAGTGACCATCATCATAATGCTTTCGGTTTCACGACCGACCCCGCTGTTCTTGAACAATCGGCTGATGTAAGGAATCTTGTTAAGAATCGGCACACCCGCCATGTTTCGTCCTTCACGCAGTCGTTTCACTCCACCGAGAAGCACGGTACCGCCGTCTGGCACGCTGACGGTTGTTGACACGTTCACAGTTGCGATGACTGGAAGCTGAACGGTTCCTGCGTTTCCGCCGGTTCCGGCCTGGCCCTGCTGGCCCTGCTGACCCTGCTGGCCACCACCACCACCGCCAAATCCACCCTGACCACCGCCACCACCACCAAAGCCACCACCGATGCCGCCGAAGCCAAACTGGCCACCGCCGCCACCACCACCCTGACCACCGCCACCGAAGCCGCCGCCACCACCACCGAATCCACCACCACCACCGCCACCGATGCCGGCTGCACCGCCGAAGCTCACCTGTGTGAAGGTCTGGATGTCGATAATGTTGTTGAAGCTCGGTGCCATAGACAATCGCACATACCGACGGTCAGCCGAAATGACGGCTACTACGTTTAGAGAGATCCCGTCCTGGAACGGCTGAATAATCGGCTGGAATCCAACCGCACCCGTACCGACGACGGGGATCTGTCCAACCACCAGATAACGGCTGGTTGTGTCATTGATTGTCGCGAACTGTCCATTGAACAGCGTCACCTTTGGAGCGAACATGATGTTCGATCGCTCGTCGGCTTGAGCTGCCTGAATGAAGAAGAAGGCTTCAATGTCACTCAGAATCGCCATACCGACCTGAATACCGGCATCCGGGTTAAAGCTGCCAAAGTCAGGTACTCCGATTTCAAATGATCCCTGACGGAACTGAATATCGAAGTCCTCCGTGAATTGTCCAGGTGCCGACATGCCGACGGTCTGACCATTGAAGTCGTCGCGTGATGGTCGAACTCGGTTCACCGGGTCAAACAGGCTGGTGCCGCCACCGCCCTGTTGTCCCTGCTGACCACCCTGCTGTCCGCCCTGTCCCTGCTGACCACCCTGTTGTCCCTGCTGACCTCCTCGAAGGTCTCCACCAGCCTGCTGTCCGCCCTGACCACCGCCCTGACCAGCCTGGCCAGCACCACCTGGGAATGTCAGCTGGCGTGAGCCAAACTGGGGTGTTCCCGGAGCGTCGCCGAGCGTGTCCTGGATGTTAAAGTCAAAGTCCACCCCGATTCGTTCGAAGAACTTATCGGACACACTGATGAATCGAACTTCCACTGTAACCTGCAGGTCCTGAAGCTTTCGGAGCTGAGTCAGCAGGTCGGTAATCTGATCATGGACTGCACCGGTCTGTCGAATCACAAGGCTCAAAGTGTTCTCATCGGAATTGATCTTTCCGTTTCCGCCATCCAGATCCCATGTACCGGGTTCTACGGTGGTTGTGATCAAATCGATCAGTCCTGAGAAGTCGGTTTGCTGCTGATTCGAAGGAGCTGCCCCGGAACGAGGGCTTCCTCCTGGGCCAATCGAAACAGCAAGATCGTCATTTACCTGGAAGAGACTTCCGTTGTTGATCGCACCACCTGAACCGCTCGGTGCTCCGGCATATGGACTCAGCCGTTTGGCATTATCCAGTGGTACGACCAGGTCGGCGACGTTGTACGCCTTTGTTTCGTAACGTGTTTCCTGATCCGTTCGGTTGCTGATCATCAGCGTTTCGTTCTCGATGGAGTACACCAGTCCGCCAGCCTGATCCAGCAGCAGATTCAGTGCACTCTTCAGAGTAATCCCGTCCACATCAATGCTGACAGGCTGAGTGGCTGCCAGACCTTCTGTTTCAAGAGCTCGTGACTTCACAGCAATGTTAATGCCATGCACTGTGGCGATGTGCCGAATGACGTCGGTCATTGGGACATCGTGGAAGTGCAGGGAAACTTTCTGTCCCAGGCTCTTTTCAATCTGACGTTCACTGTCGGTACGTTCGCGGGCATCAGCACTTCCCAGTCGTTCGCGTCGTTCGGACAATTCCTTCCAGCTGCGAACATCGGGCATTGCGTAGTCAGCGATCGACTTTGTAAAGGTCTCTTCCACACCATTGAGCGATTTCGTGAACAAATCAGCCTTCTTTTCCTTCATGTCTTCATTGAAGGCAATCTGTCGCTGCATTTTGGCTTTTTCAACCATCAGCACGGCGGCTGGCAGTTTGGGATTCAGATCGCGAGCTTTCTTGGCGACCAGTTCGGCTTCAGAGTAGCGACGTTCCTTCATCAGCTGATTGAACTGATTCGTCAGCTCTGCGATTTCCTGCTCAATTCGCATTTCCGTGCGAGTCTGGGCAGCGATGGCTTCCTGAATGTTCCTGTTCTTGGCTTCCTGAGCGTATCGGGGAGCCAGCTGTTCCTTCCACTGCTGGATGGTTGTCTGGCTGCGTCGGATGTAGCCGGACAACGTTTCGATTGCTTCGGCATTCAGAGGAGCGGCTTCTACGGTTGCCAGAGTGTTGTCAAGAATCTTCAAGGCTTCGTCCGGATTATCTTCCTTCAGCTTTTCAGCACGGAAGACACTGTTCATGACTTCTGTTCGCAGTCGAGCGTATCGGACATCAGCCTGGTCGGCTGCTGCGGCCAGTGGATCCTTTTCCGCAGGTGGAACTGCGGCGGCATCGGTTTCTTCAGCATTCAGGAAAGGAGCGTCGGCAGCCTGTTCCTGCTGAGCAGCTGCCAGCTGCACTCCGTTGCCTGCTGCAGACGGTGCCAGTTCCTGCAGGAATTCCTGCAGCTGTCGTCGCTTGCGAGCATCCAGTTCAGACGCATTTTTCCATGCTGCCATGAAGGCCGATCGAGCACCTTCACGGTTACCCTTGCGGTACAGTTCCAGTCCGCGACGATAAGCGGAGTCTGCTGATTCACCTTCCGGATTCAGTACGGCAAAGTCAGAACTGCTGTCGTAGTTTACCGGAGCGATTGCTCCCTGATTTGCCTTGCGTGTGAATTCTGCTGATTTTGGTGTCATGTCAACCGGAGCTGACTGAGCCACCTGCTGAGCAGGCTGGCTGTCGTCGCTCTGTGCAGCAACATCGGTTCCGAAAGCTTCAAACCCTGATTCTGACTGTGAGGCAGGTTCCGATGCAGCAACATCTTCTTTGGCCTGGCCTGGGATCTGTTGTGCTCCCTGGCCTCGCAGTGCCGTCTCAACGTCTTTCAGAACCAGATCCGGTCGATCGTCAAGCAGGTTGTAAGTTACGTTCAGTGATCGGGCCTGAGTGGCTTTTTCACGAGCCGTGTTCAGACGACCCTGATTCAGAGCTTCACGTGCTTCCTGAAGCAGCTTCTGTGCCTGAGCAGTTTCTGTAGAGGCGGCCGGGGATGCACTTGCGAATGAGGCATCGCCGGAGGCAGCACCCGTCAATCGCTGAATATCTCGCAGAACAAGTGAAGGACTGTCTTCAAAAATTCCGTAGCTGACATCCAGTTTGGCGGCCTGCTCAGCAAGCTGTCGTGCTTCGCTCAGCTTGTCCGCGTCCATGGCAAGGCGAGCCTGCTGCAGCAGCGATGTGGCTTCCTGATAGACAGTGCTGGTCGCTGGTGTCGGTGCAGGCTGGGTATTGTCCGCTGCAGGAGCAGCAGCAAATGTCTTTGACCGATCTCGTTTGTCGATTTCAGCCATTACATGTTCCGGACGATCGTCCCACAATCCCCATGAGGTATTCAGCTGTTTTGCCTGCAGAGCACGCGAACGGGCCAGCGGAATGTTTCCGGCAGCCAGTGCCTGACGAGACTCAGTAATCAGTCTCTGGGCCTGTCGCTTTTTCAGCAGATCACTGCCGGTATCCAGTGGCTTTGCACTGGAATCAGCAGTTTCCACAGCTTTCTCTGCGAAAGGATTGGCGTCTGCTTCAGGAGCAGCGTCATCGCCTTCCAGAGTAGCCCAGTCCACTTTCTTTCCGGCAGACTCGCCAGCGGATGACGCTGGAAGGCTGCTGATGAATTCGGCAGGAGTTTGTTCACCCGGTGCCCAGTCCGTTGTCAGTGAAGCCGCAGTTTCAGCTTGTCGGCGAGCTTCACCGACCCGGCCTTCCTGCGCTGCCTTTCGAGCGTCTGCCATAAGGCGGCGGGCAACTGAGCCGTAGCCGTCTTCTGTGACAGAATCTGTCTGGGCAGACAGCCTTCGAGATGGGTCGCCGCCGCTGAACAAATACAGCGACACGGCCATCACCGAAGCGCACGTGATGAGTCCGATGGCCTTGTGCAATGTAGGTTCCTCCTTAAGGAATGCTCAGCAGCATCGTCCTGATGCCTGCCGGCGGTCATCCATGACCCGATTTGGTCATGCAGTGTCAGAATGTCGTGTTTGTATGTCTCAGCCGAAAACTCACCGTTACTAAACATTTGTAACCTGTGAGTCTCAGGCTCCTCGTCCTCATCGTTTCCGAAGGATTCGTGTGCCTGGAGGCAGCGCGGCCCTTCGACGATGAGCGGGTGTAATAGCTGAGAATTTCAGTCGCGGTCAATACGGCGAGAATCTTCGGATTCTTCTTTTTCGCGCGGAATTCCTGAGGCACATGTGATTCCGGCAACCGCTGCCGAAGGTACTCTGAACTTCGCCGGAAACGGCCGAATTCATTACATTTGCAACCTGCAGGAACGGCGTTTTCAGCCGGGATTCTGCATCACCGGGGCCATCGGATACCACAGTCCTGGAGCCCGTTTGTCGTCCCGAGGTAAAACCAGGCCTGTGCCGCCGACTGTTCCCAGGGACTTTTCAGCAGGATTTGACGTCGCTCGTAAATTCCCTCCGACACGCCTTCCACTTCATCCAGCTGGCGGAGGCACTGCTGGTCAATCTGATAAATCTCACCGTGTATTGACAAACCATTTTCCGCATCCACAATCCCGGGGTACTCTCCCAGATCAAAGATTCTGTAACAGGCTTCGGTTTGCGCTTCGCCGACAAAATTCTGGGTTTGCAGTATGGGGTTTAGTTTGAATCCGCGTTTCAATGATCCATAAACAAAAATTGTTGTCAGCGACTGAACAGTGTTGTGCATGCAGAAGATCCAGTGATTCAGGAAGCCTGCTTCGCAGGGGCAGCTTGTGGGCTGATCTTTACCCCGTCCATTAATCTGACTGTCACATTCCGGCAGAAGGTATTCTGACAAGTTATCAGACAAGGATCAGGGTACAAGTATGACTCAGAAACATACGCTGGAACTTCGAGTGCGTTACAGCGAAACGGATGCAATGGGCTTCCTGCATCACTCGAACTACCTGACGTATTTTGAGATTGGACGGACAGAGCTTTTTCGGGCTCAGGGTGGCAACTATCGTCGCATGGAAGAGCTCGGGCTGTTCTTTGTGGTGGTGAAAGTTGATGTGCGATTTCGTAAGCCAGCTCGATATGATGAAGTGCTGACTCTGGAGACCGAGATCAGTCGGCTGACACCTGCTCGCCTCGAGCACTGCTACCGATTAATGAGAGGCGGTGAATTGCTCACCGAAGGTCATTCTGTGATCGCCTGCATCAATCGGGCAGGAGAACTGCAGCGAATTCCGGAAGACCTGGTACAGTTGACTCAGGAGCCGTGATACGGCTGACGAATTGCAAATTTCTATCGCCCCTGTTTCTATCGCCTCTGTCAGGCAACGCGGTGAAGGATTTTTTTGAGTGCAAACAGTACGATTCAACCCGGAACAGGTTTCATAACGTCGCGATCGATCGTTAGAAGTGTTGTAAAACCCCGTCGGAGCTGGAAAACGGACATCGTCTGGTCATCAGAGCTGCCCCCATGTTTCCTGACAAAAATCCTCCACAGCGCTGCCCGTTGTGTTGGAATCGCATGGGCCTGAATCGCATTCCTGTCTGCCGCTCTTCCGTCCCCCCCAATTTTTCTGCCCACAAAATTTTTCTGCCAACGCGGGTCTGCTCTCCTGCACCCGGAACATTCTTCGCCCGATTCGCCCCCAGACGATCTGTGCCCGCACACCGAGTGATTCTGGAGGGCAGCCCGACTGTGGTGTGACTGATTCGGGGATGACAAGTTGTTGACAGAAAAATTTCAGGGCAGAAAAATGAATCGCAAAGGAAATGAAGAGGACCACGGGACGTCTTCCCTTCACCTCCTCTTCAGAAAAAGCTCTGGCTTGTTCCTGACTAAAATTCTTCACAGCATTGCCGGTTGGGCCTCAATCGCATGGGTCGGAATCGAATTCCTGTCTGCCGCTCTTCCGTCCCCCCAATTTTTCTGCCCACAAAATTTTTCTGCCAACGCGGGTCTGCTCGGTCCGAATGAACTTCAATTCTTAATCCGCAGACATCATTTGTCGCCTGACCTGCTGATCAGGCTTCTTCGGCAGCCCACGACCATGGAGTCAGCACGGAAGGAGCGTCACAGATCTCGGAGTCCTGGAAGTACACGCCAATTTCCTTCTTAGCCGATTCCACACTGTCGCTGCCATGGATCAGATTCATCTGGCGGCTGGCTCCATAGTCACCGCGGATCGTCCCTGGAGCGGATGCCCGTCCGTTGGTCGAACCCATCAGAGTGCGCATCACGCTGACAGCTTCGGGGCCCTGCACAACCAGAGCGATCACGGGCCCTGATGTGATGAATCCTTCCAGTTCAGGATAAAACGGTTTGGAGACGTGCTCTGCATAGTGCTGCTTGCTCATCTGAGGAGTAATTTTGAGCATTTTAACAGCGATGATCTGCAGACCCTTGTCTTCAATTCGGGAGATGATTTTCCCGGCCAGCTTTCGCTGAACACCATCCGGTTTGACAAGAATCAGAGTTCGCTCGAGTGCCATTGGAAAAACTTTCAGCAGTAGTGAGGAGTGAAACGAAGAGACGGAGATTCCGGAAGCCTGTCCGAACCAGGTTCAGCGGTATCCTTTGCGGACAACCGGAACGGTGAGGGGATTCTGATCTTGCGATCAGGGATTTGACGGTCGCATGAGGTCGACAAATTCGCGAAACAAATAGTGACTGTCATGTGGTCCGGCAGATGCTTCAGGGTGATACTGCACGCCAAAGGCTGGCAGCGTTCTGTGGCGTATGCCTTCGATCGTGTTGTCGTTCAGATTGATATGAGTCGTTTCGATCTCGCTGGGCAGCGAATCCGGATCGACCGCAAATCCATGGTTCTGTGATGTGATTTCCACCTTGCCCGTTCTTTTGTTCAGAACCGGCTGATTGGCACCCCGGTGTCCAAATCGAAGTTTGAAAGTGCGGCCGCCAAATGCCAGACCCAGCAGCTGCAGTCCGAGGCAGATGCCGAACACCGGCTTTTTGCCCAGCAGTCCGCGGATCGTATCCACTGCATAGGTCAGCGGTTCCGGGTCTCCCGGTCCGTTTGACAGGAAGACACCATCCGGGTTCATGGCGAGTATCTCTTCAGCCGATGTACTTCCGGGTACGATTGTCACCTGACAGCCTGCATCCCTGAGGTAGCGGGGAATATTGAGCTTCATTCCGTAATCAATGGCGACGACTTTCGGCCCATGCGTTTCGGATACGCAGGATTCGAAATCCGTTGGCCGACCAAGATCCGTTAACGGAGCTTCCCAGCTGGAACGTTCCGCACACATAACCTCCCTGACCAGATCTTTACCGACAATATCCGGACTGTTCAGGGCTTTCTGAATCAGCGAGGCATCATCGAGATCCATTGTGGACAGGATGCCTCTCATTGCCCCCTGTTTTCGAATTTGCCGCACAAGTGCTCGAGTATCAATGCCCTGAAGGCCAACGATGTTGTTGCGTTTCAGGTAGGAATCGAGCGATTCTGTCGAACGATAGTTACTGGGGATTTCGCACAGCTCCCGCACGATAAATCCCCGCAGGAAGAGCCCTCGGCTCTCTACATCCTCGGCATTTATGCCGTAATTGCCAATCAGCGGATACGTCATCGTCACGATCTGACCATTGTACGATGGGTCGGTCAGAATCTCCTGGTAGCCCGTCATGCTGGTGTTGAAGACGACCTCACCGCAAATCTCCCCCTCGGCTCCAAAGCTCTGCCCGGAAAAGACGGAACCATTTGCCAAAGCCAGTTTCGCCGGTCGACCTGACATCTGTGAAATTCCCCTCCAACCTCAGCGCGCAAAATGACCGCAGTCGAAAATTTGTTATAAATCCTCTTTTACCACGAGATAATCGTTTCACAAAGTAAGTGGGTGTTCGGTCACCGAATTTCCAGGAATTTGGACCCTTCTGCTTCGTTGGCGAGCGGCGGTGTGAGAACGACCGGCAGTGGGATTCTGGCGAATTGCTGAGATGTCGGGAATTCTGGCGGATTGCACTACATTCTGATCCCCGACGGGTAGATTAAGATTTGCCTCTCGCCTTTAGTGGCAGAGTCGAATTTTATTGCGACGCCGGGCTTCTGTAATGTCATCTCAGCGGAATACGAGAGATGCCCAATTCAGGCGGTCGATTTGTTGGTTTTTAAGAAGGCGATTTGTTGGTTCTGCCTGCGGCGTTACGGTAGAATCTCGAGGGGGAATCGTTGACGTTTCGACGAGGTTGATCCTGCCATGACAGAAAATTTCTCCAGCATCCTGCCGGTGATTCTGACGGTCGCTTTGGTGTATGCCTTTCTGAAGTGGTCCCGACCGCGTCCGATTTTTATCGTTCGGGTCACTGACGGACAGCCTCGAACGGTCAGAGGGTCAGTGACGTCCGCGTTTCTGCGGGGAGTTCAGGATGTTGTGCAGAGAAATGGAGTGACCAGTGGCGAAATTTCCGGGCATATTCAACAAAATCGGATACGACTGGTTTTTTCCAGCGAATTTCCGGAAGGAGGATGTCAGCAATTGCGGAACTGGTGGGCGGAATGTGGCTGGACACCTCACGCGAATATCAAACCCCGCGTATGCAGGTGAACTGGCCTGTGTGTCAACAATTGCCCACAGCGAACCGTTTTCCTGGATTTTAAATGTATGTCGCTGATCCCTTCTGAGAGCAGTGCTTCCGTCCCGTCATTTGCCAGCCTGAAGGGAAAGCGAGTGGTCGTGACAGGATCTTCTTCCGGCATTGGAAAAGCCATTGCCATGAGCTGTGCGGAAGCCGGGGCCAGCGTGGTGATTCATTGCCGAAGTTCCGTTCGTGAGGCAGAAGCGGTAGCGAACGTCGTCCGGCGACTGGGGCAGGATGCTTCCGTGATCTGCGCGAATCTTGCTGATGCGACGCAGCGTCATCGTTTTGCTGAACAGTGTTTCGAAACCGCTGCCGCAGATGCACTTGTGAACAATGCGGGAGCGGATCTGCTGACAACGAATCTGAGGAATGCCGAATATTCGACGAAGCTGCAGGTATTGTGGGACACCGATGTCCTTGGCACAATCGAATTATCAAAAGCGTTCGGACGGCGATTTCAGCAACAGGGGTATGGCAGCATTTTGAATATCGGGTGGGATCAGGCGGACAGGGGGATGGATGGAGACAGCGGAGAACTGTTTTCGGCCGCCAAGAATGCCATTATGGGCTTTTCCCGTTCTCTTGCCGTCAGTCTCGCGCCTCTGGTCCGAGTAAACTGTATATCTCCAGGCTGGATTCGAACCGCCTGGGGTGAAACAGCCGGTGATTACTGGCAGCAACGAGTCCTGCAGGAAACACCTCTGAAACGCTGGGGAGAACCACGGGATATCGCCAATATGGCGCGATTTTTGCTGAGTGACGACGCGGCGTATATCACAGGCCAGGTCATCAATGTCAATGGCGGCGCGGTCCGATAGTTGATTCTCAGCGTACGCCTCTATCCGGAAAGCAATGTGTGACCAGCCAGAATATCTCGTCAGCAACTGATTCGACGTTCTGTATTCTGTTCGTCACCGGACGGCTTGCGGAATCGAGTTTGCGTGAGGTCGTTTCAGGCATCGCCGATCGGCTTCAGTTTCAGTTTGAAATTGCTGTGCCCGGGATTCAGGTGGCCGCGTTGCTTCACACCGGACTGCTGATCCGGCGTTTGCACGTGGCACCTCATATCGATCGAGTTATTCTGCCGGGCTGGTGCCAGGGAAATCTGGATGAACTGTCTGCTCATTTCGGAAAGCCCTTTGAACGAGGTCCCAAAGACCTTCGGGATTTGCCGGAGTATTTTGGTCTGGGTAAGCGGCGTCAGGTTGTGCTTGACAAGTATTCGATCGAAATTATTGGTGAAATTAATCATGCAACGCGGCAGCCTCTGAGCAGTCTGCTTGAACAGGCACATGCGATGGCACGGCACGGTGCCGATGTGATTGATGTCGGCTGTGTTCCGGGTGAAGTTTCTGTTCGCGTCCATGAGATCGTCCGTGCATTGCGACAGGAAGGACTGCGAGTCTCCATTGACAGTTTTGATCAGGCGGAAGTGGAAGCAGCCGTCAATGCAGGTGCCGAACTGATTCTTAGCTGTAATCATTCCAACTTCGAATGGGTCAGTAAACTGCAGACAGAAGTTGTCGCCATTCCTGACACTCCATCGGATCTCGCCTCACTGGATGTGCTGATTGAGAAGCTGGTGTTGGAGCGTGTTCCATTTCGAGTTGACCCGATCATTGAACCGATCGGGATGGGATTTACGGCATCACTGCAGCGTTACATGTCCGTCCGCGAAAAGTATCCGGACGTAGCCATGATGATGGGAACGGGTAATATTACGGAAATGACGGAAGTCGATTCTGCCGGGGTCAGTATGATTCTGGCGGCAATCTGTGAGGAACTGGGGATTCAGAGCGTACTGACCACTCAGGTGATCAACTGGTGCCGCACTGCAGTAGCCGAGTTCGATGCGGCCCGCAGGCTGGTGCACTATGCCGTTTCTGCTCAGCTGATTCCCAAGCATTTGTCGTCAGCGCTGGTGATGCTGCGAGACCCGAACTGGGCCGCGCGGACCAGTGAAGCTCTGCAGGACCTGGCCGGCGCGCTCACCGACAGTCACTTTCGAATTTTTGCAGAGCAGGGCGAACTGCATCTGATGAATAATCAGGGATACTGGCGAGGCCACAGTCCGTTCGCCGTCTTTGCCGAGGCGTTGAAAACACAAAAGAACAGTGTGAGCGCAGAACACGCATTTTATCTTGGCTACGAGATGGCTCGAGCGGAACTGGCGTTGCATCTTGGTAAGCAGTATGAACAGGATGCACCGATGCGCTGGGGTCTGCTGGGTGATCTGAACGCTTCATCAACGGTTGCGACACATCCGGAGAATCCTTAGCCCCAAATACCTCCCCTCCCGCGCAAAACCCTCCCCTCCCGCGCAGCGAAGCGGAGTGGGAGGGGTCGGCCGAAGGCCGGGGGAGGGCCCGCCGCGTGTTGCACAGACCGCCGTCCCAATAACACGCTCGTCCCGCAGTTCACCCGGCCCCCTCCCGATCTCGCTGCCGCTCGCTCGACCTCCCCCAGCTTCGCTGGGAGAGGAGGTTTCAATAACCCTCCCCTCAAGCGCAAACCCTCCCCTCCCGCGCAGCGAAGCGAAGTGGGAGGGGTCGGCCGAAGGCCGGGGGAGGGCCCGCCGCGTGTTGCAGAGACCGCCGTCCCAATAACACCCGCGTCCCGCAGTTCGCGCGGCCCCCTCCCGATCTCGCTGCCGCTCGCTCGACCTCCCCCAGCTTCGCTGGGAGAGGAGGTTTCAATAACCCTCCCCTCCAGCGCAGAACCCTCCCCTCCCGCGCAGCGAAGCGAAGTGGGAGGGGTCGGCCGAAGGCCGGGGGAG
>JALHMY010000070.1 GCA_022843805.1 Fuerstiella sp.
CCCCCGATTTGTCTTTTATGGCTGTTGTAATATTTGCAAAAAAAACAAACCCGGTCGGCGGAGCGACGGGTGTACTGTACACCCGTCGCTCCGCCGACGGGATTTGGCAGCGTCGCAGAATCCGGCAACGCAAAACACGAAGTCGATTATGCACAAGTCCTGAGCGTGACCTTCGACAAGGCGCTGTCACCGAGTTCTTCCGTTCCCCCAAAATCTTTCTGCCCAAAAAATCTTTCTGCCAACAACCGGTTGCCAGCCCGTGCAGTTTTCAGGGAGTTGGAATCCCCGGCTACCTCCAAACCTCGCTCCGCGAGGGGAGCCGCATGCCGACCGTGAGGCGGGGACACAGATGATCACAGATAACAGCAGCGACCTCACTTGTGTTTTATCTGTGCCCATCTGTGTTATCTGTGGTTAAAAAAAGATGCGAGTCAATGACAAATCATGGGGCTGGATCAGCATTTGAGGTTTGTCCGCACCCGGCGGCTGCTCGCCCGGACAACAGTACCCTCGCCAAAAGCAACAGCGGTCTTACTCGTCGAGACGCGTAAGACCGCTGAAGCAGGCCAGGACTCTGTTGTTTACTTTTCCGGATACTTGTCAGGCTGCCGAATTCTGATCGGTGCTCTGTCACGGTCAGGAATTGAGTTTCGCTTAATGACCCGAAACCTGCCAGCGTGCTGTTCTGAACCGCGGTATGGCACCGGCAGCGGGTTTGGTATCGTCTGTTTCAGTTTCCGGCAGAGAATTAATACTCGCTGGCAAACCGGGACGGGTCGCGGGAAAACAGGGCCATCGTTTCCCGTGATCGAAACATGTAGAGTCGATCGCGGTACCACAGCGAATAGTCCAGCATTCCGGGCTGTTCCTCACCACTATTCACCAGCAGCACGATATCGCTTCCCCCGGCTGCCGGAGCATATCGCGATGGATCCGATTCAAACGCCGCCTTAGCCCTGGCGGAAGAAAAGGAATATGTCTGCAGACCAAACACTGCCGTGAAGGCAGGATTCGCATCGGACAGTTCCCGCTGATCTCGCAGTTCAACCGGACAGAATCCCTTGAAACCCGTCTGTCCCGCCCGAGACTCAATCAGAGCTCGGCGACGATCACGCTCGGTATGCTCAGCGGCCTGCCGCTGTCGTTCGGCCGCCACAGCCGTATTCGAAATCTCATCAACGGTGGGCAGTGGCAACGCAGGAAGGCTCGAATCAAAATCTTCGACAGGCGGCAGTGGCTGGCCGGCAATGATATCGCTTTCTTTTTCGGCATCGCGATCCGTGCTGGCATCGTCCAAAAATGCTCGGCCGGTCGTGTCTTCAAAGAATTGTTCGTCAGAAACGTCCAGTCGCACTCCGGTAAAAGGATTGCCTTCCACGGGCGCCGGAGCGGATTCGGCAGACGACTCGGGCAACGTTTTCCCTTCAGCAGCGGAATTCTGCTGACTGCCGGCTGGCGACTTCATCAACGGTTCGGCACTCGTCTCGCCGGTTTCACCTGTCACGCCGATCTCGCCGGCCGCTTCGCTGAATGGATTAGAAGTTGTCACAGCGGCCGGTGTGGGGCGTGGCTGAATGGCAACTTTGTCGGGCTGTGCTTCGGACCCTCGATCGGTCTCAGTCTGAGAAGCACGGGCAGCAGGAATCTCAATCAGCGAATCCAGATCCAGCACTTCTTCTGAATCCGAATTCGGCGTGACAGCAAACGGATCAACAAAATCGTCGCCTGGCTGAGACTTCGCTGGCAATGGCCGGGCAGCGGGAGGCACAGGATTCGTTTTTGTTACGGCAATCGTCGATGGTTGTGCCGAATCTCTGAGGACCTGGGGTTGCTCAGTCGATCCCGCAGCACGGTTCGAAGGAACAGCCTGCTGCTGTACCACCGAGTGAGGCTGAATGAAGGATGGAGCAGTGCCTGGCTGGACAAACTTCTTTGGTGCGGACGAGTTCTGGCCGGGCAGCGAACGGGCTGCCGGAACTGCTGCCGGTCGCATTTGAACAACTCCCGGATTCGGTGCAACAACGGCCTTCTGACCCGCTGCCACACTGCTCCCGGAACGGGAGCCATTCACGACCGGCATCTGTGGAGACGCAGCCGACCGAACCGTTCCGGAATTTGACGGAGGCACTGGTGGGACGCGAGCAATTCCCGGAGGCACCTGAGGTGCAGAGGGCGCCCGATCGGAATGGATCGAATTCGGAGCAGGTGCTGATAACGTCGACAGTCCCTGCCCACCGGAAGACGAAGGATTCATCGTTGCGGTACCAGCCTTCGGTTCCCCGCGCAGTCGCCCCACCAGCTTCTGAAAGACATTCTTCTTTGGCTGTGGTGGCTGTTGAACTGACGGCTGTGATGACTGCTGAACGGTTTTCTGAGGTGATGTCGGAGGCTGCTGCTTTGAACGCACCATGTTCATCTGCGGATTACCAGCGTTTGGCAAGTCCTGCTGCAGCATTGATGGTGGTTGCTGTCCGTTTTCTTTAAACAACCGGTTCAGCTCATTCACAACCATCGGATTGTTCGGAACCTGTTGTCCGACCGTGGCAGGAGGATTGTTAAACCCCGGCTGAGACGCCGCCTGGTTTCTTGCATTGGCACCGTTGTATGGAACGTTTGGCTGGAACTGAACACGCTGAATTCGAGTATTGTTCTGCGTCCCGGCGGTTGTTGCGGTAAACACCTGCTCTGCGGACTGCGAACCGGAAGGCACCGGCTTCAGTTTGGGAGAGGGATGATTTCCCGAATAGAACGCGGGCTTCGCAGCAGCGTCCTCAAAGGCCACTGCAATCTGAGCCATTCCGTTCGCCAGTGCGGCTGAAGAAACAGCGGCGGCACACATCACCCGACGGACAAGCTTGCGAGAAGTCATGATTCAATTCCCCGAAAACAGATTGACTAAGCTTGCTTTGTCTATCGTCTGGCAGGAAAAGGCGGGTTGTTCCTGTTGGATCGATTTTGAAGTCGTTACGACGGATAGGATGGCTAATTGCCTGACAACCGGAACGATCGCCAAGTTCTTCCTGAATCGCCCAGATCGCCTGGTCGGACCGGGAAACCGACAAAACGAAAAGAGGAAGGCTACTGGACCACTGAGTGCCTGCGGAATAGGATGCGTTCTCCGGAAGGAGAGGGTAACTGCGTGAATTCTGAGTGATTTCCGGCTGGAAGTCGGAATTCGGGCATCAAAAAGTGGCTTTTTGTGCGCCGCTCCGGAGTTTTCGTGACAGAATCCCACTTTGTTCGCTGAAGATGGAGCTTAAATGCACAAGTCTGTTGAAAGAACAATCGGGTTTATGCAGCAGCACAAGCTGATGGAGAAGGAAATCCCGGACGCTGCGGAGCCTGACGGCACTGTTAATACGGAAGCAGGGCCCGGTGACCCCGCGGAGGATCAGATGTCCGACGAGGAGCTTGGCGAGATGCAGAACGAAAAAATCGCATCCATTCGGGCGGCGATTGCCGCGGGATCCTACGATTCCGACGAACTTTTGCAAAAAGCAATTGCCAAAATGCTTCAGCGGATTGACGAAGACTCTGATCTGCAATAATCAGCAGACACGAAGATTTTTGCGTTCAACCGGCATTTTATAACCAGTGACAGTTAACACCCAATGACAGTTATCACCCAATGACAGTCAGTGACAGAGGTTCGTCGTGAGCGATTTTGCTCCTCAGGATGTGGCAGTTTCCCCGGTCGAGAAATTTCGAGAATTTCTTGGCACTCGGGGGCAGCGACTCACGCAGGAACGTGAAACAATCGTCCGTGAAATCTTTGCCGAACATGACCACTTTGATTCTGATCAGATCGTCGCCCGGCTGTCAAAACCTCGCGTCAACGCAGGACGTGTCAGTCGGGCGACAATTTACCGAACTCTCAGTTCTCTGGAGGAAGCGGGACTGATTCGCAAGGTCGCCCGCGCGAATGATCGCGAAGTCTACGAACACGACTACGGTTATCCGCAACATGACCACTTCATCTGCGAAAAGTGCAGTAAACTGGTTGAGTTCCGCAATGAAGAAATCTCCCGAATTCTGGAGAAAGTCGCCGCGGACTTCGGGTTTCGAATGAGTTCTCACCGGCTTGAAGTCAACGGCATCTGCGCTGAATGTGCCAAACCTCCCGAACGCCGCCATCGGAAGCTTGATATGATCTGACGGATCAGCGGATCGCGTCGGTCGGAATGGACCGAAACACCCGAAGCCCTCCCAATAGCAGCGCGAGGGACGCGAGTGAACCGGCCACAAGCCCTGCAACAGTCGGCCAGTGACTGAAAATCGTACGCAGTCCCAGGCCAACCCACAGGAATTGCCACGAGAATAACACGACGACCGCAGCAAAGGCCAGCCACGGTCCGAGCGCCAGAAAGTGCCGCCCTGAGATCAGCTTCACCAGCAATCCAATGACCAGCCCGCTGAGAGGCGCGATTGCCAGCACGCACAGCACCGGCTGCCATCCCACAAAAGCACCAATCATCGCCATCAAAGTGACATCACCCAGGCCAACTGCCGGATAGCCGAGAATGCTTCCCGCCAGAAGGCGCACGATCCACATCAGACTGGCCCCCGCCAGCATTCCCGTGAGACTCCATAAAAGGCCGTGCAAATGCCGGTGGTGCTTCATCCATTCCGGTAAATACGGACCGTACAGGTCTTCCAGACCCCAGTCGACCCAGATATGAATGATCTGAAGGTCTCCGGAAATGGTCGCCAGCAGCACAGCCAGTAAAATGCCGGCGAATACGACGAGATCCGGAATCACATACTCCAGAAGATCGGTAATGGTCGCCACCATGAGCAGAAAGACAAATAGCAGGTGATAAGGAAGTCGCTGCTGCCAGAGCTCTGCCGACGGCCGAACCTCTGTGACCGTCTGACAACCGAGTTCCAGGCTCCAGCCAAACAGCAAAAACAGAGCACCGGCTGAGATGGATGTTAGCAACGGCCACAATGGCCCTCGGGAACCACACTGCCCACAACGCCATGGCAGGAGTGTCCGAAAAATCGATATCCGCAGGGAAATCCGCTGACCGCATTTGTTGCACTGCAGGAGACCGTGAGCTGAAGCTGTTTCGGACGGCGGAGCCAGCAGGAGCCAGCAGGCCAGCAGGCACGCCAATTGCCCGGATAAGAAGCCGATGAGAAATAATCCGACAAAAAACATGCCTCAGCGCTCGCTGGAATCCAGAAAATCATGACGGGAATGGGCACGTTAACGCACAGGAACCTGAAAAGCGAGCCCCCATCAACATGCCCAACATACAGGCAGGACGCCCAAAAAACTGACAACCGCAATGGAAACTGTTGCGACTTCCTCGGCATTTGCTTTTCGGCATAGGACTTGCTTTACGGGATTTTTGTACAGTCACCAACGAGGACTTGAAGATGGCCATTTGTCTCGATCAGAGCATATGTTCATATGAGTGTGATTCTGACGAATCGCGCATGAGAGGACGGACTGGGATGGGATCTGCATTACGGAGTCGGCTGTCAGAATTTCCCGGTCGGCTGGCATGTCCGGATTGTCGAAGTGATCGGCAAATAGATATTGATTTGTTTTGGAGAGGTTTGTGGCAGCATCTTCGCTGACCGCAACCGAGGCATGGTGGCCGAAGAATCTGGAAGATTGACGGGGAATTCTGCCGGGGGCAAATCCATTTGGGTATGCTTGTTAATACCGAACCTGGCGATGATTTTCGCGGCAGGAAATTGTGATAGGATTCTGCCGGGATCCTGTTCAGCGAGTGGCTGGCGAACGCTGCGTTGCCGGTACTGTAAGAATTGTGCAGCAATCATTGTAACCACAGGTCGGCGACCGTCAGAGTGACGGGTCCGACCGTTGACTTTTGGGGTGAAAGCACAGACCATGAAAAAGCTGGAAGCAGTAATTCGTCATTACAAGCTGGAAGACGTTAAGACTGCCCTGACCGGGATCGGCGTACAGGGGATGACCGTTTCTGAAGTACGAGGTTTTGGCCGTCAGCGTGGCCATAAAGAGACGTACCGCGGAGCCGAATACACCGTGGACTTCATGCCTAAAGTCAAAATGGAAGTCGTTGTCAACGACAATGAAGTTGATGCCGCAATCAACACCATTTGTGAAGCAGCCCGCACTGGCTCAATCGGCGACGGAAAAATCTTTGTTTCCAGTCTTGAGCAGGTTGTTCGAATCCGCACAGGTGAAATGGGAGTCGAAGCGATTTAATACAGAGAATCAGTACTGAACCCACATACTGCCGGAAATGTTCACTGGGCCTTTGGCGGTGTTCCAGGTATCCTGTTGCAGGCGGACGTTTGTACGCCTGCATTTTTATCTGTGAACGCATTTTTCTCTGTGAACAATGGCGCGGGGCTTTACCGGCGAGTTGTGTGAATTGTGAAGACTGATAACAGGCTCAATCCAACTGCGGAACTGACTCAGCAGCGTCGTGAATTTGTGGCAAACTGTCGGCGGCAGGTGCGGCAGAAGCGGACGGCAGGCGAATCGGGCATCTCAATCTCTGAGTGGTTCTCGGATCGCATCGACGAACTGCTTGCTCAGATTGTCGATCATCGCGTCAATAGCCATGGATTTACGGCCAGCAATGCGTTCAGCCTTGCGGCCGTGGGGGGAAACGGTCGTCGACGTCCGGCTCCTTATTCTGACGTTGATATCCTGTTCATTGTTGATTCAAAAGCCCAGTCGCAGTCGGAAAGTCTGCTGTCTGCCATCGTGCGAGACTGCTGGGATACAGGCCTGCAGCCCGGTCACAGCATTCGAACCCCGGCCGATATGGTTCGATTTGCAATCGACGATATTCAGTTTGCGACTTCACTGGTGAACATCAGATATGTCGCGGGCAGTCAGCCTCTGCTCGATGCCGCAGCTTTGCTCGTCCGCAGTCGTATTTTCAGCGATCGATCAGAAAAACTGATACAGCGATGCGTGACATCGCGGCGCGATGAATGGCTGGCCCGTGGTAATTCGGTGAATCAGCTGGAACCTGATGTCAAACGGTCGCCCGGCGGCCTGCGTGATTTGCATCTGCTTCAATGGGTCACCTTCGCCAAACATGGAAGCTCCGATCTGACCGAGCTGCTGAAACACGGCGAAATCAGTTCAGAGGAACTGAATGCCCTGCGTACAGCGGACGAGTATCTGACCGGCCTGCGGATTGATCTGCATTGCGCACGCGACCTCAAACAGGATGTGCTGACTCGTGAATTGCAGCTGAAAGTGGCCGGCCGAAATCAGGGTACGTCGTATGATGACATTCGGGCGGTCGAAGATTTCATGCAGGAGTACTTCAGCCAGACATCTCGAGTATCCGAGATTGCTCGTCGCGTTACGGAGCTTCCCCGACGCCCTTCGCTTCTCAACAGAATTCGCCATGCTCTTCTGCCTCATCGCTCCGCACAGGGATTCCTGATCGTGGAGGGAATTCTGTCCGTCCGTGACGAACAGCTGCCTGCCCTGGCTGCAAATCCCCTTCTGGTCATGGATGTGTTTACAGCGGCGGCAGAGCATCGAGTTCTGCTGTCTCCTGAACTTCGTCAGTACCTGGGCCAGTTGTCCCATCGACTGAATGAACCCCCTGATCGTGAAGTTTCCAAACGATTTCGTGATATTCTGCGATGTGACGGCGGCCTGCCGAATACCCTGCGGGCCATGTACGAAACCGGATATCTCGAATGGCTGATTCCTCAGTTCGCCGGCATTCGCTGTCTGATTCAGTTCAACCAGTACCACAGTTTTACAGTGGACGAACATACCTTGAAGGCCATGGATGAAATCGTGGCTTTTGCATCCGACAATTCTCCTGTAGGATCGGCGTACCAGAGCGTACGTCACAAGGCAACTCTGCATCTCTCCCTGCTGATGCACGATGTCGGCAAGGGAGTCGAAGGCGATCACAGCATTGTCGGAGCAGAAATCTGCGAACAGGTTGCGATCCGCCTCCAGATGGCGGAAAACAAGAAAAGCATGCTGATGTTTCTGGTCCGGCATCATCTGGTGATGCCCAATCTGGCATTCCGTCGTGATATTTCAGACTCCGCCGTGCTCGTGGATTTCGCTCGACTGGTAGGAGCTCCTGAACTGCTGCGAATGCTGTACGTGCTGACCGTCGCTGACATTCGTGCCGTCGGGCCCGACGTCTGGTCCGACTGGAAGGGTGAACTTCTGGCGGATCTCTATAACCGCACAATGCAGATTCTCAGCGGACGACCCTACAATCATCTGGAACAGGAACGAATTCGAATCGTGCGAGACACTGTCAGAGCATCAATCGTTCCCGTCGCCACTCACAATGATGAGGGTCTGTGGCCTCAGTGGATCGAACATCAGCTGGATGCCCTGCCCCCCTTTTATCTGATGACCGAAGATCCGGATCGTATTGCCAGAGATCTGGATATGATCCAGCAGCTCAATGAAAGTGAAGTCAAGATAGAAGGTGAGTACGATCCTGAAACCGATACCGTCAGCTATCGCATCTTTGCTCCTCAGCGATATCATCACGGCAGTTTCCATAAGATTGCCGGGATTCTGTCGGGCCTGAGAATGAATATTCTGGCGGCTCAGATCTGCACAACGGCCGATTCGATCGTCATCGCGTCGTTTCGAGTCAATGACAATGACTTCACCGGAACAGTTCCGATGTCACGTGTGGAAGACGTTGCTGTCGCAATCTGCGATGTGCTGACATCCCGAAAAACAGTGGACAGTGTTTTTCGAAGAAGCAGCCTGTTCCGCTTCAACAAAAAGAATGCGCTCGTCATTCGCACCACACCACAGGTCTCCGTGGATAACGACTGTTCAGAACGCTTCACAGTCATTGATGTGTTTGCGAGCGACAGTCAGGGGCTCCTGTATACCCTTGCCTACACCCTGTTCGAACACGGACTTCAGGTCCAGCTGGCTCGCATTGCCACTCATATTGATCAGGTGGTGGACGTCTTCTATGTGATGGACAGCGATCAGAAGAAACTGGAAGACCCCGCACGTGTGGAGCGACTGAAATCGTCACTGCTGGAAGAAATTCAGCTGCTCAGCGGACAGTCCTCGACACCATAACCCTCCCCTCCCGCGCAGCGAAGCGAAGTGGGAGGGGTCGGCCGATAGGCCGGGGGAGGGCACGCCGCGGGTGGCACTCAACGCCGTACCAATAACACCCGCAACCCGTTGTTCACCAGCCCCCTCCCGATCTCGCTGCCGCTCGCTCGACCTCCCCCAGCTTCGCTGGGAGAGGAGGGATAAGCAAACCTCCCCTCCCGCGCAGCGAAGCGAAGTGGGAGGGGTCGGCCGAAGGCCGGGGGAGGGCTCGCCGCGGGTGGCACTCAACGCCGACACAATCACGCCCGCAACCCGTTGTTCACCAGCCCCCTCCCGATCTTGCTGACGCTCGATCGACCTCCCCCAGCTTCGCTGGGAGAGGAGGGATAAGCAAACCTCCCCTCCCGCGCAGCGAAGCGAAGTGGGAGGGGTCGGCCGAAGGCCGGGGGAGAGCTCGCCGCGGGTTGTACTCAACGCCGTACCAATAACACCCGCGTCCCGCTGGTCACCAGCCCCCTCCCGATCTTGCTGACGCTCGATCGACCTCCCCCAGCTTCGCTGGGAGAGGAGGGATAAGCAATCCTCCCCTCCCGCGCAGCGAAGCGAAGTGGGAGGGGTCGGCCGAAGGCCGGGGGAGGGCTCGCCGCGGGTGGCACTCAACGCCGTCACAATTTCATCCGCGAACCGCCGATGAGCCAGCCCCCTCCCGATCTTGCTGTCGCTCGATCGACCTCCCCCAACTTTGTTGGGGGAGGAGGGTTTTGGAAGGCGGCCCCTCAAACGCGGTGCCAGCTCGATCCGTTATAGTACAGCCCGGATCTTCTGCAGGAACTCGCGATTGGTCGGGAACTTCTCCATCGTGCGAGTCAGCTGTTCCATGGCTTCCACCGGGCCCATACTGACCAGGCTGCGTCGAAGCAGCGTTGTTCCTTCCAGCACCTCCGGAGACAGAATCTTCTCTTCCCGGCGAGTTCCGGATTTACTGACATCAATCGACGGCCAGATGCGACGATCGGCGAGGTCGCGGCTGAGCACCATCTCCATATTGCCAGTACCTTTGAACTCCTGGAAAATCGCTTCGTCCATCCGGCTGCCCGTATCAATCAGGGCGGTCCCGCAAACGGTCAGTGAGCCACCTTCGTCAAACCGGCGAGCTGTACCGAACAGCTTCTTGGGAATATCCAGTGCCCGGATATCGAGACCACCGGACGCCGTTCGCCCCGAATTACTCCATTTATTAAATGCGCGAGCCATTCGAGTAATACTGTCCAGCAGGATAAACACATCCTTGCCCTCTTCGGCAAGCCGCTTGCCTCGTTCAATAATCAGCTGACTGATACGAATATGGCTTTCGACATCGTTGTCCAGTGATGAAGAAATCACTTCGCCATTGACCAGGCGACGCATTTCCGTCACCTCTTCGGGACGCTCATCGATCAGCAAAACCATCAGATGAATTTCCGGATGATTTTCGCTGACCGAATTGGCAATATCCTGAAGCAGCATCGTCTTTCCGGTTCGCGGAGGAGCCACCAGAAGTGCTCGCTGGCCCTTTCCGATCGGACACAGCAGGTCCATAACTCGCATCGTCAGCGGACGCGGCCCGGTCTCAAGCCGAATCTGCTCAAACGGGTTGATCGGAGTCAGTTCATCAAAGTGGCGGATCTTCGCGTAGTCGTCAGGACTAAACCCATCAATGAGTTCAATTTCCTGAAGGCGTGGCCCCTGATTGCGAGTCCCCTGCCCCACATCTCCACGAACGAGCACACCTTCACGAAGCTTGTACTTTTCCACGAGAGAACTGGACACGAAAGGATTCGAATCTTCGGCCGCATAGTTCTTCTTCGGGTCACGCAGAAAGCCATACCCCTTTGGATGAAGCTCCAGCACGCCATCAAAAGTGCCTTCAATCACTTCTCCGGCCGGCTGAATCTGACGTGCACGCCGAGGAGCTCCGGCGCCCCGTTCACGCACACCAGCATCCCGGCCGCCGCCACTGCGACGGCGATCGTCTCCCGGTCTGCCGCCACCGCCACCGCCACCACTGCGACGGCGTCCCCGTGATCGATCCTGGCTTTGACGCCCGGTTGTATCACCACTGATTCCTCGAATACCCGGAGGTCCGCTGCGACCATCCGATGAACGGCTGTCGGAAGATCGACCTTCCAACGGTCGATGTTCATGCGATCGAGGCTCATGAGACCGAGGCTCAAACGAACGACCTTCCGGTGCCGGGCCACGAACCTCAGACACCGGACCACGCCCTTCCCCGACCGGTCCCCGACCTTCTCCGCCCCGACCTTCTCCGCCCCGACGACGACGACGACGACGACGACGAGGTCGACGATCCCCATCATCTCCACCCCCGTCGCGAATTCCTCCACTCCCGCCGTCTGGTTCCGGGCCAGTATCGGAAATATCTCCCAGATCCGAATCGCCAAAATCGATTTCATCAGAGCTGAAAAACGCCAGCTGCCGTGGGGCAGACGCCGGTTTCTCAACGTAACTGTCAGAGTCATCCCGATCGGAAATCACTCGATCGGAAACCGACCGTTCAGAGACAGGCTCGGGATCTGATTCTGTGACGGATTCTGTTCGGCGTTCTGAAGCTCGTTCAGATGACCGCCCTGCAGCCTTTTCGGAAGATTTTTCGCCACGCCCGATGGAACGTCGACCCACCGGTCGAGCGGCTGGTCGAGCAGGACGAGGTTCACTTTCGACCCCGTCTCCAAAATCATCACCTGAGACAACCGGAGGAACATCCGGAACGACTTCTTCAGCAGCCGCTTCTGTTTTACGAGATCGACTGGCCGGCCGGCGAGTTGACGGACTCTTCGATGAACTCCGTCGTCGAGCTGGTGGCTGGCTTGTTCCTTCGGACGTATCGGAACCGCGTGTCGGCATAAAGACAAACCTGGGTTAGAAAAGCAAAACTGAAATACGGCAACGCCAGATGCTGTCGCAGACACCCCCCCGGTTCAGACTCTACAAATGCCTGAACAACCAATTCGCCAAAAAACTGCGAAGCAGCGGGTATACCGCGAAACAAAGCGGGCACGGAGCGAAACAGCCGTTTCCTGACTGAAACGTTTCCTGACTGAACCGTTTCCCACCTGAACCATCCGAATGGACTTACCGTCAGCAGGTGGTCGGTTAAGAAAAACCGCGAGACCGCAAACAGGGAGGCTCAGGCAGCGAATGGAGCTTTAAAACAGACAGCTCCCTGGAGCAACACCAATGGACCGTTGGCTGCCATGTTACGGCAGCTCCTGTCAGAGCTAAAAAGCTGTCTGACAAACCCTAGTATTAACGGATCGAATTTCCGTGTCAATCGATCTCTTCGCTTATCAGAAAAACATTTTCCAGCTGCCAAATGCGAATTTTCATGCTCTTCGGCAAAAACAGACCACAAAAATGGCAAAAAAGGCCTGAATTGCTGCGTTCGGGCAAAAAGTCGTTCGGCCAAATCTCATGGCAAGCCGTTTAAAATTCTTCAAACATTTTTTTCGAATCGGCGGCCGAATGCCCTTCCGGTATCTTCTCGAATTGAAAATCCCGATAACGCAAACGATTCTCGGCGCCCTTCACCTGGATTAGCAACCCCGTTTGACCGGGTTTGGCTGCGGCTGCTCAGCCTCGGTTCCTGCTGGACACGTCGGTTCTCACTGAAATCGGGTACCCTCAATGTTCTCAACTCTGATCGCATGACGAATTCGAGTAAATTTCAGGGGATTCTTTCGAAACTCGGACTTGTTTTCGAGAGAGCTGAACAGATACAGCTGCTTGTCAAAAAACGCACCATACTGAATCTTTCCCGTGACGGCTCGCTGTGTACCCAGCAGAACAACCGGATCACAACCAAGGTTCTGAGGTGCGAATCGTTCAGGATTCTTCACAAATTCCGCCTGATCAGCTTCCGATGCAAATCGATAGACCACACCGCGATATTCCTCACGCAGATCACTTCTTCCCAGTACCCATTCACGACTCTTGCCCAGCCTGACCGGGCAATAACCTTCCAGTCCAAGCAAAGAATCAGCCGGAATTGAAAATTCCGGTTCCCGTGTCTCCGATCCCGATGAGTTGTCTGTCGGCGTCGGTGTTGTCAGTCCGGAACCATCTTTGGAGGTGTCCGTCGCTCCTGACCGGCCGCCGACCTGTTGTTCCAGACTGCGCCTGATATTTTCGCCACGAACACCAATCTCGCGAAGCATCCCGATGTAGGAGTGTCGTGGCATGAAGCCAACGTTCACAGTCTCCACCGTTCCGTTTGGGTAAACAACGACATCACGGGGAACAGTTGACGCATTGAATCGGGCAGCCACGTCCGACTCTCGTGTTACGTCGATCTGTACGGCAATCAGATCCTGCTGCAGCGCACTTCGAACATCTTCATAACTAAAGACCTGAGAATCCATCTGCTTGCACGGACCGCAATACCATGCCTGAAAATGAATCAGCAGTGGACGCTTTTCCGCCTTTGCAGCCTGCTCTGCTTCGTCAAAATCGGATCGCCAGCCAGCATGCGGCTGAGCCACTGCAGTTGAAACCGACAGGACAGGCATCAACGTTGTCATCAGCATTGCTGCTGTCCGAAATACGGAATACATGCAGTTTCTCTCCGTCGAAATTCAGCACCCATAGTGGCCTGATCCGGCCGTCTGCAGTTTGCAAGACCGCGATACAGCGAACTGGTCTGTTTCTGTTATCGGCCAAAGCTGCCGACAGAATCGCGAATCGGCATACTCTGCCGACAAAAAAAACACAGCACGCGGTATGGATCACACCGATTTTGACGAGCAGAGAATCCGGCGCGGCTCAAATCGGCTGGCCGGCAGGTCGCCGGATTCCGCGTTCGGTATTCGGCAGGACATCACAAACTACCTGCCGACATCCAGCACTCTCAGCATTCCCGAGGCCTTGTGCAGAGTTTCACGGTATTCGTCTTCGGCAACGGAATCCGCGACAATCCCACCACCCACAGGAAACTGAACTCGACCGTCTTTCAGAGTAAAAGTTCGAATCAGAATACTGCTGTCGAAATCGCCCTGAGGTCCTGCGTAGAAAATGCTGCCGCAATATGCGCCTCGTACCGATCTTTCCAGTTCGGAAATAATCTGCATCGCTCGAATCTTGGGGGCTCCGGTGATCGAACCTCCAGGAAAGCATCCGGCACAAAGGTGCCAAATGTCGCGGTCGTCACGCAGTTCACCAATGACGGTCGACACAAGATGCTGCACCGTTTCAAACAGTTCAACTTCACACAACCCGGTTACTTTGACGGAACCGGGCCGACAACTGCGTGATAAATCGTTTCGCAGAAGATCCACAATCATAACGTTCTCGGCCCGATCCTTTTCACTGCTGGTGAGCTCATCGGTCGTATAAAGGTCAGCGATGGGCGAACGCTGACGACGACGAGTGCCCTTGATCGGACGAGTTTCCACATAACGACCGCGATGTACTTTCAGGAAGCGCTCAGGCGAAGCACTCACAATGGCCAGTCCTGGAGCTTTGAGCATCGCGCAGAAGGGAGCAGGATTCAGCTGTCGCACTCGCCGATACAATTCCTCCGGCTCTGCCGACCACTCGGCCACAAGACGCTGTGAAAGATTGGCCTGAAAAATGTCACCCGCGCGAATGTACTCAACAACCCTGCCGACCGTCTCGACATACTGCTGTCGAGTAAAGTTCGATCTGACTTCAGGATCGCGCGGGGCTGATCTGTATTCAGAATTCACAGGATTCGAAAGGTGCTCCGAAACGCGGGATCTCGGCAAACCTGCGTATTCGGACTTCTGTGCGCCTTTCTCCGGCGGGGAAACATCGGCGGCCTCCGACACTCCCACCTGCCCGTGACCCGACGGCTCCACAAATCTCTGCCTTACCCACTCAATTCGTTCCTTCTGACGACGTCGGTTGTCCTGATGATGATCAGGACTATCCGGCAGACAACGCTCATCCCGCAGCCTGAGCACGTAAGCTTTGACCGTCGACTCGATATGATCCCATACAATACACCAGTCAAAAAGTCCGGCCAGAAGTGCGGGAGTTTCAAAATCACTGATTTCCGGCCGAGGCAGACGTTCAAATGCCTCCCCCAGCTCGTAGGACATTAATCCGGCGATGCCGCCACAAAATGGAGGCAGCAAGTCGCTGCCGAGTTCCGGCAACCAGCTCTGCCACTCACGCAAACGCTCAAACGGATCCACTCCATACTGAGCACGAGACACTGACAAAAGGAAAACCGGGGCGGCTGTCAGAAACGAATATCGCGCGTCTCTTTTGCGAATTCGCGCGGCGCTGTTGAGCAACAGAACTACCGACTCGCCGGCCAGCCGCTCCATCGCCCAATCAACCCCGAATGAGGACGGCAGGTCAATAATTTCAACACCCGACTCCACGTGGCAAAGGTCTTCCTGAAAGAACTTCTCCGTTTACGGCCAGACGGCATTTTTCCGCCACGCCGAAAATCACCCATTTCACATTCAACGCCACAACCTGAAGGCCCGGCACTATAACTGATTCCACCTGCTGTTTTCAGCCCTCTGAGTCCGAGTCTGCCCACATTCCCCCTGCCCACCGCGAAAAGTCCATCTCAAACTCACGTGCAAAATCGACACAATTCGTGTTACAATCCAACAATCCCAACGGTATAGTAAAAAGTACCATCCGGATTTTTTGGCTGTCTGGGCAGGAAAACGTTTCCGGGCAACCACACTGATCGCCCCGTTATCAGGCTCCGAACCCGACTTTATGGCCACTCATCTTTCCACCGCCGTGACCCGGGACAGAATCTGTGAAGCGGCTGTCCGGATTGCCATTCGAGACGGACTGCTCTCCATGACACTGGAAAACGTCGCGCGTGAAGCAGGATTCACCAAAGGTGGCGTGATGTATCACTTTCCCAGCAAGGAAGAGCTGATTCGTGGTGTTCTTGAGTATTTTAGTCAGCAGTGCGAAACAATGCTGATGCGCAAAGTCGCTGATGATCCGGAGCCCCGCATGCGGTGGGCTCGCTGCATGGTTGACTGTTTATTTCCTGAAAACGCAGGAAGCACGACTGGCCTGAATGATCGTCAGAGCCTGAACGACAGTCAGTCGGAGCCGGATGATGGTCCACTCTCGTCGGAAGTACTTGGCAGGTTCTTTATGGCAACGCTTGCAGGAGCGGTGACAAGTCCGGGAACCATGCAGCCGCTGCGTGAACTGGCAGCTCGCATGCGAACACGATTTGCCCGGGATCCGCGGGATGGAATTGAACAACTGCTGGTCTGGCTGACGATCGACGGTCTGTTTCTCTGGCAGTTCATGGGACTAATCGATAGCGAAGATCCGGTGATTCACGAGGTTGGCCAGGCTCTTCGAAAACGCGTTCAGCCGCAGCCTGACTCGCTCGGCGAAAATCGACCAGAGGAACCAGACCCATCGTTACCGGATGCATCCGCATCGGACTCGCATGGAGCCATGGAACGATGAGCAGGTCTGCAGCGTCTGCGAAACAGGTATCCGTAAAACGCGGTGAGAGCCCGGGGTCAGGAACCCGTTACGGGCGGCTGGGTTTACTGACTGCCATGATCATTGGAATCTTCTGGGGAGGATATGCGGTCATCGGGAGGCTCCGGAGCGAAAGACGGGCCGCCGCTTCAGCACAGGCTGATGATCAGCCGACAACGCTCACTCGAATTCACGCACTGGGACGACTCGAACCACGGGGAACGATTCTGCAGCTCTCCCCGCGGTCCGGCAATGAGGGCGCAACTGTGGAACAGATACTTGTTCGGGAAGGGGACGACGTTCCGGCCGGTGCGGTACTGGCTCATCTGGACAATCGCGAGCGTCGTCTGGCAGCTCTGAAGGAAGCCGAAGCACGTCTGGAGGTAGCTGAGGCAAAATTGCAGCAGGTCAGAACGGGAGCGAAGGCTGGAGATATTGACGCTCAGCTTGCCTCCGTCAGGCTCGCGGAAGAACAGGCCAAAGTGGCCAAACGAGATCTGGAACGCGCTCAGGAACTGCAACTCCGAAAAGCGGTAACCAGCGAAATGCTGGATATGAGGCAGTGGGAGCTGGATCGACTCATTCTGGAACAGCGGCGCGCAGCCGGAATCCTGGAGAGTCTTCAGGAAATCCGGGAGGTGGATGTTCGAGTGGCCGAAAAGGAAGTCGCGGCTTCAAAGGCGGCAGTTGTCAGGGCAAAGGCCGATGCGGAGGCCTGCGAACTGATCGCCCCGGTTGCAGGCCGCGTGCTTCGAATTCACACCTACCCGGGAGAACGAATCAGCGATTCCGGTATTCTTGAACTGGGAGATGTCCGCCACATGCAGGCCGTTGCAGAGGTGTTTGAGGCAGACGTTGTTCGCCTTTGTGTGGGCATGAAGGCCGAAGTGAAAATCGACGCGTCTGAAATGCGACTTTCCGGCACTGTGGCTCAGATTGGAAATCTGGTAGCCCGAAAGGCGGTCCTGACAAATGATCCCGTCAGCGATACCGATGCCCGAGTCGTTGAAGTGCGTATTCAGCTGAATGAAGACTTTGAAGAAAACGTCGCAAGGCTGTCAAATGCCCGCGTGGAAATCAGTATCCTCCTGGACTCAGCGGGTAAGAACGCAGCGGATAAGAATTCAGCGACATCCCCTGCATCCCCTGCATCCCTGCAGGACTTCGGCACTTTAAAGCACGACGACCAGAATCGAAAGTATTTGATCCCATAACGTCGGGAGCAGAAGGATCATTCTAATGTCGTCCAGTTTTTCGGTGGCGTGGTATCAGCTCAGCTATCACAAGGTGAAGCTGGCCGTTGCCGCTGCAGGCGTTGTTGTGGCAGTTATGCTGATGCTTGTGCAGCTGGGGATCCGCCAGGGCGCCATGGACAACAGTGTGGCGGTTGCCCGGCGTTTCACAGCCGATCTGGTTGTGGTCAGTCCACGGACGAAGACCATTTTTGCATCCGCCCAGTTTCCGCGCCGCCTGCTGTATCGCCTTGGTGCACTATCGGAAGTTGCTGACATAACAGAAATGTATATGGGACAGGGACGTTTCAGAAATCCCTGGGACAAACTGGAGTTTCCGGTCAGTATTTACGGAATTGACCCTCAGAACCCCATGATGAACCTGCCCGGACTTGAGCGATTTCAGGAACGCCTGCAGCTCACCGACTATGTGCTGTTCGACGGGCTAAGCCGCAAAAATTATGGCCCCGTTCTTTCGTTTCTGAGGCAGCAGGGAACACTGGATGTCGAGGTGAACCTGCGGAAAGTCCGGATTTTTGATTCGATCGATGTGGGCATTTCGATTAACACCGACGGCAATCTGTTTATGTCGCCCGCCAATTTCCTGAGAATGTTTCCGGAGCGACAGCCTGGCTCCGTGGATGTCGGACTGCTGCGACTGAAAAGCGGCAGCGACGTGAAACACGTCAGAAACCAGCTGCGTGAGTTGCTGGGTGCAGAGGCAAGAATCCTTACCCGTGATGAACTGGTCGCATCTGAGATCGTGTTTATCCGGGAGAATGCACCGCTCGATTTCATCTTTGGCATGGGTGCCGCAGTAGGATTCTTTATTGGCTTCGTCGTGGTCTATCAGATTCTGTATACCGAGGTAACGAACCATCTGCCCCAGTACGCAACTCTCAAGGCCATGGGATTCAGTGATCATTACCTGCTGCGAGTTGTACTCAGTCAGTCAATGATACTTTCACTGCTTGGTTACTTTCCCGGTTTTCTTCTGGCTCTGGGTCTGTATCGGGTTGCCACGAATGCGATTCAGATGCAGTTCACGATGACTGTCGGAAGAGCACTGTTTGTTTTCGCCCTGACCATTGTGATGTGTGGCCTGTCGGCCATGATTGCAATTCGAAAGGTCAGAACGGCTGATCCCGCGGATGTCTTCTGATGTCAAATGCAAACCTGACTCCACGCCTGACGGAACCGACTCCATCCGATCCGGTGATCTCCGCAAGACATCTGGATTTTTCCTTTGGCGAAGGCGATCTGGAGAAGCAGGTGCTGTTCGATGTTTCGTTTGAAGTCGGGTCCGGCGAGATCGTTCTGCTGACCGGCCCCAGTGGAAGCGGTAAGACAACATTGCTGACACTGATCGGAGCTCTGCGAAAAGTAACGAGTGGAGAACTGTTCGTCCTGTCCCGACCGCTTCATCATACTTCCATGGCCGATCTGGTTGAGGTGCGAAAAGAGATCGGCTTTATTTTTCAGCAACATAACCTGCTGCCGTTCATGACGGCTCGCCAGAATGTCGAACTGATGTTTCAGCTGCAGCCAGACGTCAGCCGAAACGAGGCCGCATTGCTGACGGAACAGTTATTGACCAGCGTCGGTCTGTCGCATCGCCTTGATTATCATCCGGCCCGGCTTTCGGGTGGGCAGAAACAGCGTGTTGCCGTTGCTCGGGCGCTTGCAGCAAATCCGCGGTTGATTCTGGCCGACGAACCGACCGCTGCGCTGGACAGCCAGTCAGGACGAGATGTCGTCACACTGCTGCAGGAACTGGCCCGAAATCGTGGTTGTCCGATACTGATGGTGACCCACGATCCTCGAATCCTCGATATTGCCGATCGGATCATTAATATGGAAGATGGAAGAATTCACTCGTTCAGCTAGATGGCCCCTGCACCAATGACTCATCCTGCGGAATCCACTGACACCCCGCCCTCTCACGCATGGCGACACATCATCGAGATGGTGGACGACTGTGGTCTGATTTTGCTCGATACGCAGGGCATCATTCGGTCGTGGAATTCGGGCGCCCAGTCGATTACCGGAATGACTGAAACGGATGCGATCGGACGTCCATTTGCCGATCTGTTTGAGTGCCGGAGCACAAGCGACACCTTTGGTAAATACGATTCGGCATCCGCGTCGGCGTCAGGAAACTGTACCGGCGAGCATTGTCTGATTCACCCATCCGGTCAGCGGGTTACTGTTCGTGTCAGAACAAGTCCGTACTTTGATGGCGAAACACTTGCCGGCGTGGGAGTTATCCTGAAGGATATTTCGGAAGAGATCCTGTCACAGCAACAAATTCAGGCCAGTGAAATTCGTTATCGCACACTCCTGAACCATGCGACTGACGCCTATTTTCTTCATAAGCATGGCGGCATCATCATGGATATGAATGATCGGGCCTGCGAAAATCTGGGATATTCCCGCGATGAGCTCCTTGGAAAAACTCCTGCAGTCTTTGCAACGAGTCTTTCTCCCGAAAAACTCCGGGATCTGACGAATCAGCTCGATTCCGGAGCGACCATCGCCTACGAATCCCTTCACCGTCGAAAGAACGGATCCACGTTTCCTGTCGAAGTGCGGATTCGTCCGTTTATTCTGGACGGCGAACGCTGTGCAATAACCCTGATACGCGACATTACCGAACGAAAACGGGCTGAACAAACACTGAGAGAGAGCGAGGAACGGTATCGACTTGCATTCAACACCCTGCAACTGGGTATGTGGAGGCATGAAATCGATTCCGGTCTGGTTTCTCTCGACTATCAGAGCCAGCTGCATTATGGATTCAGCACTCCAGTCATCACGATTCGGCAAATGCTCGACCGAATTCACCCGGACGATGCCGGGGCTGTTACCGCGGAGTTTTTGCGTGCCCGTGGTTCTGAAAGCTCGGAACAGACATTTTCCATTGAACACCGAATTCAACTTCCCGACGGAACTGTACGCTGGCTGTCCGTCAGATCGATCGCGCACTTTGCGGGCGAAGCGGAACAGCGAAAAGCCGTGTGTCTGGTTGGTACTACTCTGGACGTTACGTCCGGCAGATTCTCAGAAGCCACACTCAGAGGACAAAGCCGTATCTTTGAACTGATCGCTACCGGCGAACCTCTTCATCACGTTCTTGAGGAAATCACCCGGCTGATTGAGGATCAGATACCGGAATCATTCTGCTCAATCATGCTTCGGGATCGGGATGGCGTTCGTTTGGTGCGGGCAGCAGGTTCCCGAATGCCGGTAGTCTGTCTTCCATCATTCACTGAACAGCTCGACGGATGGAGTACAGTGACATCCGAAGATTCAGTGCCAGCCGGAGTGTCAGTCATCACCCCGGACATTCAGACTGACTGCCGATGGCAGCACCTGCATGAGTTCGCAGCTGAAAACGGACTGCGATCATTCTGGCAGGTTCCGATCTTTGCCGCCGACTATGCATCAGAGCATTCCGCGGAATCCCCGCTCGCCGGGATCGTTGCCGTGTGTCGAAAGATCTCGGGAGGACCTGATCAGCAGGCTCAGGTTTCGCTTGCCACCGCTGCACATCTTGCCGGCGTTGCTGCAGGAAATGCGAGAGCCGTTCAGGAAATACGTGACAGCGAGGCCAGATATCGACTGATTTCCGAAATTACCCGAAGTGTGACATTCGCAATGTCCCGCGACGCAGAGCGAAAATGGCATTTTGACTGGTCGAGACCCCGTTTTGGATTGCTCAGCGGATACTCTCAGGAGGAAGTCAACGCCATCGGATGGGAATCACTGATTCACCCGGACGATCGTCAAAAAGTCAGCGATGTGCTTAAACGACTTGTGGCCGGAGCAACCATTAAGGAAGAACTGCGATACCTGACGAAGCACGGAAATGTACTGGATGTTCAATTGTATGCGAGACTTCTTGAGTCCAACAGGGCCAAAGGCACTTTAACTGTGATCGGTGGCCTGCTGGATATCACTGAGTTCAAATCAATAGAGTTTGCGCTCAGAAAAAGTGAGGAGTTTCTGAGACGCGCTCAGAACATGGCTCATGTGGGAAGCTGGACATTCAATCTGAAATCACGATTCTTTGACTGCTCGGAAGAAGCGGCCTCCATCTATGAACTGAATGGAGCCACCTGCTCGTGGGCTCAATGGAAGAGGCTCGTCCATCCCGACGATCTGGAAAGAGTGTGTCGGGCATTTGAATCCGCACTCGCGGAAAAACCATTCGAACTGGAACATCGCCTCGTCGTCGCAGGCCGCACAAAGTGGGTCAGCGTTAAAGCTTCTCTGGAAACGGATGCAGACGGTCGCGCTGCTCATGTGATGGGAATCACACAGGATATCAGTGCCCGCCGCAGGCTGGAGGAACAGCTCCGTCATTCACAAAAAATGGAAGCATTCGGCCAGCTGGCTGGCGGAGTCGCTCACGACTTCAACAATCTGCTCACCGTCATCAACGGGTATTCAGAGATTCTGTTGTCAGAAATTGCATCGAACAAACCAGAACATGCGTGGGTGACGCAAATCAGGGAAGCCGGAGAACGGGCCAGTGTTCTGACTCGCCAGCTGCTGATGCTTAGCCGCAAACAGTTCATGGCACCTCGAATCATTGATCTCAATCTGATCATATCACGATCAGAAACCATGCTGCGGCGACTGATCGGTGAAGACATTATGGTGGAAACCAGTCTGGACCGAAACCTGCCTCCAATTAAAGCAGATCCAGGACAGATCGATCAGGTTCTGCTGAACCTTGCGGTCAATTCACGGGATGCAATGCCGGAGGGAGGCAGACTGACGATTACGACCAGCCAGATTACCATCACAGACACAGGATTCGTAAGCGATGCTCAAAACGATATCCTCGTCGGTCGCTACGCACGAGTAACAGTCTCTGACACTGGCCGTGGCATGACCGAAGAAGTCCGATCGCGTATCTATGAACCCTTCTTCAGCACCAAAGGGATCGGCAAGGGAACGGGGCTGGGTCTTGCAACCGTCTACGGTATCGTCAAGCAGAATGGAGGCCATATTGCTGTGGAATCTGAGCCCGGAATGGGCACCACTTTTCGCATTCTCTTTCCTGTCAGCCATCCCGAGTCGGCAGCTGCGGAAACAGCCATCTCCACAACTCCACCACTCCGCGGAACAGAAACGATTCTGCTCGCCGAGGATGAAAGCTCCGTTCGCCAGCTTGCCGTCACATCACTGGAATCCCTGGGATACACCGTTCTTGAAGCGGATTCAGGAGAATCTGCGATCCTCGCTGCCAGCCGCCATGAAGGACCCCTTCATCTTCTGATTACAGATGTTGTCATGCCCCGTATTGGAGGCACTGAACTTGCTTCAAGGCTCAGGCTGCTTCATCCGAATATCGTTGTACTCTACATGAGCGGCTACACCGACAATGCCGTTGTCCGGCGTGGAGTATTCACCGGGCTCGACTATTTTATCCAGAAACCGTTTACTCCTGCCGTATTCGCTCGTCGGGTACAGGAAATCCTCCATCCAATTCGGCCTGTGCAACAACATCCTGATAAACACTCGCCTGATCACTGACATTCCAGACATCTTCAGGCTTCAGATACACTGCAAGTGCGGCGCCGTGTGACGATCCAGTCACATTGTTTCCGGCAGGGCGAACGATCAGAAAATTACCCGTATGAATGGCTTCGCCATCATCAGACTGAATCCGAACCACTCGTTTCACAGCGAGCCCGGGCGCTTCACACATTCCCAGCAAACTGACAGCGCCGGTCCTGAACTCACATCCGTCAGTATCTTCCACCGTCGACTTCGGTGAATCTTCAGCAAGGAGATCATCTGCTGAGGAATTCCGGTCGTTCAAATCCCCTTCTCTCCGGTTCACCTCAAGAGAACCCGACAGCAGCTGCATCAGCGAGGGCAACAGATCCCGACTTCCCGTGACCACTGGCACACGGCCATACGCCGAAGGAGTGCGCATGATCCACAATGGGGTCCGCACAATATCTTCAGCAAACACTGTTTCAAAGGGCGGCGCGACTCGACGACTGCCGCCTCGAAGGGATGTCACAATCACGTCAGAACCACTGCCTTCCGCAATTTGCTGATCTCGCCATAGAAACAGTTGCCTGAGCACACTGGCCTGCTGACTGACCTGAGACTCTGCGGCCTGCTCCATTGGAGAAGTGACTGGAAGGGAAATCCGATTCTCAAGATGAACCCAGACCAGTCTGGCAGACCGGGAACTCTCCAGACACTCAGTGAAACTGCCTGAACAGACACAGCCATCGGTGCTCTGATCGTTTCGGAGATTCAGAAACGCATCGAGGTCGTTACAGGCACGACACCCGGCAACCTCATCGACTCGAATGCAGAGTACTTCGGCTTTCAGCTGGTTTAGCATCTGCGTCAGCTGACCAAACTCGTCAAACGTACCCAGCGCCGCAAATGGCGCTGAGTTGCAAGTGGTCAGCTGAGAATAATGCTGTTCAAAGAAAAACGCGTTCGGATCCAGCAGCTCAGAGATAACCTGTTGAATGTGAGGATCCAAATCCGGTGACTTCCGACTCCAGTCAGCTGAAAGACTGTCAAAAGTCACCAGCAGAACATTTCGATTGCAAATGGTCATCAAAGTCGGTTTTCCCTGTAGCCAGTCATTCACCGACCATCATTCTCATTCGCACGAGTTCCGGAGTAAAGCTGTCGGCATGACTCAGCAACGCTTCTCGTTCCTCTGTGGCACACTCGAGCAATCGGGGTCTCAATGCCTGCCAAAGCACCAGTACCTCATCGCACCGAGCCTGTAACATGGCCTGTTTGCGAGCAGAATTGCCGAGTGATTCCAGTTCCTGACAGCGAGTCAGAAGGTTGTCAGTATCTCGCTGAATACTTCGATCCTGATTGCCAGGACGAGCCTGCCAGCGCCGAACAGCAGACTGCATGCTTTCGGCCAGTCCGACGAGACTGGCGGCCTGCTGACTGACAACCCTCTGGTCAAAAGCCACGGAGACACCAAGAATGGATCGCAGTGATTCCAGCGACTGTGCGGCCACGTCGGCACGACGACGAGATTCCGGAGCTTTCAGAGGTTCGATGTAATAGGAAAACAGCCGCCACGATTCATCAAGATAAAACCAGGCTTCATTGATGGCCATGGTACCTTCCTGACGTGCAACAATGTCAGCCAGGTTTTCTGCAGAACCGGCGAGCTCATCGGCTGAAATGGCAATCGAACGATGATCCCTCAGCAGAATGAGCTGTTCCAGAGTAATCGTTCTAAACAGGTCACCCAGATCTCTCTGTACCGCCTGAACGAGCTGTTGTACCAAAGCGGGATCAACTCCAAACTCAAGCCGCAATAGCTGATGAATTGTCGCGTGAATCTCCTGGATTCGGCCGGTAGCCCGCACCACTCCACGTGCCGAATACGCTGCAAGCTCCGGGCGGACCTGCTGCCACGACTGAAAAAGACTCTGATATTCACTGACCATTGTTCGGAACGGAACCTGCTCGGAAGCCATATTCGCAAGCAACTGAGCTCGATCCTGAAGCCTGCGCAAACTGCTGGTCGTTCGAGATCGACCGGCCCCTGACGGTCCGGACGGCTGAGAATAACTGACCTCGTCTGCCAGAACGCGAAATTCGGAAGTCAGGGCGTCAGCGGCGCGCACCAGTTCCCTTCCATCAAAACGTTCCTGTATACCGAGAATACGGCAGTATTGAGCATCGAGCCCGTCGATGCGATTGATGCACTCCAGAGATTGCGGGCTGATACCATTCGCGCTGCGCAGGTTGTATGAGAGTGATTTCCATTCAGCGTTCAGCGACAGAAATGCGGGGGTTAATCCGCGATGATCACGTTCAATGTCTGCTCGCTGACGCACGGATGCGGCCGTGGCCTGCAGGCGCAGTGCATCAGCGAGCCATCTGCGTACCTCAAAACTGCGACGCGCATCGGTATTCAACAGTGCTGTCAAAGTCGCCAGTTCCTGAGCATATCCGCTGACCACGGGACGCAACTGCACAAGCTCAGCCGTTATCTGACCCGGCGCAGTCCCCTGACCCGGCGCTGGCCCCTGACCCGGGCCCCGCCCGGGACGCAGATTACCTCGCCCCTGCTCTCGTTCCAGCTGCGATTCCACGAGAGCTTTCAGGAGACCCTTAACAACTTCTTTTCCACTATCTCTTTCCTGAGCGTGTACACTGGCAGGGCTGAAGACAGTACACATGAGCAGAATTGTCAGCAATCCCCGGCGGTAGCGTTTCCCCGAAGTCTCTGGTTCACATTCCGGATATCTTCTCCAGCGAAATTCTGACCGGAATGCTCCCGATGGCTGGCAACTTTCCCTGCCGACAATGACCGGAACTGCTTCGGAAGTGACTGAAGACACACCTTCGGCAACCGAGCCTGAAGGAACAGAATTTCCAAAACGAGCCGTCGGGGGCGACCAGGACGCGCATCGACTCATAATCAATACTCCATTAATGATAACATCATTCGATGATGCTGGCCTCAGACACCAAATCAACGCATCCGGGGACAGGCCGAACTCTGCATTCAGGGAAGTCTATCGCAGCGCACACGAGTTGTCCCCTTCAAACCCTCACTTTGAGCAGAATCGTCAGGACCGTCAAATTCAGCTGACAGCGGGCTGTCTGGTCGGAGAAATTGTGACGATTTTTGCGATCGGCGGAAATTTCGACCTACGGTTCCAAATGAGTGTTTCTCCCCCTGGGTTCTCCTGTGAGTCATACAGGTTCTTTCAAATGCAGCCAGTCCAATTTCAGAGATCAGGGAAAACCAGCACTGAATCGGGGCAGGCCTCTGCTCTCCAAAAACGCCGGGCAGTCGCGGCGATGGAGACAGCCGTCGTATTACCGCTTCTTGTGACCCTCGTTTTTGGTGCGATCGAAATATCCAATGCGGTCTTTTTGAAGCAGTCGCTGAATATGGCTGCTTATGAAGCTGCCAAAGTGATTACCGCTCCAGGCAGCAATGACACTTTCGCCCGACTCCGCTGCCAGGAAGTGCTCAATGTTCGCAAGGTCACTTCGCACACACTCACATTTTCACCAAATGTCACCGCCCTGACACCTCGCGGTACACAGGTAACCATAACCGTTGAAGCCTCGGCATCTAATCTCTCATACGGCCCGTTAAGGTTCATGACGGGCCGTACGATTCGGTCGAGTGTTGTGATGGTAAGACTGTAGTCAGTAGTCAGTGAGTTCTGTTCAAAACCGGAATCGGATCTTTCCGGCATTCAGGATTTCCCCCCGACAAATCCATTGGACTCGCCCTGAGCACCCGCTCAGATATCAGCAGTCCAAAGACAAAATCCGGCTTTTGAGAGACTTTTGAAATGAAGATTTTTCGACGATTCAAATGGAATCACTCCGAAGAACGTCGCGGGGCGGCCCACGTGCTGATCGCTGCGATGTTGTTTGCCTTCGTGGTCACAGCTGCTCTGACAGTCGACTTCGCCTACATGCAGCTGATTCGAACAGAACTGCGAACAGCAACTGACGCGGCAGCCAAAGCGGGAGCAGAAGCACTCGCCCGCACTCAAAGTCCGGATGCTGCCATTGCCGCAGCAGTGCAGTACGCAAACAGCAATCGAGTGGCCGGACGATCATTTCAGATCCGAAACAATGATGTGACTCTCGGCCGAGTCAGCGGCCAGAACAACGGTACCTGGACGTTTACTGCAGGCGGAACACCGTTTAATTCAGTTCGCGTCAACGGAAGACTTACGAACAGCTCACTGCATGGCACAATTCCAACGTTTTTTGGTCCGGCTTTCGGACACGCCGGGTTTTCAACGTCTCAGCAGGCAACTGCAGGACAACAGGAAGTCGAAGTCTGCCTGTGCCTGGACCGCTCCGGGTCAATGCTGTTTGATATGTCAGGGACAGACTTCGTCTATCCTCCAAACAATCCACGGCTTTCAACCTTTACAGCCTGGGGTGCAATGTGGCAAAACCACTTATCCGCCCCACACCCCACGGACAGCCGGTGGGCTGTACTTTCTCGAGCTGTAAATACATTCCTCACTGAGGCAGGCGGTTTCCAGTATCCTCCCCGAACGTCACTCGTCACCTGGGGAACCAACTACACCATGCCGATTGCACCCAGCACGTTCTTCCCGGTGGTCCAGACAGACCATGCCCTGCCAGCGAGTGTCGGATTCGACTGGAGCACGAACAAGACATCAATCGAGACGGCCATCACCACACGAGGTCAGAATCCCATGATGGGAGGAACAAATTTGTCGGCTGGTCTTGACCGTGCCGTTGCTGTACTGACCGGTGCGAATTCCCGACCGCTGTCCAACAAAATCGTGATCCTCCTGACCGACGGTATGTGGAATGACGGACGTGACCCGGTACTGGCGGCACAGGATGCAGCAAATGCCGGTATTGTCGTGCATACGGTGAGTATGCTCACCGCAACTCAGGCAACACTGAGTCAGGTGTCGTCAATCACCGGTGGCCAGTACTATGCCACTCAGAACGAAGCCCAGCTGCAGAACGCTTTCCGCGAACTGGCTCGTTCTCTCCCCATCGTGCTGACCGACTGAAATCAGACGAACTCTCGTTTTTGGTTTTTGGCAGACCAGCCTTATGTCATGCTGAATCTCGCCATATCAGCTATTTCCTGTACCTGTTTTCCAGTTCGCAGAATCATGAAAAAGCAACTCAAAAAATCGATTCAGACAGCTGCCAGTAGAGGTACCTCGAAACCTCGGGGTACCGTTGCTGTCGAACTCGCTGTCGTCTCACCACTGATCTTCCTGCTGTTTCTTGGTGGCCTCGAAATGACGGCACTGAATTTTGTGAGGCAAACCGCAGGAAATGCCTCTTACGAAGCAGCTCGCAGAGCCATCATTCCCGGTGGCACTACGGCTCAGGCTCAGGCCGAAGCGATGCGTCTGATGAACGCCATGGGTGTCGGCAATGGAGCAACCGTCACGGTAACAAACACAACTCAGAGCGTACGAGTTGATATTGCAGTCCCGGCAGCAAACCATTCGTGGGGACTCGTGCGTTTTTGTGGTGGACTGACATTGCGACAGTCCTGCATTCTCTCCAAAGAGTAAGAACCCTGCTTCGATTCCGGCCAGCTCACCGAATAGCACCAATACCGCCAATGACCATCGGTGAGCGGTCCAGCCCCAGAAAACTGAACAAAAAAACACCAGCAGCCAGTTCGATCAGGAAAATCGTGTTAATCCCGCCATGCGGCATTCCAAAGCGCATTGATTGAAGTTATGCTGCCTGACTTTGATCAAAATTCTCTGGGTTTTGACAGCAATAGGTCGCTTTGTACATCGGCACACGTGGTAAAAATTCCGTGTAATGATCTTGGGACTTGTCTGAAACTGGTGAATGTCTGAAGGGTGTTTCGTCGATCGTTGAAGACAATCGCAGGCTGGTCTTCGAAGTCCCCCTTCAAATTGAGATATCAGCATCGCTGCGTTGTGCTTCGCAGTGTAAAAACGTGCAAAATCAGTAATCGTTCAGTGACCCGGGCGGAAACGGGGACAGGAAGAAAATCATGGCGAAGACACAGAGAAAACTGAAAAAGGCAAATCATGGGCGTCGTCCAGCCAGTTCCAAGGCCCGCCGACTGAAACGTCGGCATGTCAAGCTATCGTGAACAAACGCCGTTCCAGACGGACGTTTCAATCAGCAATCTGCAGCCCGGTATACCAAAAGTTACCGGGCTTTGATTGTTTTATGACACCCAGGAATGCTTCCCCTGAAACTGCAGAAACAGTAGCGATGATCTGCCGAGTATGACGGATGGATAATCTTTAGTGTCTGTCTCGACCTTGTTACTGAGGCAGGTATACTGCCTGCCGATTGTTCTACGGCAGAAACTGCCCCACATTCCCGTCTGAGCGTTTGCTGCGAGCTATGCTGAGACTGTTTTTGAGCTTTAGGGTCGAATTGCGAACTGCATCGAATTCTGTGTCGAACGGAATCTGTGCCGCAGTCCAATGGTCTTTGGAATGCTGATGGCAACTTCGACGCAGGTTTGCCGGTAGTCATGCCCTCGTGTTGCGAATGTTGGTTTGCACCAGAGTGGATTTGGAAAGTGGTTTAGATTGTCCGTGATCTGTTTCCTCGAAAGGGAGACCCATGTCCGAGAAGGTGGCGCAGTTATCGATTCACGAAAAACTGTCGAAACTGGCTGCGAATCTCTGGTGGAGCTGGGACCCGGAAGTCACCGAGCTTTTTCGGCTGATTGACCGTGAGTTGTTTGACCGATTCAACCACAACCCCGTTCTTCTGCTGAAAGAATATACGCCGGAACGCCTTGAGGAACGTGTTCGAGAAGGCGTGCTGCATTCTCGAATTCACTGGGCTTTTCGAAGATTTCGCGAATATGCTGAAGCCAGTACAACATGGGGATCAACCCACGCTGCCATTCTGGGCCAGGGTCCGGTGGCCTATTTTTCTGCAGAATTTGGGTTGCATGAGTCGCTGCCGATTTACTCCGGAGGACTGGGTGTACTCGCCGGAGACCATCTGAAAAGCGCTTCTGATCTGGGCCTGCCTCTGGTGGCTGTAGGCCTGTTTTATCATGAAGGCTACTTTTCACAGGCAATTGACAGCGCTGGCTGGCAAAAAGAAGCCTACCCAAGACTGTCACCCGCATCTCTGCCTCTTTCCGTGGTCGAAAATGCTTCCGGTCCGGTCCTGATCTCCGTGGAAACCCGACGCGGCAGCATTCATGCCCGAATCCTGAAACTTGCAGTGGGTCGTATCGACCTGTATTTGCTGGATGCTGATGTACCCCAGAATTCGCCGGAAGACCGACACCTGACAGCCCGACTCTACGGAGGTGATCAGCGAACCAGAATTCGACAGGAACTGCTGCTTGGAGTTGGCGGAGTCAAAGCCCTGAAGGCACTCGGAATTTTGCCTAACGTGATCCATATGAATGAAGGGCACTCCGCCTTTGCTCCCCTGGAAGTCATTCGCCAGCGGATGCAGGACGATGGCCTGCCATTCGATCGAGCCCTGAGAGACACGGCGGCACAGTGTGTCTTTACGACACATACACCGGTTCCCGCAGGACATGACCGATTTGACGAAAGTCTGATTGAAGAGCATCTCGGCCCACTCGGCGATTCACTGGGACTTGGTACACACGGCCTGATGGGCCTGGGACGCGTTGATCCTCAGCACCACGGTGAAACATTCTGTATGACGGTGCTGGCTCTCAAGCTGTGCCGAATTGCCAACGGTGTCTCAAGTTTGCATGGTGTTGTGAGTCGCGAGATGTGGGCCAGCCTGTGGCCCTGGCGCAGCGTTGAGGAAATCCCGATCGGGCATATCACCAACGGCGTTCATGTTCCAACATGGCTGGCCGCTCAGATGCGAGTTCTCTATGACCGGGTTCTCCCGGAAAACTGGTATCAGCGCACAGGGGAACCCGATGTCTGGCGCAGTTTTGAAACGATTACTCCGGGAGAACTATGGGAAGTTCACTCCGCCCTGAAGAACCGCCTGATCGCCTACGCTCGTCTGGAAGCCACCGAACAGGCCAAACGTCGCGGAGAAGATCCATCAGTGGTTGCAGCGATGGAAATGATGTTCGACCCTCGCGCGCTGACCATCGGTTTTGCCCGCCGTTTTGCTCCCTATAAACGGGCCGATCTGATTCTCAAGGACCTCGATTTTCTTGCCAAACTGATCGCCAGCACCGATCGCCCTCTGCAGTTCATCTTTGCCGGTAAAGCACATCCCGCAGATGAACGAGGCAAACAGATCCTGCAACAAATCTTCCGGCTAACACGTGAAGAACCTTTCCGCGGCCGCGTGCTGATCCTCGAAAACTACAACATCGATATGGGTCGGCAGCTGGTTCAGGGTGTGGACGTCTGGCTGAACAATCCGCGCCGCCCCCTGGAAGCTTCAGGAACCAGCGGCCAAAAAGTCGTACTGAACGGCGGACTGAACTGTTCTGTCCTCGATGGATGGTGGGCTGAAGCCTACGATGGCAAAAATGGCTTTGCCATCGGTACGGGCCGCACTCACAGCAATCAGGAAATTCAGGATAGCCGTGATGGTGAAGATTTGTATCGTGTGCTGACGGAAGAAGTGATTCCTCTGTATTTTGATCGTGATCGCGACGACCTGCCTCAGCAGTGGATTTCCCGTATGAAACGAGCGATCAGAACACTGGGATGGCGGTTCAATGCCGACCGAATGGTGATGGATTATGCGACGCACGCATACGTTCCCGCTGCAGGCGGGCTTAGCTGTTCGATCGTTTCCATGCCCTGACGCCCGTCAGGCCAGTACCGGGTTTTACCGGGTTTGAACGGTGAGCCGGCACGGCTTTACGTCCGGCTTTCGCCAAATTGACCACTAAATCCCTCATCGGCCCCGAAATCCCCGCTTTCAGCGTTTTCCGCTTTTGCGGAAAACACGTACACAGTATTCGCCGATTGACAGATTATGTGTCTCCCTCTAATGTTCCTGTACCCTCTTCGACGATTTTCCCGGCAAATGTGAAGTCTTTTGCTTTTTTCAGACACCGTCTGGCAGGCTCATTGGCGGCAGGCTGAGTGGCGGAAGGCTGTCCAGGATCCATGGGGATGGATCTCTGCCGTTGAGATGTGGGGTCGCGGTCGTACAGACATTCGAAAACTGTCCGTTCACTGCGCTTTGGGGCTTACTTTAACAGGTGCATGACATGTTGGGGACATTTGGACGAATCGGGCTAATTGCCTGCTGTTGCCTGACAACTTTCGGCACTGTTCACGGTCAGGGCGGCTGGGCTGACCAGCTGGTAGACAAACGCAGGATTGACTTTGGCGTCGTTGCTACAGGTGCCGATACGGCAGATGTCATCACAGTAACCAACAAAACGGGCAACACAATTCATATCAGCGGTGTCTCCACGGCCTGCACCTGCGCACAGGCTGGCCAGCCATCGTCGACACTGCTTCAGCCCGGTGAATCGGCAACGGTGGAAATCCGTCTGAATACAAAACAGTTCAGCAAAAAACGTGACACCTCCCTCACCATTTTCTTTGACAGTCCGCAGTATGGTTCCGTAACGATACCGATCTCTGCATATATCCGAACCGACGTTGTCTTTGATCCGGGGATCGTTCGGTTTGGTAACGTTGAATTCGGAACGCCGTCTCAGGTTGTGGTGCGAGTTTCCTACGCAGGTCGTCCGGACTGGAAGATTACGGACGTTAAGATGGGAAGTTCCGACCTCTCTGCCACTCTGAAGGAACTTCGCCGACAAGGCGGCTATGTCGACTATGAACTGACTGTAAAACTTGGCAATACTGCAAAACCACAGCGGCTGCGGGATATTGTGACTCTCGTGACGGATGACGAAGCCAGCCCCCGAGTGCCCCTCATGGTTGAAGGAATCATTGTTCCGGATATCTCAATCTCCCCGGAAAACGTACAGATTCGTCCGCTGTCGCCTGGTGAATCAACCAATGTTCGAGTCGTTATTAAGGGCACAAAGCCTTTTGTGGTCGAAGACGTTAACTGCAAAGATATGACGGATTGCTTTCACGTGAAACTGGATGCCAAGTCGAACAAACTGTGCTTTGTGGACATTCGGTTCGTTGCTCCTGAGAAAAAGGGCAAGTTCTCAGAACCAATGCTCGTCAAAATCGAAGGCCGGGAAGAACCCGTCCAGTTTATGGTGAGCGGTGAGATCAACTGATTGTCAGCGACGAACGATTGCTTCAAGGTCGCGGTTTGTACGGCGTTTCCAGATAAAGCCGTCCAGAATGTAATGCGTCAGCTGAGGCACAGCGAGCAGCGGGACCAGAATCCATTCCGGCGCGTTCAGACAGGCGAAGGATCCGAAGAGCCATGAACGTTCCTGCCAGACTCCATTGTCCCACAGGAATTCTTCCACGTATGCCAGCAGCCAGACGATCGCAAGAAAGGTAACGCTCCCGAATCGGCGCGGAGGAATGGAGGTGTCGGTTGCCGACTTCGTTCGCTGTGTGCGATATACCAGCACCAGATACGGGACACCGTGGATGATTACGTTCGTCACGGTAAACGCATAGTCAGAATTCATCGCAACGATGCCGACATACCAGCAGATGGCAGTCGTAGCCACCACCAGATCCTTTCCCGGGTTGTACTCATGAGCTGCGATTGCTCTCCACATTGAGCGAATTGCATACAAACCCAAAGCCAGCCAATAGCACGGCTGCAGCACCTCTGCAATCAACGCAGGAAGCCTGAAGAAATCGCCCTCCTGAAACCAGTGGAACCTGCGAGGTGACGCTGCATGCCAGTGAGCCAGCGGATACATGGTAGCCAGATAAATGGCTGCCGTATCCACCCAGCGACCAGCACGAGTTTGTTCACCCGCTTTTGCCCGATACAACGCAACCCAACCGTATTGCTGACGCACAAAATGGAAGACGGCGAGGTACGCGAGCAGTCGCCAGAACGTTCCGGAATTTTCAGAGTACACCGCCGCGCCAATGACGAACGCCAGCAGTGGGGTGAGCAGGTAGAGCCACGGTCGACGCTGTCGTTCCTCCTGATCAAAGTAAACCCGAAACCCGGTCGCATAGACATGCGCAACATCGATCAGAAGGACCGCGGCGATCCACAACCAGTCCGGGGTGTCACCGCTGAGCCACTGCAATTCATGCCCTGCCGCCAGCAGCAGCAAGGCGATCGCAGCGCTTCCACCAAACATTGAGAGATCTGTTGCGGCATCGAACAGCCAGGGAATCGACAGCGCCCCTGAATTTACAGATTTCCCGGAGTTCATCGACGCAGCCCTCGTGTCTTTCACTTTGCTGCACCAGCTGAAGCTGAATTCTCACGGGCCGCCATAACTTCGTTTGCAGCTCGCACGCCATGATAGAATGCTTCTTCCATCAGAGCGAGTCCGCTAAGGTCGGTACCCGCAAAATGTACATTGCCGACGGGTTCTGCTGCCAGAGGCCGGTCCGAGCCCCATATGAAACCGGGGCGAGGCTGAATCATGGCATGCCCCCAAAACAGCACGTCCAGTTTCGAAAGACATTCGCCCAGATCCGGATGCACAGGCCTGAGATCCTGCAGGATGACTTCGGCCCATTGTTCCCAGGTGGCGGCGAGCAGTCGTTTGCGATCCTCCGACGGCAAAGGATCGCAAAGAGGGTAGTACCAGGTCAGAACCGTGGGACCAAAGTCTGAACCGACCTGATGTGTTGCCACAATATATCCCAAATAATCACTTCTATATATAACGTTGTCCCACGACAGCGGCGCACCAGCCGATGCTGGTCGTTTTGACAGATGAAGATTGGCTACCACCCAGGCTCCGTACTGAAACCTTCGGACCGATTCGATCCGCTCTGTCGGCTGATCCGCAAGCACGTGCGGCGTTAAGAACTGCGGAGCTGCAAAGATCACGTGACGTGCGGTCCATGTCTCTTTCGAATCGCTGTCGGGATTCCAGACATGAATCACCGATTGCTGATCCGAACGGCCATCGCCGGGAATGATGCGTATCACCGGTCGACTGGTCTCAATCTTTTCTGAAAACTGCGACGACAGATGTTGCACGATCGCTCCATTCCCGGCAGACCATGTCAGCAGTGCCGGCTCGGAATCACCTGAATTCTTCAGACGCGACGCGAAGTAGAACATCATGGCCCACGCACTGGTCTGCTCGATCGTCAGACCATAATCATCGCGACAGCAATAATCGACGAGCCACAGCAGCGGCTGCGACGAAAATCCCTGCTCGCTCAGCCAGGCCGCCGCTGTGATTTGATCCAGTTTCAGTACATCCGGGTCCTGAGAACAGTGTGCCACCGGAATCACAAACGCCCGGTTTCCATGAGCGTCACGCCAGTCGATCCAGCGACTAACTATTTCACGAAACCGGCTCCATTCCTTCAGATCCGATTCCGTGGCTATCGAGCGGGGATACAAGTCATCCAGCCATTCGCCGTTAACGAACAATCGCTCGTGCGGCTCGCGGCAGGAAACGCCTTCCACTGCAATCAGAGTCCTGTCGCCCTCAGTCACCTGTACCGCCAGCATCTCACGAAACAGCGTGACAAGATCCGTGTTACTCACATCCGGAAGCGGAACATAGTGTGCGCCCCATGGAAACTCGGTCACATCGCAGGTGCCGGAACGTGAAGTTCCGCCAGCGACCTGTTCCAGTTCAAAAATGCGGAATGAACTCAGTCCGGATCGTTTCAGTTGCCACGCCGCCGACAAACCTGCAATCCCCGCACCAACAATGGCCACTTCCACGTTCCGTACACTGCCATCAGAATCCAAATTCGCATTAGTTGCATCGATCGCCTCCCCTGCTTCCAGCGAATGGTCGCGGAGCTGATGACCGAGTGTCATTCCCGGCTTCAGCAGGTCGCCAGTGAGTCCTGCAACAACCTGCTGACAACCGGTGAAGCGGGACGCAGTGGCCGCGGCAAGTGAAGTCAGCAGCCAGTCGCGACGTGAAAAACGGCCCTCCGGAATCCCCGCGTGGTTCATTCCAGAAGTCTCCACTCCTGCTCGTAGTACTGGACCAGAGCCTGGTTGTTGAGTCGATTCACTTCGCTGTCATGTCGCGTCAGATCGTTTGGCATTGAGAACAAAGTGGACATCGTCCGGGAATTCAGGAATCGCAAAGGCTGTCTGAGATCCTCGGCCAGAATGGGTTCCGATTCCAGGGGAAATTTGCTGGCAAGCGCAAATCCCCAGATGCCGAACGTCGGCACGGAGGCATGGTATGGCTGCACGTGAAACCCGGCATCTTCCATTGTGTTCAGGATACACCAATACGACTGCGGTGCGACAAGCGGCGACGTGCACTGGATACCGATCCTGCCGTCGTCTGCCAGCAATCTGTGAATTCGCCGATAGAAATAGCTGGTATAAAGTTTGCCAACCGAGAACGAGCTGGGGTCCGGAAAATCGATCAGAATCACATCGAAAGGCTCACCCGTCTGCTGTCCAGCCCAGACAAACGCATCGGAATTAATCACTTTGACCCTGGGATCTGACAGTGCCTGTTGCGACAGGTCAGCCAGTGGCGGAAAGCGATCAGCCAGTGTTGTCATTGAAGGATCCAGATCGACCAGCGATACCTGTTCCACCGATGGGTGTTTCAGGACCTCTCGAACAGCCAGCCCGTCACCGCCGCCAAGCACAAGAATCCGCTTCGGTGTATTCACGGCTGACATCGGCGGATGAGTAAGCGCTTCGTGATAGCGGTATTCATCGGTCGAGTTGAATTGCAGGTGACCATTCAGGAACAACTGAAATCCAGTCCGATTCTTTGTGATCAGAATCCGCTGATATGGTGACGTTTCTGCATACACAATGGATGCTGACAACTGTTGTTCTTCAGAATATCGAGTCAGTGTATCAGCTTTAACAATCCCGGCAGTCAGCAGTCCAATAATCAGCACTCCTCGCCCTCGAAGTCCGCCTGCTCGGCGAGCTGTCATAAGGGGGCGGAGAAGAAAACTGCCCCAGATGCCTACTGCGGCATTCAGAATACCGAACACCAGCGACGTGCGAACCAGCCCAAGGCTGGGAACAAGCAGGATTGGGAACATCAGCGACGCCAGCAATGCACCGATATAGTCAAACGTCAGAACTCGCGAAACCAGATCGTCGAAGTCCACGTGTTCCTTCAGGATCCGCATCAGCAACGGCAGCTCAAGTCCAACCAGAGTACCAATAACAAACACCATCCCAAACAGCAGTGGACGAAACCAGTCGATCGCACCGAACGCCACAAACAGCAGCGGCGCCGAGAATCCTCCGACCATCGCGACAGCCAGCTCCACTTCAATAAAGCAGGCTGCCAGTTGTCGAGTGATGTATTTCGACAGCCAGGCTCCAACGCCCATCGCCGAGAGATAAAGACCAATCACCAGTGAGAACTGCGTGACAGAATCGCCCAGCAGATAACTGGCCAGCGTGCCAGCCAGCAGTTCGTAAATCAGTCCGCAGGTCGCGACAATCAGCACGTTCAGATACAAAAGAAACAGCGGTGCCCGATCCATGACCTATCCCAAAATCGCTGCTGCGATGATAATGGACAGTCCAAGAATGACGGATGACACAAGAATCGCCAGTGCAACGTTCTGATCTTCTTCAATCTCCTTCACGATGCAGAAGGGGCTAAATCGGGCGATCAGCATAAAACTGCACGTAAGCACAATGACGCCCACAGCTGCAAACACGACTGCTGCGACAAGGTGACGAATCAGGGTTGGCCCTCCAACATCGATAGCGGGCAATTGTTCGGTCATCTGAGCCAGCAGAGGAGCACCAAATTCAGATATCATATCCATCATTTTCCAATCCCCCAAAAGCCGCCACTGCTGCGTCCCGAACTTTGAAAATTGCCGGACGGCAGTTTCCAGCCAGACAGCACTCCCACCACAAACATCACACATAAAAAGCTGCCCACAATCAGATACAGCTTTGACAAAAAAGACTTCAGCACGATCCTCTCCCACTGGTTCTCATGGGCGAAAGTTTTTCCATGGCTGATCCGGCCTAATCTCTGGAATACGGACTATGATCGCTGTCCGCCCAGCGCTGAACTTCGAAATTGCTCAAATACAACATCGTGCCACCCGGGATTATCGAGATCAGACCCAGCATGATCAGGAGAAATCCTGTATCAACATTCTTAAGCATCAGTCGGTCCAGCGTAAAGTAGATGACCGATATTGTCACCACGAACAGCATCCACAGCGGATACACACCTTCGGTATTCGGTCGCGGCTGAATGGTTCCCACCCCCAGTGGCTCGTCAGCAATCTTAAGCCTGAATACCTCGTTCAGTTCCTCCACTGTCATATAGGTTCCCAGTGAAACATTGAGTTCGCTGTTGTTTCCATCGTTCGAGAGTTCAAATGACAGCATCTGAGGCGGGTTGATGAAATCGGCCGTTTCGACGGTGTCACCCACGGAAACCTTCCAGTAGAACTCTCCGACTACGTAGCGCACATGCGCATTACCACGATCGTAAAGCTTAAATTCCTGACCTTTATACCTTGCCTGTGTCTGACTTCGCGAGGCTTCGTGAGGAGCGACAGGTTCTACAAACGACCAGTGCTTCTTATTACACACCAGCCAGCGAAATTCCGCATCTGCGCTGTAAAGCAGGTACTCCGTCCACGGAAAGGTCGTTTCCTGCCAGACCGCGAATCGTTCCATGAAACCTATGACGGTGTACTCAACCCCGTTGATCGTCCCCACGCTTCCCAGCGGAATTTTTGGTTTCACTCGCCGTGTGTCCAGCGACTGCAGATACTGCAGTTTTCCATGGGCACATTCCAGCAGACTATTGCAGTGGGGACAGCCCACTCGCTGAGTCTGGTCAGGCGCTTTTAACTCCAGAGCACCGCCGCAGTGCGGACAGTTAAGTGACAGTGCCGTAATTCGACGAATCGCATCTTCCGGGTCCTCTCCCGTCCATCCCCCCGACGAAATACCGATTTCCGCCAGCGACACTTCCTGACCAAGAAACAGCCGAACCGGGGAGGCATTGTAGTCCAGAGTGGCGAATCCGCCCTTGTCGGTATGCAGATCTGCAAATCGATGCGGACGATCGGGCAAAAACGGCCAGGGAATCTCGCCTTCTGCAGAGCCCGTTGTTGCAACACCGACTTCTCCAACAGTGAATGCTCCGCGACCTCCCAAAGTGATCTGATGTCCGGGCGTCAGCGAGTCGTGGTCAGGAAGGTTAATTCTGGCTTTTAACTTCTTTTCGAAGGTCAGATACCTTTTGCCCTGAGCCTCCGCCAGCCAGCCCGGTTTCCCGCTTGAAAACGACAGATACCACTCGTCCCACGTTCCGCCTGCAGGATGATGGTACTGGACTCGACCAATCACTTCGAATCCATGGCCATGAAAAGCTCCCGTCGATCCCAGTTCAATCGGGGATGTCGTTTCGACCAGATCCGAAACTCGACCATGATCGGCGACTGACTTGTCGCCTCGCGCAACCACACATCTGCAAAACGGACAGACTGTGACCAGCGATGTGCTGACCCGAAATTCCACCGGCCCCCCGCAGGACGGACATGCGGCTGCGCGAGTCTTCATTCAGGGGGCCTCCTGCTGTGACAGATACGCATCGCATGAATCAGACGACATCCCGACCGGAACCGGCCCTGCAATTCGCAATGCGGAATCCTGCAGTCCGCCACGCACGACTCGAGCAACAACCACATCACTCGCGCCGAACATTTCCTTCAAAGATGGCTGCCATGAGAATTCCCGTCGAGGCCGACAGCAATACAGATTCAGAGTCATCAGACCAAGCTCCGGAAATGTATGACACGCCAGATGCGATTCCGTGAGCAGATACAGCCCCGTGACTCCGCCGGGTGCCGGAAACTGGTGCCAGTGCGGTGAACCGATGACCTGAAGTGTGAGTTCGCGAACAACCGACTCGCAGAAACTCTGAACCTGCGGAAGACAGCAAAGCGATTCAGCAAGGCACCCGCGAGCATCAATGATCCATTCCATTCCGGTTGTCAGTCCATTCTGCTCCACCTGGTTCTTCCTCGTCGGCCTGTCTGCGTCAGAATTGAATTTCCAGAAGTGTCTGTGAACCTGCGGTTGACTCGACAAAGAGTCAGATCCCGACACCCATGCAAAGATCGTAACGCATGCCTGCTGCTGAAGCCAGTTCACCACAGCCAGCCATCAGAGGACAACGTACAATTTCAAACGATGGCCCGCTTCGAACGGCAGTCCGCCCGAAAAACAACGGCCGTCGGCCGCCTCGCCACTTCAGTTTTCAGCGCGAAGATGACCTCGTTCCCGCTTCAAATCGTCCGCTGTCAGCTCCCCCAACAAGCACATGCCCGGATAATGACCGCTGAGGGACAAAACAGACGACGTAAGTGTTGCGTCCGTTTTCAATATGCACTGGAAATCTGGTCAGGCCGGAACCGCCCGAAGTATCAAGGCTGGCCTCCCAGGTTCCCGCAGGCAGTTCTGAACGAGCGACCTCGATTCGGGCCGGCAGAAGTCGCCAGGATCGGGTATCCGGTTTCTCCATTGCTTCCCACGCGATGCCCGCCACATTAACTGCCAGATCCACGACAGTGTTGCGAGAAATCTTCTGAGCTTCCTTGGCCACGTAGACAACGCCCTTTTTGACGACCCGGCGAGTAATCGCTCTCGCCAGCTCTTCATCCCGATGTGCCTGATAATGTGCCTCCGCGACAGAATTGAGGTCCACCAGGGGATGAAACGCAAGCCTGGATTCCGTCGCCTGAGCACCCGCCGAACTGCCGCCGATACTGCATCGCAGGAATCCGGGCGGAGGACAGCCGGGAACAGGCTGGGGACGCGAAATCTTCACAGGAGCAATCGTTGGCGGAAGAGTATGTTTCCCCGTGATACTCAGAATACGGTCTGCAATTAAGAGTGACGCAGAACTCGGCGCAGAAGTCTCAGGCACCCATTCCGGAGCATTCCCCATGAAGGCGATAATATGCAGCGTCCCGTTTCCAGGCTGACACCGCGTCCCGATTTCACCACTATTGTCCATTGAAGCCCGCTGAACAAACTCAGGATTCCAGAGGCCAATTTCACGAAGTGCCGCTTCCGTATCCTGATAACGCGAAGGACTCTCAGACTGCACGGAAGCTGACAGGTACGCACCCAGTGCCAAAGTCTGATCCGATGTTTCCACGGGCAGCAACGGCGGAACAGATTTTCCTGCACTGACGACGCCTGCCGTCGCCACGCTGTTGGCTGCCACGTTATGGGCTGCCACGCTGCCCGTCACAGGCTTCTGAAATCCCGCAGGCAGGACTTCATTGGCTGCCGGATCCTTTTGTTTTGCGGCCGCTTTCGCCAGATACTCCCGACGAGCATGAGAATGTTCGGTCAGCTGCATTGAATAGGCGAACGCATCCTGCCCGTCGTTCAGCAAACTGCTGATCAGCAGCACGTTCAGTGCCATCTGCTGTTCGAATTCCTTACCGGAAAATGCAACGGCCCGGTCATCTGTCAGCACAGAGCCCGCTTTTTCGGTGATGTCTGACTGTGAGAGATGCTCGAGCTCACGCCGGACCGTTCTCAGTGTCGCTTCCGCTTCTGCGGGGCGTCCGGCTGCCAGATCCACAATGGCATCGTCCAGCCGAATTAAATTTTGCTCGGCCCGCACCGATTTCAGAGACTTCTCCAGGCTCAGATGGGACTGCTCCAGCTGGCCTGACGAAAACTTTGAAATGGCTTCCCGATGACTTTTTTGCCATGTCTGGCAACCGGCGGAAATCAGCAGCAGCACGGCTGCAGACGAAATCGCCAGACATCGTGTCCAGCTCCCATAATGCAAACAGGCAAATCCGTCAGCCATCATAGTGAGGCCTCATTTCGGCCATTGTGATTCTGAAATGACGGATACATCATGAACAGCTGGATCATGAACAGCCGGATCATGGAGAAGGGTATCAGTCATCGTAGTGCTTCAGCTTGCCCAGGATTGACTTGTGGTAACCCTTGCGGAGATTTGCGGATTCCTTCAAAGAAGTGCCCGCATGAATATCCAGCAGTTCCAGAGTCAGCAAATAATCTCGCTGATAGTCACTGTTGCTGGTGGTTGTTCCGGATGTGATTGTTGCGAAGAGCAGATAGTCGAACGGCTGATCAACTCTTTCGAGAGCCGCCTGCAACTGTCGCTGTTTTTCCGGAAGAACCAAAACTTCGGGACGACAGCGGCATTCCACCATGGCCGCCTCAACATAACGTCGACTGATCATTCGATACTGATCACTTTGACTGACCAGCGCGTCGATGTGCTCGTAAATCTGTTCGCGAAAATCACCAATCTCTTCGCTGCTCTTGTTTTCGACACCCACAAAGCAAACCGTGCGAACCGGGCAGTCCACGTCAATCGTCGTATGCGATGCCTGATGAATGGTTGTCGCAGAACGCGCGAGCAAACGGCCGACAGATTCGTCGATCAGAGGTTTCCAGGTTTCCGCGCCAGCCGTGTGGCTGCCCACCATGTCCTTGTCATTATTAGACAAAACATGGGCATGCTGACGACCTCGACACCCTGCTCCAACCACTGACAGGATTAACAATAACAGGATGGGCGGCATCCGTCCTAAACAAGCCATGGGTCACCCGATTCCGTTCCGGTGAGTCAACTTCCATTTGTCCTACAGAATACGGTGGTAGTCGGAAACTGGCCAATAGCATTCTGAGTCAAACCGTCGTCTCACCCGCACTTCCCGAAATCAGGCAGAAAGAAAACGGCAGCAGATTCAGGATCCTCCTGAGCATCGAACTTGTTTTGCCGATTCAGCAACACAGCCGAAAGCTGCCATTCAGGCACACTTACCCCGCGTGTGAAAAATGCCATTTTGGCACCCATCAGCGACTACTGCTCAACCTCGTCTTTGCTGGCTGTCATGGCGAAATCGATCGTCGAAGCAGCAAACGGCAATGCAATTTTCAGCTGCAAATCACAGTCACCCGCCAACTTTGTCGCAAGACCGGCAAGTTCTTCACTGCCCACCGCACGGTAACATTCAGCAAGCTCTTTCCATGCGATTCGCCGGACAACAGAAGGCATCAGTCGCGCTGCTGTTTCGAGGTGAGTGATCGCTTCTTTGTGGTTTTCCAGCTGTTTCAGAGCAATCCCGTGCAGCAAATGGCAGGGACCCGCCAAAGGACCAGCGTCCTCAATTTTCTCCAGTTCAGCAACAGCACGATCTGGCATATTCAGATCCATATAGCCGTCGGCAGACAACAGACGGCGAACAGTTCTTGGAGCAAGCTGAGCTCTCATATCAATTCTCCTTCGTCAGTGAGACAGGTGCACACACCTGATTGTTGTCTAAGTGATAACTATAGGCAGCAAGTGTTGCGCCAAAGGAGTGGAAGACTTTTCGATTATCCATAAACAATTACCAATAAACACCTTATGACATTTTACTTGTCGCACGGTCTGCGGCCGCATGTCTGCCATTTCTACAAACAGTCCCGGAAGATGGTAAAAATCGCCACGGTTTAGCACACCTCGAGAGCAAATCAGGGCGACTGTTTGTAAATCTGCCAGGCGGAATTCCGCTTGAGTGCCATCAAATTGCGAAACGAGGATTTTCGAGTTCAGTATTTGGAGCCCGGTTTTCGTATAACATGGCGGCCAGGGCGCATATGAGTGGGGCTGGAAGGAGACGAAATTGACTCAGAAAGATGGGGAATGCTGGAATTCTTGTTTGCCGGTTTCGTGATTCCGTTTGTGGTGTCAGCCTCATTGATTCCCGTGCTGCGCGGACTCGCCCCCAAACTTGGCCTCATCGATCAGCCCGGGGATCGCAAAGTTCACATCCAGCCCACTCCTCGCAGCGGAGGTATCGCAGTCTGGCTGGGGATGGTCCTGGCCGTGTTGCTGCAGGTTCTGGCGGACCGACTCCAATGGACCGGGCCTGAATCACTTCTTCAGACGCTGAACGCTTTTCTCCGCGAGCATCCGAATCATTCGAAACAGATGATTTCGATTGGCATTGGCGCCTGTACTCTGTTTTTTGTTGGACTGGCGGATGACCGCTGGAATCTGAGCTGGTATCTGAGACTCGGATTTCAGGGTCTGGTTGCGGCCGGCGTCGTGGCCGCGGGAGTTCGTGCAACGGTCTTTGTTGCTCATCCATGGTTTGGAATTGCTGTCACCATTCTGTGGATTCTGATCCTTACCAACGCCATGAACTTTCTCGACAACATGGACGCCCTTTCTGCCGGCATCGGAGTCATTGCTTCACTGATTCTGGTGGTCATCATGATCGTCCTGGTTCGCGTTCCTGCATGGCCTGTGGCGATGGCACTGTTGCTTCTGGCAGGGTCGCTGTCGGGATTTCTGGTTTGGAATCGTCCTCCGGCTTCCATTTTCATGGGGGACTGCGGCAGTAATCTGACTGGCTTTCTGTTGGCGACTCTGACCATCACCGGAACGTTCTATGAGCACACCGGACACCGACATGTAATCCTGGCACCTCTCTGTGTTCTCGCGATTCCCCTGTACGATTTTTGTACCGTTATTTTCATACGGCTGAAGCAGGGTCGCAGCCCGTTTCATGGGGACAAGAGCCATTTTTCTCATCGACTGGTGGAACTCGGTCTGCGACCCACAGCCGCCGTACTAACGATCCATCTGGCAACGCTGATGACGGGACTTGCCGGCATTCTTTTGTATAAGGTAACAGACTGGATCGGCGCCTTTGTGGTACTCGCTTTAATACTTTGTGTTCTGGCTATAGTGGCAATTCTGGAAACTGTCGGTCGCCATTCTGTGAACTCCATTCAGTCGAAAGCCGCAGGAATTCAGGATTCCGCTCGACCTGAAAACTCAACAGTCACCGAGGCGGCTTCGTGCTCATGAGTGCTCGTCAGCTTGTGTGGTTGCTGTCTCTGTTTGCGATCAGTTTCTACTGGCCGTCCGAGCAGGCTTATGACGGAACTGGGTTGCCCTGGGTACTGCTGTGGTGTCTGCTGAGCGCTGCTGTTGCACTGACTCAGCTCTTCATAGACAGGCCAGCCAGTTCGAATCTCAGCGAATCGGAACGTTCTGCTCAGAGTTCATTGCTGAACACACGCTCGGAACTGCGCTGGAACACGGCCGACACAGGCTGGTGTCTGATCGCCGCTGGCCAGTGGATTTCCACGGGCGTCGTGTTCAGCCGCGGCGGCGACTTTCGATCTGCCCTGAATCTCTCCTTCGAGTGGCTGGGCATTTTGATCTTCATGTGGCTGACCAGAAACAGTTTTCGTCACCCGGAATTTCGCCGACAGGCAACCAGTCTGCTGATGGCAATGGGAGTGGGGCTGGCCGTCTTCGGAATCTGGCAGCACCACGTGCATCATCGTCAGCTGGCCGAATGGTATCAGTCGCTTCGTGCAGATCAGGAGCGATTAAAGGACTCCGGTGATCATGCTTCCGTTTTGCGACGCGCAGCCGTTCAGCGTGAACTTCAGGAAGCCGGAATTCCTCTGGAGGGGCCCGAGAGATTTCTCTGGGAACAGCGGCTTCTGAACAGTTCCGAGCCAACGGGAACATTCGCGCTGGCAAATTCTCTCGCCGGCATTCTCGCCTTATGCCTCATGATTCTCGCCGCCAGTGTGGTTCGCATTTATGTCAGCGGTCCACGAACAGGTCCGCTGGCCGTAACCATGCTGCTCTTCTGTGCTGTGGCGATTTGCTACTGTCTTGTTCTGACGAAAAGCAGAACTGCCTGGGTGGGCTGCATGGCCGGAACAACCTGGTTGTTCCTGTCACGATTTCGTTCATTGTCGTCAGCTTTTGCATCTCCGATGTTCCGCCGCACTGCGGGGGGTGGAATTGCGATTGCCTGTGTCACCGTGGCCATAGCGGCCAGCGCTGGTGCTCTTGACCGGGAAGTGATCCTTGAATCTCCACGCTCGTTACAGTTTCGGCTGCTGTACTGGATGGGCACCGCCGGCATCCTTCAGGAACAACCGCTCTTTGGAACGGGTCCAGGCAACTTTCGTCAGTCATGGCTGCAGCACAAGTGGCCTGAATCGAGCGAAGAGATTCGGGATCCACACAACTGGATTCTGGAAGCATGGACGTCCGGAGGACTCATCTCTCTGGCAGGTGCCCTTCTGCTTGTCGGCGTTCTTTTCAGATCCGTATTGTCCGGATCGGACGCAGCCCGCGAGCAACCAGCTGCCGGTATATCACGCGTCAGTCCCCCCGGGACGAGGCGAAGATCCGGTCGCGGCTTCCTCTGGCTGTCGTCTGCTCCGCTGAAAGCACTTTTTTGCAGTCTGATACTCTATGGATCCTGGCAGTGGCTGAATGGCGGCAGTCTGGAGATGACGGACCTGTCGGATTTCATTTTGCCGACCACTGCTCTGGTCGTCCTGATCCTGCGGCTCGACCGATTTCTGGATCTCGATCAAACCGCATCCCAGGCAGCAGCTCTGGCGCTCACGATCCACCTGATGGGAGCTGGTGGTTTTCAAATGCCCGCGACAATGCTCTGCCTGGTGACTGTCTTTACGGGACTCGTCATGTCTGACCGATCCGCTCGCCCTGAAATTGTGTGCAGCAACGGGAATGCAGAGCCGGACACGTCGCCATTGCAGAATCCATTGCCCGACTCATTGCTGACAGTCTCACCGGAATGGTCTTTCATGCAACGGTTCCGACTGGTGTGTGTCGCTCTGTTCTGTCTGACAGGCGCTGCAGTTTCCTGCTGGTACGGTGTCATCCCGGTGACCAGAGTGCAAACCCTGATAGCCCGAGGTCATCAGCAGCAGGCCAATGGGGAACTCAGACCAGCAGCTGCAACCTTTCGAACAGCCGCGGCTGTGGACGGGCACTCGGTCCCTCCGCGCCAACGGCTGGCAATCCTGGAAACGTACAGATTAGTGAATGCAGCGGAGCCGGCCGGCTCAGTACCGAACCTCGGTGCAACTCAGACGCCGAATTCCGAACGTGTTAACGAAATGATTGTGTCGGCAATGGAGGCCTGCGAATCCTGGCTTACTGCCGACCCCCGGAATCCAGCCGTCTACAGGACGCGTGCTTCAGCTCGAATGGCGGCCGGACAACTTCTCGGCGACACCGCAATGAAGGAACTGGCCATTGAAGATCAGCAGCGTGTTGTCAAAATGTATCCTGGAAATGCAGCTGACTGGTATCGGCTTGCGGAGATGCAGACGGGCCTCGCCAGTAACAGCGATGCGAACAGTGAAGAATTCGAGAAAAAATACAGGGCGGCGGCTCAGGAGGCTGCTTCAAAGGCACTGCGACAGGAAGAAATCAATCGCAGCTGGGGACATGCGGATCGGTTCCTGACAACCGATCAGGTCAACACGCTAAAATCTTTAGTGCCGGATCGTTAAAATGAGTTTTGTCTCGGCAACCATCCGGCAGAAACTGATCGCCAGGAATTTAGTAACAGAGACTCAACCGCAGTTTGCGGAGGAACGAGATTATGAATAAGTCGGCAATCATTGCAGCGGTCATCATTCTGGGCGTGGGCGGCATCGCCATCTGGATGACGAAAGAGAGCAGCTCGAATTCTGCACCCAAACTTCCGGTGCAGTCCGCCATGGACTTCACAAAGGATGTGATTACCAAAAAGAAGGAAGATGATCAGAAGGCAGTCGTCGAGCAGGCTCAGTCTGAAGGCTCACACCCCGAACCCAGTAAAACTGGGCCATGGCCGGTCGCGAAAACCGGTGAACTGACGTATCACTTTGGCCGCATGGAAGTCGGTGCAGAAGACGGTCGACACTCCTTCACCATTCGCAATGAAGGTGAAGCTGAACTGGAGCTTCAGACAGGAAAGGCAACATGTCAGTGTACCAGCTTTTCACTCACGAAGAACAAACTGGCACCTGGCGAAGAAACTCAGCTGGTCGTTGTCTGGCAGTTAAAAACCAAAAACGAAATGTTCCGACACGGTGGTCCCGTTTACACGAATGACCCAAAGAACCCGACTCTCGATTTCAGCGTCGAAGGGATCGTGGATGCTCCGTTTGAAATTCTACCGGACAGCGAATGGAATATTGGAAACGTGTTTCCCGACAAGCCAGCTCGCATGCAGGCCACGGTCGCTTCAAAGGTCCACCCTCAGTTTCATATCGAGACGCTTGAGGCATCCTCCGAGTTTGTAAAGTTTGAGATCGTGCCGCTGACCGAAATCGTGAAGGTCCGTGATTCATGGTCTTCCGGTTACACGGTGAATGTGGAAGTCTCCAATGAGATTCCTCCAGGCCCGTTTGAATGCACCGTAAAACTGAAGTTTGACCTGAAGGAACACGTCTCAGAAATCACTCTTCGTGGCCGCAAACAGGGGAATATCCGGTTCCTGCCGACTCCTGGTACAACGTTTGACCCGACAACAATGGTTCTGAAAATGGGAACGTTTCAGGCCCAAACCGGCAACTCGAAGAAAATCATGCTGGTCGTCAATCAGGAAGGAATGACGGAACCGCTGAAAATCACCAATCAGAAAGTCGTTCCCGCGTTTCTGAATGTGTCTCTTGAACCTGCCGGGGAAGCCGTTGGAAACAGCCGACGATACTTTCTGACCGTGGAATATCCGCCCGGACGACCGCGAGCCTCTTTCGGACCGAAATCCCCGGCACGAGTCACGCTGGAAACCAATCATCCAAAGAGTGAAGGAATCGGGTTCGAAATCTACCTGGCAACGAATTAAACAATCTGACTAAACGTTCTGAAAATCATCCGGATTGAAGAAACTGATCGCCGTTCCGGCCGGATTCCTGTTGCTGTTCTCTGTTCCTGTTTTGGAGTAATCCCGTGCTGGTCACAGGTCTTCGGCTGATCGTCGGTAAGCTGAGCGTCGGCGAAAAGACAAACGTTGAACGAGTGTCGATGGAAGCCCGGCATCGTCTCCGGATCGTTGTCCTCACGATCTTCGCCCTGCTATGCAGACTGCAACCAGCCAGCTCAGCAGATGCTCAAACGAACCCGACGTTCTCGTCAGAACTGATTTTCCCGCTCAACGAACAGCATAACCATGCCCCCGGAATTGCCGAACTTTCCGACGGTAGTCTGCTGGTCTCATGGTACCGTGGTTCCGGAGAACGACGAGCTGACGATGTGATGGTCCTGGGCGCTCGACAGCAGCCGAACTCACAGTCGTGGAGCCAGCCGTTTGTGATGGTCGATACACCCGGATTTCCTGACTGCAACACCTGCCTGATGACCGATGAAAAAGGCAGGCTCTGGCTGTTCTGGCCAGTGATCATCGCCAACACCTGGGAATCCTGTATCACCCGTTTCCGAGTCAGTGACCAGCCCACTGGTGATGGTTGCCCGGTCTGGAATCGCGACAGCATGATGCTGATGAAACCGGATGACTTTCAGGAGGATGCGCTGAACGAACTGGACCGTATGATCGCCGGAATGAAGGAGCCGCTGACCGAACGTCAGCAGGCCGTCATCAAACAGGCCAAAGAACGACTCGGCGACAAATTGTACCAGCGCCTGGGCTGGCAGCCTCGCTGCAAACCCACGGTCCTGCCTTCCGGCCGAATTCTGCTGCCTCTCTATACCGACACATTCTCCATTTCCATCATGGCAGTGAGCGATGATCATGGAGAATCATGGTACGCCAGCAAACCTCTGCTGGGTTTTGGCGCCATTCAGCCGGCGGTCGTGCGACGAAATGATGGTACTCTGGTCGCGATGATGCGGGAAAACGGATATACCGGTCACATCCGAATCAGCGAATCAAAAGACGACGGCATCAGCTGGGGCAGCGTCGACACTATGGAACTGCCCAATCCTGGCTCAGGACTGGATGCTGTCCGACTGCAAAACGGCCACTGGGCGCTCGTCTGCAACGATACAACAGAAGGACGAAATCGGCTGACCGTGCTGGTTTCCACCGACGAAGGTCGATCCTGGAACCGGTCCCGACACCTCGAAAATCAACCAGAAGGATCCTTCCATTATCCGGCCATTATGCAGAGCAAAGATGGACTCATTCACGTTGTGTACAGCTATTTCTCCGAAGGCGGAAAAAGCATGAAACACGCGAAATTCGACGAGAACTGGGTTCAATAGCGAAGCTTGCACAGTATAGGCTGAACTGGGATTTTCGAAAAAGGCGGGAAATGTTATTGTCCCGGGCAGACACGCAGCGAGTCACAGGATTCATCGAGGAATCAAAAAAGTCATGCGAGGACTATCGCTCATCAATGTGGGTATGCTGATACTGCTGGCTGCTCTGGTCATGGTATTCGTTTATCCTGCAAACAACCCGGACCCCGCGAAAAATCCGGATCCGGCCGCAACCGTGCAGCACGGCACAGAAACCAGCGATCACCCTTCCGATCACGCTGTGCCTTCTGATCAGGCGACCGATCATGCATTTCAGGTCAATCCTGGCCCGGCCGTCTCCGAAAAGACACCCCTTAAAGAAGTTGCAGAAACGGTGAAGGGCGCACCGGCAGTAGTGAAGTCTGCCGACGATTCCGCTGCAACGCCGTCCGACACCACGACCACTGATTCCGTTGCGGCCAGCGGAAAGAAATCCCCTGTTGAGCCACTGAAGTTCCCACACTGGCCAAAGCCTCGTTTGTCTCTGATCGTTACGGGCGAACAGCTCGGTTATTTCGAACCCTGCGGATGCACGGCAAATCAGCTGGGTGGAATGAGTCGTCGAGCTGACCTGTTTAAGAAGGTATCCGGTCTTGGCTGGGAAGTCAGGGGCATCGACGCTGGCAGCGTTTCACGGCGGTCCGTCCGTCAGGCTCAGATCAAGTTTGAAACAATGCTGACAGCGATGCGCGAACTGAAATACGTCAGTATTGGCATGGGCCCCGAAGAACTGCGTCTGGACCCCAGTTATCTGATTTCCCAGCACGCTGCCGATGAGCCTGATTCGCTGGCGTTTGTCAGTGCCAACCTGACTTTCTTCGGAATTGCCGACCTGGGAACTCCCCTGCCCTACCGGATCGTCGAACACGATGGATTAAAGATAGGCATCACCTCCATTCTGGGAGCAACCCGAAAAAAGGAAGTGCTGCCGGAACGCAGTCCGGAAGAAGAGGCGGCCGCTGACATTCAATGGCTGGACCCGATAACATCGCTGGAAAGCGTGCTGAAGAAATTCGAAGAAGAAAACGTCACGTTTCGAATTCTGCTGTCGCAGGCCCTCATTGACGAAACCCGTTCTCTCGCAGAAAAATTTCCGTCCTTTGATCTGATCGTAACAGCTCCCAGCTTCGGCGATGGCAATCGTGAACCCGAGATGGCGGGCTCCGTTCGAATTCTGCAGGTGGGAGCTCAGGGCAAACACGCGGGTGTTGTCGGAATCTATCCGGATGATGCGGAAAACCGGGTTCGGTTTGAACTGGTCACCATGTCGGCCGACCATTTTCAGAGCTCACCGCGAATGGCCGAGCTGATGCAGTCGTATCAGACTCGTCTGAAGGAAGACAAAATTGCCCTGGTGGAAAACGCGATTGTTCATCCTTCCGGAGCAACATTCGTCGGTGCGGATAAATGTGGTGAATGCCACACAACGGCATTCGAAATCTGGAAAAACACGCCCCATGCACACGGCTTCGAAAGTCTGGACCCTGCGCATCAGCGCACCGGGTATGAACGGCTTGAAGGTGTCAGCCGAACGCATGATCCGGAATGCCTCTCCTGCCACGTCACGGGCTGGGATCCTCAGGAGTTTGTCCGCTTTCAAACCGGATTTATCAACGAAGAGTTCGCCGCGACGCCGGAAGAAAAATCCCTGCATACCCTCCTCGCCGGAAACCAGTGTGAAAATTGCCACGGTCCCGGTAGCCGGCATATCGAACTGATCGAAGCCGGAAAGGACAAGGAAGCCGCAGCCGAGGTCCGAGTCACCCTCGAGCAGTCTAAGAAAGAGGGCTGCGTGAAATGTCACGACGGTGAAAACAGTCCAAAGTTTTCCTTTGACGAGTACTGGAAGAAGGTTGAACATTACGGCAAAGACTGACGAATTGTGGCGCGAACTGGCAGAACTCTGTGAGAACTCTGTCCCTGCCGATTACATCAGCCTGCTGGAGAATTATCCAGCAAAGCTGCGGCATGCTCTGAGGTCCGGCAGAGAAAACGGTGACGAAGGCAGTGTGGCCGATGTGGAACTGCTCAGCAGTCTCCCGGACGTCGTTGAAATCAATCGTGAAGCCCGTCTCAGCGGTATCACAGACCCGGACGGCAATGAATTCTTCTGGCCTGAACAACTGCTGGTCATCGGAGAAACGGGCACCGGCGACTATTATTGCATTGACGTCAGCGGGGACAACGAGGGAGTGATCCAGTACCTGCATCAATCCATCGAGTTCGAAGTGATTGCCGATTCCCTCGACGAATTCGTCGGCATGCTGCTGGAAACGTTCGAAGCGGATATTCTGGAAAACTAACCTCCCGCACAATCCCTCCCCTCCCGCGCAGCGAAGCGGAGTGGGAGGGGTCGGCCGAAGGCCGGGGGAGGGCCCGCCGCGGGTTACACTCAACGCCGTCTCGATAACACCCGCAACCCGCGGTTCACCAGCCCCCTCCCGATCTCGCTATCGCTCGCTCGACCTCCCCCAGCTTTGCTGGGAGAGGAGGTTATAAATCCCTCCCCTCCCGCGCAGCGAAGCGGAGTGGGAGGGGTCGGCCGAAGGCCGGGGG
>JALHMY010000071.1 GCA_022843805.1 Fuerstiella sp.
CGGATTGTTTGGAAGGAGCGAAGATGCGTGACCGGCTCGGCGGGAGCCCTGTCAGGCCTGCGATGATTCGATGCGTTGGGAGGGCGAGGCTCCCGCCGAGCCGTGTGCGCACGTCACCCTCGAACGCCGGATTGTTTTGCGGGAATCGGATTGTTTGGAAGGAGCGAAAACGCGTGACCGGCTCGGCAGGAGCCTCGCCCTCCCGAGGGGCGTGATTGCCGAGCGCACGTCACCCTCGAACGCGGGCTTGTTTTGCGGGAAAGCGGATTGTTTGGAAGGAGCGAAAACCCGTGATCGGCTCGGCGGGAGCCTCGCCCTCCCGGGAGGCGTGATTGTCGAACGCACGTCACCACGGAACGCGGGTTTGTTTTGGGGGGAATCGGATTGTTTGGAAGGAGCGAAAATGCGTGATCGGCTCGGCGGGAGCCTCGCCCTCCCGGGGGGCGTGATTGCCGAGCGCACGTCACCATCGAACGCGGGCTTGTTTTGCGGGAAAGCGGATTGTTTGGAAGGAGCGAAGATGCGTGACCGGCTCGGCGGGAGCCTCGCCCTCCCGGGAGGCGTGATTGTCGAGCGCACGTCACGACGGAACGCGGGTTTGTTTTGGGGGGAATCGGATTGTTTGGAAGGAGCTCAAATGCGTGACCGGCTCGGCAGGAGCCTCGCCCTCCCGGGGGCGTGATGCTGTTTTGGTTGTGACCTTACCATTGCTCCCAACGCAATTCGTTGAGAATGCCCCAATACGGCCATTCTTCGGGACGTTTTGTTAGCTGGTGACGCACAGGATTGAAACGGACATATTCCCATTTCTCTTCATATTGTTCCGCAGTTCGCATTCTGGTGTCCCAATCGTCCGTTTGCCAACGGTGGTCTGCGACCTTGTGCCGTTTGGTGAATTGCGACTTCCAATACCTCACCCAGTTCTTGTATTCAATTTCAGTCGACGTTGCAGCAGAAAACAGATGAATGTGGTCCGGCATGATGACGTAACGGCCAACCAGCCATGCCGAGGCGTCTGTCCACACATCACGGAGGAGTTGATAAACATCATCGCAGGCAAGCCACGGTTTCCGGTTTTTCGTGCAAATGGTGTCGAAGACGATCGTTGGTTGCCCCTCAATGTAAAGAACGCCGTTCGCGGGATGTTTGCGTTGAGGGAGATCCGAGTTCGGTTCGGTCATCATTATGCCCCAATGGGGTTAATTCCTGGCAGTTCGGGAGGGAAAGCCTCATGCCTGTCCATGGAACGGATGTGAATCATGCAGGGAGGTACGTGTCTGGCATTAGTATCGCAATAGTCTGCGGAAAAATAAATTACGGTTGAGCGTGAGCGGCCTGCGATGATTCGATTCGTTTGGTGAAGCGTTGGGAGGACGAGGCTCCTGCCGAGCCGTGTGCGCACGTCACCATCGAACGCCGGATTGTTTTGCGGGAAACGGATTGTTGCGAAAGTCGCAAAGCGATTGCACGTGACCGGCTCGGCGGGAGCCTTGTCAGGCCTGCGGTGATTCGATTCGTTTGGTGAAGGGTTGGGAGGGCGAGGCTCCTGCCGAGCCGTGTGCGCATGTCACGACGGAACGCCGGATTGTTTTGCGGGAAACGGATTGTTTGGAAGGAGCATTTGCGCGTGACCGGCTCGGCAGGAGCCTCGCCCTCCCGAGGGGCGTGATTGCCGAGCGCACGTCACCATCGAACGCCGGTTTGTTTTGCGGGAAGCGGATTGTTTGGAAGGAGCGATTGCGCGTGATCGGCTCGGCAGGAGCCTCGCCCTCCCGAGGGGCGTGATTGCGGAGCGCACGTCACCATCGAACGCCGGATTGTTTTGCGGGAAACGGATTGTTTGGAAGGAGCTCAAACGCATGATCGGCTCGGCAGGAGCCTCGCCCTCCCGAGGGGCGTGATTGTCGAGCGCACGTCACCATCGAACGCGGGTTTGTTTTGCGGGAAGCGGATTGTTTGGAAGGAGCGATTGCGCGTGATCGGCTCGGCAGGAGCCTCGCCCTCCCGAGGGGCGTGATTGCGGAGCGCACGTCACCATCGAACGCCGGTTTGTTTTGCGGGAACGCGGATTGATTGGAAGGAGCGAAAATGCGTGACCGGCTCGGCAGGAGCTTCGCCCTCCCGAGGGGCGTGATTGCCGAGCGCACGTCACCATCGAACGCCGGTTTGTTTTGGGGGAACGCGGATTGTTTGGGAGGAGCGAAAACGCATGACCGGCTCGGCAGGAGCCTCGCCCTCCCAGGGGGCGTGATCACCGCTCAGTGCTTGTAAACTTTGTGCTGGGGCCGACCGGAGAGGATTTGTTCCTTACCCCAATTGGTAACGGCGCGGAAGGCTTCGCTCCGGATGAATTCCTGAAATGCTGCTTCATCCGACCATTCGCTTGTGATCAGGTAAGAGGCGTCGTCAGCGACATCCTTCCACAAAGTGGAGCTGGTGTGTCCGGGGGCAGCCTTCAAGGCGTCAATCACGCCTGCAAATTTATCCTCAAAGTCTTTTTGCTTTCCCGCAATGACATGATAGTTCATTCCAACGGTAATCATTTCTTACCTTCTGCAGAGATTCAAAACCAAATTCCGAAAACGATGACGCTGGAGTATACCAGATTCTGCCGACAAGTTCTCGCGGTATCTGCCACTGGTTTCGGGCGGAGCGATATTTGGAATGCACGCTGTAAGCGAATCATTGCTGCTGCAAAACGGAAGGCCTATCGATTGATTTCATCCAGCGCCATTGCCGCTCGGTAGTCAGCTTCGGACTCGAAGTACAGCCTGAGTGCCTCGACATGCTTTTCGGCAGATTCGACGGCATATTGTTCCCGCAGGCTTACTTTCAGGAGATCGGAGGCACCTGCTTCCTGATTTTGCCGTTCTCTGATCGCAAGATCCTCGGCTCTGTCGAGGGCATCCTGTGTGCTCTGAACCTGTTCCCATGCAGATTTGAGGGCAGCGTGTGCCATTTGCACATCGACACGGATTTTGTCCGCTGTGATTCGGCGTTTGGCGGACAGTTGCGCCAATTTTCCCTGCAGCTCGGTCATTTTACCCTGAGCCTTGCGTCGCTGTACGGGTACGTCAAGATAAAGTGACGCTTCGCTTTCAAAGGGTGATTTATCGCGTTTGCTGCTGGTGGGTTCTCCCATGTCCTGAGATCCCCAGAGGACCGCGTTAAGTTCCGGCTGCAGCTGATTCACGGCTTCGGAATAGTCTACCTGAATCTGTCGTCTCAGCAGGTCCAGTGTTCTGAGCTCAGGACGAGATGCAAGTGCCTGCTGAATATCGGTCTCGAGCCGATCATCGGCGACGTTATCGGGATCAGGGAATCCCGGCAGCTGATCTTCTGAGGGAAGCACAGGCTGTCCGGCAGAGTCTCTCAGATAGACAGAAAGTTTGGCCGCCGTCTGTTCAAGCTTTCGCCTTGTATCAGCCACTTTGGCCTCCCGAATCGATACCAGTCGCAGGTTATCGGTGAGTTCGGGCGGATCGATGAGCCCGGCATTCACCTGAGCTTCGATGCGCGAGGTACGTTCTGCGGCAAGATTCAGAATCCGCGTGGCGATGGAATGATTTTCGCCGGCAGCCACCCAGTCCCAGTAGGCATACGACGCTTCCTGGACGTACCCAATCAGCTGAGCCTGAATATCCGGTTCGGCAAGACTGCGTTCGAAACCCGCTTTCCAGAGCTCAGCACGGCGAGCATCGATATTCCGATTCCGGGCCAGCGGCACCTGCACACCGGCCTTAAATTCCCCGGCATCATTCGTCTGTCGTTCAAGATACCATGGCTGAAAGGAGCCCCGTCCGATCCGGTAACCGGCAAACAGTTCACCGCCCCAGTACGTTGGCTGAACGACCCCGATACTCTGACGATAAGTCTCGTAAAAGCCTTCCGGACCGTTCTCGCTGGCACCCTTGACCTTCAGGTCAAATGCTCCTGAAGCTCCCACCTGCTGACCAATGGCGATATTGCGATTGAACAGTGCCGCTTCCAGTAACGGATAACTTCGATACACCGAATCAATCACAACATTAAGCTCAACCGCCTGAGGCTGCTGCGACGAGTTGCTGTTCAGCAATTGCTGAGCTGTTTCGGCGTCAGCGTTCGAACTGATGTCATCGTTCGAATCGCCAGACATGGGCGAAGACTGCAGGTCCGTCGTCTGCGAGTCTGAGGTGGCGGGGGCTGGAGATTCTGGCTGCTCCGCAGATTCCGGGGGACTTGCTGAGTTATCTTCAGCATCCTCAGAAATCTGCAGACTGGCGGGCTGAACCTGAGATGTGGCACGTTCGCTGTCTTCGGACGGCTGTGCGGGCTGCTGATCACTGACCACATCGCCGGAGGGCTTCGCGGATTGAACCACAACCGGCTTCGGTACGGTTGCACAGCCGCTCAGCAGAAACAATAAAATAATGTTGCGGCAATTTCTGCACATACGCAATGGTCATCCATGACGCTGCTGGATTGTGACGAATCCGTTTGAGAATCCATTCTTTATGGACATCGGACGGAATCGCGGGCTAACTGACAATCAGGGCAATCAGGACAAACGAATGTACAGAACTACCAGAAAGAATCGACATCAGCTGAACAACCGTCACAGTTTAAACTGAACGGTTGTTGGCGCTGGCTGACCGGCTCACCGTAACTTCATTTTTACTTTTTCAGTCCCATCCGGGGAGGCGCCTTTGTCTTTGCCGGTTGCGAAAGGTGAGCTTTCGACATCGACCGTGGGAGGAAATCCGTTGAGATTTCTCCAGACTTCGAACCAGAGCGGAACCTGTTCCAGCAGGATCCAGCCATTTGTTCTAACCCCCTGTCTCAGGAATCGCTGGTCGGGCCAGGGCTCGGAATCAGTCGAATCCGGCAGAATCTGGCATCGAAATTTGCCTTTGCCGTTGTCCACCATATCGATGGAAACCACAGTTCCTCCGAAAGTGCCGACAGCGACGGAAGGCCAGCCAGCGAACTGGATTGCCGGCCATCCTTCGAACTGCAGCCGCACGTGTCGTCCGGCTTCCACGAGAGGAGCATCGTTGCCATCCAGCCAGATCTGCACGGCCCGGTCTTTGGTGTCGGGGACCATTGTGCAAATCGCATCACCCTCCTTAACCATCTGCGTTCCCAGGTTGGGGCTGATCTGAACTACAAATCCGTCGAACGGTGCAATCACCACCTGGGTGTCCTGACGGGCGACTTTGGATTCCATTTCCGTAAATTCCTTTTCAGCTTTGGAAACTTCACCACGCGCTTTGTCGAGTGCCCCTTCGTAGTAGCGTACATCAGCGGCTGCCTTATGAATGTAGGCTTCACGATCACTTTGTTTGCCGAGCAGATCGGCGCGGGCTGCCGACACGTTTGCTCGTTCTTCGCGAACTTTGCCCTGAGATTCCAGGAGTTTTCGTTCAATTTCCTGAAACTTTTCCAGAGCGATATTGCCGGCCAGTTCCAACCCTTTGGCACGGTCAAAGGCAGCCTGAAGCTGCGGAATCGCCGCTTCGGCGATTTCGAGTTTCTGTTCTGCTGCCGTTACCTTTTCCATCGCCGACTGGACATAAGCGTTTTGGGCCGCTTCGACTTCTGTCTGAACGCGTCGGTAGGCATTCAGCTGCCCTTCGGATGCCTCAACAACTTTGCCGGCGGCTTCAAGTATGGATGACGTATTGTTCAGCTGGCTTTGCAGTCGATTAGAGTACAAGTCGTCGAGATCCCGAATCTCCGCAATGAATTCACCTTTGGACACTCGCCGGTTTTCAACGATTGTTTCATTCCAGCGTACAATACGTCCCTTAATCGTTGCTTCAAGAACCTGCTGCCGTTCCCGGGGAGCGTACGCAGCAACAAAGCCCGATCCGGTGACGGTCTGCTGCCATGGCGCAAACGCCATGAGAATGACGGTCAGTGTCAGCAGTGCCAATAGCACCGTCGCAAGTTTTTTCGCGATGTGTGATGAACGTGCCAGCTGAAGCGATGGCATAATCGCTTCACTGTAGGCGACCGGACTTAGAATTGATCGGCGCCGCGGGGGTTGAACACTCTGAGTGTCACTGGGATCGACGATTCCAGTTGCACTTTTCTGAGGAGGAGCTTCTGTAACCATGTTCGGACTCTGATCTATAAGATAAAAATGTTCTTCAGAGCGAGTATCGGATGCTGGGAAAGGTGCAGGTTCGTTCTGCGACTGCGACAGGATCGCTCATGACATACCCCCCGGCTGCATTTCAGTTCTGACGGCACCGTCCGGCGCCAGTTCAACAGCAAAATCCATCATCTGCTTTAACTGTTCACGATTCGTGACCAGAACAACCGTCCAGCTAAACTTATTGGAAAGAATATTGCTTAAAATTTGTGCTGCGTCATGATCGGACAGGCTGTCCAGGACTTCGTCAATCAGGACAATTTCAGGGTGTCCTGCGATTGCTCGTGCCACCATCATGCGTCGCAGCTGGCTGGTCGTCAATGGGCTGCCACTGGCAGTCAGAGCCGTTTCCAAACCTTCAGGCAGCTTTTGGATCAGCCCAAGCAGCCCAACAAGTTCAAGAGCATTACGGACGTCGGCGATACTGATGTCCGGGCGTTCCAAATGCACATTTTCTGCAATTGTACCATCGAAGACTTCGACATCCCGTGCCAGAGCAACTTTACGACGAAGTACATCCGGACGCAGGTCGCGAGGATCGATCCCGTTGACGCTGACCATTCCGCCGGTAGGTTCCCGCAGCCCAAACAGAATATCAAGAAACAGGCTTTTTCCTGATCCACTCTCGCCCCACAGTGCGACTCTCTGACCCTGCCTGATTTTGAGTGACACTCCATTTAGTACTTCCTGCCCGTGAGGCAGTGCATATCGAATGTTTTCAGCAACAATTCCGGTCCCCGCAGAAGTGGTCAGCAGTCCTTCCGTCCGCTCAACGGGCAGGTCGAGCAGTGCGCCGAGTTTATCGACCGAAGCCATCAGGTCATAAAAGCTTTCGATATGTTTTCCAAGCTTTGCGAAAGAGCCGACAACAACCGCCACGATCAGTTCTGCAGCGACCAGCTGACCAAGTGACAATTCTCCCGTGATCACCAGCCAGCCTCCTATCGTCAGCAGGGCGGTACTGGCCAGCGCCTGGACCAGAAGCATGAAAATGACCTGACGTATCAGCACCTTGAAGTGCTTCTTCCGACAGTAAAGATAGTCATAAATCAGCTGATCGGAACGTTCGAGCGCAAATTCAGCTGCACCATCATACCGAAACGTGGTACGGCATCGTGCCAGATCTTCCAGCCAGGCGGCCATGGCATACTTGGATTTCGATTCCTTGATGCTCGTTTTCACAGCGCCCCGGCCGAGGACAAACATTGTGAACAGCATCATCAGAATCAGCACAATATCAAATGCCAGCAGGTAGGGGTGATAAAACGCAAGAACGACCATCCCCACGGCCGCACTGAGTACAACGGAAATGCCGTCGAGCAGCAGGTGAGCCGTAACTTTCTGAAGCGTAACGACATCGAAGAAGCGATTCACCAGTTCCGGGGCGTAGTGATCATCCAGAGCTTCCATTTTGGTTCGCGGCAGACGAAATGACAGATCCGCAGCAACTCTGGCAAACAATCGCTGCTGAATGATTTCAACCACAAATGTCTGAACCGTCTTTAATGCTGCCTGAAAAATCAGAAACGTCAGCAGCATCAGCGATAACACCACAATCGGCTGCAGGAATCTGCCAAACGCAACCGTGTTGACAAGCGACTCCACTGCCATCGGCGTGGTCATCGACAACAAACCGGAAATCAGGGCAAACGTGAAGACAACCCAGAGGTCACTGCTTTCTGCCCTCAGGAGTGCCACGAGACGTTCGAATGGACTTCGCACCTCACCCTCGGCCGCGGAGACCCCAAACGTATGCGATGGTTCCACCACAACACATCGCAATACACCCTGGAAACCGTCCAGACGCAATAACTTTGCCAGTCGACGAGTGGAAACAATCTGAACCGGTCGATTCCCGCGAGGTGACGAAAAACTGATCCGTCTGCCCTTGCCCGCAATCAGCGAATGCCAGGTCTGGCCGTCTTCCGACCGGAGAATCACAAAAACGCCATCCCGTGCCAGATTGACCAGCTCGTGCAGCTCGCCATCAATGACACGGCAATTTCGCCCCAGGCTGTGGCCGGTTTCTACAAACCATCGCCACCACCCACCCTCACTCAGCGAAAAATATGTCTCCGCTGCTTCATCTACCGCTCGACGAATTTTTGAACGGTCAACGTGCTGGCCGTCACGCATTGCAATGTGCTCAAAGATCCATGAGGCGGACACCAGATCAGCCTCTGTCGCCCTCATGGTTGTCTCAGACACGCTCATTTTCTGCGTTCCCTTTTTCTGCTGATCTTATAATCGCGACTTCAAGTTCTAAAGAAATTTTCTGCGTTTGTCAGCCCCGGATGTTGACGAAACGTTCTGACGCAGGTCACGAGCAGCTTGAGCCCGGAACGTATTCTGGCAATGTCACAACCCTTCTACGGAACTCGGGCTGCCCACATTACGCCCGAGTCTCTGTTTTGTAAATCGGCTGGAAATGCAGACGACATCCCATCTGAAATTTTGAAAATTGCACAGTTTGCAGAACCCAGTAATGCACATTTGTATATAATCAGTGTTTTGTCAATCTCCAAAATGTAGGTTGGACATTCTTGTCCGACTACTTTTCGACGGGCAGGAATGCCCATCCTACCCAAAGATAAAGTCTTGACATCGCACAAATGCCAGATTCCGGGTGCACGGATGAAATCGGGGTTCGCGCCGTTACACGTCCGACTGAAGTATTGAATCGGCTGTTTCGGGCAGGACGCTACGCCGATGCTCAGAGGATTTCGCGTCAGAGGCACGGGCGACCTTCGGATGTTCACCGCCAGGAGGCCGTTTACACGGCTCGTCGGAATACAGAAGCTTCTGTAAATCCGTTATGATTTTTGGCGCAAAAGAATGAAAACGTTCAGCGTATCTGCCCGGCACCGACAGGCTCAGTGATCGAACGGAGAACACACCCTTGAAAGTCGCAATTCTTGGTCTGAAAGGGCATATCAATACCGTGCTTTCGGGAGCCGCGGCACTGGGCGACGTCGAAATTGTCGCAATTTCTGACGACAACGTGAAGGCGGTCGAATCACTGATTTCAGGGAACCCGCATCTTCGGGCCACTCAGCCGTGGCAAAACTGGCGTCATCTGTTTGAACACACGATGATGGATGTCTGTTGTGTGGCGGATGAGACGGCGATTCGCAGTGAGCAGCTGCTGGCCATTTTTGAACGAGATGTTCACGTCGTCTCGGAAAAGCCTCTTACGACCAGCCTTGTCGATCTGGAACGACTGCGAACTGCATACTCAGGTTCGAAGAGCCAGCTGACGATGCTGCTGGAACTGCGACATCAGCCGAAGAACGTTCGTGTGCGGGAGCTGATACAGAGCGGAGCGATTGGAGAAGTCTGTCAGGTATCAACTCAAAAATCGTATCGGTGGGGAGATCGGCCGGAATGGATGCGGACTCGGGCTCGACTGGGCGGCACCATCCCCTATATTGGAATTCATTCTCTGGACACGATCCGCTGGATTACCGGACTGGATTTCGTTCGCATCGCCGCGTTTCATGGAGTCCCCGGCATGCAACGGGATCCGTCACAGACTGCGGGCGGGCTGGCGAATCGTCAGATCGCCGATGGACTTCCAACGGAAACCCATGCGTCCATTCTGGCACAGTTGTCGAATGGAGCATCAGTGACGTCGCGGCTGGATTACCTCAGACCAGCCATCGCCGCTACTCACGGTGACGACCGCCTGCGAGTGATCGGCACGGACGGTTTTATCGAAGTCAATGAAGGAGATCCGGCGATTACACTGGCTGGCAGGAACGGGATTGAAATGATTCCGTTTGGGGAGACCGAAAATCTGTTCGTTGAATTCATCAGGAATCTTCGGTCTGGTACAAGTTCCCGAATCACGGCGGATGACAGCTTCTATATCACTGACGTCGTACTTCGTGCCCGACAGGCAGCGGATGAAGCGAGTCTGCTGGAACTTCCGGCATATCGTCCGGTACGCACGCCAGTTGCACCTGGATAACCATTTCCGAACGATTCCATCCAGAACTTTCAGGAGTCAGCCTGTGGCATTTTCTCAGCGAATGACGATCACAACTCTGTTTGCTCTGTGGCTGGTCGTTTTTCACCAAAATGCATTTTCGAAAGCCTTCGCGGACGAAAAAAGGCTGCCTCAGATTGAGGATCTGTATTCCACAGATAACGTTACGGATCCTGTCACACTTTCTGACGGTCGCACCGCCATCTATTGTCGAGCGAAGGCCAGTATTGAGACGCGTTCTGTTCATCAGTCCTTATGGCGAGTTGATGACAGTGGGCCACCTCGTCCGCTTGAATCTCATGGGCCGCTTGAAAACGGGGAGCCGGATGCCTTCAGTCCGCAGCTGTCTCCGGATGGCAAATGGATCTTCTTTCTGTCAACTCGGCCATTTGACAGTGGCGAGCCTGCGTTCCAGCCGGTTCCGGCGTGGTCTGATACCGCCGCAGATATTTGGCTGATACCTGTCGGCGGCGGAAAGGCCATTCCGCTGATGGGCCCGTCGAAGCCGTATGGACGAGTAATCACCGACCGTTTTTATGGCCGGGTTGTGTTTTCGCCGGATGGCCGAAAGCTGGCATTTGTGGCGGACACCGGTGAGGATGCTCGCACGGAAGCTGAACGCAAAAACAATGTTGTGGAAGTTCGCGAAGATCAGGGTGAAGGGTATGAAGGCTACGGTCCGATGCAGATTTGGGTGGCCGATCTTGCGGAAAACCCTGTTTCGGCAGGTGCTGAACGAGTCACTCAATTGACCAAAGATGAACACTGGTATGGGGATCCGCAGTGGTCGCCGGACAGCTCGTTTCTTGTTGTCCATGCCAACCGAACGGCCGACAAGGAGTCGGTACGGTACAGTGTGAATCGCAACTATGATCTCTGGAAAATTGATCTGGCCAGTCATCAGCTGACCCAGCTGACGCACGGCCCCGGACCTGAATTCTGTCCGCGGGTATCACCGGACGGACGTCGAGTTGCCTGTCTGAGTTCACCTCGAAATGGTCCGCATCAGGATGTGTACAACCTGAAGATTGTCGACCTGCAGTCGGCAAGTTCGAGTGAGCGAGTTGTCTTTGATCATCACGACCTTCAGGCCGAAAATTCTTCGAGCCTTTCGCCGTCGAATCCGCTTCCCGACAAATGCTGGCGAGATGCTCAGCGACTAACGTACACATCCTTTCGAGGCCTGAAAACAGAATCGCAGACTGTGAATGTGGACGGTGGTTCGGATGTCATTGCTGCAGAACCTCCGGCATCCCCTCTGCGAAGTCCGTTGTTGCCGGGAAACAGTCCGGCTCTGGCATCCCGTATTCAGGCGGTCGATGAAGTTGTTCGCTGGAAGAGCGTAGATGGCATGGAGATTGAAGGAGTGGTCACGCTGCCGCCCGAATCCGTGGCAAAGCGACCGTTCAAACTGCTGCTGATGCCTCATGGCGGGCCTCACTCAAGAGCTGCCAGTGGCGCGGGCTTCGACGTTCAGATCTTTGCTGCACATGGGTTTGCGGTCTTTCAGCCGAATTTTCGCGGATCAACCGGTTATGGGCTGAAGTTTCTTGATGCCGACCGCTATGACTTCGGTGGCGGAGACATGCAGGATATTCTGACAGGCATCGATCATCTCATCGAACAGGGTGTGGTCGATCGTTCGCGACAATTTGTTTACGGTGTCAGTTACGGAGGATTTATGACTTCCTGGCTCGTTGGTCAGACAAGTCGATTTCGTGCGGCTGTTGCTCAAAATGCGGTAACGGATCTGAATGTCATGTGGCATCTCAGCGACCTGCAGAGCTGGACGGAATGGGATATGGGCGGCATGCCATGGGAAGTGGCTGAGAAAATGCGAAAACACAGCCCGCTGACTTACGCTTATCAGGTAATCACGCCCACGCTGATCCTGCACTCACTGAATGATCGTCGCTGTCCTGTGGCCATGGGCCGAATGTTTCACAGGGCGTTAAAGGAGCGGGGTGTGGAAACCAGTATGGTGATCTATCCCGATGAAGGACATGGCATTCGACAGCTGCCACATCGCGAAGATGTGCTGAGACGCACGCTGGACTGGTTCAGCCGACATGATCTGCCACAGTCGCCGACTTCAGTGCCCGCCCCCTGAATGGCGCATCGTAAAACATATCGTTTCTATGGTAAAAAGATGGGCCGGGGTCGGGACTCGGGTCCGAAGGCATCCCACGACACGATTAACGATCGATCGTAGCCTTGTGGAACCCTTTCAGGGTTCTGAGCGAACAAACATCAAAAACCTGGGGTGCGCCGCTTCGCGTCGACCCCAGGCTTTGTTGTGAAACCCGTTCCGGGTTGAATCGCACTGTTTTCACTCGAAAAAACGCTTCACAGCGTTGCCCGTTGGGGCGAAAACACAACTGTGATTCTGGCCACCGCGATTTTGCCCTATGCGATTCCGGACCAACCGTCCTCCGTTCCCAGGGGCCATCGACCCCGGAAAACTATCTTGCTTTGGCGCCTGTCAGGAATGCAAGCAGATCTCTTAGTTCCTGATCGGTCAGTTGAGCGACCTGGCCCGAAGGCATCAGAGACGTCAGCATTTCATGACGCTGAACAATCTCGTGCTTCTGAAACGAACGTTCGTTTCCGACGGCATCCCGAAACACTTCGGTGCTGGAAGAACGCAGCAAAATTCCGCTGAAGATCGTTCCGTCTGCCAGTTCCAGTACTGTGGAATAGAACTGGGGTGCGACATCGCGATTCGGTTCCAGAATGGATTTCAGAATGGACGTCGGATTTCCCTGCTGGCTGATCAGGCTCAGGTCCGGGCCAACCACGTTTCCACGACCCTGAAATCGATGACATGTTGAACAGGCTGCAATCCTTGAATGAAAAAAGATCCGCTGTCCGGCTTCGATATCCGGTTCTCCCGGCAGTGACGTCAGTCGTTTCTCCCAGGCCATCGTATCACTGAATTCCGGCCGACCCTGGTGGATTGAGCTGCCGTCGAGCACAGCTGCAACCAGTGGTGCCGCTGACGGATACTTCACTGCGATTTCGTTCAAAGCGACTCGACTGTGTTCATCCGGGGTTGTGGAACGAAGAGATCGCAGTGCCTCGTCCCGAATCGTTTTGTTCTGGTCCGTCGCCAGCTTCAGCAGCACCTGCTGAATCGATGAATCCGACGTCCCGGCAAGTCCTGCCACGGCATCAGCGCGAAGCTGTTCGTCGGCCTGCTCGGTGGTGGCGATCTCCGAGAGAACCGACTGAGCATCTGGGGACCGGCGACCTGCAAGTGTTCGGACGACTTCCCGGGCAAGCACCGGATCCCCGGTTGAATACAACTGCCGGAGCAATTCCACAGAGATTTTTGCATGAGATGGTGGAATCAAACGCAGAGCGTATCCTTTGAGACGAGGCGGAATGTCATCTCGCGTGATTCTGGCGATCAGAACGTCCGGATCCGTGACCCCGGCACCGGGATTTCCATTTAATGTGTTCCACGTTGCCAGGGCCGCTTCGAATAGTCGAAAATCCTGATCGGGCTGCGACAGCATCTGCTCGACGTTCGGCAGGAAAGCCGTCAGAACTCCATCGGCAATCCATCGCAGGCATTCGAATCGGATTTCCGGGTCCGGATCTGCAATCAGAGCACTCACCCACTTTGGATCGCGAATATCTGCTCGTCGCAGCGCGACCAGAGCCCAGACACGATCCTTTGCCTGCATTGCCCGGACAGATTCGGGAGTCCATGAACCACTTGTTTTTGCGAGGGCTGTCAGTGCGGCATCGGAAAGCCATGCATCGCTGCCCTGTGCAAGCTCCAGCAGCCGGGGCTGGTCGAGCGTAACCCGGCCTTCTCGAAGGTCGCGGGCCAGGCGAGCATCCTCGTTCAATGGATCGGGGGACGGTTTTAGCCAGGGAGCATTTGCTTTATCAATTTCCAGTTTCCAGAGCCGTCCTCGCGAATGCAGCTGATACGAGCTGAATACCCAATCGGTAAGGTAAAATGTCTCCCTGTCGAGTGAATCGTCTGCCAGTGCCTTCACAGGCACTGCGGCCATACAAACGGGACGAAAGAAGTCGCTGCCTCGCAGCAGTTCAATACGCTTTGATGTATATCCAGCTCCCTGTCGAATCAGAGGGAAATAGTCAATGCAGTGATTGCTCCATGACGGAATCATCACTCCGCCACCGAGTTCCACGACCGCACAGGGACCTTCCCCGGAGGGATGAATCATTCCCAGAGTTCCTCGAAGTTCGCCGTTCCATGCCACAAAAGGATGAACGGGAGCGCTGCCGTAAACCCACTGGAATCCATAGTCCCCGCCTTCGACAACGTTCAGCAGGCGGCAAGGCGGGCGACTTCCCGGGTCGTTCTCCGCTGCGAACATTTCACCATCCTGCCGGACAAGCAGTCCAAACGGGTTCCAGAATCCCTGAGCAATACGCCGCAGACCTTTGCCGTCGGGGGAACATCGAAAGACTCCGCCTTCTCCGCGTCCGCTGACATTCGATTCGTCTCGCCCTTTGAGGGTCCAGTCGCGGCCAAAGTTTTCTCCAAGAGAAAAAATCAGAGCACCATCCGGATGCCACGCCATTCCGCTGAGACCGTTATGGGGATAATCGGCGACGGTGTTCAGAACAGCTATGTCTTCTTCCGTGTCGCCAGTTCCATCACCGTTTGAATCCCGAACACGCAGAATCCGGTCACGCTCGGCAAGATACACCCAGCCATCGGAGCCCAGTTTGATATGCATGGTTGCATCGGTGCGATTATAGAAGACTCGCCGATTGGTGCCGTCGGCATTGAACACAAGAATCTCATCGTGTTCAGGTCCCGAGTACCCATCGGGACGAAAATGAGTGTGACAGGCAATCAGCCAGATTTGACCGAGCGCGTCGACATCGACACCCGTAGGTGTGACCAGACCTGGATGCTCTGCAATCATCGTCAGCGTCACACCAGGCTGCAGCAGCTCGATCTGCGCTGGTAGCTGTGCAGGTACGCTGGGCGCCGGATTCGCTGATTTCTGAGCATAGACTGCATTCGCCGGAAACACACTTATTCCCAGCACAAGAACCAGCACACGGACGATTCGACAGCTGAATTTTCGATGGCAATTCATGATTACTATTTCCGTACAACGCGGAATTCAATCGGAAAAATCAAAAAACAGAATGAACAGCCGGTATTCGTTTTTTCGCATGTTCCGTGAAAAGCCACTGTCTGTCGAACGTTACCAATGCATTTGAAGGGCTTCGATGCGAACACTGGGTTCTGATCAGTCTCTGCGGTATCATCCGGGCGGAATTGTTTTTGAGCCGGCGCAATGCCACCAATTTACAGATTCACCGTCCGCCCATGTAATGCCCGATGATCTGGAGAGATTCATGAGACGTCCTCTGATATGGCCGACCATTGCCGCCCTTGTTTTTGCAGTCATCTCGGATGGTACTCGTGCGGAAGATCTGAACTGTCTCAGGGCTGACGAGCAATCCTCAGCGAAAATCTATCCGCACCTGCAGCAGCAGGCGTATGCCGCCCTGGATACACGGGCCGAGAAGTATGAGCTTCTGAAAACAGAAGAACAAATTGCTGCATGGCAGAAGAATCAGCGAGAATTTTTTATTCAGCAGCTTGGTGGCTTTCCAGAGCGAACTCCATTGAACGCCCGAACGGTGCGAACCATCCAGGCAGATGGTTACCGGATCGAGAATGTTATCTTTGAAAGCCGCCCGAATCATCATGTGACTGCCAATCTTTACCTGCCGGAATCCGCAGGTCCGGTGCCCGGGATTGCGGTCTCCAGTGGTCACAGTCGCACCGCGAAGACAGCGGACTACAACCAGAGATTTGGAATCATGATGGCCCGAAACGGTATGGCGGCCCTGTGTTATGATCCCATCGGTCAGGGAGAGCGTTCTCAGATTCTGAATGCTGCAGGTCAGCCGAAATTCGACGGAACAACGACCGAGCATTTCCTGATCGGCGTTGGTTCCATCCTCGTGGGGCGAAACACCGCCAGTTACCGAGTCTGGGATGGTATACGAGCGATTGACTATCTGTGCAGTCGGCCGGAAGTGGACCCGTCAAAAATTGGCTTCACCGGCTGTTCAGGTGGAGGAACAATCACCAGTTACGTAATGGCACTTGATGATCGTGTGGCCTGCGCAGCTCCCGCCTGTTACCTGACAACATTTCGACGGCTGATTGAAACTATCGGACCGCAGGATGCCGAACAGAACATTTACGGCCAGGTGGCCTTTGGCATGGATCATCCTGACTATGTGCTGATGCGAGCACCACGTCCAACACTGATCAGCGCAACCAGCAAAGACTTTTTTGATGCTCGGGGAACCTGGGAGAATTTTCGCGAATCGAAGCGGATTTTTTCCCGGCTTGGTTATCCCGAAAGAGTTGATCTGGTCGAAGTGGAGGGTCCACACGGCGTGGAACCGCAGAACCTGGCATCGATCGCTCAGTGGATGCGACGATGGCTGCTGAAAGATGATCAGTCGGTTCCGATTGCAACTCTGGTTACTCGGCCGGGAAAAGAACTGCTTTGTACGGAATCCGGACAGGTGCTGACGATGCCGGGTGAGAAGTCGGTCTTTGACCTGAATGCCGAATACGCGGCCGAACTTTCCGCAAAGCGTGAGGCCATGTGGAAACAGCATCCCAGTGATCAGATGCTCGGAAAAATCCGCGAGTTGCTGAAGGTTCGTCCCAATGATCAGCTGAAACCACCGGCCTGGGAAGATCGAGGTCGTGAACATCGCGACAGTTATCATATCGACAAGCTTGTTCTGAAGACCGATTCGGGAATACCGATATGCGGACTGACCTGGCATCCTCCCATCCCTTCGGACGATGCATGTCTGTATCTGCACGATGACGGGAAACTGGGCGATACTCAGCCAGGCGGTCCCATCGAACAACTCGTCGATCAGAACTACGCGGTTGTATCGGTCGACCTGCGTGGTCAGGGCGAAACGGCTTCGGGTTCGCGGGATGAAATGCTGAGCGACTGGAAAACGTTTTCTCTGGCTTACCTGCTTGGCCAGCCGCTCGTGGGGCTTCGAGTGGAAGATACGCTGGCTGCCGCAGATTTTGTCGCGTACTATCAGAAGGATCGAGCGAAACCGCGCAAAGTCCATCTGATCGGGGTCGGCCAAAGTGGCATTATCGCCCTGCATGCTGCGGCAATGTATCCTGAACGCTTTGCTTCAGTCACATTGCGCAATACCCCGAAAGACTGGACGTCTCTGATTAACAATACCACTCCGGCCGGACAGCTCGACAGTACCGTACATGGTGCTCTGGGAGTATACGACCTTCCGGATCTTGTTCGGCTGGTCGGCGAAAGCAAGGTACGGTTCGAAAACTGAGTCTCTGGTGTGCGCCCGGGTGATTGTGAATTCAGGAAGTACTGACATGTGCGGATCTTTTGCGGCTGCCACATCGATAGTTTTTTCGATCGCGTGGGCTGTTTGTACGGTGCCGCCCGTCCATGCGGCTGGTCCCTCATGTCATGAGACCGCGGTTCAGCTTCGCCGGACAATCCTTTTGGCGGGAGATTCCACGGTCACCGATGATGCGGGATGGGGACTGGGGTTCAAGGAACAGATGCGATTTCCGGAGGACTGCCTGAATCTTGCCAAAAGCGGACGCAGTTCGCGGAGTTTCCGAACCGAGGGCTGGTGGAAAAAATGTCTTGAAGCAAAGCCTGACTATCTGCTCATTCAGTTCGGTCATAATGATCAGCCGGGAAAAGGACCGGAAAGAGAATCTGCAGCAGACGGCGCTTTTCGCGACCATTTGCGGCAATTTATCGATGACGCTGTCGCTGCGGGAATTCGGCCGATCCTTGTTACTTCGCTGACACGCCGTCGCTGGAAACAGGATGGCACGATTGAGCCAACTCTGGCGGATTACGCCATGGCAACTCAGGTCGTTGCACAGGAAAAACAGGTCCCGCTGCTCGATCTGCATCGCCTGAGCATTCAGCAGGCTGAAGCGGCTGGCCCCGAAGCGTTTCGTGCCTTCGAACCGATGACTGTAACCGGGGCCGACCATACGCATCTCAATCCTGAAGGCAGTCGCATCGTCGGTCGACTGGTCGCTCGGGAATTCGCGCGGCTCGTTCCTGAACTAACCGACTGTTTTGTTGTTGAGCCGGAACAGGGAACGGCGGTACCGGAAAAGTCGCAATCGGGTCTGGTCAGTGGCTCTCTTCGCCTGCGGGAAGAGGAGAACACAATCACAATCTTCCAGGGAGACAACCTGGTCCTGACCTATAACAAAGTTTCACCGCCCGTACCGGACGGAATGAGTCCGCTCTACAATCGCAGCGGTTTCCTGCATCCTGTTGCGTCTCCCCTGGGAAAAGTGGTAACAGCCACTTTTCCAGCTGACCATCCGCATCAGCACGGGCTGTTTAGTGCATGGGTTAAAACGACCTGGAACGAACGGGAAATTGATTTCTGGAATCTTGCCGGCGGAACGGGCCGGGTAGTCCATCAGAGGGTCATCTCAGCATTTACCGAAGGTGATCGACTGGGGTTTGAAGTTGATCTGGTGCATCGAGCCGAGCAGTCTCCGGTCGTTGATATTCTGCGAGAGCGATGGAAGATTGTGGCCTTTCCCACGGACGGTTCGTATCACGGTTTCGACATCGAAACGACACAACAGGCGATCACCGACAAGCCATTGACTGTTCAGAAGTACCATTATGGCGGAATGGCAATGCGGGGGCCGGTGCGATGGTTAAGCGAAACAGACAGGGATCCTGATGGTGGAGACAGCGTGCGCGAACCCAGCGCCATTACCAACGACCGCGGTTCGGATCGCATTGCAGGGAATCACCAGCATGCCAAATGGGTGTCGCTCACTGGTAATGTGGAAGGCAAACCGGTCACGATCACGATGATGTGCCATGCGGAAAACTTTCGAGCTCCTCAGGCTGCTCGTCTGCATCCCACAAAACCATATTTCGTATTTGCGCCCTGTGTGGACGGAGAATTCGTGATTGACCGCGAACATCCGTTTTATGCCCGATACCGGTGTCTGATTACTGATGCAGCACCGGATCAAAAGTGGCTCGATGAGCAATGGCGGATCTGGTGTCCGTCCAGTCCGTGAGGAACTGGTTCGGTCTTTGCCGATCGGAGCGCAAGGCGCCACTCGATCATACGTCCCGATGAATCACTTCCTGTTGTCAATCTGTGGTTAAAAAAACACATCGACACCTTACCTTGCGATTCAAAGCTGCCATGACTCGAGCACTCGAACGCCCACCTGTCTCAACAACATGTTCAGACAATGCCAGACGGCTTGGCGCTGTAACGGAAGATGTCGGCAGTAGATCGCTGAATACTCGATGGAAGCAACCCCGCCCCGATGGCGTTTGAACCCTGCAGCACCGGAGCTGAGATTCAGCATTCGCTGCGTGCGATGTGCTTCCAGAAACACAAGAGTCGTCAGCATGCGGTAAAGCCCAAGCTGCTGAGGCAATGACGTTTGATAGCCAAGAAGTGGTGTGGTGATCCAGGAATCGTTGCCCAGGCATCCGACGATTCCATCCAGACGGCCCGAGGGACTGCGAAGGCCGATGAGTTTCAGAAGCCCGGTCTCTCTCCAGAGTCGAACCAGCTCCGGAGTGAACTGCGGATTGTTCGTCGAGTATCGGGTCAGGTAGAGCTGGTTGTACAGGTCGACGATACGGTTGTCGTCATCCGCCGTCAGCTGGGAATGCTCTGTGATTTGATAGTCTGTTTTTCTACGCAGCAGGCGGAGGTCGATCTGATGGTTCTGTTTCTTCAGGGCTGCATTCGGGTTGTCGCACAAATACACCTGCCGACTGGGAGCCAGCATGAAACCACTCTCCCTGAGTTTTTCCATAAGTTCTGCGTTGGAGATCGCATTCAACGAACGAAACATGATGACGTGATCGGGAAAGCGATGAGTCAGCTGGCTGACAAGATCATGCAGCCCCTCGCCATTCCATGCCGGATACAGATTTGTCGAAAGCAACCAGTTGTTGACGCACACAACCTTATTAATCGAGGAAGCTCTCAGAAGAGGAGCAACACTGTGAATGATCGCCGCCAGAGCGGTGCGCATGCTGCGGCTGCTGATATTTCTGAGTTCCTCCAGAGCGTATGTCACCATGGCGTTGTACGGCGATGCAACCCACGAATTCTGATACTCCGTACCATTGACGGTGACAGGAAGTATGCAGGCTCCCACGTGGAGCTGTAGCCAGTCTGTTTGAACATTGCGAACCCAGTGTGTGGATGGCTGGTCATGAAAGGCCTTGAAAAAAGCGGCATGAGTAATTTGCAGATCGTCTGGCAGGTATGCCTCGGCGTCGCCAATGACCAGCTCTTCCTTCGACTCTGGCGGGCCTGGTGACAGGTCCCGCGAAACTTCCCCCGGTAGCCCGACGCTGTTCAAAGGGATTCTCCGTTCCATTCAGTATCAAACGTCGAAGCCTGCTGAAGTGAGCGACGTTCTCTGATGGCAATCCATGCAAGTTCTGCGAGTGAGAGCGGGAGAAGCAGAGATGGCAGGGGATCCCTTAGGCGAAAGGATGTGCTTCGGGCCTTCAGCATGTCGGGTATCAGTTCTCGCCAGAGGTTCCGTCGAAGTGCGTCGGCAAGTCCCCAAAGAGGCATTGCGAATTCGACCATTAAAGGATTTGTTCGGGAAGGTCTGATCAAATCGTGCTCATTGCCGCCTGCCTTTGCGTTGACTGTATTTTCGGTATTTGCGGTGTCAGCGGGGGCCGCTAACTGCGGGACGCAGATCTGCTGATTCGTGATGGCTGAGGCGACCGGATCGTTATCGTCAAACATGTGCAGTCCGCTGGTTGCTCGCGGGTTTCCCTCAAGCACCCAGAGCAGCCCCTCGGTATCCTCGATCAGGTCAAACCCGATCTGACCATGAAAACCAGTGGATTCGATGAACGTTCTGGCGAAGTGCTCGATCGGCTCATGTGTTGTGGGAAGAAAATAAATGCCGGATCCGAGTCCGGCGCGGTATTTTGAACGATAACAGGCGTGAGCCAGCATTTGGCCGTGTCTCGCAATACTGTAAGTCGAGTACTCCTGACCCATGATGCGTTTTTGAGCAACCCAGGGGTCAATTTCGCTCGGTCGCAGTTTGCGAAGTGACAACTCGTCGGGCTCGATCAGCGTTCTGGATGCGAAGCGGGAGAATACCGGTTTAAAAACCCATGCTGCGGGGTTGTCATTCAGACGGCTGATATCTTCGACGGATGTCAGAAGGCATGTCTGCGGTGACTGCGCGAACTGATTGCCAGCCAGCTGCGAGAATGTCCATTTGTTGTGAATATCGGACAGTTTTTCGAAGTCATCCACCACAATGCAGCAGCTCAGCTGATCCCGAAACCGACTGAGATAAAAAACCTCCTCACAGGTTGGTATCAGCAGTTCAATGTTGTGTTTTTGAATCATTTGCTGCAAAACCGCAACATACTGCTGAACGGATTCCACAGGGCGAGGAAGAAACAGGAATTGATGGGCGAAGCGGGATGCCACCGCCATACCAAATCGCAGGCTGTCGCCGACAAATACCGTATGACCGGCTGAGGAAAGCCGGCGCACCCAGTCGAGCGCCGCCGGAGCTCTCGCACCGGTAACAAGAATCCGCATGCTTACTCCTTTCATGAACGGTCTGCAGCGGAAGGACTGTTTTCTGACTCCCGACTAATTTTCAGCCAGTGATCAACTTCCTCATCAAAGCCATAACGAGCAGCGACTTCCGGACAATGTGTCGGAACGATCTCAACTGCCGGGAACTGTTTTGAAAGGTCGTACAATCGCTGCTGAGATCGCAGTGAGTCGCGAACAGACGCGGCCAGCATCCGGAAACCGGGTGTTGGATAAAGATTTTCACGAAAAGCGCGACTGGTCCATACGGCATCCGCCGCAAGGAGGATACGTCCGGTATCTGTTTGCAGCAGCAGACCGGATTGCCCGTGTGCATGTCCTGTCAGATCAACCATACGAACGCTGCCGTCGCCAAACAGGTCGTGGGTTGCGGGGAACGGTCCGAAACCAGGTCCATGAAAGTGTTCGATCAGATGAAGTCGCTTTGCGAGGTCCGGCGGAAGCTGATCGGGCAGGATGGCCCTTTTAACTGCTGCCATGCCAGTGCGTCCCTTAACATCCTGCCAGCTGTCGTTCGTCGCGATGATGTCGGCCCTGGGGAAATCGAGCAATCCTCCGGTGTGATCGGCATGAAAATGCGACAGGACAATTCGACGGATATCTGCAGGTTGAATTCCAGCACGCTGAAGGACCGAAACAGCGGACAACTGATCGCATGTGTCCACTGGCGTCATCCAGCGATATAAGCTGTACGGCCAGCGCTGTGTGGCTGAAAAGAATCGGGGTGCATAGCCTGTATCAAAGAGCGTGAGACCTTCTGTGGGATGTTCGAGCAGCGCAAACATTGCATGGAACCGAATTCTTCGGCGAAAAGAAGCTCCGCGTTCGGCGAGAAAAGCCGGGTGAGCCGTATAGCCGGTGGAAAAAAAACGGATACGAACAGACGTCACGGCATCCGATTCATCTTTTGCGGTCATGTGGGCCATTGTCCTGCGAACTCCTTCCTGCATACTGATCAGTGGATCGTATCGTAGAACTCGCCGAGCCTCGGATAAGTCGAATGTCTGGCTTCTCGATAACAACCCAACGGCATACCGGGTCAGTAATGGTTCTCCCGGTAGTTTCAGCCATTGATGTCGTGACTCCAGCACTGTGGCTGCCGTCATCGCGGTTCTGGCAGCAACTGACCTCGACGGTAGTTGGAGATCCAGTTTCTGCAAAATCTCCCGTAACAGCGGCCAGAGCAGAACCGGTTCGTCATTGGTGATCGTGAAGACTGATCCCGCATCGCCCCTCTCAGCGGCCAGCAGCAGCGCCAAAACAAGGTTATCAATATGTGTCATATCGATACGGTTACCGCCATCTCCGATCTGACGCAGTCGTCCAGTACGTGCTGCCGCGATCAGTCGCGGCAGAAGGCTGTTGTCACCTGGTCCAAAAACAGCGCGTGCCCGAATGATAATGGCATTCAGGCCATCCGCGGCAGCTCCCAGTACGATCTTTTCTGCCTCCGCTTTCGATTCGGCATAGTGGCAGCAGAATTTCCGGGGAAGAGGACTGTTTTCTGCAATCTGAAGCGCATCATTAAACTGAAAGTGAATGGCGGTGGATGATACATGCACCAGCCGCGGCACATGGTGTTTTCGACACGCTGTCACAACATTTTGAGTTCCCAGAACATTGTCGTTCCAGAATTCCTGTCGGGCTCCCCAGGGAGCAGATCGAGCTGCCACATGATAGACCAGATCCTGTCCCTCGCAGAGATTCTCTATTCCTCCCGAATCTGTCAGGTCGACTGATTCCATGCGGATCGATGAGTTTCCAAACAGTTGCCGGTAGCGATTTCTGCCGGTAATCACGATTTCATGACCAGCGGATGCGAGCGTTCGGGCCAGATGGGAACCGACAAAACCAGTTCCGCCGGTGACAAGAATTTTTTTGGGAAACACGCCCGCGAGATTTTGGGCGATCTCAGTCAGCCTGTCATTCACCATCGCAGAAGTGACGCTCCGATTGAGATTCCCGCCGCTGTTCCCAGCAGCAGCAAAAGATCACCTCGCTGAATTTGACCTTCGCGTTCTGCCAGGGCCAGCGCCATCGGCATTGATGCCGCCACACAGTTTCCATAGTCAGCAATGATGTTGACTACTCGTTCTTCGGTAAACCCCCATCGCTTCAGAAGACTGAGAGCAGGGCCTGAGGGCTGATGAGGAATCACCAGCTGAATATCTGCCTGGGAGATGCCATGCTCACTGAAGAATTTATCGAGAAATTGTCGCAGCCTCGGTACAGTGGCTCGCAGCAACTGTTCTCCCTGCATATGAAAGCGATGATCGGCTAACGTTGTGTCAGGGTGTTCGGGAGGGAATAGGGTTCCACCTCCCCGAAGTCCTGCCAGGTCTGCTCCATCCGACCAGGTCTGCATTTGATAACCGGCAATACAGGATGTACCGGGAGTCTGTTCCATCAGCACTGCAGCAGCGCCGTCGCCCAGCAGCGCCGCGGATTCCGGTTCGGAAAAGTTACGTCCCCGGGATGCCAGTTCCGCCACACAAATCAGAATCTTTCGATATTGTCCTCGCTCGATCAAAGCATCAGCAACAGTCAGAGCAGACAGAAACGACAGGCAGGCGGCGTTAACAGAAAATCCCGGGACACCGGTGAGTCCCAGTTCCCGATGAACAAACACAGACAGATCGGGCAGCATCTGTCGAGGAATTGCACCAGCGTAAATCACGCAGTCGGGACTTCCGTACCGGTCCAGAAGTGGTCGACTGGCTTCTGCGGCAAGCACAGCCGGATCCTTCAGATTGCCAGCCACATGTCGCTGAAGAACCCCGGTCCGACGAATGATCCATTCAGAATCTCGCCCGATGAGTGGCGCAAGCTGTTCGGAAGTCTGCACTTCCGGTGGAACGGCCATACTGGTTGCAATAATTCGAGTGCCCATATTCGCGAGTATACCGGGTTCTGTAAAAATTCCATTCGCAGAGGTCCCCTGCGGGCCGAAATACCGAGGCTCTTCCGGACATTGACGTCGCAGTCTGTTTTCTTCACTGCCTGCTGCCCAGGGGTGATCCTGACGCGGTATCATACCAATCGCTGGTGGATCGCACTCGATTGCGCTCTTGAATCGGAAGGACGCTGCCCACGTAGGCGAGTCTCTCCGAGACTCGCGAAATTTGGCGTCTCGGAGAGACGCCACTACGTGGCGCTCGGCAGACCTTCGGGGCTGCATTGTTAAAAACACGGGGACATCAGGAAATTCGTGAAATGTGATTTTCGGGTGATGATTCCATCTTTCCGGGTGATTCGACCGTTCCGCCGGGCTGGAATTTCCTACAATCAGATGATGTTCACGCGGTGAATAAGGTGAATCTGGCAATTCACAATCTCGGAGTGGCTGGATGGATTCTGTTACAAATAAAACGGCACAGCCCTGTCGGCTGTTACGCTTAAGAATTCCGCGACGTTTGTCAGAGTTGACTCGACAGCTTGTCTGCGTAGTTCTGTGGTTCATTCCTGCACTCATCGATCCACTGTCATTCCACGATCAGCTGTCATTCCACGATCAGCTGTCGATGCACCGTCACTGTAACGCAGACGAGCTGCCGAAGATGGAGACGGAAAGTGAGGGTGCCGACCGTTTGCTGGGCGATGAAGCTCAGCAACTGCATTCTGATCGCCGGGGAATACAGCAGCTGCAGACTCTGAATGAGCATCTGACTCAAAAGAACTATCAGGACGTTCGGGAACAGCTGCGATTGCTGGGGCAGGCAGATCCTCAGCTGATGATGCCCTCGGTTACGTCCGTTTGGGAGCCGTTGTACAGAAGTATCTTTCGCAGCTTTCATCGTCTGCCGGAAGATCAGCAGAAGTTAATCCGGGATTCAGAACGGGCACTCGCAGAATCCGGATTTCGGGAGGCCCTGCAGAGTGGCAGGCCGGAATTGCTCCTTCACATCATATTGAGATTTCCGGGCAGTGATGCTTCCTACCGCAGTCATCTGCTGCTGGCTCAGCAGCATTTGGATCGAGGTCATCGGCTGGCAGCCCTGCACTGGCTGGAACCGCTGCTCGATTCCGGAATTCCGGCGGTCTGGAAATCAAAGGCCGGTGTGTTGCATGATGAGCTCGTGAAGATTGTGACCGCGAAGTCAGAACATTCGGCGACTGATCGTTCACCGCAGTCGAATTCCGTGGAAACGCAGGCTGTGACGAAAACCGCGAATCCGACAGAAACAGAAACTGAAGAAAAGCAGTCTGGTGAAAATCCCGCGGACGGGCTTCCCCGGAATATCCAATGGCAGTACCAGCTTCCGCTGCCATCATCGACAACGGACCTGCTTAAGCGATTTATCACCAGTGCACATGAACTGGATCTGATACCATCATCGAACTGGCTGCCGGTTATTGATGAGGGACGGATCTATATCAGAACACTGACGGGCGTGGCTGCCCTGGATCTGAGCAGCGGGGAACCACAGTGGGCATGGACGAACTCGAAAAGTCTGGAGACACAGATTCGTTATCAGGGGCGAGCATGGGATGACGCGCCTGTGCCCCCGGGAGCAGCCGCGGTTAATACATTCGACAGCCTGGAAGGTTCATTTACCATAAACCTTTTGATTCGTAACGGAGTGATTGGCAGAATTACGGAAGACAGGCATCGACTGTTTCTGGTTCAGGACGACTGGCTGCCTCAGAGCAGCGGAATTCCTGGCCCGTTTTTCCCTCGAAACGGGCAGCAGACTCCCGAAATTCCGCCTGCAGCTCTGATTGCACTGGACAAGGAAACCGGTCGAAGGCTTTGGACGATTGGTGGCGAGCCAGTGGAATCCAGGTTTGGAAATGAGCTGACTCGTTCATGGATCGCGGGGCCACCGACAGTTGATCACCAGCTTCTGTATAGCGTATATGAGCAACAGGATGCCGTTTACCTTGCCTGCCTTTCTGCAGAAACCGGACATCTGCATTGGAGAGTTCAGCTGACATATCCTCGAGCGGGTATTGCCAGCGAGACGACCAGAAGGATGCAGACAGCCATTCCGACGGTGCGAGGTGGTCTGGTATGGACAAGTACCACAACGGGCTGGCTGGTCAGCGTTGATACGCTGACCAAATCGATGATCTGGGCTCTTCCGGCGAGAAAACCGAAGCCGAGTGGAATGCTCAGAAATGCAATCCGGGGTGGAATGTTCATCAATACGCATCCTGCATCTCTTCGAACAAGCTGGCCGGTTTATGCACCTGTCGCCACCGGGACAAGCCTTACAGTTTTTCCCGCAGACACTTCAGAAATTGTTGTTCTGAACTCTCTGACAGGCAGGGAAGTCGGGCGCCGTGGTGTCGGGCCGCACGGCATTTTGATGTATTCAGACGAGCATCGGATCGTGATCGGAAATCAAAGGTCGATCGACGCGATTTCCACGACTGACGGTACTCTGTTATGGACAGTTTCCTCCGATGCACATGGAGCTCGCCCAACAGGTTCCGCAGTTCTGAGAAACGGAAAGCTGGTCTTTGGTTTGTCAAACGGTGGGCTTTGTGCAATCCACCTTTCGGATGGAAGTCCCGCAAAACTCGAAAGTGCTGTGCAGCCCGGTCCGGCATGGGGTCGTTTGCTGTCAGCAGGTGAAGACATCGTGGCTTATGCGCCGGATCGCATTAACCTGATGTCGGCCCGTCCGGCGGACGGTCAGCAGGCCGGAGTACTGGAACAGGCTGAGTTACTTGCTGATTCGGGAGACGGGGCCGCTGGGCTGGAACTGTTGAAAACGGTGAGTGTGAAGTCACGTGATTTGAAGCGAGTTCGAGAAATCCGATTCCGATGTCTGGCGGAGATTCTCCGCCAGACGGAAGAACCGTCAGCGGAAACACTGGCGGAAATTGATGCCCTTGCGGAATCGATCAGTCAGAAGGCACGAGTGATTCAGCTGAAGATGTATGGCATCGTTCGTTCCGGTAATTTTCCAGCCGCGACCGAGCGAATAATTCAGCTGCTTACAATGGATCGGGAGTTTCTCGAACAGCCTGTCGAGCATATCAGTCAGCAAAGAGTGGATAGTGCAGTTCAGCCTGCCTATCCCGGACAGGATCCTCGACTTGCCAGAAAAAGTTTTGGACGTGTGCAAATGCCCCTGAGAACCTGGCTGCTCACTCAAACCGCAGAGATTCTGGAACAGCTGGACGCCGATGCTCGTGAACGGTTTCTCCGCCAGATTTCCACGTTACCCGATGAGCATTTGCTCCATATTCCTCACTCTTCACTTCAGCCAGTTTTGCTAAGCCGCAGTGAACAGAAAATGAAGGCGGGAGAGCTGTCGGACACCTGTCTGCACCTGATTGTTCAGTCGCTGATGTTGTCCGAAAGGTCTCCAGGGACTGGACCGAAATCCGACGAGACAGCTTCAGGCGCTGATCCCGGGAGCAGTGTCAGCGGGAGCGAGGAGGCGGCTCTGAAACAGATTGATGAGTTTCGCCGTCGCCTGGCGGAGAATCATGAGAAATCACTGGTCTGGAAACAGATTCGGTTGCGGCTGTTGAATACGCTGCTGAGCGAACTGCAGGAGCATGCTGATGTAGTGGAAACGGGATCTGCCGGAGATGCTGATGTTCGGTCTGAATCCATCGGAATGGATCCGAAGGAATTTTCGAGCCACCGTCGACGCAGCTGGAATGCCTGGCCCGGCGGCACTTACAGTATCATTCCGCTGGCCCAGTCGTTACTTCATCGTCAGATGGAGAGACCGGTTGCGACTGATGATCTGAACGATGCGTTTCTCAGCAGTTATGAGTGGCAGATTCAGTCAAGTTCTCCGCCATTCCTCAAGGCACATGATGTCATTGAGAATCCGGATCATGTCTGGTCGATTTCGGGGAATTTTTCCAACGCCATCCCTTATGCGATACAGGGAGATCTGGTGAGTCGGACGGGCAGTATACTGACTGTTCACGCAGCTCAGGGAATGACCGGATATTCTATCATTGATCATCGAGCGTTATGGAACCGTCAGGTTCAGGCGAGCGGCGGATTTCCGATGTCGATGTTTCGTTCTTATGATCGTCATTTTCAGTTATTTCATATTGAAAACAAATCGCAGCTTGCGCCATTCTTTTCGACGGATTTTTCTATACCGGGTCGGTCTGCGCGCTGGATCTGTTTTCAGACAAAGTCACGGCTGGAAGTTTTTGACAGCCTGACCGGACAGGCTCGATGGTGGCTGGAGGGTGATCTGGAAAACGTGTACGGATTTGCCACCGAAAAGTCCCTGATCGTTATTGACGCGAAAACTGGCGTCGTCGGCGCATTCAGCATGGCGGATGGGAGAAAAGTGGAGTGCGGGGTGTCGCCGAACGATGTGCGGCGGACACTGATTACCACGCGGGATCATCTGGTATCCTTTCGGCGTCCGTCGGACAAAGACGGCGAATTTCAGCTCGTCTGGATTCTCCCATGTACGGGCGAAGTTTTTCGAACACTTTCGTTTTCAGATGTTCGGGCATCCCAGTTTGTTGATGCTCAGACGCTGGTGGCTTTTGGACGCAGCCATCTCGAAGAGATTAATCTGAAGACAGGGCAGGTCAGAAAGCTCATTGTCGAGGACATTGAGGACAGAGACCTGCAGACCGTATTCGATGGCGCAACTCTGCCGGTGTTGTGTTCGGATCCTGTCAACTACTATGCGTATTTTCCGGCACCGCGGGAAGTCGCTTTTCAGGCGAGGCTGATGGGGCGGGAACTCACGTCGCTGCAGGGGCATTTGTTTGCGATCGACAGGGAGACCGGCAGACTGCGATGGAAACTCGATGCCGGTTCCGCTCTGACTGTCACTTTTGATCAGCCTTCGTCTCCCGTACTGCTGCTGATTTATGGGGAGAATCCTAATCCGGCAAATCCAGTCGGTATACCGGCCGGGGCTCCCATATCCGGTATGTCGTTCCGAGGCATTTTGAAGACCACTGGCGAGCAGATTTTTGAACACCGCATCAGCTCTCGATTTCCTGTGCCTTCTGTGCAGATGCGGACCAACAGCAGTCATCAGATTGATGTGGAGGCCTTTGGTGGTCGCGTTCGATTCCTGCCCCCGATTCCGTCGGCCGGTTCACCCGAATCTTCGGCCGGTTCTGATGAACCTGATAAAGAGGTACCACGTTGATTCCTGCCGCCATAATTGCCACGAAGCGTGACCACCGGGAGTTATCCGACGCTGAGATTGCCTTCTTTGTGCAGGGGTATTCGTGTGGCGAAATTCCTGACTACCAAATGTCGGCGATGGCAATGGCCATCTTTCTGAACGGAATGACAGAACGCGAGACGGCAGCACTCACTCTGGAGATGCTGAACTCCGGGGTTCGTATTGAATGGCCAGACGACGGGATTGTGCGAGTCGACAAACACTCAACCGGAGGGCTGGGTGACAAGACTTCGATTATCCTCGCCCCGCTGCTCGCTGAATTTGGCCTGCAGGTCCCCATGTTGTCAGGACGGGGACTGGGGGCGACCGGGGGAACTCTTGACAAACTGGAAGCCATTCGAGGCTTTCGTACCGACCTGACACTCCAGGAAATCGTGCAGCTCACTCAAAGTGTGGGATGCGTTATCACAGGCGCTTCCGCGGAACTTGCGCCGGCAGATCGTCGGCTTTACGCTCTGAGAGATGTCACAGCAACCGTTCCCTCCATTCCGCTCATTACCGCCAGTATTATGAGTAAGAAGCTGGCAGAATCTCCTGATGCACTTGTACTGGATGTAAAATTTGGCAGTGGTGCTTTTATGAAGACCTTTGACCAGGCTGCCGAGCTGGCTGCATCCCTGGTTGGCACAGGGCAACGAATGGGAGTGCGCACATCAGCGTTGCTGACCGACATGAATCAGCCACTTGGTCGCATGTGCGGTAATGCGCTGGAGGTAAGGGAGTCGGTGGAAATACTTCGCGGGGCTGGTCCGGCCGACGCGCGTGAAGTGACGATCGCGCTGGCTGTGGAAGTGTTGTTGCTGGCTGGCGCTGGCTTTTCCGCCGAGCAGGCCCGGCAGCAGATTGATTCGATCCTGTCGAGCGGCCGTGCCTGGGAAAGATTCTGCAAAATGGTTAGAGCTCAGGGAGGGGATCCGGAAGCTCCGCTTCGAATCGCTCCGTCAACGGAAGTGAAGGCAACAAAGGCCGGATACGTGTGCGGAATCAATACCGAGCAGCTTGGGATGGCCATTATCACGCTCGGCGGAGGTCGAAAACGAATGGGCGAACTGATTGACCATTCCGTCGGGCTGGAAATGCTGATCAGAATCGGTGATCCGGTTAGCCCCGGCGATCCCCTCCTGAAAATCTTCAGCGAAAAACCGGAGATGGTTCGGGAAGCGGTGCTCTCAGCCATTCACATTGAGGAAAATCGGCCTGAACGCCTGCCACAACTGATTGTGAAGCACTCCTCGAGCGCAGCTGATGGCGTCTGAATCCCCGCTGAGAGCGGCGGAGTTCAGGCAATCGAGAAGAATCCGGGGACGATTGTGGCGGACAGTATTGATTACGAGTTATACTCCGCAATCGTTCCTGCCCCGATGGAATAGCTTCTCTGCCTGTGCTCCTTCATGTCGGAATTCTGCCATGAGATACTTCGCCGTCCTGTTCATAGGCCTCACTTCGGCTGTTGCTCAGGAAACTGCACCAGTCACCGAATTTCAATATCCGCTGGCCGTGGCCGCCGGAACGGACGGTGTTATTTATGTGGCAGATCGGAATTTGCCGGGGATCTGGAAGATTCAGGACGGCAATCGGACCATCTTTTTTCAGGGGTCGAAAAAATTCCGCACACCGCTGAATGCTGTTCGATGTCTTGCGATCGACCACCAGGGAAAGTTGCTGGCGGGAGATTCGTCAACCCGTGATGTCTACCGATTTGACGAGAATGCTCAGCCACAGCCACTCACTGGCGGATGGATTGGCATTCCAATGGCAATTGCCGTCGCTCCGGACGGGACAATTTATACGGCGGACCTGGAACTGCATCGCATCTGGAAAATGCCGGCGGAAGGTGCAAAAGAGCCGACTGAGTTTGCTGTGATAAATTCTCCAAGAGGTCTGACAATGGATCCGGATGGCAGCCTTTGGGTGTTGTCCACGTCCAGCAAAGACGGCCAGATTCAGAAGGTCGCTCCGGACGGGAAGATCGAATTCTTCGTGAAGGGACAGCCATTCAATTTGCCGCACAATATTGTGCGAATGGATGATGGCTCACTGTTTGTGACTGACAACTATGAGCACTGCATCTGGAAAGTCACTCCGGATGGAGAAAAACAGCAATGGGTAACGGGATCCCCTCTTGATCGTCCTGTTGGGCTATGCCGCCTGGGTGAAAATCTGCTGATCGCAGATCCTCATATTCGAACAATTTTTTCGCTTGCCCCCGATCGTAAGCTGACGGTCATTTCCAGTTCGCCAGTCGAACCAAAGCCGACAGTCTCAGCGCCCAGGTAGACAACCCGGAATCAGACAGCGATTGATGGAAAATACGATGAACGATGTGGTCAGAATTCTTTGCTTTTCGGGCAGTACACGAGTCGATTCCTTCAATACCAGGCTTGCGAAAATCGCCACGAATTCCGCGCAGGCTGCAGGCGCGTCGGTTACGTTCATCAATCTCCGTGATCTGCCTTTGCCACTGTTTGATGAAGATCTTGAAGCGTCCTCGGGACTTCCGGAAAATGCCCGGAAGCTGAAACAGCTGTTTGTCGATCATAACGCGCTGCTGATCTGTTCTCCCGAATACAACAGTTCCATGACGGCCGTATTGAAGAATGCCATCGACTGGGTTTCACGCCGAGCACCAGGTGAGCCGATGAAGGCCGCGTTTCTGGGTAAAGTTGCGCAGTTACTGAGTGCCTCACCTGGAGCACTTGGCGGACTTCGGGGCCTTGTGCATTTGAGGTCCGTGCTGCAGAACATCGGCGTGATGGTGATGCCCGATCAATACGCGCTGGGCAATGCTGATAAGGCTTTTGACGCCGCCGGACAGTTAACGGATTCGGCACAGCAGAAAACGATTGATGGAATGATCCTGAAGCTGGTGAAGACGGTACAAAAACTTAACGCTCCGTAGTCCTTGTCCATAAACCCTGACGGTTGTGAAAGACAGACTGGCCGCGCCAGCTGGCCTCTCAGGTAACTTTCACATAAACAACTTTGTCGTCGCCTTCGTCATAGAAGTCAGGCAGGATTGCTGCGATTTCATATCCGCAGCGTTCATAGAATTTTCGAGTCGGTTCATACTGTGCCCGGCCGGAGGTTTCCGCATAAATTCGTTTACCCCCGAGTTTTCTAATTTCCTGTTCGCTGATTTCGACCAGTCTGCGGCCGAACCCATGGCCCTGACAGTTCTGATCCACGGCAATCCAGTAGAGATCAAAACTGTGCACCGTACAGGCGATTGGCCCGTAGCATGCATAGCCGACAATGAAACCATCTGATTCAAGAAAAGCAAAGTAGTAACCTGACGCAGGACCCTTTGATAATCGCTCATCAACCAGCTCAACGGCGACATCGACTTCAGCGTCGGAGAAGAAGCCCGTAGATTCGACAATGCGACGAACGCTGTCGCGGTCCTCTGACTGTATTTCGAAACGGATTCGAATATCGGAAGTTGGAGAATTCACACGCTGACCTTTAACTGGCAGTATTGAATTGTTGCCATTTGTTCAATGATTTAAGGCATCACGGACAATTCGATCAATGATCCGAGTGTAGTTCAGCCCGGCCATTTCTGCGGCGGCCACAAAACCGGCATCCGGAGACAGGCAGGGATTTGCGTTGATCTCCAGAACCCAGGGAGTACCCGCTGAGTCAACTCGAAAATCAACTCTGGCATATCCCTCCATCCCGCAGCGATTCCAGCAGTCAGTCGCCAGCTGTTTCAGCGACTCAAGCAGGAGTGTGTCATCTTCCGGGAAAGCAAACGTGCGAGGAGTATTGCTGTATTCGGGCGACTCAGCATGCCACTTGGCCGCGTAACCGACAATGCGCGGCTTTTCCGGGGGAAAATCGACAAACTGAATCTCTGCCGGAGGCATGACTTCCGGACCTGCCGATCCGGCCAGCAGGGTCAGATTGAATTCCCGTCCATCGACGAACTGTTCGGCGAACCACATCTTTCCGGTGGATGACTGCCTGGTTTCGAGCAGTGTGATCAGCTGCTCATCGGACAACTGCCGACAGTCAACCACGGCAGAGTCATCCATGCCGAAAGAAGCATGCTCCCAGACGGCCTTCAGGATAACGCGAGCAGGTCGCTTTCCATTCCATACACCGGATGTGACGGTCAGCCATGCCGGTGTCGGGAGACCCGCCTGATGCATCCATTGCTTGGCGATGATTTTTCCGGACGTCGTCAGAATGGCGTGGCTGGACGAACCGGTGAACGCAATTCCCATGGATTCGAGGAGCAGGGGAATGACAGGCAGCAGTCGATCGGTCCCTTCCAGCGATTCGACCAGATTAAAGACAACATCAGGCTGCAGCTGAAGCAGAGCCTGCCGGGTCAGTTGCAGATTGAGATTGCAGGGCAGTCGGACAGTGTCATGTTTCAGTTCACGCAGTGCGTTCTCAATGGCATCGCATTGACTCAGAACGTCCTGTTCATCAATGGTTGGAGTCGCAGAGATTTCGTTGAACAACAGAATGATACGCATCAGGAAGTGCTCTTCGTGCGTACACGAGTTGCAGCAGAGTCCACGATATTGCGAATCAGTTCCACGTAACTCATTCCAGTGGCTGTTGCCAGCATTGGCAGATCAGAATGCCGGGGATGCAGACCAGCCAGTGGGTTTGCTTCAAGAAACTGAGGCTGCCCCGCGGAATCGGACCGAAGGTCAATTCGACCTCCGTCGCGACCATTGAGTTCCCGCCATGCGGCCAGGGCAATCCGTTCAGCCTCGGCTACCTCCCGGTCACCCTCCGGCTTTACCAGCCTGTATTCGACGAGTTCTTCACATCGTTCTTTATTCACATAGGAATAAACACCCTGTTCGGCAGACGGCAGAAGAACAATTTCCAGCGTGCCAATAACCCTCGCACTGAGACCTGTTCCGACCAGTCCCACAGTAAATTCCCGTCCGGGCAAATAGGTTTCCACAAGCACCGGCTGTCGAAAGCGTTCCAGCAGATCCCGGCAGACAATACGCAGCTGCGTTCGGTCACCGATCATTGAGGCAGGTGTAATACCTTTTCCGGTGCCTTCGGCCACAGGTTTGGCAAAAAGTGGGCCGGTCAGCGATACTCGATCCACGTCGTCGGGCGACTCCACCAGCGCGTACTTAGGAGTGGGGAGTCCTGATTTCTCAATAATTGCCTTCGTCAGTCCCTTATGCAGCGACAGAGACATGACAAGGGGGTCCGCGAACGTATAGGGAATATCAAATGCGTCCAGCACGGCGGGAACCTGTGCTTCGCGCGCGATCCCATGCATTCCTTCACAGATATTGAACACAAGATCCCAGCGGTGCCCGGCGGCCAGTTGTGTGACAAGTTGTTTAATGTGTCCGATTCGGATGGTTTGATGACCGAGCTGATTCAGGGCAGCCTCGATGGAATCAATTGTGTCGGCCCGGTCGAATTCGGCAGTTTCCTCTTCCCCGAATCCTGCGGCGAGGTATTCGTCGCGAAGATCGTAGGTCATTCCAATCCGCATGAATCAGGGTTCCTGCTGCAATTCCTTGTAGAGCATTCCATGCCAGCGACGTGCATCGTCAGGGTTAACTCCAACCCCTTCAAAGACGGATTGCCCCGGCGCAAGCAGGTGACTGGGGCAGCCGGATGCTGGCACTGGTTTCAGTCCTTCGGCATTGTAATCAAAGGGATAAAGGCGGCAAATCAGAGGACGGACTTCTGTTGGAAGAGTACATCCGGCAGATCCAAGGAAAACGCAGTCTCCGTTCTCCTTATGCCGTACAACTCGACGAGATCCATCGGCCTGAAAGACTTTTTCCATCCAGAGGGGATCGTCCTCCTGGAAGGTATATACAGGATCGAACGGCTGTCGAAATTCTTCGAAGCCGCTGAATCCGACATGCTGTTCAATTCGGCGAACGTCCTGCAGCGTTACGTAGATGTCTGTTTTCTGACAACAGGTTTCGTGGTGACGCGCGCAACGGGCACACAGGTTTTCAGGCAGGGCAGGGGTGTTCGCTTCCACGGCTGACCCGCCGGAAGCGGACATCCCCTGATCGCCTGGCAATATAACGGAACTCATACGAAGCACAGGTTCCAGTATCACAGAAGTAGAAAGGCGGGCTATTCGCTTACGGGATCCGGATAGCGAAAGACCTTACCTTCAAAGTTCGTTAACAACAAATCATCACCGTCACGACCAACGACCGAGTTTACCTGCAGCGGGATCTTACCGCCACCACCCGGAGCATCGATCACATAAGTTGGAACTGCGTAGCCCGTCGTATGGCCTCGCAGCCCCTGAATGATTTCCAGTCCTTTTGAGACTGGTGTCCTGAAGTGGGATGAACCACTGATCGGGTCGCACTGATACAGGTAGTAGGGCCGAACTCGCATCAACAGCAGTTTGTGTACCAGCTGTTTCATGATTTCGACACTGTCATTCACACCTTTCAGCAGAACCGTCTGTGCTCCCAGGGGAATTCCGGCATCCGCAAGCCGCTCACAGGCGACTTTGGATTCCGGAGTACACTCGGCAGGATGCAGGAAATGAATACTCATCCAGATCGGATGATACTTGCGCAGCATCGTGCACAGTTCGGGTGTAATTCTTTGTGGCAGCACAGCCGGCATCTTGGTGCCAATTCGCACAAACTCGATATGTGGAATGGCTCGAAGTCGTCCCAGGATCCAGTCCAGCTTCTCATCGCTCAATGCGAGCGCGTCGCCGCCGGAGATCAGTACATCGCGAACCTGAGTTGTTTCTTCCAGGTAATGAAAGATGGCTTCCAGTCGCTGAGCATTTGGCACAATCTCACCGTGTCCGACAACGCGTGACCGCGTGCAGTAACGGCAGTATGTGGAACAAAAATCCAGCGGAAGCAGCAGAACTCTGTCCGGATATCGATGTACCAGACCAGGCACCGGACTGTGCCCGTCTTCACCAAGAGGATCATCCGCCTCCCCAGGAGTTCGGATAAACTCGGCGGTTGTTGGAACAACCGTCTTCCTCAGAGCCTGCAGCGGATCATGAGGATCCAGAAGGCTCATATAATAGGGTGAAACGGCAACCGGAAGCATCGTCCCGCCTTCGGCGAGCGCGTCGCGTTCCTCATGTGACAGGTCCAGCATCTTCTCGAACTGGTCCAGAGTCTTAATCCGGTGCCGAGACTGCCATCTCCAGTCATCCCATTCAGCATCCGAAGCGTCCGGGAAAAAACGTTCACGGAACTGTTCGGTCAGAGGGTTTGACGGCCGAGGCGGCGAGGCGAAAACCGGAGCCACGCCAGCGTCGACGGTTCGTCGAGCTCCGGCAGGTTCCTGGTCAGGGCCGACTTCCGCAGACACGGAGTGCCCATTGAGCTCTGCGACAGCGGAATGCCCATTTCCGGACGCCACACCGGCAGAATATCCGCCTGTGTCATGTCCGTTATGACTGTGTCCGTTGCTGCCGGAAGAAACTCCGTTTGGTGCCGCAGGAGCAAATCCCGTTCGTGAATTCACCGGCTGGGAACCGGATCGAATTCGCGACATCAGGGATCTGGTATCACTGGCACTGCTTTTGGTTGAAACAACATTCGATTCTGCCACAGCTGAAACCAGCTGCAGCAGACCAGTACTTCCCGGAGGATCATCATACTCCGAGGAGGCAGATGGAGGTTCTGAACACTCACAGCTGCCGCAGGAACTTTCGTCCATTAACTACGTTCTCCACGTTTTTTTCGCCATGCAGATCCTGCTTACCTCATCGGCGGGAGTTCCGTTGCAAAGGAGTATGGGTGTGGAGCACCCCGTATCGGATTATTCTCAGGATTGTTTTCCCCCTGCAAACCCGTCCTTTGGGTAAGGCATGAGAGGGTATCATCACTGTGATAAGCCGATTATCTTTTGCGGCGGATCTTGAACAGAGGGCTGGTGAGAACAAAGCTGGGTAACATCTCTCTTCAGAAAGGCATGGCCGGGATTCGCCAGGCAACTGCCTTACAGAAGTGGGAGCTTCAGCAAATGCTTTTCAACAGGACGTTTCAGAGATCGATGGACAGCAAGGCGACTTTATAGAAGTCGGCGAAGAGGCGCTTTGACCGGCCGACTCCATCCCGGTCTCGCGTTGTTTCGCTCACGATTTCTGGCAATCTGCCTTCTGCAGAAGATCTGCAATTCCAACGGGCACGCCAGACACCGTATCGCGTAAGGGACTAAAAATCCACAACTTTGTCCGATGAGTACTTTGACGAACTGACGGCCGTATGCCATCCGCTCGTAAAGTCATTCTCCGGACCAGGGTTTACGCCAAAAGGCAGAACCCTGAGACACCTCCGCAAAAACCTAAAAGATGAATTTCCCGTTCCTTCGCATCCAATTGCTGTTCGAAACGGTTCCCCTTTACCACATCAGGAACACAATGTGCCGTTCCTGATGCGCGGGCGTTATAACGTTCGCTGCGTGCAAATCAATAGATCAGCTTTCAGAGAATTTCCAGATTCTGCAGAAAACTTGTTTTGATACCCCTCAACGCGGGTGGCGAGTTCCCGATTTGACCATTCGAATCCGGCAGAATTTGCCAGTTGACTCGTTCTCCCCTTCTCCCACGGTCGCTTCAAACGGTCGCTCCAAAGGGGGACATTACCTTGACAGATGATGCCAACAACTCTAAACGATCCCGAGTGCTGGCTGATTGTTGTGACAGGATCGATTCAGAAAAAAGTCCTGCGGAGATATTCGATGTCCCGGAAAAAAGTTTTACTGCTTGCCGGTGATTTTGTTGAAGACTACGAAATCATGGTACCTTTCCAGACTCTTCTCACAGTTGGAGTCGACGTGGATACCGTATGTCCTGACCGAAAACCGGGGGACAGGGTAAGAACTGCAATTCATGATTTCGAAGGCGACCAAACCTACACAGAGAAGCCCGGTCACAACTTTACACTCAATGCGGATTTCGACCTCGTCGATCCCGCTGCTTACGATGGGCTGCTGATTCCCGGCGGCCGAGCCCCCGAATATCTCCGGTTGAATCAAAGGGTCCTCAACATTGTTCAGGCATTCGACCAGTCGGGCAAGCCAATTGCTGCAATTTGCCACGGTCTCCAAATTCTCGCTGCGGCAAATGTTCTTCGTGGGCGCCGCTGTACTGCTTATCCGGCATGCGGTCCGGAAGTGACTCTGGCCGGTGGACTGTACCAATCAGTCGCCGTCGACAGCGCGTATGTCGATGGAAACCTTGTTACTGCACCCGCCTGGCCCGCTCACCCGGCGTTCTGTCGGGAGTTTCTGCGACTGCTGAAAGTGCTCTGATTGCACCAAACGCACGGTTTTCAAAGGCGTCCCTGATGTCATTCCATTCGGTAAGGCGATGGCTTAAGCTGAACGCATGGCAATTCTTCTGGTTGCCCCTCGCGGTCGTGCTGCTGATCGGCTGGACGACTGGGCAGATCCAGAAAGACCAGACGTTGCTGTCAGGTCTTCTGTTCTATTTTCCGTCTCCCGTTGCCGCAACTCTGCTGCTGACGATTGCACTTTTCGGCAGACGACGAAACGTCAGCCGACGGCAGCGAATGCTTCTTCTTCTGCTTCCCGTTTTGCCTCTCTTTTTTGTACTGGGTGTCGAGAATCAGTGGCTTTCAGGAAGTTCGGCAGGCAAGCCGACAGTTGATGCGGCAGCCGCTGAGGCTGAGGAGCATTATCGCCTGGTACACTGGAATATCGCGTGGTCAACACGCTGGTGGCCCGCTCAGAGGGATCTGCTGAAGTCTCTGAACCCCGACATCTGTGTACTTTCCGAAACAACAGCAGCGATTGAAGCGGATGACTTTCCCGGATACCAGATTCTTCGGGTGCATAACATGCTGATCGCTGCTCGAGGCCCAATGGCGGCAACCGGATCACTCGTCCCCGGCGGTATCGTCCGAAGTTACGTGGTACAATGCCCACTGGACCAGCTGACTCTGAAGATTATGGTGGCAGATGTGGCTTCGCCGCCAAGCCTGCCGCGAAATCCCTCTCTCCGGAAAATGATGCAGGCGGCTTTCCTGCAGCAGGCCGACATTATCGTGGGAGATATGAACGCTCCTCGCCGGTCTCTGGCATTTTCTGATATGCAGCATGAATTTCAGCATGCTTATGATGCAGCTGGCTCTGGCTGGTCGTACACCTGGCCTGTTCCGGTTCCCGTGTTTGCTCTGGATCAGTGCATCTGCGGCCCGAAAGTGCGACCTTTGAATTATTCGCTTCGGTCCACAACACTAAGTGACCACCGGATTCAGATTCTGGACTTTACCACAGTTCAGACGAAGACTTCGGGCAGTTCAGTTAGTTACAGTTCTTCGGCTTTAAACTGAGTGAGTGTCATGGATAGTCGTAAGTGTCTTGCAGCAGCAGCAATTCTCGGATTTATGGCCGTATTCCTTGGGGCATTCGGAGCTCACGGACTGAAGGATTCCGGTTTCCTCACCAGGAAATATGGCGAGACTGAGGCAAAAGATTATGCGGGCATGTCCATCCCGGCCAGCTACAAGTATCTTCTGGACTTTGAGACGGGCGTGCGATATCACATGTGGCACGCTCTGGCGATGGGACTCACTGGTGTGCTGATGCGGTGGCATCCTTCGAAGGCACTTTCTGCTGCTGCATGGTGTTTCGCGCTGGGAATTACTCTGTTTTCCGGTTCATTGTATATTCTGGTTGCCGGCGGGCCGAAGTTTCTCGGCGTGCCATGGGGCATGATCGCCCCCGCAGGCGGAACCCTGCTTCTGGTCGGATGGCTGGCACTTGCCCGCGGGGCATGGCAAGTGCCCGGGGCCGGGCGATCCTGACTGTCACGCTTCCATTGACGGACCCGGCCCGTGACAGTCCTCGTATTTCCCGATTCGATTGCGGCTGCTGACAAAAAGGCTTGCGAACGATCTATGCTTATCGATACCCCCGACTGGGTCAGTGATGCGATCTTCTATCAAATCTTTCCTGATCGTTTTTCTCGCGGATCCGTAAGCAGCGGATCGGTCGCAAACCAGGGGCTGCATTTCGAAGACTGGGATGTTGCTCCCACGACCCATGGTTTCAAGGGAGGTGATCTGTATGGCATCATCGACCGTCTGGACTACCTCTCAGAGCTTGGCGTCACAGCGCTCTATCTGAATCCCATCTTCACGTCCGCATCGAATCATCGATATCACACGTACGATTACTTCACGGTCGACCCACTGCTTGGTGGCAACGCCGCATTTCAGTCTCTGGTGGCTGAGTGTCATCGGCGAGGTATTCGAATTATTCTGGACGGAGTGTTTAATCACTCCAGCCGAGGTTTCTGGCAGTTCCATCACGTGATGGAAAATGGTGCCGCATCACCGTATGCTGGCTGGTTCTTTCTGGACCCCGAAAGACTTAACGGCCATCGTCAGTTTATTCCGTACCCGGATCCTGAAACCGCCAGAGCTTTAAGTAACGGCGTCGGAAGTCTGGAAGCCGTTGGCTACCATGCATGGTGGAACCTGCCCGCTCTTCCGAAATTCAATACGGGAAACCCGGAGGTCCGGGAATTCCTGCTGTCAGTTGCTGAACACTGGATGCGATTCGGGATTGATGGCTGGAGGCTCGATGTTCCCAACGAAATCGACGACGACAACTTCTGGCGGGAATTCCGGAGACGAGTGCGCGCGATCAATCCCGAGGCCTACATCGTGGGTGAGATTTGGGGTTCCGGAGACCGGTGGCTGCAGGGGGACATGTGGGACGCTGTCATGAATTATCAGGTGACAGCAGCCTGTCTGGGATTCTTTGGAGGCCACCGCCTTGATCTTGAGGAAACTCGACGCCCTTCAAGTTTCGGACATGTCAGACCCACCACTGCCCGTGAATTTGCTGATGAGCTGACTCGACTCGAAAAGGCTCACCCCGATCGAGTGAATCAGTCACAGCTGAATCTTCTGGACAGTCACGATATGCCCCGTTTTCTGACATGCGTCGGTCATGATACGTCGTCTCTGAAAATGGCGTGGCTGCTGTTATGTACGCGGCCCGGTGCTCCCTGCATCTATTATGGTGACGAAATCGGCCTGTCCGGCAAACACGATCCGGATTGTCGAAAGGGCTTTCCATGGGAGAAAGACCGTTGGAACGTGCAACTTCTGGACTGGTACCGTGACTGTATTGAGCTCAGAAAGAAACATCCGTCACTCAGGCATGGCACCAGGAATACTCTATTGGCCGAAAATAATATCTTTGTCTCAATTCACCAGGCCAAAGATGACTGCGTCATTGCCGGCTGGAACACTGGCGAAACTCCCTGCAGCGTATCTCTGCAGGCAGGCAGTCTGCCGTCCGGCGTGACCAAATGGCACCAATGGAGAAGTGCAACACTGGTAGAGCAGGCGTCTGCTCAATCCGACCTGACCCTGACAATCCCGGCCCGGTCAGCGACTGTCCTGTCGGCTTCCGGAAGCACCGGCCCCCTGTCATCGTCGTGAATCGTGCGAGTTCGGAGGTGTTTGCCTGTTCAGTGACGGGGCGAAGTTGATCGGCTACAGGCGATCAATGGAACGCGGAACTGGTGTCGAGCGTGTAGTCTTCGCGAAACACTTTTTGGAAGTCGTAAACTCCAAAGAAGTCGGTCAGCTGGTCGTGATCCGTTTTTCGCATTTCACCGCGGTCGATGAGTTCGAAGACGATTCGTCCAAAGTCATCGGTTGTTCGAATACCCCATGCGTTGAATACGCAGATGGCCATCATTCCGAAATGCTGAAGACCCAGCATGCGGACGCCATCCAGCAGTTCCCGGCCGGAGATATGGCCGGTTTCCTCTGTGCTGCCGTTTCGACCCAGTTGTTCCTGAGTAAAACGCAGCGCGGAGAATACAAATTTATACGCCTGGGCGTGGTATGTTCGCTTACCTGGTCGATTGGTGACGGTCGTCATTCCTGGCAATCCACCCTGCAATGTCGCAAAAACACATCAAATGTTAATACAGCGTTGCGATTCTACAACGAAATGTCGTCCGGATGAAGTCCCTGTTCATCATTTTGATCGTCAACTTCAATTGGGCTTTTTTTGCTTCTGCCACCTCGGGAAATGACGGTGACAATATCGGATTCTTCGGTTATGGCGCGTCGGCCGTCTTCAAAAACAACGATCAGCTTACGTGCCAGTAATTCCTGAGAGATAATTCGACCAGTTCCCGTTCTTGTCACGACCGTTGCACCAATGGCCGGCAGTTCTCGCCGATGCTGCTCATAGGTGTCGTATTCGTAGCGCAGACAACACTTCAATCGTCCGCAGCGACCTGAGATCTTGTTTGGATCCAGGGTCGCCTTTTGCAGCTTCGCCATCTTCATCGAAACAGGCGGCATTTCATGCAGATGAGTATTGCAACAAACCGGTTTTCCGCAGTCCCCATAGTCAGCCAGCAACTTAGCCTCGTCGCGAACTCCAATTTGTCTCATTTCAATGCGCGCGTTGAATTCACGCGCCATCAGCTTCACAAGTTCGCGAAAATCAACTCGCTTTTCTGACAGGTAATAGAAGATAATCCGTTCACTTCCGAAAACCAGTTCCGCATCCACGAGCTGCATCTGCAGTGAGCGTTCCGTGATCATTTCGCTGCCGACTCGGAAAATTTGTTTTTCCCGTTCCCCGGCTTCGAATCTGGATTTCCTGTCTTCATCACTGGCAAGTCGCAGAATTCTTCCCCCACCTGCTTTGCTTTGCCCCAGATATTCGGCCGTTCGCTTAGTTGCCGGGCACAGTACGGTGCCCCATTCCATGCCTCTTTCCGAGCGAACGATGACTTCATCACCACGCTGAAAAACCTGCAGCCGTCGCCCTTCGAACTCACCGAGCAGGCGGGTTGCGCCATACCGAACAATGTAATTTCCGGTTTCAAATTCCTGCTGCTGATCGTCAGTCATGCGGTTTTGAACCTGTCGCTGTATTGGAACGGATAACTGGATTGAACGGTTACTGGAACCGAGGAAGGAAAAGGCGGCCAAAGCGAGGGGGCATTCTGTGTCAGAATGTTACACGGGCTGCCGAAGCTCCGGGATGCTACACGAATCCGGGGCGTTGCGGAATTGAAATGCCAGCCTGATCCGGAATTGAATTCATCAAAATTGCCTGCCGCCTTTGACTTTCCATCGCACATCGCAAACGATTCCCATGAATCCTGGACATGTGTGCGTAATTTGGGACTCTGCAATGGCTTCCTTCGACGAATTCGAACAGTTTCAGCGTTTGCGTGCGGCATGGAATTCCGTACGTATTGAACGCGCCGGCGATTATGGGTTGTTCACGTTCGGTGATTCGGACCTGCCCTACTACCTGGTGACCAGCTCGGCCCAAAAGGGTGATACCGTTAAAATTCGTCGTGGCCAGGTGACTGTCACTCGAGCTCGAATCATTACTCCGGACACACTTCATCCGGAGTTTCAGAATTTCTTCGAAAATGAATCGGATGAGGGCTTCATTCAGTTTCTGATGTCGCGCACAGCCGCGTTTTCCAATTTGCGGCTCACGAACCATTCAGGGTCTGAGCGAATCGTGACCGACACCGTGGAGGAAGCTGTCGCTCGTCTGAACCGCCAGCTTGACGATGAAGAAGAAGAACGAACCGCAATCCTGTCTGCTCCCGCCGCCCTGGCCGGTGTGGCGGTACTGCGTTATGCGTCTGAAAAAGTCATGCAAAGTGCACCTGACAATATTCAGGAACTTCGTGAACGCGGACTTTTGCCCTGATAATTTTTGAAAAATCTCCGTCTGGAAAGAATTCACTGATGAGTGATTTACATTCGTCCGGCAATCTTATGCAGCGAGTCCTTTCAATTCCGTTTATTCTGCTTCCTGCAGTTCTTTCGCTGTCAGCAATACCTTCGGTCGCGCCGCTCATTGCAGCAGAAACAATTCGGCTGGTTCCAGATGTTCTGCATCTTGACGGTCCCGAAGCACATCATCGGATTCTGATTGAACGTTACGACGGTGACGAAGCCATCGGCCCTGCTGATTCCGCATTGCGGCTGATCTCCGATGATACGGCGGTTGTACGAATTGAAAATGGAATACTGATTCCGGCAGGAAATGGTACAACCACCATTCGTGTGGCGAAAGCAGATCCGTCCGGAACGCCGGGCACATCCATCGATTCCGTTCAGGCAATGGTGACGGTAACAAATGTTGAGAAGCCGTTTGAATGGAATTTCCGAAATCATGTGGAACCGGTCTTCGCAAAGCTTGGCTGCAGTTCCGGCGCCTGCCATGGAGCCCTGGCAGGCAAAGGTGGTTTTCGCCTTTCACTGCGAGGGTATGACCCCGAACGTGACTATTTTCATATCGTCCAGCAGCAGCAGGGACGCAGGATTGAGTTTTCTGAACCAGGGCTCAGCCTGCTGCTGACCAAGCCAACAATGGCAGTTCCGCATAAAGGCGGACTGCGAATTGATCCGGGATCGCGAAACTATCAGGTGCTCGCCAGCTGGATCGCTGCCGGGGCAAAGCCTCCTGCCGAATCAGACGCTGCACTAAATCGACTGGAAATTCTTCCGGAGCGAGCGACGCTGCAGCGAGGCAGCTCACAGCCGCTGCTCGTTCGAGCTCATTACAGTGATGGCCGTGTTGAAGATGTTACCAGCTGGGTCAAGTTCTCCTCGTCCAGTGAAGCTGTGGCAACGGTCAGCGATCAGGGAACAGTTGAAGTCGTCGGACCGGGCGAAGGTGCCGTCACGGCATGGTTTTCGAGCCAGATTGTGATCGCCCGCCTCACGGTCCCTTACGATCAGACGGTTGAGCCGACCGTTTATACGCTGACAGGACGTCGAAACTTTATCGACGATCTGGTTCTGAAACAGCTGCGGCGTCTCAATCTGCAGCCAGCCGAGCGCTGTTCGGATGATGTATTTATTCGTCGCGCATTTCTGGACACCATCGGGACTCTGCCAACAGCCGCCGAAGTTCGAGGATTTTTGACGGATACGCAGGCCGATAAACGTGACCGCCTGATCGACAGCCTGCTGGCTCGACCGGAATTTACCGACTACTGGACATATCAGTGGTCGGATCTGCTACTGATCAATGGAACCGAGATTCGGCCGGACGCAGTCAAGTCCTATTACAAATGGATTCGTGACCATGTGCAGGCCAACACGCCGTGGGATCAGTTTGTGCGGGAACTTGTGACGGCCAGCGGATCCAGCCTGGAAAACGGGGCCACCAATTTCTTTGCTCTGCATCAGGCTCCGGAAGATATGGCTGAAAACGTCAGTCAGGCATTTCTCGGACTTTCCATCGGCTGTGCAAAATGTCACAACCATCCGCTCGAAAAATGGACCAACGATCAGTATTACGCATTCGCGAACCTTTTCTCCCGCGTACGAGCCAAAGGCTGGGGCGGTGATCCACGAAGTGGCGACGGAAAACGATCACTCGTGACAGTCTCCTCGGGTGAACTCATTCAGCCGAGAACCGGCAGGCCGCAGTTGCCAACCCCTCTCGATGCCGAACCACTGGCCCTCGACGCTTCGACAGACCGACGGGAATATCTGGCCCGCTGGCTGACCTCTGCCGACAATCGGCTGTTTGCCCGATCCATCACAAATCGCGTGTGGCGAAACTTTTTTGGTACTGGTCTGGTTGAAGACGTCGACGACATGAGGGCATCGAATCCGGCAAGTAACGAAGAATTGCTGGCGGCCGCTTCCCAGTCGGTGATTGATGGCGGCTTCGATTTGAAGTTACTGATGAAGACAATTCTGCAGTCAGAAACCTACCAGCGAAGCAGTGTCACAGTACCGCACAACGCCGGTGACCAGCGCCACTATTCGCGATATTATCCGCGCCGGCTCATGGCTGAAGTACTGCTTGATGCAGTTTCACAAATCACTGATGTCCCAACGGAGTTTACTCAGGTACTGTATCCGGGGGCCGATGTTCGCAAGACCGACTTCTACCCGCTCGGCACCAAAGCGATTCAGCTGTATGATTCCGCCGTGGATTCTTACTTTCTTCAGACTTTTGGAAGAAATCAGCGGCGCATCACGTGCGAATGTGAACGGTCGGATGAGCCCAGCATGGTTCAGGTTCTGCACATTTCAAACGGTGAGACCGTCAACAAAAAGTTGCAGGCGAAAGACAATCGGCTCGAACGCTGGCTCAGTACATCGACCGATGACCAGATGCTGCTGGATGACGTCTTTCTGACCTGCCTTGCCCGTTTTCCTGAGGAACAGGAACGAGCAGAACTGGTAAAGATTTTCAGCGAAACGCCGACCGAAGGCCGTCGCGAACTGCTGGAAGACATTGTCTGGGGCATCGTCAGCAGTCGGGAATTCCTGTTTAATCACTGAGTGATCGAATGCATGCTGCTCGTCCATGGCCCCCGCTTATCGTTATCACGGCAGCTAACCTGCTGATCCTGGGAGCACTCTTTGCAGGATCTGTGACCGGGTGGCCATTCTGGGCAGTTCTGGCAGCAGTCGCGCTGGGTCAGTCCAGTTTGTATGTCTGGAGTCCAAAGCGATTTGCACTGGGCCAGGCAGTGGACCTCGCCGTTGCCGAAGCCCGCGAAAAGCTTCAGCAGGAACATCAGCAGCTGCGTGAACGACAGGAGGAATTCGATGAACTGAGGGGCCGTTCCACCGAACTCCTGCATGAGCAGACGCGCCGCCTGCAGGAGCGTGAACGAAATCTTGCCGAACGCCTCGCGCAGTTCCACGAAGTCCTCGAGTATCCTCTGCCACACGCTGTTCAGGACCGCACCTCCGATGAACTCGTGCGGCTCAGTGAATTCGACCGTGAAGTGACCCGAATTCTGGAAGCCGAAGCGGAATGCGTTTACGAAAAAATTCGGGCCAACGGCTATATGGCAGAAGGTCGTGTCGACGTCGCCCAGATCCGGGACGAAATCCATCAGCTGGTATTGAAGATTGCCCGTGTGTACTCGCCTGGCAGTACTAATCCGCTGCTGGAAACAAGCTTTGAACAGCTTGCCAGAGCGGCCAGTCGAGTCTGTCTGCATACTCTTGTATTGCTGGAACAGCTGCCAATGAATGTGCAGCAGTACAATTTCAACAGCCTTTACAGCTACCTGCGAACGGCGATCCAGGGTTATGGCGCTTATAAGAAGGCGGCTCCATGGCTGACATACCTGAGTCGAGGAATGTATGCCGGCAGAGTCCTCTCCGCATCCAATCCGCTGACGATGGGAGCATGGTGGCTGGCATCGGAAGTTGGAAAGAAAGGCGCTCAGAAATACGTTGAGAATCTCGTCGATCGACAGGCTGTGGCGGTTCTGCACGATCTGGTCACCGTTGTGGGCGTCGAAATCGCGTGCATCTACGGGACCGGATTTCGGCATCGGGATCCGGCATGGGTCCTGGGAACCGAACTTGTTGAACTCATCAGTCAGTTTCCGCTCTCACGCGAAAGTTTGCGCGAAGGGCTGCGACAGGTCACTGCTCTGCCTTTGCGAAACGAATACGATCGGATTTATCTGTATCGCTGCCTCGCAAATCATCGATCCGGCGGGCTGAGGCTGCCGGACTCAGCAATGCTGACACGCTCGGAGCGTGAAACAATCGCCGCCCGGATTGAAGCATTCTTCAGCAGCCACATCCACGGTACGCTTCCCGCACAGGTTTCGAAATGGCGTGACGGCTTTGAAGAACGATTTGATCTGCGACTGAAACTGTCCGGTGATCGCACTGCCACGTCGCAACTGGAGCAGGTTTGCAGCGGGATTATTTCACTGACTGCATTCCTGAATTCCGTCGCCGGTCTGCCGAAGGAAGATGCAATTGAATTTGTCAAAACCGGGCGACTGCCGGCCCTGCTGACGGAACGGGAACGCGGAGAATTCCTGGCTCAATTGTCGGCAATGGTTCAGGATCGCCGATTCGAACCACCCAATCTGGAGCCTTCGTCGCCTGTGACTGATGCTTTTCTCAGTGATATGGCGATGAGCATTGTTCGCCTCACCTCTGTTCGCATGCTGACTGCCGATGAACAGCTGGAAACACTGGCAATCGAAACAGGCGCCTACTTTCGCCGCAGCGTTGGTGATATGCGGATCCTTGTCGACAAACAGTGGATACTCGCAGTAAAGGAATTGAGCGATGACGGCGCAATTCACTCAGATCTGACTGCCGCAGTCGCTCGCGAAATTCTGGCTCAAAGAACTATCAATGAACGTCTGTCGTTCTGTTACTCTGATATTTCACTGCGGATGACTAACGATCATTCAGAACCGCTGCCGGATGCGTGGATGATCGGGTTCACTGATCCCTGCAACAGTGGTCGCCGAGCTCTGCTGCTGCGACCACAGTCCGAGCATCGAGCTGTCTGGTGGTGCAATGCTCCTCTGATCATCAGCAGGGAACGCGGCATGATGATCGACAGCGCTGCGATCAGCGGAGGCAACTGGCTGGTACCGGTCATCAATCCGGACCCGGCCGCGGTCGCTCCTGCCGCAGCCGCAATCGCGAAGACCGCATCTGCGTTCACTCCAGCAGCCGCAATTGTTGTGTCGGGAAGTCTGCGAGGCGGACGCTTCAAAAGCTACTTCCGACCCCTGCTGCAGTTTTCCGAACAACCGCTGGATGCCTGAAGATCCGCCAGGGTCACCTCCAATGGCGTGGACTTAAGCATCGTGCGGATTTCCATAGTCGTTTTTCGCTCCGCGAAAACACGCGAAAACGCTACTTTCGCGGAGCGAAAGGCGACAATAAGTCCACGCCATTGAGGTTCACCTCGGCAGTGTCCTCAGAAAATGCGACGTGATCATCTGATACAGATGCCGAGTTGTATTCTCCCCTTCCCTGATGGCGTGGGTGCGATTCGGGTATGCGAACATGGAGAACGATTTGTTGTGCCTGATCAGTTCGTTGATCAGCAACTCGGTTGTCTGATAATGACAGTTGTCGTCGCCAGTGCCGTGGATCAGAAGTAGCTCGCCATTCAGCTGGTGAGCGAAGGTGATCGGCGAACCCAGCCGATAGCCTTCCGCATTGTCGCTCGGCAGCCCCATATATCGTTCCTGGTAGATTGTGTCGTAGTACAGCTGGTTTGGAACCGGGGCCACAGAAACTCCGGACGCATAGATGTCCGGATAACGAAACATCATGTTCAGCGTCATCGACCCACCACCACTCCAGCCCCAGATTCCGACGCGGCTCGCATCAAGGTACGGATTCGAAGCAAGAACCGACTTCACCGCTGCTGCCTGGTCGGCCGATGCCAGAATCCCGATCTGCCGGTAAACGCTCTTTCGCCACACTCGGCCCCGGGGACCGGGTGTGCCGCGATTGTCAAAGCTCATCACAACGTAACCCTGCTGAGCCAGCATGTGATGCCAGAGGGATCGATCGCCTCCCCACTGATCCAGAACCGTCTGTCCGGCAGGTTCACCATACACAAATACGATCAGCGGATACTTCTTCGCCGGATCGAAGTCCGGTGGCCGAATACACCACGCATCCAGTTCGACACCGCTTCCGATATCGACGCGAAAAAATTCATGTGGCGGAAGCCTTAACTCGGCAACCTTACTGCTCAATGCCTCATTTGCGTCCACAACAAATTCGACCGAATGATCGCTGACGCGAACCACCTCGGTCCGAGGTGGTTGTGCAAAACGCGATACGGTCACCAGCGCTCGCTGTCGATCGGGCGACAGGACGTATCGATGGGTTCCCGGCTGATCTGCAGGCGTCACCCGCGTCATTCCGGTACCATCGAGACGGACCCGATAAAGATATTTTTGAGTGGCATTGTCAGGCGACGCAGAAAAGTAAACCAGTTTGTTGTCTTCGTCGATTCCCAGTACTTCGATCACGTCAAAATCGCCGCTGGTCACTGGCACAATCGACCGGCCATCTCGGGAAACGCGGTAAATATGTCGCCAGCCACTCTTTTCGCTCAGCCAGAGAAACTGCGACTTGTCCCTGAGCCAGATCATCTCATCATAGACATCGATCCACGCCGAATCCTTCTCCTCAAGAACAGCCGCTGCCTGACCGGTGTCCGCCTCAGCCAGATACAGCTTCCAGTGATTCTGTCGGCGGTTGAGCTGCTGGATCGCCAGCTGACGGGAATCGACCCATTCCAGCCGTGGCAGATAGTTGTCACGAACATCACCTGGAATCTTCATCCAGGTTGTAATCTGAGTAGCCAGATCGATAACTCCCATTCGCGCCGCCGGATTCGTGGTGCCTACCTTGGGGTAAGCAATGTGCTGAATCCTGGGATACAATGTTGACGTATTGTCCACGATCGGGAACAGTTCGATGCCTGATGCATCGATCTCCCAGAAAGCGATTTTCCTGCCATTGGGACTGAATCGAAAACCGTCGTGAAGCGAAAATTCCTCCTCATAGGCCCAGTCGAAAGTCCCATTGATTTTCGTTGGAGCATCCGAGGTCGTAAGTTTCACAATCGACTGATCAGCCAGAGTCTGGACGTACAGATTTCGTTCGTGAACGTAGCCGACCTTTTTTCCGTCAGGTGAAAATTTCGCAAACATCAAAGTCGATTCGGGGACTTCACCACCGAGTTTCCGGAGCCGTTTGCTGGCTAGTTCCAGCACCCAGTAGTCTCCCCGAGTATTAAGCCGCCATACTCGACGAGTGTTGGTGAAGATGAGTAACCTCGATCGATCGGCAGACCATTCGAAGGCGTCGATGTCCAGCGGCTTGTCGGTCGGATTCGGCTTAAGCCAGTCGCTGGGGACCAGAGTCTCTTCCACCGGAGGATTGCTGAGACTCACTCGGACGATCGAAGATGCGCCGGTGACCGGATCTTTTCGGATCAGTTCAAATCCTCTGCTGTCATCCTGCCACTGCCCGGCAAAGGGTTTGAGCTGAAACTGTTTTTCAGCAAAGATAGCATCGATCGTCAGTGCCCCCGCTTTTTCCTCTGCAGCAGAGACTGAAGGCAAACCGCCAGCGACAATGCCGGCAAACAACAGACCGCATAAGGCAGACAATCGAAAGGTGTTGCACATTGGGCGTTCCTGGTACTTCGGATGAATTCCTGCGAATCAGCAGAGTAATCATTCACGTTCCAGGAAAACAGTGCCCGGAGAATTTCTCAGAGTGCAGGCGAGTTGCAAGATCGGGAGGGGGTGTTTTACAACCTCCTCTCCCAACGAAGTTGGGGGAGGTCGAGCGAGCGGCAGCGAGATCGGGAGGGGGCTGGTGAACCGCGGGGTGCGGGTGTTGTTGGGACGTCGTTGAGTGCCACCGGCGGCGAGCCCTCCCCCGGCCTTCGGCCGACCCCTCCCACTTCGCTTCGCTGCGCGGGAGGGGAGGTTAATTAAACCTCCTCCCCCGGCGAAGCCGGGGGAGGTCGATCGAGCGAAGCAAGATCGGGATGGGGCTGGTGAACGGCGGGGTGCGGGTGTTGTTGGTACGGCGTTGAGTGCCACCGGCGGCGGGGGGGGGGGGCGGCGGGGGG
>JALHMY010000072.1 GCA_022843805.1 Fuerstiella sp.
ATCGACCGCCCGCTGCTTCGCTGGGAGAGGGGGTTTGCAAAACCCTCCCCTCCCGCGCAGCGAAGTGGGAGGGGTCGGCCGAAGGCCGGGGGAGGGCTCGCCGCGTGTTGCACTCAACGCCGTCCCAATAACATCCTCGCCGTCCCAATAACACCATCGCCCCGCAGTTCCCCAGCCCCCTCCCGATCTTGCTATCGCTCGATCGACCTCCCCCGGCTTTGCCGGGGGAGGAGGTTGATAAAACCCTCCCCTCCCGCGCAGCGAAGCGAAGTGGGAGGGGTCGGCCGAAGGCCGGGGGAGGGCTCGCCGCGTGCTGCACTCAAAGCCGTACCAATAACACCCTCGCCGTCCCAATAACACCATCGCCCCGCAGTTCCCCGGCCCCCTCCCGATCTTGCTATCGCTCGATCGACCTCCCCCGGCTTTGCCGGGGGAGGAGGTTACAAAAAAACTCCCCTCGCGCGCAGCAGACTACGTGCGATCTGCAGTGGACAGGCAATTTCCTCAGGCGAAAAACCCTGGGCGGTGCGGCACTGCGGTCAGAATGAGCGGCCGCCAGCACTGGTTTCTGGCAGCGCTGCCTCGTCTGTGGAGAAAATGATCTTTGTGGATCGACCACAATGAGGACACGGCACTGCAAATCGGCTGGTCACTCGCGTTACTGCGTGAAGATCGGGGTTTGCAAGGCAGATGTTTCCGAGCGAATCGAAAGCCACGGCAACTGTACCCGAAGGGACCTGAGCAAACGGAGTGGAGAGCACCTCGTCAGCATTTTCAACAACGCTGCGTACAAAAGGACGCTGTTCCGCTTCCTGGTGCAGAACAGCCAGTTTGCCCTCGGGCAGTGCAAACAGACGAGTTGCCCCGGATGGAGCATGCCCACTCGTAGATGATGCGCCGTCAATGCCGAGAAATACAATTCGGCCTGAACGAAGCAATACATGTGTCTGGTCGGCCGAATTCATCGCAATGTCGACAATCGGTTCTGAAACCGTCGCCAGTTCGGTCTGCAACCCGCTGTCATCAATTCGCACGGACCTGCCTGAGGCGGATGCCACCACAAAGGCGTTCGTGTCGTCACGAGCAAATCCCACGGGCGAAAAGTTGATCTGATGCAGTTCAACGGTGAGCCCGGACGATGCCACGTGCATGATTCGTCCCGACCCGGATGAGTTCGTAAGGACGTATAGAGTTTCGTCGGAATCCACCAGTATTCTGTGCAGACCGTCGATTCCTGCAGCGGCGAGCTCAATCTGACCGGCTGGTGTCAGCCGAAAGACGACCTTCGCCCGACGATCAGCGATATAAATATTGCCCTTTACGGAAACGCACAAGTCCGCCGGCTCAACAACACTGACCGGCAATCGCTCAATCACCGGTCGCGACCGCACCAATATCGGCGGGTGATCATGCTCAGCAAGCGCACCGAGCCCTGATTTCACAGGGAGATCCTGGGCGCAAACCACTCCGGCTGTCATCATCGACAACACCAATCCCGCGAAAATGCCGGGCAGGCGGGCGCGAAGAAGTTTGTAAGAACGTTGTGCCATTCAGGTATTTACCTGCAGAAACCGGGGAGGGTTCCGAATTTCACGAGATCAGAATCAGTATCAGAAATGAACATATGTTCGTCAAACAAAAGTTGGCAGGAATGTCTGGTCTGCCGACAAAAGTAACACGTCCTGTTTTTCCAGAAGGTTCGTTCAAAATTCCTGAGAAGAAACGATTTTTCCGTCATTACGTCCGCAAATTCGTCGCAAAACTTCAGAGCTGATCAAAAAGCTGAGGGTTTTCACACTGCCGTCGGCCAACATCACGTTAACCCCGGACTGATGAGTCGAGCCAAATCCGCCGACTCGCCGCTTCTCCCGCTCTGCAGCCGCGACAGCGTCTTCATCTTCCGGCTGTTCGCCAGTACCGGATGATTGTGAATTGAGCGTCGAAGAATTCCGCAGCCCCCCGGTCTGTATCTGAGTCAGAGCAGTTCCGCCATTTTTCAGTGTTGAGCGATCTCCGAACATCCAGCCGTCGCCAGTCACATCATTCATATGCTCGCCAATGAGCACCGTATTACTTGTTCCATCAGGAACCCGGTACAGCGATTCCGAGCTGTTCAGGTACAACAATCCATCGTTGGTAATGTCGATGGCAGTTTCCACGCTGGAATAACATCCCGCATAGTTTCCCATAAACCCAAACCGGCCACTGGGTGTGGTACCGCCAAACGACGGACAGGCAAGCCAGGAAAACATCAGTTCATTTCCCGAGTACAGTTTTTCCGAATGCGCTGCAGTGGTGGAGGTCGTTGTTGCCATTTCTTCAGCCCCGGAAGGATCACCGCCCGGGGATTGCGGATTTTGTTCAGTACCAGCTTCCGCCAATTCCGGGACCACCTGCTGACTGGCCACGAGCAGCTGAGCTTTTGCATCATCTGCTAGAAATGACCAATGCGGACGATCAAAATCGATCTGGCGATAACAGGCAACTTCTCCCATGTGAGGAAGAATCTGAGCAATCCAGCCCACGCGATAGCCAGGATCGCCATGAAGGATCGGCCCCGTCGAATTAACACAGCCAGGCGGCAGCACGGAAAACATCTGTTGATAGTTTTGCAGAGCGATGCCTATTTGAAGCAGATTGTTCCGACACTGAGTGCGTCGGGCCTGTTCGCGAGCGCTTTGGACGGCGGGCAGAAGCACGCTGATGAGTATGGTGATGACAGAGATCACCACCAGCAGTTCGAGCAGCGTAAATCCGCCATGCCGATGATGACGATTTCGCGACACGGAAAAACGATCCAGGGCAGTTTCCGGAATCATTCTAGAATTCTCCCAGGATCTGCTGGTCTTCGCGATTTCCGAGCAGCTGCAGCACTCTGGCGGCGATGCTTTCACTGATGAAACGAACTGAGCCGTCAGCCAGCAGAAACTGTGATCCACCCACGTGTCGGCTGCTGAATCCCCCGGTTGCCTGATCCGGAGGAAGCGGGTCGAGCGGCTTCTCTGTTACAGAATCCACACGTGGCATCGGGGCGGCCGCAGCCGTTCCGGGCCGCCCCGCATTGATGCGAACACCCGTGTTTCGCAATGTGGCACTGGTACCGGAAAGCCATCCCAGATCCGGAAGCTTTGAATCAATGACCTTCTCTCCGACCAGAATCGTCTGAGAAGCTCCGTCGTAAATTTGCTGATATCCAATGCTGCTGTTCAGGTACAGGAGTCCGTTATTCGTGGAATCGATCGCAACATCGTCGCCTCCAAAGCAGCCTGCATAATTTGATGTGGCGACCGACACGCCGTTGATCGCCAGTGCCACGGAACCTCGATCCGAGGGACAATGGAATACGCTGATATTGATCATCCGCCCTGTTCCATTCACGGCTTCGTAGGCACCCTGAGAAAAATCCATCGATCGAAAAACGTTGAATTGCTCCACCATCGGCAATATCTGGACCATCCAGCTCATGTGATATCCCTGAGCGACATTTACGATTGGTCCGACAGGGTTTACTGTGCCGGAAGGCAGCATCTCGTATGCCATGTCATAACTGTGCAGTGCCAGCCCCAGTTGCATCAGATTATTCTTGCACTGAGTACGTCGGGCGGCTTCCCTTGCCTGCTGCACCGCAGGCAAAAGCAGTGCAATCAGGATGGCAATAATTGCGATGACAACCAAAAGCTCAATCAGCGTGAATCCGCGAGATCGCCGAATGTAGATTCCCCGACGGCATGTCACCGCAGGGCTCGGTGGACCCTTGATCTCAATACCAGCGGGCGCGTTGTGATTTCCCGCACTAGTCGAATGGGGGGGCAATAAAACCTGATGATTCATCATTTTGAAAGCTTTCTGATACGAGTTACCCGATTAGGTCTTTCCGTGTTGGCCGGATAGCTGGCCACAACTTTGCATACTCCGTCAGCACTGACTTCAATCTGTACGGAGGCGGAATTTGTCTGGTGAATTTCCCCAGGTGGAATATTCCAGATCTCACCGGTGTAATCCGGCTGATGTTTTTTCGCACTGTCTGCCCGCAGCAGTCCGGCGCTGGCCAGGTATTTCGTCTGCAGATAGTGTTGTTCACTCCTCGTCTGGCGACGATCCTTCAACACTCGCTGTACCTGCGATGCCACAAGCCCGAAAAGCAGCAGCAGTACCAGCAGAACGAGGACGGAAACAAACCCGCGACAGGCAGGCTGACCGCTGTGCTGTTTTTTGCAATGACGAATTTCAGACCTCACACGACCGTGACGCATCACAGGGATTCCCCTTTCTTTCGAACATACAGGAGAATCTCGATCGTCGGGCGCTCAGTTCCCTGTGAGTGAGTAACGGACGTAGCGGGATCAGCGTGAGAGTCCTGGACAGGGAAATGCGGCAGCGGTTCCACAATTCGGACATACAGACGCCGATTGTCTGTCACGGCGAATTGAATGTCTGAGCCTGGTGAGAAGACGAACTTGTCTCGTTCCCGCTTTGCTTCGGGAACAACTCGCTCCCGTTCAATCACATTTCTGCGAATTGTCCAGACAATCTGCTCTGACTGATTTGACTCGGATTCATTCGCTACCTGAAAAACAAGCTGACCACCTGCATCGTCTGGCAATAGAACAGCGCCACCGTTTGCGGGAATCTCACCAGTGGCCGGTCCCGGCGGCTCAGAACTATGCTCCAGCTGAACCCCGACTGCCTGCTCATTGTCAAACCGCAGTTGCTGCTCCAGCCGATGCAGTGTCCGCACCTGCCATGCGGCCTGCGTGTCACTGTGATCGGATTTCAGGATCGTGTGCAGGCACAGGCCAACCGTGCTCATGATGGAACTCGTCAACAGCAGGTAAACCAGATAATAATGGAACATTGATCCGGTTCGAGCTCGAAGACTTTTCGCAGTCTCAGTTCCTGTTCGGTGCATAGTGATCATGAACGGTGTTCGCTTCATGGCAGCACCTCTTCCGTTGCTTTTAAAGTTTCTTCTGCGTTCACTGCTTCTGCTGCGTTCGCAGCTTCTGGCGAATTCACCGTTACGGTTTCATCGGCCGGTGTCCAGACCACAACAGAACAAACGGTATCAGGTCGAGCAGAGCCGGACGGCCGCGAAATGGAAAGCCTTAGTGCCTTCATTGAATTCTGCACATTTGCAATCGCGACGTCATCGCCTCCGCCAGCGGTTCCACTGTTTGCCGTCGCTGGTTCGATGGCCAGCAGGGCACTGGGATAGCGTCGCTGAAACCATTGCGAGATCTGCGGAGTCTCCGTTACATCTGGTTCATTCAGCAGCCGCTGATAAAGATTGTTCAGTTCGATCATTGCCAGCGTTTCAAAGCGAATGGCCTGCCGCTGGCGAGAGACGGCCTGCAGTGAAGGAACGAGTAACAATGTCACCACACCCAGCATAATCGAACAGACGACAATTTCGACAACCAGCGATCCCTGTCGTCGATGGGGTGCCTCGGAGACAACGCGACCATCGTGCAATATCTTTTTATGGGAAGCCCTGTACATCATTGATTTCATGTTCTGCATATCCCCGATGAATCGACCAGTGGCATTCAACCACGTGCTGTTAGGCGCTGTCATACAATCAGTGTCGCCTTTTGCTCCGCAAAAGGATGCCCTTTCGCGGAGCGAAAGGCGACTATGGCGTCAGGGGCCTGACAAAAGTCCTGCCTGAAGTTTTATCATGGGCAGAAACAGACCAGTGACCACATACAAAACAATGAAGCCCATCAGCAGAATCATGGCGGGCTGAAGGACTGCGGAAAAATGCTGAAACCAGACCAGTCGCCGGCGTTCAATATGACGGGCCAGATGACTTAAACCCCAGTCCAGATGTCCGTTTCGCTGCGATGCGTGCAGAAAGTTTGCTTCACGTGATTTCAGCAGCCCGCACTGCAGCATTGCTGACACACAGTCGGTGCCACCCTCGACAGCCGACCTCAGAGCACTGTATGAGCGAGCAGCGAGACCCGGACGCATATCGCGCTGCACAATATGAAGTGTCTCGCTCAGCGGGTATCCGGTCGCCACAGAGATGCTGAGAAGCCGCAACACATCCGGAATCCAGAATCGCCCCCAGTGTTCCGAGAAAACGACTCGCCCGGCAGATACCTTTTGATACGTAGCCCAAAGGGCAAACAGAGTCAGGCCTGCCATTATCGCCAGGATGGGAGGAAAAACCAGCAGAGCATAATCAACGGCAAAGTCGGTTGCAAAAATCAGCGACTGAGTCGTCCCGGGGAGCTCCGTATCGAAATCTTCAAAGATCTTTTTGAGTTTTGGCACCTGATTAATCGTGATGAACGAAAGTATTACGATCAGCACTACGGCGACGGCATTGACGTACAGCATGGTGCCGATGAAATCGAATCCGATCGAACTGTGTTCGTCACCAGACTTTGACAAACGGCCGGCTTCTTCAGTCAGCACGTCACGAAGTGTGCCGGTCATCTCGCCCACTCGGATGGCCTGCACGGTCTGTTCGGGCAGCATATCCGGATTTCCAGCCAGTGCCGCAGACAGCGGCAGTCCCTGCTCAAGCAGTGCCCGGAGCGAATGAATCCGGTCGGACCACGGAGATTTGCTGGAGTTTGCCAGTGTGCGCAGCCCATCGATCATGGCAGCACTGTTCCCAATACCGGCAGCGAGCAGCATCAGCAGAGAAGTCTGCCGGATCGGCTCAGGGCGATTCATGAAGAACAACGTGGTCTGCAAATACGTCGAAGTCATAAATTGATGTCTGTACTCAAAAGATACGAATTGTTGTTAAGTCGATAACGCTGTCAGCGTTGCTCATTGACACTTTTCACGTTCTGCTCAGACCGTTCAAAATCCTGCTAAAGCATTCAGAAGTTTGATGAGTGGAAAAAACAGGCCGATTACGACAATCCCGATGCTGATGCCTGCCAGTACAGTCATCGTCTGCTGAAATACCATGCCCAGAAACTGCCCCTGCCCCAGACTCGCCTGCTCCAGCATGCGAGCTACCGCAGTAAAGCTAACGGACATTCGCGACGAGCTTTCACCAGTTCTCTGTTCGGTATCATGTGGCATTGTCAGCAGCACCAGTGGCAATGCGGACAAATCTTCCGGCGGCTGGTTCAGAGAGCATCTGCCCTCAGACAAGGCTGCCGACAGCACTTCTCCCTCTCTTTGCACTCGAACGAATCCACTGGCAGCTGCAGCAGCTTTGAGAGATTCGGCCCGATCACAGTCATAGTTCAGCATCGCCGCCAGTACTCGTGCCACACGCGCCTGCATCAGCCAGCTGAAAGGTGTGCCGACTACCGGAACCGAAGAAACGAATTCTGCCATTCGTCGGCTGGTAATCGTCATTAGCCCTAGAATAAATACTCCGACCATAGTCAGCATCAGGGCAATAAAGCCAGACAGTCCCATCCATGTGAACATTGCGGAAAACTGAAGCACTGCGGTGGTCAGAAACGGCAGCTCCATTCCGAAATCTTCAAAGATGGATCGAAACTGGGGGACAATCTGCCACATCGCCCAGTAGTACCCAGGCCCCAGCAGCATAAGGGTGGCAAAGGATCCGAACATGGAAAACAGCAGTCGATGGTCATAGAATCGCGATCCCATCAGTGAGGGGATCAGTTCAGCAACAGCCAGAGCTTTACTTTGATCGGGAATGTGGGACGCCATTACTGATCGGACTTCCGTCGGAAGCCCGGACGAATGCTGTAATGCCAGCGAATCACCGCTTTCCAGTCGGTCCGCAAGTGATGTCAGGTGACGTCGCGGAACGCTGTCCAAAAACCAGTTCGCCCCTGCCCAAACCAGCGGAACAATCAGAAGCGAAAATGTCACCATGATCCACGCCGGGGTAAAGCTGCCAGGCACCAGCAGTATCCAGCCCAGCGCCGGCAGAATGCACAGGAGCGAGACAATGAAAACCATGGGCATTACCGAGAGAAAGGGGTGTTCGAATGGTTCTGCCGCCATTGCTCGCACGGCTTCATGGGGAGGCAGTCCGGTCAGAAATGCCTCCCGGATTCGCTCTCCCACTCTCAGCTGGTAAAACCTCGGCAGTGCGATCGCAGTGCTCTGCATCGCGCTGTCAATTGACAGCGCGCCGGCATGCTGCAATGTGAGTCCTCGCGCCTGAAGCATACTGCGGAGTGATTCTTCATCGTCCGCTTCCATGCTGCCATACACGGGAACACCAGTGATATATCTGGCCTGATATCGAAAAACGGGCATGTGGATTCCAGTCAGATCATGGACTCGTCCAGACGTCGATAAATCTCAAGTACTGGCCAGAAGACCGATGTGGCATAAAGCAGCACAGCTCCAACCGCTACGACAAGAAAGATCACGACAGGGAGCACCGTCCGAAGCCAGATTGCATTGAATCGCAAACGCTGGCGGTAATGTTCCGCCACGGACTTCAGCCGAATGGAAAATCGACCGGAATCCCCCGAAGCCTGCCTGAGACAAACAGTCAGCATTGGAGGCAGTTCCGTAGAATTCCATTTCTTCCCGATTACCATGCCGTCCGTGTCCCCCTGCTCAATCCGTCGGGCCGCATTCTGGCTGGCCAGGTCCAGCTGGCCGGAACCGCATACCGCACCGGACAGGATCATGGCTTCGGTCAGAGGCATCTGCCGGTCAACCAGCAGAGCCAGCATTCTCGTGAGGGTATAAAATTGCAGGTCACGGACCAGCGACCGTACTCCTGGGATCAGCAGCAGCAAGCGTTCCGGACCGCGGAATGCCATTGATGATGCGCGACCTGTAACTATCCAGATACCAGTCAACACTGCCACTGCGGAAGGAATCGCCCAAATCCACTCAGGATGAGATCGGTTCAGCGTCAGCATCCTCTCCAGAGCGTCAGGAAACGTGATGTTCAGCTGCTGGGCGGCGGAGAATAACTGCGACAAAGTATGCTGCAGAATGAGAACAAACAGCAGCCAGGCAACAATCAGAATGGTGAGCGGATACGCCATGGCTTTCAGCACCTGACGTCGCAATTCCACCAGATCTTCGGCAAAGTCTCCCATCATTTCGATGGTGTCACCCAGATTGCCGGATTTCACTCCCGCGGCAATCGCCGAGGCCAGCATTCGAGAGCCACCGCTGCCTTCCTGACGAACCAGGTGCTCAAGACTCTGCCCGCTGCGCAGACCATCGGCAATTGAACTGGCAGCGGCCTGCAGGCGACTACCGTGCCCCTTTGCTGCATCGGCCAGATGCTGCTCCAGCGGGAGACCAGCGTGAACCAGGAGCCGAACTTCGTCGCTCAGGTTCTTTATGTCTTCCAGACTTAATGAAGATGTTACCGACATAAACAACCTGAGAATACCTTTGGATTATTATGAAGAGCAGACGAACTAAAGATTAGAGAACTCCCTTCCACCAACTCATCCCCCATCACTGTTTCGCACGTGTGCGTCATTCTGACTGTGCCTGCCAAGAACTCGGAAAACTTCTTCGCTGGTGGTCAATCCCGCAGCGACCGCTTCTTGCGCAGAGTCACGAAGCGATCTGAACCCACTATCGGCCGCCACCATCGCCATTTGCCTTGCATCAGCGCGATTCAAAATTGACTGAGCGATGCGAGGAACGCCTGGATCCAGCATTTCCGCAAGCACCATTCGACCACGATATTCAAAGTCATTTCCATTTTTGCTAACGGAAGTCACCCCTCTGTTTGCACTGACGGATGTCTGATGTATAGCGTCTGAGACACAGGAAACCATGGGATGCGAAACCGAGGCTGATTTGTGTAAGATTCCGTCGGATTCCCTGGCGATTCCTGGATTTTCTCTGCCTGACCCTGTGAGCGGTAACGCATCTGAAATCTGTTTTGTTCCCATCTCATCCGAACTGCGGCTGAGATCATCGGCTTTGATGCGACGTAACAGACGCTGACAGACAATCGTCCGCAGAGCACTTCGAATCAGATATGGCTCGATTCCCAGTTCCAGAAGTCTGGTTAACGCCTCGACACAGCTTCCCGCATGAAAAGTGGTAAGCACCAGATGCCCGGTTAATGCGGCCTGAAAAACGGCTTCTGCCGTCTCCGGATCGCGAATCTCGCCCACCATAATCACATCCGGATCCTGTCTCATCAGAGATTTGAGCCCGGCGGTGAGATCAAACCCGGATGCCGGTCGTACCTGAGACTGAGTGACTCCGTCCACGGCGACCTCAATCGGATCTTCCAGCGTCATCACGCTGCGACTCTCACCTGATGCCGCGGCAATGGCTCGAAGGCAGGCGTAAACCGTTGTCGTTTTGCCGCTTCCCGACGGACCTGTGAGCAAAATCACTCCATCCGTCGCCGTCAGCTGTTCCCTAAGCTGATGTTCAATATCTGTCGGAAGTCCCAGCTGCTCAAGCTGCTGAAGGCATGCACTTTCGGCAAACAGCCGAATGGCGGCTTTCTCACCATACAATGTCGGAAATGTTGTCACACGCACCTCAGATTCGGAATGCTCTCGTGAGACCCGACCCTCCTGCGGAACATCCGTTCGGTACGTCAGCAATCCACAAAGCACTTTCAGGCGAGCGATAATTCTCGGGCTCAGTTCCCCGTCAAAAATCGCTACGGTCTGCAGTACGCTGTCAATGCGCCATAACATCTGCAGGCCCTGCTCCGTCGGGACCAGATGCACATCCGACGCCCGTCCCTGGCGAGCATGTTCCAGAATCAGACGAACAATGTCCGGAACATATTGTTCACTTTCCGGCCTGAGCCGCTGCATGGCCTGGGAAAACAACACCATCGCCCGAGTATGCATCCGCTGTCCCTGTTAAATGACTCATTTCAACGATCACTCGCCGTTCCTTCTGCATGGGAGCAGGGTTTAGCAGAGTTTTGTCTGTTTTTTCCTGCATTCGATCTTACCAATTTAAGAACCCGTTAAAAAACTTCAGCGGCTGCTGTCGACACCATCATCAGGACACCAGCAGTGAACAGAAAATTGCGTTAACAACTCTTTTCCTTTCACCGCAGTACCGGGCGTCTTGCATTGTCCTTCAGTTCAACGATATGCTGCCATTAATGTTGCTGTTGTCGATGTTAACGGATCGAAGATTAACTGATCTGCCGGTTAACTGACATGATGCTGCAACCGCCTGTGACTGTTCGCCTGCCCCCCCTGAAAATCCCGCCTGCCATCGAGTCGTCTGCGACGTCGGAGTCATTTTGAATGCTGTCAATCCTCGGACCTCGTTCTTCTTCCTTCTGTGACGGGAACACTCGTCGACAGTTCCTGAAAATTGGGGGCCTGGCACTGGGAGGCATGAGTCTTCCTCAGATTCTGAAGGCAGAAGACAGTTCCGCAGCCCCGACAGGTAAAAAGCTGCCGCATAAGGCAGTAATCATGATTTATCTTTCCGGCGGTCCTTCTCATCAGGATATGTATGATCTGAAAATGGATGCCCCGCTGGAGATACGAGGGTCATTCAGGCCAATACAGACGAACGTTCCGGGAATTGAGATCTGTCAGCACATGCCTCGTCTGGCACAGATGATGGACAAGTTCGCGATTATACGTTCTCTGTATGGATCGCCCGATCAGCATGCATCGGACACCTGTCTCAGCGGTTTTCCAATCGGAGCGAGGGGACGACAGGATAATCGTCCGTCACTTGGTTCCGCTCTGGCTCGCCTTCACGGATCCGTTGATCGGGCAGTACCGCCATTCGTCGGTCTGACAACAAAAACCGGGCACGCCCCGTATTCCAACCCAGGCCTGCCCGGATTTTTGGGTCATGCATATGCGCCGTTCCAGCCGGAAAGCGAAGGCATGGCCAACATGAGGCTGAATAACATCACACTGGATCGCCTTCGCGATCGACAGGCACTGCTTACAAACTTTGATGAGTTTCGACGCTGTGTGGAAACCAGTGACAATCTGAAGAGCATGGACATTAACACCAGGAAGGCATTCGATGTTCTGACTTCCAGTCGGCTGGTTGAAGCGCTCGATCTGGACAAGGAAGACAGTGCACTTCGAGATCGCTATGGGCGAGGAAGTTCATCACCGGCCTTCGGCGAAGACGCGGGTCCGCACTGGATGGACCAGTTCCTGATGGCTCGTCGCCTGGTGGAAGCCGGTGTTCGCTGTGTCACCTTATCCTTTGGAAGCTGGGACCGCCATGGCGGTAATTTTGAACGACTGCCGGAACAGCTGGCAAAGTTTGACCAGGGAATTACGGCTCTCGTGGAAGACCTGCATCTGCGGGGCCTGAACGACGATGTTAGTGTGGTTGCATGGGGTGAATTCGGGCGGACACCGCGCATTAATCCGGGCGGCGGACGAGATCACTGGCCACAGGCTTCCTGTGCACTGCTCGCAGGAGGTGGCATGCGGATGGGTCAGGTCATCGGATCAACAAATCGACTTGGCGAGGTTCCTCAGGATCGCCCGATTCATTATCAGGAAGTCTTTGCAACTCTCTACCATCAGCTCGGCATCAACGTACGAACCGCCACTATTCCCGACAACAGCGGTCGGCCACAATACCTTCTGGATCATCAGGATCCGGTCAAAGAACTGATCTGAGGCAGGATCAGGGGAAAGCGGCGTCTGAGAAGCGAACTCGTTGCCGTCAATCGTTCTGTTTGATTCAATTGATTCAAACAGGAGAGAACAAAGGAGTCACTGCGAATGCGCTGAGTGATTGTTAGGCGCTGTCAGACAATAAGTGTCGCCTTTTGCTCCGCAAAAGGATGCTCTTTCGCGGAGCGAAAGGCGACTATGGCGGTCACTTATTGTTTTCCAGGTCCTTAATCTCCGTTTCCTCTGTTACCTCCTGTTCAATTCCGATTAACCGTTCATTAAGTTCATCGTCCAATTCTGCAACTCTCGCCGTCAGCTTTGCACGTGTGTGACAGCTGTTTTATTGCACCTTACTAATCCACCTTCAGCTTCCTTCGAAACACGGTATCGCCATTGGTGATATAAAGGTATTCGTGATTCGCACCGGCCAGTACGCAGCTGGTCAGAGGCTGAGACGGCAGCGGTTTGGGAAGAACGCCGCATTCCCGGCCCGTGGGGTCAAAAATCTGCACTCCGAGAGCTGATGTGACGTAATATCGGCCGGATTTGTCCACGGCACTTCCATCGCCCTGAGCTGTCAGCATGTACGGAGGCGGTTCGTTGAATTTGAACTCGCCCTTCGGATCAATCGGCAGACGCAGTGTCATTGCGGGAATCTTTGCATCAAGACTTCCATCCGGATTCACTCGAAACAGCCATGCGTGTTCGCCGCCGTAATCTGAAACGGCCAGAGTGCCCTGATCGTTTGAAAGCACAATTCCGTTGGGGCGATTAATGCCCGTATCGGCGACTGTCACTTCTGCGCTTTGAATATGTATACGAGTGACCTTTTGCTGGCCGGTCTCTGTAATATAAATGAAGCCATCGGAACTCACCGCCAGATCATTAGGAGTCACATTGGAAGCGACTTCTCTGACTTCACCTGTTTGCGGATTGATTGAGATGACTCGCTTTTTGCTTCCCTGACACGCATAGAGCAATCCGTCAGGACCGAACTCCAGCCCGCTGACGGACTCTTTGACGATCTCCGTTTTCTGACCATCACTGACGTTTACTTTCCAGACCGCCGGTGCTTTCATATCAGAGAAGTAAAAGTTGCCATCCGCATCGGTGCACGGTGCGTCGGCAAACCCAAGTTTGTCCGCCACAACTTCCCAGTTCTCACCTGGGATCAGTTGCCTCAGCAAAGTCATATCACCTTTAAGATCACCCTTTGTATCAACCTTTGGCTGATGCTTTTCCTGACGCCATAACCACTTCAGGGCGTCAGGAAAGAGTGCTCCGCCATGGTCAGCACTGTGAGCATAGCCTTCTGCCCAGTCGAATTTCACATCATAACCCATGTACTGAAGAGCAGACGCCATCAGGCGATTGGACCACGGCCAGCTGCCAAACGCGTTATCGATGTCACCGCTTGTGTCGGCCATGTAGACCCGAATCGGCTTCGGTTCTGTCTTGCGAATCCACGAAGGATAAACGTTACCACCTCGCAAATTGGTAAAACTCCCGATGGTGGACAGCACTTTTCGAAACGAATCGGGCCGTTCCCACGCGACGGTGAACGCGCAAATGCCGCCCGAACTGGCGCCACAAATTGCCCGCATCTCGGGGTCCTTTGACACCGTATAACGTTTTTCGACTTCCGGTATGATTTCTTCAAGCAAAAAGCGAGCATACCGATCGCCCAGACTGTCGTATTCGAAACTGCGGTTGGAACTTCGTCCCTTTTCTCTGGGCTTCGACTTTTCATGTCCCGGATTGATGAACACGGCAATCGTCGGAGGCATTTCGCCTTTAGCAATCAGATTGTCAAAAACGACTGGTACTCGCCAGCGACCACTCACATTGCGATAACCAGCACCGTCCTGAAAAATCATCAGCGCTGCGGGCTCTTCCTTTTTGTATTGAGCTGGCACATAAATGGACCATTCGCGTGTTGTGTCTGGAAAAATTGTCGATTCAAACGCTGGCATATCCTCGACGGTTCCATGCGGAACATCGTCCCTCATGATCGCATCAGGATGCGGTTGCCACTGCGGCGGTTTCGGTGATTCCGAGACTGCGGAAGGCGCATTGACCGGAGCCGGTGAGCTGGTCTGATCCGCCCACAGCCACCGCAGAGCATCGGCTATTTTGTCGCCACCCCACTGACCACTGTGTCCGCCTCCGGTCATGACAAACTGATAATCGTAACCGGCATACCTCAGAGCAGCCGCAAGATCTTCATTGGCCAATGGCCAGTTCCCAAACAGATTGTCGAGGTCATCCTTGCCTTCCTGAAGACAGATCTTAATGGGTTTTGGATTGTCTTTCGTTTTCCGGACGAGTCCCGGATATGCCCAGCCTCCGCGAATATTGGTAAAGCTGCCGATGTGGCTAAGAACCTTCCCAAACTGATCGGGCTTCTCCCAGGCAACAGTAAATGCACAAATTCCACCGGACGAAATTCCGCAAACGGCCCGTTGTTTCGGGTCGGAAGAAACATTCAGATCTTTGAGTGCGACGGGCAGGAACTCGTCGACCAGGAATCTGGCATAACGATCTCCCAAAGAGTCGTATTCGAACGACCGATTGCTTCGATCTCCTGCTCCGGCTTTTTTGGCTGGAATTGTTCCGGGATTAACAAAGACAGCAATCGTTACGGGCATCGCCCCCTGATGAATCAGATTGTCAAATACAACGGGAACTCGAAATGCACCGTCCACTTTCGCGTACCCGCTACCGTCCTGAAACACCATCAGGCAGGCAGGTTTGTCTTCGCTATACTGGGCTGGCACATAGACGCTGTATTCGCGACGGGTACCCGGGAAAATCTGGCTGCCTTCAAAAACCCCTGAAGTCAGTTTTCCCTGCGGGACACCCGGCTGCACATTTCGATCGGGATGATCAGGTCGCAGTTCGTCAGCCAGCACGTTCGACGCAGCGCACAACACCATGGCGGCTGCGATCCATTTCAACATACGGGGAAGGATACCCTGCAGGCGGCAACAGGACGGCGAACGAAAAACTGCTGAGCACCGCAGCGTCTGCGATGGGGCTTCGATTGCTCCGGCCATTATGAACTCACTCATACAGGAGGTTAAAGATCTTCAGAAGGTTAAAGATCGAAAAAGTTGTCGCATGTCCCCGCCGACGACACGCGGCGTCGGCCGGGATCATCACGGAATGACTGACGCCACGCAGACGCGTGCTTTACAGCAGCGACGATTACTTCATCTCAAGGAATCGCACACAGACCGGGCTTGATACTTTTGTGCTCGCCTCTGTTGGGGTCAGTGCTCCGGTCGACGGATCGATTCGAAATACGATCACGTTGTCGGCTGACTGGTTCGCTACCAGCATATACTGCCCGGTCGGATCAATGGTGAAATTTCGAGGAGTTTTGACTCCTGTCGCCTGATACCCTGTCGCCGTGAGCTTACGGGTCGTGGGATCGACTGAAAAGACAGCGATGGAATTGTAAGGATCACGATTAGAGACATACACAAATTTTCCGGATGGATGCACAACAGTTTCGGCCGTGCTGCCTCCGTCGCGAATCACATCCTTCGGCAATGTCGAAAGCACCTGCTTCTGAGTCAGAGCACCCTTGCTGGCATCATAATCGCAAACGATCACCGTCAGATCACTCTCACCATTGATGTATGCCGTTTTGCCGTCCGGGTGCCATGCAAAATGTCGCGGCCCCGCTCCCTTCGGAGTATCGAACGCGCCGTGTCGTGTCAGAGTGCCATTCTTCGAGTCAAATGCGTAGCTGATGACCTGATCCAGTCCCAGATCGCAGCAGAGGGCAAACCTGCCAGCTCGATCCAGATGAATCGAATGTCCGTTGGTGCGAGGCCCCACGTGCTGCTGAAACGATGAAGCCTTCCCCAGTTTTCCGTTTGCATCAATCGGAAAACAGATACAGCTGCCTCCGCTGTAGTTTGCAGCGAGCACATTTCGGCCAGAGGGATCAACGATCAGATGACACGGTGCCCCGCCCTGGGACGGCTGCGAATTTAAAAACGTCAGTTTGCCAGTGCTGCTGTCGACAGCAAACGCGCTGAGGGATGCTTCACCCTCATTGACAGCATAAAGGAACTTTTTATCAGGAGAAAACGCAAGAAATGAGGGACTGTTGGTTTCCCCGGCCAGCGTCACTTCCGACAGAGATCCATCCTTAAGATTAAACTCGCATTGATAAATTCCCTTGCTGTCCTTGCCCGTATATGTGCCCAGGTAGACGCGATATTTTTCCTGCCCCTGGCTGGAAGCCGTCGCCAGAACACAAAACAAAGCGGTCAACAACAAACGAACGCCCATGGCGGTTTACTCCGGGAAAGTTTCACTTACGGTCAGTTGTGCAAAGTCGGCCACCGGAATTGTAAACAAATGAACAGACAGAACAATCACACACGAAACGAAGCCCCGAACCCGACCATCCCAGTTGAATTTCGACAGTGGTGGGATGATGTGTGATCGTGTGCGCCGACGATGTAAACGTCCGTCACGGTACGCGATTGCTGGCATCCCACATCAGGACTTCTCCTCCGCCGTCCGCGCGGTCAGCGATCGCGAGTAGTCGCTGCCCGTCGGACGAAAAAGACATCTGATACACATGACCGGTCGCTCCCTTTAATTCAAACAGGGGCTGAAAACCAGGCAAATGCCACAGCCACACTTCTCCGGTGCGGCTTGCGGTCGCCAGAGTTTTCTTATCAGAGGAAACTGCCGCGGCCGACACGATCTCCTGATGTCCGTGTAATGTCGCTTCGACTCGATTCTGCTCTGCGTTCCACAGTAAAACACCGCCATCGAACAGTGATATCAGAACAAGAGACTGTCCAGGCAGCGCCGCACACAGGGCGATCCACTGTTGATTTCTCTGGAACGCTGCTCCAATCTGCCGGCCGTTTTCCAAATCTACAACGGAAGCCGAACGACCCTGAAGCGTCAGAGCCCGATTGTTGCTGAGAAAAGCAACGACATGCTGAAGCTTCCTGGAATCACCGACTTCCGGATCCGGCAAACCAAGAATTTCCCGTCCGGATTCCAGATCCCGGACAGAACCCGCTCGCCCTTCGAACAGCACCGGGCATAGGGCGATGAGTTTTTCATTCTGTGATATGACAGGGCAGATTAATGCAACGTCATACGATGAATCAAAGAAGTCAAGTCGATTCGATTTCGATTCACTTCGCCAGACACCTCCGGAATGATCCGTAATCCATACTGCATCGCTCTCACCTGAAAACAACACATTCCCAAATTTTTTCCCATCAGGCGCTTCGATCGTTCTCAGAACACGGCCTTCTCTGCCATCGATAATCGATACAGTTTCGCCATCATCGCTGATCACCGCCCCAAATTCGCCTGTAGAGCTGAGTGCACATCCGTTAAGTCGATATTCTGTGCGAATCAGTCTGCTGAGTCCGTCATCAAATCCGGAGCAGTGATCAAGGCTTACAGTACCGTCCTGAAATCCAACCGCAAAATGCTGACCGTCAGGCGACACATCCACGGACCACGCTTCAATGGCATCAGATTTCAAAACTCTCTGAATTGTTTTACTGGCTGTATCCCAGATACGAACCAGCTTTGCCTCTTCGCTGGTTATCAGCAGTCGGCCGTCTTGACTGAAGCAGGCGGCATTGACATCGCTGGGAAAATCATCCAGACGACCCAGAACCTTTCCACTCTCCACATCCTGAATCACCAGCCGGCAGCTCTTGTCACCACTGCAGGACACCAGCAGGCGACTGTCAGGGGAAAATGTCACATCAAACACTTTACCCTCATGTTCCCTGAGTATGCGAATTCCTGTCTCGCACAAGTTTCGTACGTAGTTCACTTCAAATGTATGCCCGCCGGGAGCACTGTCCGCCGATGCGACTTTTTCATACGCGGCCCGAGCTTCCTGCAGGTCACCTCGCATCCAAGCAGCATGGGCTGTCTGCATCTGTGTTACATAAGAATGCTGCCTCAGTGCTTCACCATGCTGCAACAACTCCTGCTGCTGTTTCTGAAGCACCAGGTTCTGCCGCTTGTTCTCGCCTGTATGCTGAATCAGATTCACACTGATGGCTACGACGAAGAAGCAGAGCATCATCGTCAGTGCAGTGACCGTCAGCGGCAGCCGTTTTCGCAAAACCAGCTTTCGGAGGCGATAAGTCCATGAACCATTTCGCGCCTCAACGGGTTGCAGACTCAGGTAACGCGAGATATCCGTCGCCATCGCTGCGGCAGTAGCGTAACGCCTTTCCGGATTCTGGTGCATCGCTTTCGCAACGATACAGTCGAGGTCACCGGCCACATCGTTCGATTTCAGCCCGGGAGGACAATTCGGGCAGGCAGCCTCGTCAGCCTGCAAATCAGAATTCGAATCACGAGACTGACTCGGATCTCGTTTTTTCCGGAGCAGTCTCTGCGAGGGCCGCGGCGGCAGCTCCTCCCTGATCATCCGCTGTTTTTCAGATATCGATGCCTGACGCCAGACGGGGTTTTCGAATGGCGCACTGCCTGAAAGCAGCTGGTACAACAGAACACCCAGCGCATAAATGTCACATCGAAAGTCGACAGGATTAACATCGGGAGTCGTTTGTTCGGGACTCATGTACGCTATTGTGCCAACGACATGATTGTCTTCACTCAGCAAAGGTGATTCGGCGATATCGTCCTCGTGTGTCTTTGCAACTCCAAAATCGATGACTTTAACCTCGCGGCGATCACTGTTATCAGCGACAAGAATGTTTGCCGGTTTCAAATCACGATGAATCAAGCCCTTCTGGTGCGAATGATGAATGGCATCGCAAACCGAAATCACCAAACGCAGCCGGTCGTTCAACGGCAGCGAATGAAGCCTGCAGTATTCCGTGATGGGACTGCCCTGAACCAGCTCCATGACAAACCACAGGCGTCCGTCAGCCGTCGATCCTGCATCGAGCAGCTTGGCGATTCCGGGATGGTCCAGGACGGCAAGTGCCTGTCGTTCAGCCTCAAACAAATGTCGAAACTTTGCATCCGAAAAATCGGTTCGCATTAACTTCAGCGCGACCCGACGCCGCACAGGAACCTCCTGTTCCGCAAGCCAGACAACTCCCATCCCGCCGGAACCAAGCTGTTCCTTCAGCCTGTACGGCCCTATCAGAGAATCTCGCATTTCGCAGGAACTCAGCAATACCTGAGTCAGCTCGGATGAAGCCACCGGCTGTTCAAGAAAATGTCGATCCTCAGAATCAATTTTCAAAAGAGAATGCACTCGCCTCGCTTTTGCTTCCTGAGTTCCACAGGCATTCTGTACGTAAGCCAACCGCTCCTGAGGATCAGAAATTTTCCTGGCCACAACAAAGACGGTTTCTTCATCAGGTTCATCAATGACCATGGCAATCGTTCTTCAGTTCAGCAAATAAATATCCTGTTAGTTTTCCACCGGTTAATGCGAATTTCGCGGCATGTTCCCCTGGATGTTTCCTCGGAGAATTCCGGAAAGCCTGGATTTTAGTCTTTCGGTTCCATCTCCAGTCGCAGCCAGCATCGAGCATATGCCCAGTCATTTTCTGCCGTGGAGACAGAAACTCCCAAAACATCGGCTGCTTCCGCTGTCGTCATTCCTGCAAAAAACCGCAGTTTTACCAGCTGAGCCTTTCGAGCATCCCGGGATTCAAGTCGGGCCAGTGCTTCGTCCAGTGCCAGCAGGTCAACAGGACACGTTTCAGGAGAAGAAGGCGGATCGGTCAGGTCTGCCTGAAAAAACAATCCGCCAGCTTTGAGACTTTTCTTTTGTCGGGCACGATCGATCAAAATTCGTCGCATGGCTTCCGCTGCCGCACCAAAAAAATGTGCCCGGCTGTTCCATTTCGGCTGAACAGGGCAGCTCACCAGCCTCAGATACGCCTCATGAACCAGAGCAGTAGGCTGCAGCGTCTGACCAGATGGCTCATGCTGAAGTCTGGCAGCCGCGAGCGCACGCAATTCATTGTAAACCAGTGGAAGCAGCTGGTCGCTGGCGGCGCGATTCCCGTCGTCGATCTGACTGATTAGCTGTGTCACATCATTCATCGGCGTTTTTCTGATCGATCATACTCTGAGTCAGGCTGAGTGTTCAGCGTTCTCAGAACCTGTCACTGGACATTCAGAATAACAAAAATCAGGCGAAAAAATCTTCTGACCCGTCTTTTAACTCACCAGGGTGGCCTGGCGAAATTAAAACGGAAGATAACCGATCAGCGTGGTTTTCAATCGAGCGGACCCGCACCAAATTTGATTCGAGCAGTGGTCATTTCTCCGCAGCGCGTCCTGACCCTCGCCCCGGAATACGGTTTGCAATGCATCATCTGCGCAGTCTGAGAATCGGATCGCCGGACAATTCATCAAACGGAGCACACTGAAATGTTACGACTCTTCTTTCCTTTTGCGCTGATTGTCTGCTGTTTGAGCGTTGTCGTCGGGCAGTCGCGACAAACCCCCGTCTCACCAGGGCAGACGCCGGCAGCTCGGGGTGAACGGCCCTCTGAGCTCCAGCGTTCCGGGAGGCAGCGTCCCCAACCCGCTGCTGATGCTGCCGCTTCCTCTCTGGAAGTGAAACAGGTCCCGGAAAAGCGTCCGGAACAGAAAGTGACTTCGCACGACGAGTCGGACATATTCTCCGGAACCAAACCCGCTCCCATTTCCGGTGCGTTGAAGAGTCAGCCAAAAGAAGGACGCATGCTGGGCTTTGACTTTGCTCGCGACCCGCTCAATTCTGACGTTCCAATGACTGATCCCGCAGAAATTGTAAAGCAGGAAACCGAAGCAAGGCCAAAGGTTATGGCGGCGCAAAAGGAACTTCTTGCGTCACGATACAACCTGGAACCAAAACTCGACCCGGAAGTCACGATGAGTCGTGGAAAACCGATCCCGGTCGGACCGACAGCCCGATTGGGCGAAGGCCAGTCCTGGGAAGAACTGGCTTCCATGAAGCCGACTGAAATCAGGGAAGGCGGACTATTTCCATATCCTTCCTTACCACATCCTCTGCATACAAACGGCGGCCAGGTGTTTCCACAGTTTCAGATTGATATGTTCCCCCGACTGGAACGATTCGACGTTCAGTTTGACATTCCCGACGCCTTTCTGCCCGAGTTTCCGCCCGCGATTTTCCTGCAGAATCGACCGGAACTGGGCGATGTCTCGCGGGGGCAGGTCGTCCATCTGAACAATTTTCGTCAGCTGTTCAAAGACATTATGACGCCCGTGCAACTGGAAGGACTTCGGCTGCTGCTGACTCCCATTCCTCAGGAAGAATTCAATCTGACGGACGACCGCAAGAGCCCGCAGCCTCAGTTGGGGGTCGCCTGTTTCGATTGCCATGTGAATGGACATACAACCGGCCAGTTCCATCTGAGCCCCGATATTCGGCCGCAGGAACGTCGCTTTCGGCTCGACACAACCAGTCTGCGAGGAATGTTCAATCAGCAGATCCATGGTTCAAAGCGGAGCCTCCGTTCTGTGGAAGACTTCACCGAGTTTGAGCAGCGGACCGCCTATTTCAATGGTGATCCGATTCGGGCCATGAAAAAGGGATTTCAGGAATTTCCTCGCAGTGTGGTGCCGCATATGGCACAAGTGCAGAACATGTTCGACTTTCCTCCGGCGCCAAAGCTAAATCGCCTGGGAAGGCTCGACCCGTCCAAAGCGACCGAACAGGAACTGGCAGGCGAGATACTCTTCTTTGGCAAAGCTCAGTGTTCCCTCTGTCATCCGGCTCCATTTTATCTCGATGACAAAATGCATGACCTGCGCCTGGAAGAATTTCTCGACGAACCAGGAGATGGTGCGATCAAGACATTCACCCTGCGAGGTATAAAAGAGAGCCCGCCATATATGCACGACGGACGATGCCTGACTCTGGAAGATACCGTTGAGTTTTTTAATCTCGTTCTCACCCTGCAGCTGACACAGAACGAAAAAACAGAGCTGACTGCATTCCTGCGTGTCCTGTGAAAGGGATCTTCGATTCGTGTCAATTGGTGTTCATTCGTGGTTAAAAAAGTCATGACAGAAGTACGATCCGCCCCGGAGCGGCCTGCAACGCCAGAGCGGGTCTTTTCTGAAGCAACCTTTGTTAGACGTCCTTATTTAAGAATGCTTCTCTCAAACTGGTGCAGGGAGCACTGTTTTCAGCTTTTTATGCGACTCCGACTGAAAACCGTCAGGTTCAACCAGAGGGCACATAATTTTGTATCGCCCCTGATGTTGTTTAACTGCCGAAGTTTTCTCAGGACGCAAACATGAATCCACTGATTGTTCTTGCCTATCTGGATCCCGGGGCTGGAAGTCTGCTGCTGCAGGCGCTCGTTGGCGGAGGTGCCGGTCTGATCGTGTTCGTTCGACATGTCTGGAGAACATGGCGACTGGACCGCAGTGTACGAAACATCGCGATTCACAAGGACTAACCATTGCTTAGCGAACCCCTGCGTGATTGTGCGGTCGTCTGTGCTTCGCCAGCTCAGTTCTCCTTCGATCAGGGCTCTTTCCGTGATCGGACCGCGCGAGTGTTTACGGCTGGCAACGAGGTTTATCGCATTCTCAATTCTCAGGGACTGCAGAACTGGCAACATGTCTGCGGGTTGAGTTTCGTTGAGAACGCCATGCAGAGTGGCCAGCTGGTGCGTACAAGATGCGTCGAAGCCAGGGATTGGCCGACTGGCACACCAGCAGAAGATGCGAACACCAGCTGGTGTGGCCTGCTGCAGCATGAACGTGTGCCGCTGATTTCATATCCCTACGAATGGTGCTTCAGCATGCTGAAGGAAGCTGCACTGCTGCAGCTTCATCTGATGCAGCAGGCCCTTGCAGAAAATGTGATCCTGAAGGATGCAAGCCCGTTTAATATCCAGTTTCGCGGCACAAAGCCGCTCTTTATCGATATTCCGTCCTTCACACCTCTGAGGCAGGGTGAGCCATGGGATGGTTACCGGCAATTCTGCCAGATGTTCCTGTTTCCCCTGATGTTGCAGGCGTATCGGGGCGTTGACTTCCAACCCTGGATGCGAGGGAAAATCGATGGAATTTCTCCCTCACAAATGGCGGGACTGCTTTCGTCACGCGATTTGCTGCGAGCGGGGGTCTTTACGCATGTGAAAATGCATGCCTGGCTCTATGAGCGTCAGAATCGAATGAGCGCAGAACCAGCCGTTCAAAGCACTCCAGCCGGTTTGCAGGCTGCGGGATTTGAAAAGTCGATGATCGAAAATAACGTTCGCGGACTGCAGAGGATCGTGAAGGGACTCGAATGGCGGTGCCAGGGTTCGCTGTGGTCTGACTATGACAGTCAGCCATCGCCGGCACATACTGACGGGCACGTTAAAGAACAGTTTGTTGCTCAGATCCTCGCAACACGACACTGGAGATGCGTTTGGGATATCGGTTGTAATCGGGGACGGTATTCGCGACTGGCTGCGGAACGGTCTGATCTGGTGGTGGCGATGGATTCCGATCATTTCACCATCGAACAGTTCTACTTGTCACTGCGCGAGCGAGATGAGCAGCGTATTGTCCCGCTGGTCTTCAATCTCGCCGACCCGACTCCAGGACTGGGATGGCGTGGTGCCGAGCGGAGCGACCTCGTCGGACGCAGTCAGCCGGATATGATTTTGTGCCTGGCTGTCATTCATCATCTGGTATTTCGGGAAAACCTGCAGCTGCCGGATGTTATTCACTGGCTTGCAGAACGAAACGCTGAATTGATCATCGAGTTCACCGAGCGAGCCGATCCGCAGGTACAGTCTCTGCTGGCTGATCGAGTTGATCAGTTCAGCGATTACTCGTGGTCAGTGTTTATTCGAGAACTCAGTCGGCGATTCGAAATCCGCAGCGAGGTGACTCTTCCCTCAGCATCTCGCCGACTGGTCCACGCAATACCTCGATCGCGGTCGGACCAATAAATCGCTGAACGGAAGTCAGTCGACTTCAGAGAATCGGATGTCTGCTGACACATGTATAAGACGCTGTCAGACAATAAGTGTCGCCTTTTGCTCCGCAAAAGGATGCTCTTTCGCGGAGCGAAAGGCGACTATGGCGGTAACTTATTGTCTTCCGGGTCTTTACCGCAGCCGGATTCGCAAAGTGGTGAGTAATATGCCTGACCAGCAAGTACCTGAGATTTTATCGGCTGATTTCCGTTTGAATTCCTGCCCTGACACCGGGTCGCCAGTCAGGGATACTGCACGACCGGGGATTCGTTTTCAGCATCTGTTTGCTCTGAACGCAATCGCATTTGTTCAGCCGGTCCTTCATCGACTTGAATCCAATACGGCGTTCCTGCGGCTCGAACAGTTTAAACTGTCATCCGTGATCTGCGTTGTGTCCATTCTAATGCTTGCGATTCCCACGATTCTGCTGGGCAGCCAGCTGATAGTGCGTACCGTAAGCAGTCGCTGTACAGCCTGGATGCATGTGCTGCAAATGTTTGTGCTGTTCACTCTGATGACCATGACCGGACTGATGTGGGTTTCTCAGTCGATTGAGCTGATCATGTATGGCATTTATGACCATCTGCTTCCGTTTGTTGCTGTGACAGCAGGAGCAGTCCTGACAAGGCATTACGTCCGTCGGAATTGGCTGGGCGAAGTGCTGAATCTCATGGCCCTGGGATCTGTTGTTTTTCCAGCAGTCTTCTTTTTTTCAGGTTCGGTGCGCTCTGTTCTGAATCCACCTCCGGAAACGCCAAAAAAGACTGTACTCCGTGCAGAAAGCCCGGCTCCCGTTCTTGTCATCGTATTTGATGGACTGTCGGGCATGTCGCTGCTGAATGAACAGCATACGATCGACGCCGGCCGCTACCCCGCGTTCGCAAGGCTGGCCGAAACTGGCACGTGGTATCGAAATGCTTCGACGGTCCACAGTCGAACTGTCAATGCAGTACCCGCAATACTTACCGGATGTCTGCGACCAGCTGATCTGTCCCCCGAGGAATCGTCCTATCCCATAAACCTGCTCAGAGCAGTGTATGAAACTCATCAGTATGCAATGACTGTCTTCGAACCATTCACCCGGATGTGTCCGCGCGAACTGCTGGAAAAGCCTTCGCTGCGCAGCACTGCTGAGGAAGTCCGCATGCTGCTGTCGACGCTGTCCGCATTGTGGGTGAATACTTCACTGCCCAGAGATGTGGCGGGCGGTATCCGGATTCCCGGGACGTGGTTTGGTTTTGCCAGATCATCTGAGGTCAATATCAGGGCCACAACCGGGCTGAACATGTACGCATGGGACACGGATCGGCGAGCACAGTTTGAACACTTTATCCGCTGCATTGAACCTGCTGACAAACCGGGATTCTATTTTTTGCACGTCGTGCTGCCTCATGATCCGTGGACCTGCCTTCCGTCGGGCAATGACTATCTTTGGGTTCCGGCGTCTTTTGGAATTCATCTGGGTACTTCCAGCATGAATCCTGAGGTGTGGAGAACGGACCCGCTCGCCGTCAATCGCGCATGGCAGCGGCATCTGATGCAGTTACAGTTTGCCGACCACTGCCTTGGTAAAACCCTGGATCAGCTTCAGAACATCGGATTGCTGGAGAAATCTCTCGTTGTTGTCACGGCGGACCATGGCATTTCATTTATCCCTGAGTGCAGCCGACGTGAGCCGTCGTCAAAAACCATCGCTGATCTGATTCCGGTGCCGCTGTTTATCAAATTGCCCGGCCAGACGACGGGCAGAATTTCTGATCGAAATGTGGAATCCATCGACGTGTTTCCCACCATCGCCGATGTACTTGATCTTGAGCTGACAGATCCGGTCGATGGTGCCTCTCTGCTTGACGAAAGTCAGCCAGCCAGGCCGAGGAAAACGGTTGAAGGAACAGATGGAAAAATCCTGATCGATCCGGAGTTTCCTGAAAAATATGCGGCTGTGGAGCGAATGCTTCAGGTATTCGGTTCCAGTACGTCAAACGATCGCCTGATGAATCTGAATACCAGACCGGAACTCATTGGAACTTCTGTAGCAGGTCTGACAGAAGGTGCATCACGAGCCGGATACACGGTATTGCACAAAGGTGGCAGCCATGTCAGTCCTGAACGCCCTCATCAGGTTCCCTGCTACCTTGAAGGTGAGCTGCCAGCCAGCATCTCAGTCGCGGAACCTGTCGAACTGGCAATTGCTCTGAACGGCCAGATTCATGGCACAACTCGGACATTTACTGATGCCGCAATCTCCCGATCATGGAGCTGCATGTTACCCGAATCGGCCTACCGTGTCGGAAACAATCATCTGCAGATCTTTGAGATTCATGATCGCCCGGATGGACCAGTTTTTGGTGAACTTCAGATCAGCATTCTGAACTATTGACTCGATTTTCTGAACCCGATTTTCTTAGTACTGAACAGCCCACACAACCACGAAGATGTGGGTTGCTCAGGACTGGAGTCGCTGCTGCGGATCCTGCGGATCTACTTATTCAGAATCAGTTTTCCATTCTGCGTGACTCGCAGCCGATAACGCTGCCCCTGAAAGTCGATGAATACTTCGGGCCGTCCATCGGCAATTTGTTCAAACTGTACGATACGCGCCGCACCTGTTGGCGGCGAGCAATTTTCCGCAACGGAGCCGTCTGTTGGGTTCATCTTCGGCTTCTGCGATTCCTGATTCTGTTCTGAAGGCAACTGCCACACTCCCAACGCCCGTGCCGTTCAACGCCCATGCTATTCCACGCAACACAATCTCAGTTACAAAACAGAAAATACAGAGACTGAGTCTCAATGTCAATTGCAGGCTGGTGAATTTGCGGATTTGCTGTTGGAGTGACTGATGCACAGTCATTTCTCATACTATGGCGATGAGGGATGCGTCGATGAGGGATGCGATTGCACATCGCCGCCCCTTCCTACGAAGTTCACATGGTTCACGACAGGATCGCTGATTATGTATCTGGTAAGGAATCTGGTGGTCGGTGTGGAGATGCCAGTTACACATCCGTGGAATTCAGCCAATCTGGAGGCACCCTCAAGGCTGGCTGTTCGCCAGGCATTCAAGCTGGCCCATGCCTGTGGAATTCCTGTCAGTCTCGTCAGTATCCTCCCCAAAGTGACGGCAGGCTGGTTTGGTTCCCGGGAAGATTCGGCAACCAAAGTGGCTGAGCTGAAAGACGAAGCGATGGCTGTATTGCAGCACCTCGCCAGTGAATATGTCAGCCATCCCGACGGCAGTGTTCAGGTGAGCTGCCATGTCGGAACAGGTCGACCCTGGCTGGAACTGCTCAGAACGGCCAGTTCACTGGATCGACCGATGCTGATCTGTGGGACAAAGGAATCGGCTTCCATCAGCAAAAAGCTGTTTGGCAGTACAGGAACCAATCTGATTCGATATGCCTCAGGCCCTGTCTGGCTGGTCAAACCAGAGCTGGACGAAGACGCACAGCTCGACATTCTGGCCACAACAGATCTGACGGAAGTCGGACAGGAAGTGCTGATGACTGCGGTGTCACTGGGCCGATCTCTGCCAGCTCGCCTTCACGTGATGCATGTGGCGGAGGGGATGGTAGAACGCTATATGCGTCGAACCGGTATCTCGCCTGAACAGCTGGAGGAAATGCGAAAGAAATCGCTGGAGCAGGCGGAACACGCCGTACATGATCAGCTTGCATCCACGGATTTTCGGACTTTGGCATCGGGCGTAAAGGTGCTGGTTCGCTCCGGGCCGACGGACGCATGCATCCTTGACGCCATCCAGGAATTCAATATCAATGTGGTTATACTGGCATCCAGGGCCAGAGGCGGAATTCCTGGAATCCTGCTGGGGAACACCGCTGAAAAACTTTTACCGGAACTTCCCTGCTCAGTAATTGTCGTCAAGCCGGACGACTTTAAGTGTCCCATTGACTTTTCAGCAGAATTAGCAGACGTTTGATCACATCCGTGTGACGAAACGATTTCCGGTCGTGGCAAATTTGCAGCTGCGAGCTTCTCCGGCGCATACAAGCAGACTCGCATGCCCTAAAGTGCGTCAGGCAGAATTCAGTAAATCTGGCGATTCCGTTTTGCTGATCATCACTGCTGTTTTTGAAAAGCTTCGTGGTTCTCCTGTTGATCTCTGGCATTTCTAAAACCCATTCCCGCTGAAAACACAGTTCGTCACCGGATGTGGCCGGTCCTATGGATTGATCAATTATGAGTTTTCCAAAACCGTTCTTCCGCTGGCGTCCGCACCCATGGCATGGACTCGACCCTGGTCCGAATCCGCCGAAAATGGTGAATGCATTTATCGAAATCACCCCATTCGACCTGGTCAAATACGAGGTTGACAAGGTCACCGGATACCTGCGGGTCGACCGTCCTCAGCGTACTTCTTCTCAGCCACCAGCTCTGTATGGCTTTATTCCTCGTACCTATTGCGGCGCCCGCGTTGCTGAAATGATGCCTCGTGCCCGACGAGGCGATGGCGACCCTCTGGATATCTGTGTGCTCAGTGAGCGTCCCATCACCAAGTCAGAAGTGATTGTTACCGTTCGGGTCATCGGTGGTTTGCCAATGCTGGACGGTGGCGAAGCGGATGACAAGATCATCGGTGTGCTGTCGCAGGACAATATCTGGTCACATGTTGAAGATCTTGACGAACTTCCGCAGGCGATCGTGCAGCGATTGCGACATTACTTTACCACTTACAAAACGATGCCGGGGGATAACAGTCAGCAGGTGTCGATTGATCACATTTATGACCGGGCACACGCCGAGAAAGTCATTATCGCGGCGATGCAGGACTACGATGACGAGTTTGGCGGCACATAAATGCGGTCAGACGTGTTCAGCATGAAGTAAAGTGCGCGTGGCCAGTGACGTGATGGCCGATTCCGTGCCTTCACCTGGTACAGGTGCCTTTTGTGACAGTCTGTGTCATCTGTGGTTCAATGAATTCAGTTTTTTGACCACAGATCACACAGATGGGCACAGATAAAACACAAATGCAGACACCTCAGGGGTGCAGGGCGATCCGATCGGTAAAAATTGAATCCGTTCCTCACAGCCTCGCAGTTCCCGCAGAACTGCAATTACCGGGCGGTCTGAGCTCAACGGTTCCCCTGCCATGACGGGAATTCCACAAGCACTTTTTGAGCACCATCAACCCGGTCCCGAAAAACGTCAAAGGCCTTCTGAATTTCCGCAAGAGGAAATCGGTGAGTCAGGAGCGGTGACAGATTGACTCGTCCCTCACCAAGCCATTGCATGGCCAGAGGAAATGTCCGGTCGAAATCCGGATTCAGGCTGGTGCTGATGGTAAGATTTTTCATCATCGCGGACTTCATCATGATGCCGTTCATGGGTACAGCCGGCACGCCAAAGAACAGAATCTGTCCAAACGGCCGAGTAAGTTCAATTGCATCGTTCAATGCCTGAGCTCGATGACCAACGGCTTCAACGACCACCTGCGGAAGTTCGCCATCCAGTAAATCGCGAACCTGAGCTGTGGATTCCCATCCATGTGCACAAATCGTGTGAGTCGCCCCCATTTTCAGACTCATCGGCAACCGACAGGCAATCGGATCCACTCCGATGATTCGCCGAGCTCCCAGATTCCGAAGTCCGGCATTGAACATCTGGCCAATCGGCCCCTGTCCCAGCACCACGACATCACGATCGATCATATTGGGCAGTTTTTTTAGTGCAAACACCACAGTTCCAAATGGCTGCGCGAGCATCGCCATTTCATCGGACAGCCGGGGATCAAGGGAGATTGCCCGATCTTCGGAAAGAACAAACCGTTCAAAGAGCCCGTGCTGTCCAATGGGAACGGCCAGCACCCGAGTTCCGGGACGCCATCGAGAGCCATTTGTGTCGATTACTGTCCCAACCATTTCATGCAGCGACATGCCTGCGGGCTGCGGGTAAGGTACTTCATGCCCTTCAAATTCCGCGTCAAAATGAGGAAGATCTGAACCACAAAGGCAGGTCATCTCCGGCTGAAAAATGATCTGCCCGCCTGCTCCGCGATGATCAGCCAGCGACGGTTCCGGTACATCGACAAGTTCAATCGTCCGTCGACTGACAAATTGTCCGGCAAGCATATGATTCCTTTACAGCGAACAGGTCCGCTCAGCACTGGCTTTCATTCAGATGATGAACATACGACGATATATAACAGTTTTCCACAGGAATCAAATCGGGCGCCCATGGCCCCAAAGCAGAGACCTAATGACTCCGCATCACCGCAACAGACTCATCGCGAGATTCGTCCTTCTGGCCATTGTCGGCGCTTTTGCGCTGCTGAGACAGGAGTTCAACGGCCAGCGAAACGAAGAGGCCGGACCGACGGATCATCCCAATATTCCGGTCGCAGAATCAGCTCAGACTCCGGCAGATCTGCCCGCTGAACGGCCAAATTATGAAATCATCCGATCGAAGAAGACCTCTCATAGTCCGGAGTCGTCGAACAGCACTAATTCCTCGCCCGATATTGCTCCGCGGGCTGAAAATCAGAACGCCCCCGTTGCAGAAGCTCAGGCATCTGAGCCTGCTGTTCTCGCGACCCCAAAGTCATCCTCGCCTGGTCAGCTCACAGAAATTCGCAGGAATGTATTTCGATCGGCTGCCGGCCTGACTTACGTTCCCAGTCAACCCGATGGTCACCGCATTCGGCATGTGATGTTGCATGCGAAGGATGATCCGTCGAAGAAGATTCACGGCGTGTTTGACGGGGATCAGGAGCAGATTCTGGCAGTCATCGACGAAGCATTCCTCAAATCGCGAAAGACGCCGGAGGGGCGTGATGTGCGCATCGAAAAACAGAATCAGCGTCGAGTCATCACCGTCAGGCTGGATCGACGTATCGGATATGTCGGGGGGCAGGACGGTAAACGTCAGAGACACCCGGAATGTCGCTTTCTTCGTCTGGTGCTTGAGTCAGATGATGTGGTTGTCACAGCTTACCCAACAAAGTCCATGTAAGAACCCCTAGCAAAACCTGCGTGAGCCGCGACGTTTGTGGTTGCGTTTCAGGCAAGGAGTGAGGAAGAGACGGGACACCCCGTCGATGACGAATGACGAAGCCTGAGACGCAACCACAAACGTCCCGGAGGGTTGTGTCGAGAGCGGTCGATCTGCGGCGTCATCACTCCTCGACGACATTTGTCGCCTCGTCGCTCTTCCTTGCAGCTCAACCACTCTCGACACAACGCGGCCACGGAGGTTTTGTTAGGGGTTCTAAGTTCAGTCCGTATCGTCAGCCTGTTATCGAGGGGTCTGCAGCAGCTTCCGCACAGGGGGCCGGGAGGCGGCTGCCGGACTTGTGCCGTTTCCGGCGGCGGTGTCTGATGGCTGCCATAACTCTTCCCAGATCACCCATGACGTATAAGAATCCGCAAACACGACTTTACCACGTTCCACAGGAGCAAGGTTCATCGATAGTGCTTCAGACGCAGGCTGCGGACGAAGGTGGTAGAGACGCGTCAGATCAACCGTGATTTCTCGCTGAAAGTTTCTCTCCGGCCAGATGACCAGTCCGTACGAGTTAATGTCGTACAAATGTGAATGAACGAAGTTTTGCTCAATCTGTTCCCGAACGAGATCGATGCCGGCCTTTCGATAAAAACCTTCCAGCGCGTTCTCAAGTGATCGCAGCTGCTGGCCTGAGGCGAACGGCAGCCAGCCTGGTCTGGCTATTGATGCAACAATCCATCCACTCTGTTCCTGAAACACCATCTGAACGGGCTGATCGCTGAGCCGATCGCATTCGATGTCAATCTGCAGACTATTTGATGCGGCATGGATGTGACCGCAACGCAGCCCAAACCCACGCCACACACTGCATAATTCCAGCAAATGAATCAGTTCACGATCAATAAACCGGCGTACATCCTCTTCAACATGTTCAAGCTGTCCGCGAGTTGCACGGCGAAGGCTGAAGCGGCGAAATGATACCGGCATTTGCTCCAGCCTTCTCATACGGCGAAAAAGACGTGGAAGTGTACCCGAATGAAATCCGGGCCTCAGCAGACGCGGTATCGTCTCTCCATGACTTCCCACAATGGCCGATCCGATGGAAGGATGGCGATTTGCTGAATACAAACGCCAGTTCTCCTTCAGTTCCCAGACAAGGAATCCAAAAATACCTGGCAAAAAGAAGATATTGAATCCCGTAAACAGCCCGGCAAGGTACATGCCCAGATAGGGCCGGAACAGCTTCAGCATGAATTCAGCCAGGATCACCAGGAACGGCAAAAACATCTTATGTGCAACGGTGACGACAGGAAAATGCTTTAGCGGATGAAGAGTCGGCTCAATCAGAAGGTTGATATAGATTCGAAGTACAAACGAGATAAACGACCACACCACGCCCAGCACGGCCTTCACCACAACTGTCAGCCAGCTTTCACCACTGTGAAATCTCAGCCACTCATCAACTGCGTAAAGGAAGCGTTCAAGCGTCTGGAGCAGCAGCTTAAACACGTCAATAATCCATTCCAGCAGCGCCATAATTACGCGAGCCCGCAGATGATACCACGCATTGGCCACCCACTCAGCAGTCAGCTCTTCAGCATCCCGCCCCAGCCGGCTGTTGAGTGCAAAGCTGAGAAGCGATGTAATGGCGCCAACCCACCACCAGCCCAGCGGCTCTCCCGTCAGAAGTTCGGGAATCACCCGACATGCCACGAAAGCGATCAGCAGCGGAGTCAGCAGCCATCGCCGGAGCCGCACAAACGGGCGACTCTTCCAGATGATTTGAATGACGGGCATGCGGATAATCTGCAGAGGCAGATCCAGCACTACCTTTCGTGTCAGCTTCCATAAAGAGGACAGACGACGAAAAGCCCAGTGGCGAAATCGGTCGACATGGATCAGCCCCATCAACAAAAAGCCGATCGCAATCACCAGCGACAGCGACGAAATCTCATGATCGACCCAGCTTTCAATCTGAGTGTCGATCGGCTGAACGGTTGAGGTCGAAAACTCTGAGTTCGAAGTATCGGAATTCGAAGAATCGGAGATCGCCCGATCATCTCCCTCAGGACCGCCATCCGTGTTTGCTGCGTCGTCCGATCCAAGCTGTGCGGATGTCAGTTGTGGTGGCTGTTTAAAATCTGTACCGGCGCTGAGGCCCTCAGCATCGTTGAGCTGCAGGGACACTGGCACGGCGGCTGAGATATCTGTTTCGCTCAGTCCCGGCTGTGATTGCATGAGATTGTCTGCACCAGCAGTCGTTTCTGGTTCGGAGCCGGGCTTAATGGGATCCGATTTGTGTCCGGTGACAAGATGCAGAAGATGAGTGGCTCCAACAACGATGACCTTTGCGCCGCCAAACGGGATAATCAAATATTGAGTGGCAAAACGGCCGGATGGAGTTCCAAAAAAGATCGAACTTGTGACCTGAAGCCACCGCAGATAGAACTCACCGCGGCGATAGACTCCGTCGAGCTCGATATCAAGACGATCGTCAGCTCTCAGCAGGTGATCACCGCGAAACAGTTCGCTGGTATGCTTCAGATCGGGAAGTTTCAAATCATTGCGGCTCACGGCATCCCGAAGATATCCCATGGTCAGATATCCACGGGACGCAATACAGTCCAGCGACTCTTCGATCAGCTTATCGAAAGCGACCTGTTCCGGAACGCTGTCCGGTGTCAGCCCCACATGGACAAGTGTCTGACTGAGATCAGACCGCATTCGTTCACGCATCTGATGTTCGGCGAGATGAGCGGCGTCATGAAGCAATGTGGCAAGTCGTTCACGTTCGATTCCGCTGAGCCTCACGTAGACCAGACGGGCAGCTGAACTGGCCAGATGCCGTGCCATTCGAACTTCGCGCACTTTGGTGAGCGGGCGCCGCAGCGGACGTCGTCCACGGCTGACAACCCATTTCACCAGATCGACCTTGTAGGTTACTCGCTCGTTGTCGATGCAGACTTTTTGCAGGTCATACAGAAGACGTTTGTCCGCATTCCAGAATCCGTGGATGGAATTAGTGGCCAGTTCCCACAGCGACGCCTGCCAGTGCTCAACATCGCGCTGCGGAAAATCGAGAGCCTGCCGGAGCCGTTCGACAAGACGAGCAATATCCTGCAGAGCCTTCTGGCGGGACGATTCGCGTTTGTCATCGCTTGTCGCGTACTCGCCGGCTCGCATCGCACAGATGACGGCAGCCGCGGTGTTGCCTCGTTCATTCGCGAAGTCTCGTCTTCTAAGCTGCCTCAGATAGACACGATCTGAAGCGACGACCCCGGACCCCGAAAGCCAGTCACGTCGGGTCCTTGACAGGTTCGCCTCATCTCTGGCAACCCTCGGCGTAACATCAGGCTGCGGCGCGCCGTAAAGCCGTGTTTTCTGAAACAGCGCTTCGGAGTCAATGTCCCGTCGAATGACTCGCCTCACAAGCGATTCATCGGACATTGAGGGAAACCAGACGGGAAGCAGATCCGGGGCAAAGTACTGCAGTTCCACGTAAACAGCGACAAACTCGGAATACGCCGCAGTTCGTGAGGCGTGGTCAACCAGTCGCTGTTCGCTGTTCAGAACGAAATGAGCTTCGTCGAATTCCACCTGGCCGAGCGAAGCGATTCGTTCCTGAACACCGCTGCCCTTCAGTGTTGTTCTGGTCAGGCGAAAGAGCTCACGATCCACGGCTCCATGAAACAGACGACGCCAGATCAGCTGCATCAGCTCCTGCATGGGCCAGTGCTGCAGCTCTTCCTCTTCCGGCTGTGAGATGAGAAGGCAAAGATCGGGCAACTGATCAAAACTGGTCAGGCCCAGTTCATCACAATGAATCAGAGAACGAACATCACTCCCCGCGACCAGCTGAGATTCTGTATGAGGTATGGAAGTGGAAAGACGCGCATAACCATGCAGCTCGCGAATCACTCGACGAATCACCCGCGGTTCAACGAGAAACGATCCTGCATCAGCCTTTGCAAGTGCTCGTCGAAGCTCTTCAATTCGTGTCGTTGCGTCCATAAGGTTGTCCGTTCCACCGACTCTTTGCCATTCCCGGCTTCAGTTTCTTCCTGAAAATGCTGGCTCACACAGCCGCTTCAAACTCAGCGTCGTCCCCCGAGAAACGGAGTGGCACCGGCCAGACGTTTCCGAAAAACACTCATCCGTTCCCGAAGGCTGATCAGCTTCTGATGATCAAGTCCGATCTGTCGAGTTGCCATTTCAAGTGATGGAAACAGTCCATTCATCAATCGACTGTCAGCCATTGACTGTGCCAGTGAACGGATTCGTTCATTCAGCCCGTTCCTCAGTCTCCATGTGAACGCCAGCACCAGCATAGCCGACCAGATCACGAGGAAAATGACGGCGGGCACATAAAAGTCAATTGAAAGCAGCGGCTCGGCCACCCGGTTTTGACTGATCAGAGGAGCAAGGAATGAACTCCAGAAGAAGTTGTATCCGATGCGGCCGATCAGGAAGACCACATACAGCATCAGCAGAACCTCATAGCGAATCCGCGTCAGCCATCCGCAATGACGGGCTGCAAGTTCCTCAATCAGCTGATCAATTCCCCTGCGGGCATCCAGCAAAAACTCGCCTTCCATCGATGCAGCCTGTCGACGAAGCTGAGTCAGATCGCGACGCTGACTGCCACCATCTGAATCATCAATTCCCGATGCATGGACATAACCTGAAATCACCATTCTGGCTTCCTGCAGCTGCTGATCACTGATTCCAAACGAGGCCAGGCGATCAAGGTTAACGTCCGCCTCCTGTTCTTCAGCACGGGACTTCAGCCAGCGCACTCCCTGGACTGCACCAATCAGCGCCATTTGCGCCGATGTTCTGGCTCGAAAAAAACTGAACGACGCAATAAAAGCACCCAGTCCGTTATAGAAACGCAGCACGGTGGAAAACGGACTGAACCCCCACATATCCGTCACTGCACTTAACAGTCGTCTTTCCCATAGATTTCGATTCAGCAGCAGTTCGTCCCGCAACTGCCCCGTCAGCGTTTCCCGCATCCGGATTCGCTGCTGCTCAAGAGCATTCTGCAGCGTTTCGACAGACGGCATCGCGGCAACATAGTCCTGATGACATACTGTGAGCGCTTCTTCCAGCAGGTCTGCAAGGTTGGCACGCCGGATAGCCACGCGACGGGATGCACCCAGCTGACTTGTCAGCATCTCAAGCAGTCGACCAAAGTCTCCACTGGGACGATGGCCTTCCTGCTGTTCACGAAAAGCGCGCTGCGAATCCACAAAAAACAGTTCGGGAACCTGCCATCCTGCCGACAGGCAGCGTTTCCAGTCATCGCGAATGTCGGAATCGACATCGGCATGTGTCTGAACAAACAGCAGCCGACATCCTCCAGCGACGTCCGACAACTCATCCACCACCCGAGCGCTACGATACTTCTGCTGGGTTGATGTATAAATCAGCACATCACAATGAGGAACAATCGACCTTAGCAATGCAAGATTGCTGCCGGAGTTCGCCGTCTCGCTGGTGTCCGGATCCGGACAGTCGATCAGTACAATGTCCTTCAGCACCGGCGCATCCACGACCCGCAGCTGGAACTGTTTCAGGTCCAGTCCCAGAGCACTGGGTTCCAGATCAGGGTGAATCAGCAGAATTGGCGTCTTTGTTGTGGGACGCTGGCGACCAGCCGCAGTCACATCCTGGCCCACGAGCGCATTGACAAGTGTGCTTTTCCCCGTGCCAGTCCCGCCGAAAGTCGCGACAATCAGCGGGGCTTCCAGTCGGATTCGCACGGATTTCACTCGATCCACGATACGAGTTACCAGCGCACGTGCCGCCCGGGCTGTATCCCAGTCCGGACAATCAGCAACCCAGCGGTGAACCCGATCCAGCAGATCGTCGATCTCGGCCAATACAGCCAGTTGTTCGAGTTCCGGGGTCGCTGACATCAGATGGCAGTCTCTTTCGTTGTGAAATCGGTGACGGTCGTTGCGGATTCTCTCTGCAGCATATTTTCTCTGCAGCAATTATCGTCACGAAACCATCGAAATTCACGAATTCAGGCCGGCAACGACCAGATCTCCCATCTGTGTTGTGCCAATGGAAGGCCCGCCCCCTGCAATATCTTTCGTCCGATGGCCGGCTTTCAATACTCGACTGACTGTGTCTTCAATGGCCTTCGCCTCGGTTTCAAGATTCAGAGACTGTCGCAGTAACATGGCGGCCGCGAGAATAGTTGCCAGCGGATTGGCCAGATTTTTTCCAACCAGATCCGGTGCAGATCCATGGATCGGCTCAAAAAGTCCCGGACCGGTTGAACCAATCGATGCGGACGGCAAAAGTCCCAGAGAACCCGGAAGCATGGAGGCTTCATCCGTCAGAATGTCGCCAAACAGGTTTCCAGTAACCACAACGTCAAAGTCGCGAGGCCGCGAGATCAGGTGCATGGCCATGGCGTCGACCAGTACAACATTGTACTCCAGATCCGGAAATTCAGTCTTCACAACACGTTCTGCAACCTGCCGCCAAAGCCTCGATACTTCAAGTACATTGGCTTTGTCCACCGAGGTCAGCTTCCCGCGTCGCTTTCGAGCTGCCTCTGCGGCGACTCGTACGACTCGTTCAATTTCTCCCGTGGAATAAATCATGACGTTCCATGCTTCTTCACCGGACGCATGAGGCTTTCGGCCGGATTCACCAAAGTAGATTCCGCCAGTCAGCTCTCTGACAAACAGGATATCTGTCCCCTGTACGATTTCGCGGCGCAGGGGTGATGCATCCAGAAGTTCATCCCAGGTTTTCGTTGGACGGAGATTGGCGAACAGCCCCAGTTCGCGCCGAATACGCAGCAAACCAGCTTCCGGGCGAGTCTTTGCCGACGGATCGTCCCATTTTGGTCCCCCAACTGCCCCAAGCAGAACAGCGTGTGAATTTCGGCAGGCCTCAAGGGTCTCATCCGGCAGCGGATTTCCGCAGGAATCAATCGCGTTTCCTCCAATGGGATACTCGGGCAGCTCAAACTTATGGCCAAATCGAGCAGCGATCGCCTCCAGCACTCGGCGAGCCTGCTTGACGACTTCAGGTCCAATCCCATCTCCAGGCAACAACACGATCGTCGCATTCATCGATTCTGAGGCTCCGGTTCTGTCAGGCAAAAAGAGACATCAATACGAAAGCATCACGGCAGTACATTCTGACCGTGAGGCGATGTTCAGGCCATGAAGTCCGACGGGAATCATGCCTTGCACCCAAAACTGTTGCACAGGTTAAGGAGACGCCTCCAGGATGCAACCAACCCGACAAACTGGCCAGTCGGATTGAGCCCAAATTCTCGTGGATTCGCAGGAATTCGCTTCCGTTTGCAAAAAATTCTCTGATTCCTGAACGAAACGCAACGGTGAATTCCACTATTACTGAAAACCGTTTGCTGAGATCAGAAAATCAAAAGACGGCTAGTGCTCCGTCAAGACAAAGAGTTCGGGTTGAATGTAGTGGATCTTGCCAAAGATCCCATCGCTACAGGACCTTTGGTAGCAAGGTCCTCTACCCGAAATTCAAAGCTTGACAGAGCACTCGTTTCCGGATTCCCTGAGTTTTCCCTTTCCTGGCAGACATCTTTTCTGCTGCCAGTCAGTTTAAGGATGCCCCCATGCGACTGACATTGCGAACACTTTTGGCGTATCTCGACGATCGTCTTCCGCCTGCAAACGCTCGGGAAATTGGTCAAAAAATCTCAAAGAGTCCGTTTGCGACGGAATTAACTGAGCGAATTCGCGATGTGGTTCGAAAACGGCGACTGGCAGCTCCTGAAAAACCGGCTCCCGTAATTGATGCAAATCTGGTGGCTGAGTATCTGGATGATCAGCTGACTCCGGAACTGGTCGCCAGAATTGAGCGGGAGATTCTGCAGTCGGATACGGCACTGGCCGAGGTCGCTGCGACTCACGAAATTTTGGGATTGCTGCGAGACCCGGTGGCTCTGGAACCTCGCCTTCGCGATCGACTTTATGCTCTGGATCCGTCCGGAAAACTTGATGTTGTCCAGACATTATCCGGCAGCTCGCCGCACTCGCCAGTACCGGCTGCTTCAAATGCTGCTCCGGAATGGAAACCACTGGCAACAAGACCCGCATCGTCTCGCCGCGTTCCTGTAATCATTGTGGCTGTTCTGGCTCTCGTCTGGCTCGCCGTACTCTTCACCGATTCCAGCCTGTTCACCGACAGTTCACCCGATTTGGTCGCCTCACGGGATGCCGGAGTACCCCAGGCTGATGGCAGCCCTGATGGAAAAGATGCTCCAGATATCGGAGCTGGACAGGAGAATAAATCCTCGCCCGATAACGGCATTCCGGATAGTGGTGTTGAGACTTCGGATGCCGGGAAGAAGGCCGCAGACAATTCTCAAACTGCTGCTGTCGCTTCCACAACTAAGGACGCTGCGAAAGGCAGGAACGAGTCAGCAGCGGGCAACGTCGACGCAGCGTCTGCCTCACTGCCTGCCAGTGATTCAGGCCTTCCTGCAGATTCCGAAAAAATGAAGAGCACACCTCCCGTTGTAGTCGCTGGAACTGATGATGCGACCGGCGACGACACGGCTGCCACGACGAATCCCGAATCTGCCAGTCCACCTCCGCAGTCAGCTGTCAACAACAATACGACCGCTCCGTCGGCAGCCGGGGATGTTGTCGCCGGAAAAGGCGATTTGCCCGCCGATACACCGCCAGCGGATGAAGATCTGTCTGTTTATCCGTTGTATCTGACTGATGAATTTCAGATGTCGCTCGTTCTGAACGAGAAGAAGTCAGAGTGGGTTCGAGCGGTTACACTGGTCGGCAATCGCCTGCCCGCGGATCAGCTTAGACTCAGAGACTGGCGTGGCACGCTGCAATCCGGATGGATAGGAGTCGCCCCGCCATGGCAGACTCAGATTGTGGTCAGCGGCAGCGGATGGCGTTGCATGCTGACCGGCCCGACCATAGCCCAGGTGATGAACCGCAGGGCAAGCGGTCTCTGGATATCTGAAGGTCGAGCGATCGTATCGAGGGACACGGCCGCCGACATTCCTGATGACGCTCCCATCACCTTTCAACTGCAGACCGGACTGTCAAATACGCCTCTTGTCCTGATGACGAGTGACACGCAGCTGGCCGTCGAAGTCTTCCCGGAACCTGTCAGAGGCCTGCCGGCATCTGCACCAGCCGCACCTCTGCCACCGGAACCAGCCGGGGAAAACATTGATGCCGGAGCCGATGCAGCTGATGCAGTACCCCATTCCGAAAGTCCAAAGTTTACCGACACTGATTTTTCGGTTCGGCTTTATGTTGTGCAGGGTCGCGTTCAAATTCCAGGTAAACAGGGTGAAAATCCGTCAGAGCTTTTGAAAGCTCAGGGACTGTCGTGGAAAGTGTTGTCCACGGGCGAAATTACCAGCGTGGCGATTGTTGCGGCGAGCCCACAAAATGCTCTGCCGGAGTGGATCTTTCGCGCGAATGCGGCGCCTATCCCGGAACAGAATGCCATCATGGCGAATGTCTCGTCTGTCTTTGCCGCCGACGATAATCTGACCCGATCTATTCTGCAGTTGTCAAAAGATCGAAACCCTCAGGCAGGTGTGCTGGCTGTCAATGTGGCAACTCTGATCCGCGATGTGGAAACTCTCAGTACCACTCTTATGGAATCGAGTGAAGAAATTGTCCGCCAGGCCTGCATTGATGGCCTTGCCCAAATCGCCGCACAATCGCCGTCAGGCCTCGAAATGCTTCAAAACGCATTAGAGACTCGACTGCCAATGAACGAAGTTCCCGTCTATATGGATCTGATCGTTGGACTCAGTGAAGAGGATGCCAGAAATCCCGGCGTCTGTCAGGAACTTCTGGCCCTGCTTTCTCATGATCGACCAGCAACGCGACAACTCGCGTTCTACCGCATGCAGCAATTTACGGGCGATCGGTTCGGCTATTCCGTTGATGCAGACCCTGGGCGTCGGCGGGAAGCCGTCAGACGCTGGCAGCGATACATCGAACGCAACGACGGTAAACTGCTTCCCTGACGTTGTCCTTCGCAGCCTGACGTTGTTCCCCGCTGAGCATACGGAGAGCAACATGGCAACGTTTTACCGCAACTCATCCTTCCGGAGATCTGTGCGACCTATATACACGGCCGTCAGAAGCAGGCCAATCCCAACTGCATGCATGACAGTGGATACCAGTCCTACTGCGGAAATTGTCCACATAATAGCAGTTTGCTGATCTCTCGAGTCGTTTAGGGATTCAATCAGGTATTGAATGACGTAAGACTGGGCGATGAGTTTGCCAAGAAGAAGCACGTTCGACATCAGCACGAGCATGCTTGGTCCGGAATAGCGTTTCCAGAACATCAAGGCCAAAACGATGCCTGCCAGATACACGAGAACAAGCAGTAATGTCCCTGCCTGGTTTGCAATAGACTGCCCCAAATCGTCGGTCATCGGCTGCATTCGGATATCTACCCTTCAAGACCCTTAAAGATGTTGAAAAAACAAAAAACCAATCATTTTCACTTCGTGCAGGCTCAAATGTCGGATCACCAAATTCAGATGGAAGCTGCGATTCAATACTGTAAGTGTGTAGGTAAACAAGTGATTGGGAGTGTTCACGATAACCGTACTACGATTGGCTGGCAAGCCTGCTGATGGAGCGACAATCGTTCATAAGACCTCTGTTCGTTCCGATCCCGTCAATATTTGAGCGATTCCGCGATTTTCGCATCTCCCTAAACGTGGGCAGATTGTCTTGGGATCACTTTGGGACTCAGAGATTCTGGCTGGGGCTCTGATTGGAACGGGGGGTAGTCGAAGGATGATGCCGAATTTTATGAATCGGAAATGCGGGTGGACCAGAAAAGTTCTTAATGGTCAACAACCTTATCGACTACATGTCGCACCCGGATTCGGTTCGAGCGATGTTTTCGTTTTCCAGCGCTGGTCCGATCCCCTCACGCTTGCCTGTGCCACGAAGTTGTTCAAGATGCAGTCATTCGTTCTGCTGTGTCGACGGATTGCTTCATGCCTCCCACTGGAACCATGCCTCCATGACATTCGCATTCTTTGTTCGGCTGGTCACAACAATTTTTGTTACTGCCGCAATTTCCGGCTCCGCAATGTCTCAGACTGCGGATGAAAAGCTGGATCGGTTTTTCAGGGCATGGCTGGACGAAACCTTCCAGATGCGTCCGCTGGATGCCACAATGCTCGGTGACCACCGATTTGACCATCTTCTTGATGATATCTCCCCGGAAGCGCGAGACCGATGGTTAAACTTCTCCCGTGTCGTACTTGAGACTCTTCCCAAAGAAGTCCCATGGGACCAGTTAAGCCGGAATGGTCAGATCGATTTTGAGATATTGAAGAGCGAGCTCACGCGAAGCATCTGGCTGGCCGAGAATACCCGACCGTTTGAAGAGGATCCCCGGACTTACGGCAGTTACATCAGCGACTGCGTGTATACACTGCTTGTCCAGTCCACGTTACCAAAAGAAACGAACCTGAAGAATGCGATTTCCCGCATGTCTCAGATTCCGCGAATCGTACAAACCGCACAACAAACGCTGCGAGACATCCCACCGTCTGTCCTGGAGACGGCCATCATTCAGAATCGCGGGGCAATCGGATTTTACGAGAAGGGGATTTTTGAACTTGCAGGCGATACTCCACAACTGCAGTCACTTCGAGCTGCAACCGTTCCAGTTATCGAGGCTTTAAAGCAGCATCAGCTGTTTCTGGAGAACTGTCGGCTGACACGAGCCAACGGTGAATGGCGACTGGGGCGTGATCGATTTGCGGAAAAGCTGGAACTGGTACTGGATGCCGGCCTCACGGCCGATCAGGTGCTGGCCGATGCGGAGTCTGAATTTACAAGAGTTCAGAACGATATGTATGTGATTGCCCGGCAGATGTGGAGTCAGTATTTCCCGAAGGTTCCTCTGCCGCCGGATGACATGCCTGGCCGGCGATCCACGATTGCTCAGGTCATCCGGGCTGTCAGTCAGGAACACGGTACGCCCGATACGCTTATCGAGGATGCTCGGGCGACGGTGGATCGAATCAAACAGTTTATTCGCGAGAAGGACATTCTGCGACTGCCGGAACCGGACCGCTGTCAGATCATCGAGATGCCGGAATTTCGTCGCGGGAATTCAGCCGCATATCTCGATTCCGCGCTGCCTCTGGATCCGCTCGGAGTGAGTTCATATGCGGTGAGTCCACCACCAGCCGACTGGGATGCTGCTCGAGTGAACAGTTTCCTCGAAGAATACAATCAGCATATGCTGCAGGTGCTGACCATACATGAAGCCTATCCGGGGCATTACGTTCAGCTGGAGTATTCCAACCGCTGTCCGTCCCTGGTGCGAAGAGTGCTTCAGTCGGGAGTCTTCATTGAAGGGTGGGCTGTTTATACCGAACAGACGCTGCTGGATCAGGGGTACGGTGAGGGCAATCCGGCCTTAAGGCTGAATCAGCTGAAGTTCTATCTTCGAGCTGTTGTCAACACGATTCTGGATCACCGAATGCACTGTACTCTGATGACGGATGATGAAGCGCTCGACCTGCTGATGGAAGGCGCCTATCAGTCAGAAGGCGAAGCCCGCCTGAAGATCATTAGGGCGAAACAAAGTTCGGTTCAGCTAAGCACCTATTTCGTGGGGCGAATGGCCCATTACCGTCTTCGTCAGGAGATTCAGCGGGAGATGGGTGAGCAATTTGAACTGGGACGCTATCACGAAGCCGTGCTGGACCACGGCTCAGTTCCGATGAAGTATCTGCCCGAACTGGTCCGCACGCGTCTGCAAAAGCCCCGCTGAGTATGTCCACCACGTAGTCGAGTCTCTCCGAGACTCGCGGTTCCTGCGTCTCGGAGAGACGCCGGAACCGATGATTGACGTGCAAACTTCTCCGCCTGATTGCGACTCCGAGCGATGCATTCGCGAGTCTCGGAGAGACTCGCCTACGTGCCCAATGGCAGCATTCCGCAGAGTTTTCTTTCCCGATCGCGGAGTTCGTCGATCATGTTGTGGATTTGCTGCATTTCTCTCGGGGTCATTGATTGGGGCGTTTTTTTATCGTCGTCCGACTGTGCTTTGGGAACGCCTTTCTTTTCCGCAATAGAATCACTATTCCCCGATCGGTATGCACCTGGCGACTGAGCCGCCTCGTTACCCTGACCCTGAGTTGACATGCTGGAACCGGAAGAATCGTTTGATACGGAATCCTGGGCGGTTCGGGGCTGAGAGATCAGCAGAAGCAGACTACACACAGCGACCACGCACAGCCCTGCCTGAATTCGTGTTTTCCACCACGCCTTTCGGACCTGTCGATGGCAGTCTGCCATCACGCGCAGTTTGAGACCGGAAGAAAGTTGGAGCTCGGGCAGCGCATCGCGGATGAGCTGATGTTCTGGAAGGATGGGGTCCGGACGATGTTTGGAATAATCATTCATTGTCAGTTGTGCAGGTCAGAAGCCTGTTTTATGCAATACGAAATCAGCAGAAAAACGCTGACAGAATCAAAAGGGTTTAATCGGATTCTACGACGAGTGTTGCGATTTTCATGTTGTTTCCACAATTCTGGATCGATGGCAAATTTTCGTGCCCTGAGATCCATGTCTTAACTCAAAGGGAAAATCAATCATTTGACGAGCGGCTCAAGACTTCTCTGCAGTTTTTCCATGGCGTAGCGATAACGGCTGGCAACAGTATTCTGGGACAACTCCAGTGCCTCAGCAATTTCTGCAAAAGTCAGATCCTCCCAGTGCTTCAGGATCACCACTTCATACTGTGATTTTGGAAGGGTTTTCAGGATTCTGCGGACAGTATCCGTTGTCTCTTCATACACCATCATCGATTCGGCCGACTGATCTGATGACGTGGGTGTTTCAACGATTTCGTTGCCTCCGCGATTTCGTTTTTGCAACAATCGCAGTGACTCATTACGCACAATTCGAATCAAATAAGGCCATGGAGCTTCCGCACGGGCCAGAAGGCCCGGCTTTGCAGCCAGTCGCGAAAACGCCCCCTGGAGAGCGTCTTCCGCATCAGGCTGATTTCCGGTAATTGTCATTGCCAGGCGAACCAGCCGCTGAGCAGTGAGGTCAAACATTATTGCAAGCGCGTTCTCCACATCCTGCGTCAGGCCTTCCACGCAGCGCTGAAAAGCGACTGGAAATTCGTTGTTTTCGCTCAGTGTCACGGCAGATCCAGAGAGAGCAGAATGACAGAAGTTTGTCTGCCTGAATTCAAAATTCTCTGCGAGAACGATATTTTCCCGAGCACAATAACGCCAGTGGAGAGAGTTCAGCAGGCCAGGTGGTCTGTTAGGATTCGCTCGTTGTCAAAAAAATCGCTGTAAAACTGGGGTCGGCGTTCGTTTTTTGCTTGCTTTTTCAGGAGTTTTGTTTGTGTTTGACACTGTGGCGGTGATGGGTGCGACAGGCGCTGTCGGACGAATTATTCTGGAGTTGCTTGAGCAGCGAGAATTCCCCGCTCGAAAGTTTCGATTTCTGGCGTCCAAACGCAGTGCCGGTCAGGTGATCAGTTTTAAAGGACAGTCCATCGTCGTGGAGGAACTGACGCACGACTGTTTTCAGGGAATCAGTCTGCTGATCGCCAGCACTCCGGATGAAACAGCCGCCGAGTTTTTACCGTCGGCACTGAAGGCCGGTGTGAAAGTCATTGACGAATCCGGCTACTGGCGAATGAAACCGGAAGTCGCTCTGGTGATTCCCGAAATCAACCCGGAAGCCGCCTTGAATGCGAAAGGAATTATTGCCAGCCCCAACTGTTCAACAACTCAGATGGCACTCGCGCTAAAGCCCCTGCATGATGCCGCTCGAGTCAGGCGAGTGATTGTCAGCACCTACCAGGCAACCAGTGGCGCGGGATTGCAGGGAACCGCCGATCTGATCGAAGGAACTCGAGCAGCACTGGACGGTCGAGACTATCAGTATCAGGTCTTTAAATATCCCATCGCCTTTAACGCTATTCCTCAGATTGGCGGTTTTAAACAGGATGGATACACCAGCGAAGAACTGAAAATGGTTTACGAAACGCGAAAAATTCTGGGTGATGAATCCATCCAGGTTTGCCCAACCTGCATTCGTATTCCTGTCAGCAACTGCCACAGTGAAAGCATCAATGTGGAGACAGAGCGACCTGTGTCAGTGGAGGAAGCACGTGAACTGTTCAGCCGGACGCCCGGAATAGCGGTCGTCGACGATCCGGCAAACTCGCAGTACCCAATGCCATCCAATTGCGATGGTCGCCATGAAGTTTTCATTGGAAGAATTCGTAAAGACCTTTCCAACCCCAATTGCCTGGCGTTCTGGTGCGTTTCGGATAACCTGAGAAAAGGTGCTGCCACGAATGCCGTGCAGATCGCAGAATTGCTGTCAAAGCATCATGGCTGATCAGACACGCAGCAGTTGCGGGCTGAAGAGACTCGCAAGGGTCTGTCATGTCGTCTGTTGGCAGAGTGGCTCCTGGACAGCCGGAGCCACTCATCTTCATCTTTTACGTTCACTGATTCCTGCTCTGACCATTGCGGTTTTATCCGGATGCGGTGGTTCGGCCAGTAACTCGTCCGCCAGCAACTCAACAGACGAAAGCTCGGCGGCAGCAACCACAGATCGGTCACAGATTCGTGTTTGTGTCACCAGTCAACCGCTGCTGGAGATGGCCCGGCTGGTTGCCGGTGAACAGGCAGCAGTCGAAAACATGATTCCGAGCGGAGAAAGGTCTTTATTCTGGAAGCCGGGTGCGGAGGAGGTTCGCAGGCTTCAGTCTGCCGATCTGATCCTGATACATGGGGCGGGCTTCGAACCGTGGCTGAACCGAATTTCTGTTCCGGAGTCTGCGATTGTTGATACCTGTTCCGTTTTTGAAGATCAGCGGATTCGTGTTTCGGATGCAGTCGTTCATCAGCACGGACCTGATGGAGAACACAGTCATGAGGGAGTTGTCAGGCAGACATGGCTGGACCCTGAACTCGCGGTGGCTCAGCTGAATCAGATCGTCCTCGCGTTCACAAAACTGCGTCCGCAGTATGCCGATGAATTTTTGCGGCGTGCTGTACCTTTGATTCACAGGCTGGAAGCGACCGACTCGCAGATTGAAGCCCTTGCGGCTCAAACTTCCGAAGAAAACCTGACAATTTTGTCGGACGGTCCGTACTACCAGCATCTGACTCGCCGACTGAAGTGGAAGCTGGACCCACTGCCCTGGCCGGAAGCCACTTCAGACCTGTCAGAAGCTGATCGGCAGCAGCTTAGAGAGCGAGCGGAAAAGTCTGCTAACCGTTTATTTTTTGTCCGGATGGACCGAAGCGACTCGGCAGCAAAGTTGGCTGAATCTGCAGGACTGACGCCTGTATTCATCGATCTTTGCGAGGGAATCTCCGACACTGACGCATCACTGGATGAGCGACTGCAGCAAAACACAGTGCGGCTCACCGAGGCATTAAATTCGAAGCTATTGCATCAATCCAGGTGACAGCACTCGCCAGAGCGTCCGGCAGTTACTCAAATTTAGAAGAACGAAGAGTCGGAGTGATTTTCATTGTCGAAGGCAAACAAGTACACGGATGCGGATTTGCAGGAAAGGTCGTTGTTGCGTGCAACGCTGCCGCGGCATATCGCTGTCATCATGGACGGCAACGGGCGCTGGGCTCAGCAGAGAGGCCTGCCACGGATTGAAGGACATCGTCGAGGTGTTCGGTCGGTCCGCTGCATGGTTGAGGAGTGCTCGCGGCTGGGGCTTCAGCAGCTAACTCTGTTTTGCTTTTCCAGTGAAAACTGGAAGCGACCGAAACGAGAACTCACACTGCTGATGCACCTGCTCAAGCAATATGTGATTGAAGAACGGCGGGAGATCATGAGGCAGGGCCTGAGATTCCGTGTCATCGGGAAGATTCAGGATCTTGATCCTCTGATTCAGACGGAGATTCAGAAGACGGTTAGTGCTTCTGAAGCAAACACAGGGATGACGCTGTGTCTGGCGGTCAACTATGGTGCCCGGCTTGAAATCACAGAGGCAGTGCAGGCAATCGCAGAAGAAGTTCGAGCCGGCCGGATTGATCCCGAAGCCATTGACGAAAACGTTGTTTCAAGCCACCTGATGACAGCTGGAATGCCCGACCCGGATCTTGTCATTCGAACGGCTGGTGAAATGCGAATCAGCAATTTTTTGCTGTGGCAAATCAGCTATGCGGAACTGTGGGTGTCTCAGAAGCACTGGCCCGAGTTTCGAGAGCCTGATCTGCATCAGGCTCTGAGCAGCTATGCGTCAAGGGATCGAAGATTCGGCGGACTGTCAGAAACGGCTTCGTCTGAAATTGATGCGTCAGAAGATCTGACCAGTATTGTCTGAGCTGGCTTCTTTCAGATCTCGTCGGATCCCTGTCTGTTATCTGAACAGGTCATGAAGAATTTTGAAGGTTGAAAAGGATGCTGGGCTGGCGAATTCTGATTTCCTGTATTCTGGTTCCATCGCTGATCGGCCTGTTCTGGCTGGACGCATCGTCAGGTCCGAAGGCTCTGATTCTGTTATGCTTTTGCCTTCTGGCAGCCGGCAGAAACTGTTATGAGCTGACAGGCCTGCTGAGAACGAGAAACATGTGGCCTTCGTTTTCACTGACGCTGCTGTGCAGTCTGCTGACGATTCTTGCCGGCTGGGGACATGCCCTTTTGTCAGGCAGCGATTTGTCAGGCAACAGTCTGTCAGGCAGCAATAACCTGAACGGACTGCTCATTTCTCTTGGCTGGATCTGTTCGGGAATCACGCTTTCATTTCTGTTGCTGCTGGTTCGCGAAGCGATCGTTTACGAAGAACCGGGGCGGTCGATGGAATCGCTCGGATGTAATCTGCTGACTGTGTTTTATGCTGGTGGGTTGCTGGCTGTGACTGCTCAGTTTCGCTGGTTCCCGGATACTCGGCTGGCCTGGTTTGCCATTGGATCCATGATCATCAGTGTGAAATGCGGAGACATCGGAGCGTACGCATTTGGAAGACTCTGGGGAAAACGAAAGATGGCCCCGAAACTCAGCCCCGGTAAAACCTGGATGGGGTTTGTTGGTGCGTTATTTGGCAGCATGCTGGGCGGCTGGTTGTGGCTGCAGTTTGGCGGTGCCCTGTTTGACGCTCGCCCGGTCGCGGCCACACTTCCCGTTGTTCTGAGCTATTGCCTTTGTCTGGGAATTGTGGGTTTGACAGGTGATCTGTGTGAATCACTGATCAAACGTGATGTGCAGAAAAAGGATGCGGCCGCACTGATGCCCGGATTTGGAGGATTGCTGGATTTGCTGGACAGTCCACTGTTTGCCGGCCCCGTGGCACTCGCGTGGTGGCATTTTTTACCACCGGCCGGCATCCCGATGCCGTGAACATTTCCGAACATACGATCAGGCCGGATCAATCCTGTCTCAGCACTCCAGAACCCACACGGGAAAACGTGTGCAGCTTTCCAGAATAGCTCGTTGTCGGCAGGCATCCCGATGGTTTTCGGCAATGACAAAACACGTTGATCCACTGCCCGACATAAATGCGGGGCGTCCGAGTCTTCCGGGGATCCACGAAAGTAGTTCCGACATCTCAGGATTCGACTCGCAGGCGGCTTCCGTCAAACGATTGAAGCAATGCTGCGAAAGTGCTTTTGGAGAGTGGCTCTTCAGGCAGGCAACAACGCTGGCCGAAGAACGTGGCTGATTGCAGAACACCGTTCGTCGAAACACCTCGCCTGTGCTGTTTCCCCGATGAGGACGCACCGCCACAAAATACAGCCGACTGGCGACCGAAATGGGTTCGATAATTTCTCCTCGCCCGCGACAAACGGCCGCGCGAGCACCGCTGAGCAGAAAATTGATATCGCTGCCATGGACCGCGGCGATTGAATGCAGATCTGCTGGCGGAAGCTGAGTTTTCCAGAGCTGATTGAGTGCCAGCAGTGTGGTGGCCGCGTTACTGGATCCACCGGCAAGTCCCGCAGCCGCGGGAATTCTCTTCTGGACGCAGATTTCGGCACCAAAACAACTGCCTGTCCGCTCCTGAAGAGACTTTGCTGCCCGTATGATGAGATTTGTGTCATCGAGAGGAAAACCGCTGGCGGAAGCTGGCACGGAACCAGCGGCGAGGCTCAGTCGAATTTCCGGCCGGGGCAGAACCTGAAAATGCAGCTGGTCAGAGAACGCCGTTCGAAGCATAACGGTTTCGAGCTCGTGAAATCCGTCGGGACGCTTCCCCAGTATTTCGAGGAACACGTTAATCTTGGCGGGGCTCTGCAGTGTCATGCAGGAGATGAGGTCCGGGTTGCATTGTGAAACAGTCATCATCCGGACCTGTATTGGTTCAGCGTAACTTGTGAAATCGGTGCACGAGAATAACACAGACGTGTCGTGAGGCGGACAGAGGAGGGATTGGATGTTGGTTTGGCCATTGCATGGGGGCCAGCTTCCAAACGCCAGGATCAATCCCACAGGCCATTAACGTCTCATGCGTTTCAATGAATGCACCATTGCAACCTGCCCCAACGGGGCTCAGTGTGAAAGCCTGGGGCATCGCCCCAGGAATTGCACACAACAATGACGA
>JALHMY010000073.1 GCA_022843805.1 Fuerstiella sp.
TTCAATGAATGGACCATTGCAACCTGCCCCAACGGGGCTCAGTGTGAAAGCCTGGGGCATCGCCCCAGGAATTGCACACAACAATGACGAATGCCCTGAAAGGGCCTAATGAACCACGCATCCATTCCGCCCCGTTGGGGCTTTTGTCGTTGATGATCTACGTTCCCAGGGCGTTGCCCTGGGCTTTCACCTTCCGGACCTTCGGCCCCGAGTTCTGAAGTGCCGCTCATTTTTTATCACACAAAAGATGTGTGGTACGATGAGCCCTGGCGCAGAGGCGAGGTAAACCCACGAGGCAAGCTCGGGGGCGACTGATTGCGTGATGTCTAAATTGGCAGTACTCTGACTCGCAATTTCGATTCGTCAATTACCACAAGTGCACCACTGGCCAGATCCGTTTCGTGTTGTTTGAGTGCCGCCACAACGATTGGTGCCATGTGTGATGGCAAAACGTTCTGGCCACGCACCTGAATAACGCTTGGTCCGCTCGATTAGAATCTGGACGCTCATATTGTCGCCAACGGTACATCGCGCCTTCCATGCGCCACGCCGCATAGGCCAAACATTGTTCAATATCATTTGGCTCCAGATATGGATAAGCCCTGAGAATTTCATCATGCGACCGCCCGGCTGCAAGGAGCCCGAGTACCGTTCCCACAGTGACACGCTGACCACGAATGCAGGGCTTACCACCCATCACGGCTGGATCGAAAGTAATCCGGTCAAACTGCGTCATTGCGTACTCCTGTGTCTGTTGTCGAACGACAGCGTAAGATTGAACGACCCCGGCGTTTGGAATTGAAACACAGGCACATACTGCGTTATTGATCGCCTGATCACAAGCAGTTCGGAGCGGATCACGATTCATCGAAACGGCACGCCTCATTGGCGTTACGCCGCTGACACCAGAGTTTCAGAGAAAATTTTTGGCAGAAAAATTTCAGGGCAGAAAAATGAATCGCAGAGGCATATCAGATGTGCGGTGAGTGATCAGGCAAGAATTCCGACAATGTGACGCCAGTTTGATCTTCCGTTTCTTCCCAATTTTTCTGCCCAATAATTTTTCTGCCAACTTCCGTCAGCCCGCTCAAACGGCAGAACAGTGGCTCGAGATCCCTGTGAAATTCGCTGTCACAGTTCAACTTTGAATGATGTGCTCGCACGCAAACCGACAGAGCGATGGTGTGATTCATCCGCGATATCCGCGTCATCCGCGGTTCATTTTTAACCACAGATTGCACAGAGAACACAGATGAAACACAGGAATTTTTCATGTGGGACGTCGGGACGCAGGCGCACTTGAATATTTGGCAGAAAAATTTCAGGGCAGAAAAATGGATCGCAGACGAATTCCCGATGTCCCGTGAGTTCCCAGGCAGGAACTCTGCCATGTACTTGGTCCGTTCCTCCCCAATTTTTCTGCCCAATAATTTTTCTGCCAATCTCCGTCCGTCTGCTCAAACGGCAGAACAATGGCTCAAGATCCCTGTGAAATTCGCTGCAACGGTTCAACTTCGAATGATGTGCTCGCAGGCGAACCGGCAGAGCGATCGTGTGATTCATCCGCGCCATCCGCGGTTCATTATTAACCACAGATTGCACAGAGAGCACAGATAAAACGCACGGATTTCTCATACGCGACGCAGGGAAGCAATCTCGCGCATCGTAGTTCTGCCGGAACGAGTTTCAGCTTTCGCTGAATCGAAAAAACTTTCCCACGGCGCTGCCTTATGGAACTCTAACTGCGATCCGATTCGCGGTCCCCGCGGCAGATGCGAGCAGCTGTGGAAATGCGGATCAGCAGGATTCCTGCGCGCAGCACAGCCATAGCCGCAAACATGATCACTCCCGCTTCGACGATTTTGGGCGATTCCAGCGCCGTGATGTAACTCAGCCCAAGGCGGATCAGGATGAGCGAAAACAGCACCAGAGCCCATCCCGCCACTTCTCTTGTCCAGAACATCATCAGAATTGCTTTCCCTGTTCATTCGAAACAGAATTGTCCGCCGCCGCCCGAGTCGCTCGCTGTGCCTGCTGCTTTTGTCGCCGCAGGCGCAGGCGACGCCGTACGATCATCCGCAGATCTGTGTAAAGCAGGTTAGCAAACAAAGTTCGTCCATACATTCGGGCCTGCAATGGTGAAATTTGCCGCCAGGTCAGTTCAGAAACGACCACAAAGATGGCCGCAAGTATGACAAGCGACAGCGGGCCGGGCCACAGAATCAAATCTCCGGCCTCGTCAATGAACTGCCAGTCCTCAGGATCACGCCGTGAAGGAATGAGCTCCAGCAATATTCGAGCGCCGGCACCGCAAAGAGCCAGAATGGAAATACCAAAAATCACCAAAGACAAAATCAGCGGCAAAATATGGCTCAGCCGTTCTCCCATGTACTGACGGGGACGCGGAGAGCTGGCAGTATCTCGCGAAAACAACGCACGAACCCAGTCGACAAACGACAGGCTGACAAGCCGCCTGATACAGTGATATCGACTGCAGAACATCAGCAATGAAAGCACCAGTAATACGAAAATCAGAGCTGACAGCCCGTCACCCGGCGCGTATCGGCGAGGCTCACGGAGAAGCAAATCCAGCTGAATGAGTGCCAGCAGCAGCGGGGCTGTCCATCGCTGAAGAGACAACAGAAGAATCGCCAGAAAAATCAGTTGCAGCGGCAGGGCAAGTCGCGTGTCGTTAAACATCATCAGGGTCAGCAGCAGCCCGGCGGACAGAAACATCAGCAGGTAGCTGACCATCAGTGCCACGAGCGTGGACTGTCCGTCTCCGGTGTCAGCCAGTGGCGATAATTGTTTCGAGGACCGTGTTGTGCCCGTTTGAGCGACTGCAGTCATCGGCGGGCTCCTGAAGATGCTCGTCCGCTGCGAGCGATGTCCATTTGCGCCATAATCTGCCGGATCGCATTTTGTTCGCCGGAAACGACGACAGAAACTCCAAGGCGTCCCAGTTCCTGCTTGAGTCGAACCAGCAGGTCACGAACACGGATCTGTTCGGCGGCAGCCAGCAGATCACCTGCGCGATCGGATTGTGGTTCTGTGGAAACAGGCACAGGTCGTCGAAACGTAGGAGAAGGACACACGACTGCCACTCGATGATGCCTGGCCCTCGCCATTTTCACGGCTGGCAGAAAATGGGAGATACTTGCCACGCAGTCTGCAAGATCAGTCATAATTACAAAGACTTCATTGTCCCGGGCGTGTGAGACAGAACTCGCAATCGCGTCACTCAGCATCTGCAGGCGAGGCAGTGCATCGTGTCCGGACCGGCCGCGAGCCTCCACAATCGGATCCATCCACGCGATACCGGACTGGCTGACAAAGTGCTGAAGGTACACCGCCAGCAGGCTGTCATCATGAATCAGCTGAATCTGTTTGATGACCGGCAGTTTGTAAATCGTTGCAAGGACCGAAGCTGTCAGACAGCGTTCGTGAAACTGGCTGCGATTCCAGGGCAGAATGGGAAAAATTGTAAACGGCGGATAGTTAACACGATAATCAAGCAGTTCCGGAAAGCGTTCATCGACAATGCTCAGCGCCATCTGAATCAGCGCGGGTGTCAGCCTGAGCGGGGGAGGAGAGGGATTGGAACTAAAGCGTGCCATGGCTTTCAGTAACTGATAAAATCCGCGTTCGCCGTTCGCCGCCGGGATTTTCTCAACGCCCCGTTCATCCATCAGAACAGCGCCCACCGGATCGCCGGCCTGTGTGGCCACGCGGGCAACGCTGGCGGCAACGTATGTCATCTGATCGAGCAATCGTCGTCCAAATCCTCCCATTCGCGTTCCGATTGAGCCATCAAGCATCAGCTGAACCCGGACAGGCACCTCCGACTCGTACTGGCGAGTCATGAGTTTGTCTCGCCGAGCCGACACTTTCCATGCAATCGATTTGGGGGGATCCCCAGGCACGTATTCTCGCAGTTCCAGCAGTTCCGAGCCCATTCCGGAACGCTGCAGCCGATGAATGCCGTGCTGTGGCAGAGTGTTAATTCTCTTTACGATGGGCTGCACGTCGCCCGCATCGGCGAACGCCGGCAGCACCTGGAAGGTGGCGGGCAGAGGCAGAAAACGGTCGGCCCGGAACAGCGCGTGCTTATCCTGCATAACAATTCGAACACCCGGCAGAGTCAGACTGCCAGCCGCGCGAACCCGTGCCTCGTACGTCCATCTCACCACCGCCGCCGTTTCCGCCAGCACAATTCGACTGCCATTTGAAAGGACTTCAAGATTCTCCGGAATGATATCTCGCAGGATCGTCATCGGACCGGGGCTGCGACCGCGACTCACCACCTTCAGAGAAACATCAACAGACCGGCCGGCCCAGAGAAATCCACCTGATCCGGTTCGGCCATTCACTGTTCTTTCAGCATGAAGCTGCGAGATCTCACGTTCTACCCGGATCGCAAAGATGATGCGTTCCATCAGCAGCCACAGTAACACCGACAGTGACAACTGGGACAGCAACGGCTGGCTGCGCAGAAGGCCGAGAAAGAGACCGATCAGAGCAGTCAGGGCCAGCCATCTGGTCCGCCACGTCATCGTTTGCCGTCCAGAAGAACGGGCACCGACTGGATCAGCTGCCGCACAATTTCCGCAACGGAGCGTCCATCCATCTCCGCTTCGGGCTGCAGAATCAGACGATGTCCAAGGACGGGCAGACAGACGAGCTGAATATCTTCATGTGTCAGATAGCCGCGGCCATTCAGAAGAGCATGAGCACGGCCAGCCTTCATCAGGTTAATTGCAGCCCGGGGACTTGCTCCCAGAGCCAGGTCCGGATGCTGTCGACTCTTTCGAACCAGATCAACAATGTACTCCTGCAGTTCCCTTGTTCCATACACCGTATCAATCTGTCGCTGCAGACCGCTGATCTCTGCGGCAGAAGTGACTGGAGAAAGCGTGGGAATTCTTCGGCTGTGGAGTTCCAGCATCTCAATTTCCTGGTTCCGCTGAGGATAGCCGACCTGAACGCGAAACAGGAACCGATCCAGCTGTGCTTCCGGCAGTCGGTAGACGCCTTCCTGCTCAATGGGATTCTGAGTTGCCAGAACCATAAAGGGATCGGGCAGGGGCAGGGTCTTGCCTTCAATCGTCACCTGCCGCTCCTGCATGGCTTCCAGAAGCGACGATTGCGTACGGGCCGGAGCACGGTTCAGTTCATCGGCCAGCAGAAGCTGACAAAAAATCGGACCTTTTCGAAGCACGAATTCACTTGACTGTCGATCAAGCACCTGTGTGCCGGTCACGTCTGACGGAAGCAGATCCGGAGTAAACTGAACTCTTTCATAATGAATACCCAGCACCGCGGAGAATGTTCGGCAAAGAGTCGTTTTGGCGGTCCCTGGAACTCCTTCCAGAAGAACATGTCCGCCTGCCAGCAGAGCCATCAACAGCTGATCGGTCACGTCGTTCAGACCGACCACAACCTGCTCCACGGCACGCTGTGCCCGCTCACGCAGTTCACTGACACGAAGTGCCAGTTCGTTTGGATTACTCACAGACACGCAGGTCAGATTCCCTTCCAGAATGAAAATCGCTCACTGATCACGAGTTGCTGCCTTACAGTCGCTGCAGCTGGCAGTTTACGGCGGCTGTCAGGGCGGATCAAACCCACCGTTATTCCAGGGATGACAGCGGCAGATTCGCCAGAATCCTTTCCAGCAGCCTCGAATCACCCCATACTTCCGCACAGCCTCTATGCTGTACTGACTGCAGGTCGGATGAAAGCGGCAATGCTTTCCCAGCAGCGGACTGAGTAATCTCTGATAGCATCGAATCAGCAGAATCACCAGTCTGGCCGGAACCTGATACCAGCGAATGCCCGTGATTTGCTCGTTCGGGTTTTGTTCAGGCATGGGGTTCACAGGTACTCGGTCAGCATGACAAAACCGGGGCAGGGGGGCAGGGGGGCAGGGCGGAGCGTGTTTTTCAGAATCTTCGTGCAAGTCTGTCGGCAAGCCGTTTTATTGAATGCTGATAATCTGACAGCCCAGAGTCCTCTCGCTGCCGCGGAATGAGAATCAGGTCAAGCCCGGCAGGCAGCTGGTGCTGCGTCAGTCGAAATGCTTCCCGCATCAGACGTTTCAGACGATTTCGCCGGACCGCAGTCCCATGTTTCTTCGATACGCTGAAGCCAATTCGAGTGGTGGCGCCATTGTTCGGAAGCGCAAAGATCAGCAAATGATCATCACCCGCTCTGTGAGCCGCATCGTAGACTCGACGAAAGTCTGAAGAAGATCTCAGATGCTGGTCTTTGGTAAACCTGAAGGTCGCCGATTTCATGGAAAGTTTCTGATTTCAGAATTCGTTCGGATTAGCCCACAGCTCTCTGGCCATGCAGCCTGCGCCAGACAGGCACGGCAACGAGCAGACTGCCGAGAAATGCAAGAGCCATATCCTTTTGCGGATCCCACAGATCACCCTGCTGGCCGTTGTAGCTTTCCGCCATTTCAGGAGACATCACAATTGCAACAAACCATTCCAGAACCTCATAAATTCCACTGATGGCACCCACAAATCCGATGGACAGTGTCACATTGGCAACCGGATCGATCTGATTGCGCCGAGCCACGAGTTCGGCCACTGGCAGAGGCATAATCATGCCGAAAAGCAGATGGACGAACCTGTCATAGTGATTTCGCTGCCAGCCAAATGCTTCATTCACAGACCAGCCCGTCAGACTTTTGATGATTTCCTCGTAGGGAAAACAGGTATAGATGAACCGCGAGCCGAGAATATGGGCAAACGCAAAAATCATCAGACAGATGATGGCTGTCGTTGACCACCATCCGCGACGAGCTCCCAGCAGTATAACCGCCAAAGACGGCACAGTCGGAATGTGCTGCAGCAGCTGCTCCTTTGGAAACTGAGGATCAAGCAGGGAGAGCAGCAGGAGCACGCACATGGAAACGACGATCACTGAGTGTAAGCGTATGCGACGTTCCGCAGCCAGTTTTTCGGAAACGCTGATCACTACGGATCTACCTCGCACGGGCTGAAGTCACGCGGGTCCTGAATATGCACTGATTAGCACTGTATCCCTTTGCCTCTCCATGATATTCAATTTAGGATTCGCGGAACAGCTGCAGAAACGGTTCTCAGCTGGCACAATTCTCTGAAAATCCTGCCGATCGTGTTTCGATGTCATTGTCACTGGCTGAATACTCCGACACGCTGGACGAACGCAGGCTGATCTGGCCGAGAGTGCCAGCCGCAGTGCCGGTTAAAGCATCCCCGTCGATCAAACCGCTTGCCGACATCAAACTGGTGCTTTGGGACGTTTATGGCACACTTCTGAGAATCTCGGAGGGCCGATTTCTGACGTTTCCTGAGGAAGAAGCCCGGCTGCAGATTGCCCTGGACAAAACGATCCATGAATTCAACATGTGGAAGCACATGTATCGAAAACCGGGTCCCCCGTGGCAGTCAATGATTGGACTGTATAGGAATATTGTTGACCGGCTCTCCATGGTGGGAACTCAGCGAAAGGGCGATTTCACAGACGTCAACATGGCAGATGTCTGGCAGGCCATTATCGAACGACTTTTTGAGAAGGAATATCAGTTCGACGAGGCACTTTATGGCGATTTGCATGCGTTCAGCGAAAAAGTCGCCTATTTCTTTCATGCAAACCTGCAGGCCACCGAAGCTCGAAAATCGGCGGTACAGGCCATGACAGATGTTTCCGCCGCCGGAATTCTGCAGGGGCTGCTGGCGGATGGTCAGTCATTCACGCTGGTCCAGTTGTTGCGGGCGCTTGCTCAGCAGGCTACACTGCCGCCCCTTTACGAGTTGTTTCGTCCGGAAACGCTGGTGTTATCTTCGCAGCTGGGAATTCGCAAGCCATCCAGGACTTTGTATGAGCATGCCGTTCTGCAGGCGAGGTCACTTGGGATCCCGGCATCCGGGATTCTGCACGTCAGTTGTCGTCTGAAGACCGATCTGGTCCCGGCGAAAGCGGCAGGGATGAAAACGGCGCTGCTCGTTGCCGAAAAATGCGGCATCGAGGTTCCAGCCGAACTTCTCAAAGACCCCGCCACTCGACCTGACCGGTTGATGACGGATTTGTCCCAAATGGCAGCTATTATCGGATTGTCCGGGTAGAGTTCAGGACCCGTGAAAAAATTGTTTGAACAGTGATTCTGATCAGAGAATCAAAAAGCATCTCGCTGACTGAACCGAATCAACACGAAATCATTGGCCCTTGTTATTCCCCGGGAGCACCACCTGAGATGGCATCCGAACCCATCTGCGATCTAAGCCAGCTGGACTTCAGCAAACCGCTGTTTGATCTGGATGAAATTCGCCGATTTAATCCTCAGCGATTCGAAATGGAACAGTTGTCTGCCATTATCCATGTGGACCAGACACAGCATATGATCGTGGGATACAAGAATGTGACCGAAGAAGAATTCTGGTGCCGCGGCCATATGCCCGGATTTCCACTGATGCCGGGAGTTGTTCAGTGTGAAAGCGCGGCCCAGCTGGGTGGATTCTACGCTCGCCGATACGACCTGATCGGCGGCGACTACCTGGGCTTTGGTGGAATGGATGCCGTTCGCTTTCGTAAACCCATCTTCCCCAACTGTCGGCTTGACCTGGTTGCTAAAGTGACCCGAGTCATGGTCCGCAAACTGGCTCAGTTCAACTTTCAGGGATTTGTGAACGGCGAACTGATGTTTGAAGGTCAGATGCTGGGTGTCACGGTCAATCGACAGGAAGGCTGATTGCCATGCAAACGGCACCCATTAAACCAATCAAACCCTGGTTCCAGACCATTGAAGATGTGGGAGACCGGCTGGAATGGTCAACGTTCTTTCCCATCGATCAGCCAGTGGAACTGGATATTGGCTGTGGCCGGGGTCTGTTCCTGTTCAATGCGGCCGTGACTCGACCGGATACCAATTTTCTTGGACTGGAAATTGACTATCGCGAAGGACGCCGCACAGCCACGCGTCTGATGAAGCGAGATCTGGCAAACGCCCGCGTGATCGGAGGTGACGGAAAAATCGTACTGTCGACGATGATCGAACCTCATTCCGTTCAGGCAGCCCACGTCTACTTTCCTGACCCATGGTGGAAGAAACGCCATCACAAACGCCGAATCTTCACGGAATCGTTCGTCGATCTGCTGGCCCGTATCCTGCAGCCCGGCGGGTTTCTGCATTCGTGGACTGATGTGGCAGAATATTTTGATGTGATCCGCGAACTCGTTGATCCTCATCCTCAGTTCACCATTGCTGAACCACCGGCTGAACGGCCACCTGAACATGATCTGGATTACCAGACCAGCTTCGAACGCAAGAAACGAAAACTGGGATCACCCATTTATCGGGGTCTCTGGCAGCGCCGTCCGCTCGATGCCGTCTGCAAACTCGAAACCGTCAGTGAAAGCGTCTGAGAAGGTCCGTTTCCCTGCTGAGTGACAGCGACAAGTGACAGCGAATACCTGTCCGCGATTTTCGCTCCGTCAGAAGGACACATCCGTCGTGAGCATTCAGCAGGATCACCTGTATCGCGTCCGGCAACTGATGTTTTCGACGTCACTGATTCTGGTCTGCTGGCTGGGAATGATGTGCCTGCATGAACTGGGGCATGTGGCAGGCGCCCTGCTGACGGGCGGTTCGATTCAGAAAGTGGTCCTTCATCCTCTGGCAATCTCGCGAACCGATGTTCGTCCCAACCCGTCTCCTTCCGTAGTTGTCTGGGCAGGTCCGCTGATCGGCTCGATCCTGCCGCTGTGCATCTGGCTGGTCTGTCCGCGCATTGGACAAATCCGTCCTGTCCTGCAGTTTTTCGCAGGCTTCTGCCTCATTGCAAATGGCGCTTATATTGCGGTGGGAAGTGCCGAGGGCATCGGTGACGCAGGTGAAATGCTGGCGACCGGAACTCCTCTGTGGGTCATGCTGCTGTTTGGACTGATCAGCGGCAGTTGCGGGTTCCTGCTCTGGCATCGACTTGGCTCTCTGCAAACATACTGGCGCCATCCGGAAGCGATCACTCAGCGAATGATGGTCTGTATGTTCGTGATGCTCATCAGCATCCTGACTTTCGAATTGCTGATGTCATCGGATCAGTAAGGCGGCCCGCAGGGCGAACCGGTGGACAGCTTCGATTCAGTCGCCCACGAGCTTGCCTCATGGCCTCACGACGCCTCTGCACCAGGCGAATTTCCGTGAAACAACCGCAAGCCGGTTGCTGCTTTCGAGGGCAGAAGTTCAGCATGAGCGTGCTCTTGCTACTGTGGCATGCTATTCTGCATCATCGTGGACACCGATCGATTCGACAGCTGCTGATTGTCGTTCTTTTGCAGACGAGTCCTGTGGAGTGAATTCATCGCGCCAACGTTACTTTGCAACGACTCACTGGAGCCTTGTGCTTGAGGCTGGCGATCGCTCCGCGCCCGATGCGGATCAGGCACTGGCGGAGTTGTGTTCTGCCTACTGGTTACCGTTGTATTCGTTTGCTCGTCGAAAGGGGTATTCGAGTGACGACGCGGCCGATCGGACGCAGGAATTCTTTTCTCGTCTGATCGAGAAGTCCTTTCTGGAGACAGCCGATCCAAAGCGAGGTCGGTTCCGGACATTCCTTTTGACGCTGTTCGAACGCTTTCTGGCGAAGGAATTTGAGAAGGATCGCGCGATCAAGCGGGGTGGCGCGAGTACGATTCTGTCGTTCGACTTTGATATGGCGGAGTCACTGAGTTCAGCGGTGTTGTCGGATGAGCAGACGGCCGAACGAGTCTTTGAGCGGCAGTGGGCGATGACGTTGCTGCATCGCGTCATCGATATTTTGAACGACGAGTATGTAACGAAAGGCAAAGGCGACCTGTTCGATCGCTGTCGCGTGTTTCTGAACGGTGGTTCCGGTGATGCGGTTTATTCCGAAGTGGCTCAGGACCTGAAGATGTCGGAAGGCGCGCTGCGAGTGGCCGTGCATCGACTTCGCGAGCGATTTCGACACCTTCTTCGACTGGAAGTTGCCGGAACAGTCGCCAGCGAGCAGGAGGTCGATGAAGAACTGACCGCCCTGCGAAAGGCGATTTCCGGGCAGGCTTGATTCGCCTGGCGGAGAGACGGGGGTAACCCGGAGAAATTTCTCAAAAACTTTGTAACACCATTGTGTGAATCCGGAATCTTCTGGTAGTTCTGCTGAAAACCGTTTGAAACTACTGGAAATCGGTCTCATGTCAGTCTCCGTTTGCCCCGAGTGTCACAAGTCGATCCCTCCAGCGGCCCCGGCCGGGCAATGCCCGGAATGCCTGCTGAAACGCGGTCTTGAGCGTGCCGGTTTTGCCAGCGCAGCGTTTGCACTCACCACGCCGCAGGGAGGTCGTCAGATCCCGCTGACCCCGGAATTCATCGCACCCTGTTTTCCGCAGATGGAGATTCTGGAACTGCTCGGGCAGGGCGGTATGGGCACTGTCTTCAAGGCGCGGCAGACGAAGCTGGATCGTATGGTTGCCGTGAAAATCATTCGTCCGGAAACTGCCAGCGATCCGGCATTTGCCGAACGCTTTATGCGTGAAGCGAAGACTTTAGCGAGACTGAATCATCCGAACATCGTCTCAGTTCACGATTTCGGAGAGGTTAATCTGGCCGAAATCAGTGCCGGTTTATCTGTTTCCGGCGGAACTCTATTCTTCTTTATCATGGAATACGTCGATGGCGCGAATCTGCGACAGTTAATGCAATCCGGGAAGATGTCACCTGAACTGACACTGAGAATCATACAGCAGGTCTGTGATGCATTGCAGTTTGCTCATGAAGAGGGCATCGTCCATCGCGACATCAAGCCCGAGAACATCATGCTTGATGCAAAGGGGCGAGTTAAAATCGCTGACTTCGGACTTGCCAGGCTGGCAGATCAGTCGGCCGTCGACTGGACCCTGACAGGAACTCATCAGGTGATCGGCACTCCGCGATATATGGCTCCGGAGCAGCTCGCGAGTTCACGTGATGTCGATCATCGAGCCGACATTTACTCGCTGGCCGTTGTGTTCTATGAAATGCTGACAGGCACGATTCCCGTTGGCCACTTCGCGCCGCCATCGAGGAAGGTCGCGGTTGATGTACGATTCGACGAAGTGATCCTGAAAGCAATGGCCGGAGAACCAGGTGAACGTTTTCAGTCGGTTCGAGAGCTGCGATCAGCCGTCGATCAGATTGTTGCTGGCACAGCGTTCGGCCGGAGCCATGAATCGATTGCCGGCACTTACGGACTTTCCACAATTCTGGACCAGCAGGTTGCCGGTGCCTGGAGACTGTTTACCGGCCGATCGCCTGAAAACTCTGCTGTCGAGCAAGCCGCGACATCAGCCACCACGACGTTTGCCGGAATTGCTGCCGTGGGAATTGCCGGTCTGCTTGCATCAGTCTTTGGAGGCACTTCCCGATCCGATGAACCAGACTTTGTATTGCGTCTGATAAGTCTTGGGGCATTTGCGCTGATCGCATTCCTCTGGGTTGCTCTGCCGACACGACTTCGCAGCAGTGGATGGGCCTATGGGGGATCACTGCTTCTTTCAATTCTTACAACGATTTCAGTTCTGGTGGGCGCCGCTGCATCACGTACCGGAGGCGACACCTTCGACCGGCTTTATGCGATTCCCATTCTCTGTGCTTTGTCCCTTGGAATGCTGAGCCTGTCTGGTATTCGACGAGCGATCTTTGAGGATCGGGGACAACCGAGTGTGCCTCGATCGGACTCCGTTGTTGTTACACGTGAACAACTTGAGCAGGGTATCCTTCCGGACATCTGTATGATCAGCGGTGTACCGACCTCGAACCGCGTCTCCCACACGATTGAACATCAGCCGAAATGGGCAGAAGCGGTCAGTCTGATAGGCTTCATTCTTGGCGGTTTTCCTGGTTTGTTCGTCTACATGATAACGATGCAAACGTTCCACGTATCCTGTCCCATCTGCAATCAGCATGAAGGGCACTGGCGTAATCGCAATGTGTTTGCGAGCATTGCCTGGATGCTTGTGCCACTCGCTGGTATGTTCGGAGTTATCATCGGATTTCAGTACCCCGGAATAACAGGCAAAAACCTTGGTCCGTCCCTCGGAATTGCAATGGGAATTCTGGGACTGCTGAGCTACCTGATTCCGGTGATCTGGATGTCATGGCGCTTAGTGAAAATCGAGCAGATTTCTGACGGCAACACCTCCGACACACAAGTGGTTCTGCGTCGTGTCTGCATGCCTTTTGCAGAAGAAGTGCGTCGTCGACAGGCTGCACTCCATGAAACATCACGAACCCGGTAAACAGCCGGGGTTTTGTTGTTCGGGAACCATTGCATGAATGACACTGTTCGCGTATTCATTTATCTCGATTCGACGACTTCCCGGATCTGAAAATCATGCTCTGGCGACATCCTCAACAAACCAGTCTTCGGGCCAGCGACTACTGGCGATGATCGACCGGAGATTACTTAGAGAACCCGCAGCGAAGCTCAGCAATCAGCCCGTTCCATCGCTCCTGCACGCCTGACACCATGAACAGTAACTCGGAATTGAACAGGAGGAAACAGAGGAAACGGAGATGAACAATCACTCAGCGTAGTCCCGATGATTCCTCCGTTTCCTCAGTGACCTCTCTTTTTGAATCCAACAGAACGATTATCGGTGACGAGTTGATTGCTCAGACGCCGCGTTCCCAGAGAAGTCCAGCAGCGTTAAGTCGAGCACTACAGACTGCATTTTGACCGAATGCAAAACGCGTTGGTCAGCCCTCCTCAACGGCTGAGACCATGAATGGGAACTCGGAATTGAACAGGAGGAAACAGAGGAAACGGAGATGAACAATCACTCAGCGTAGTCCCGGTGATTCCTCCGCTTCCTCAGTGACCTCCTGTTTAAATCCAACAGAACGATCGACGGTGACGAGTTGATTGCTCAGACGCCGCGTTCCCAGAGAAGTCCAGCGTGCGGGAACCGCTAACAAAACCTGCGTGAGCCGCGACGTTCGTGGTTGCGTTTCAGGCAAGCAGTGAGGAAAAGACGGGACACCCCGTCGATGACGAATGACGAAGCCAGAGACCCAACCGCAAACGATCTCTCCCAGATCAGGGGGCGTTTATTCGTATTGTCCGCCGAACTCGGGAATCTCGAAGGAACGCAGGGGGCAACGACAGGTGCAGCACCATTGCAGGTGGCGAACCATTGAACAGTCGAGACAGCATGCTGCCAATCATTTTCCCTGTCGTCGCTTCCCTCGGACACGCTGGCCAGAACCAGAGCAACTTGCCGTCTCGCCGTCGCTTCAGGAAGCCCCTGCGATACATGATATTCAGCCCTGCGGCCGAATCGCCCAGTGTCTTCGCCTCAGGTGGTCTGTTTCGTTCGGCAGTTTCTCCGGAAAAGTTCCGAAATGGTGAAAGAACTGGTATTCCTCCGTGTGAAACAGTTGAGGAAACCAAATGTCGCAAATGCCGGAAACCAGTGAAAGCCTGATTGTGCGGGTGAAGGATCCTGCGAACGGTGAGGCATGGGCCGATTTTCTGCAAGTATATCGGCCCGTGATTCTGCGAATGGCCAGACGGCGGAATTTGCAGGATGCGGATGCTCAGGATGTTTGTCAGAAGGTGCTGTTCGCGGTCTCGCAGGCCATCTCGCGGTGGGAACCGCATCCCGATCATCCGTTCCGGGCCTGGCTGGGGCGGATCGCTCGCAATGCCATTCTGAACGCGGTAACTCGTCGGCCAAACGATCAGGGGACGGGGCTGAGCGAGACAGAGCTGCTGCTGAAAGATATTCGTGCTGACGTGGGCGACAGCTCAGCCGAACTGGTCATGGAGACCCATCGCCAGCTGTTTTATCGAGCCAGTCAGATCGTGAAATGCGAGTTCACAGACACCACATGGCGGATGTTCTGGGAGACAGAAGTGGAAGGTCAGTCAGTTGATGCAGTTGCGGCAACATGCGGAAAAACTGCGGGAGCGGTGTATATCGCCCGGTGTCGGGTTATGAAACGGCTGCGAGAATTTGTGCAGAGTGAAAGTCAGATCTGGGGAGTTGAAACGTGAAGCTCCAAACATGTCCCGACCCGCAACAGCTGCAGCAGCTCGTGGACGGGATGCTGAACCCGCAGACGGAAGTCGCGGTGGAAGAACATCTGTCCGCGTGTGAATCCTGTCGAGCGAAAGTAGAGCAGAGAATTCAGTCCGCCGACTGGTGGCAACAGGCTCGCAGTTCGCTTCGATCATCGTCGCATGAACCGGAGTCCGACGATTTCGGACACGCTGCTGTCGATGTCCTGTCGCTGCTTGGCCCTACGGATGATCCGGACAAGATTGGCCGCATTGCTGAATACGAAATTATCGGCATTATTGGTCGAGGCGGAATGGGGGTCGTATTCAAGGCGTTTGATCCGCGGCTGAACCGATTTGCAGCGATCAAGATGCTTTTGCCGCATTTAGCTGCGTCCGGGGCAGCTCGCAAACGATTTGCTCGTGAAGGCCAGGCGGCCGCGGCGGTGGTCGATGATTACGTGTTGCCGATTTACGCCGTCTCTGAATGGCAGGGCGTCCCGTACCTCGTGACCCAGTATTCTCGCGGCACAACGCTTCAGAAGCGGGTGCGGACTGATGGACCGCTGAATGTGAAGGAGGTCCTTCGCCTCGGCATGCAAACCGCTCGAGGCCTTGCGGCGGCTCATGCACAGGGGCTGGTCCATCGTGATGTAAAGCCTTCGAACATTCTGCTGGATGGTTCGGTCGAACGAGCCATGCTGACGGACTTTGGCCTGGCTCGAGCTGTCGACGATGCCAGTATTACTCGCACAGGAATCATCGCCGGCACTCCACAATATATGTCGCCTGAACAGGCTCGCGGCGGCAGCGTGGATGCTCGATCGGATCTCTTCAGTCTCGGTTGCGTGCTGTACTTCCTCTGTACCGGACATCCTCCCTTTCGTGCCGACAACAGCTACGCAATCCTGAGACTCATCACTGACGAAGAGCCTCCTTCGATTCGCGAGTTTAGTCCGGAAATCCCGGAATGGTTGTGCTCGATCGTGCAGAAACTGATGTCAAAGCAGGCCGAAGATCGGTACGGCTCAGCCAGTGAAGTGGCTGAGCTTTTGGAAGCATGCCTCGCCCATGTCAGCAATCCGCTGAAGAACTCGCTTCCGATTGTTGTGTCACGACCTTCCTGGCGTTTTCGATGGAATGCAATCATGAGTGATAAACGCATATTGTCTCTGGTCGCTTTCGGACTGGTTATCGCCGCCTTCCTTCTGCCCTGGCCCATAGCGGCAGTTGGTCGGGATGAGCATGCTCTGATCTTCTCCGGCGTCGCTCTGTTTCTCGCAGTGACGTTCGCCGCGATGAGCCGCCGCGAATCGTTCAGCAGGATTGTGCTCGTCACCATCGGAGGAGTCGCGGGGCTGCTCATGGTCGGTGTGATTTTATCCGCGCTGATTTTCTTCAGGCGAGAGTCTGCGACGGTGGCTGATGCTGAAGCACTGGAAAAACTTCGAATCGACGAAGCCATGAAAGCTGCAAAGGAGTCGGAGGCAGTAAGAGCGAAGGAAGCGGTGCCGCAGCAGGTGGACGCTGAGGCAAATTTTGATCCGAAGGAATTCCAGACTCGACTCGACACTCTGCAGGAAAATGGTGCTCGCTTTGAACCGGACCACTACCTCGGTCAGGAAACCAAAGAAGAGCAGAAGGTACCAGGCGCCAATGTGATGCAACAGCGTTCCCATTTGAAAGCATCAAGCCGACTCGTCACAACGACCCCCGGACTTGAACATCTGAAAGCGGATCTCAGAACACTGATCGACCTGACCTCTGCATCGGAGCAGGAACAATGGGCAAATGTCAGGAATTATGTGGATCTTATTTTTGCGGGCGTCGACGAGACCCGCCCCATTGAGGTCCACCACCTGCCATCGATGGGTGAAGGCACAACTTTATATTGGCTGCCTCTTCCCGCGACAGAAAACGCGTTTCTGGAGCTTCGAAAGAACCTTGACTCGTTCGGATACTTGTTCGAGCGGATGGATGAGAAATCCGGGAACTCTGATCTGTATCGACTGAGCAGTACGACGAGCGTTAACGCACACGGCTGGATCCGGGTCGACGCATCAGACAGGCTTGCCTGCCTTGCACTTACATTTCGCATCGAGAATATGGAGGCTTTGCGACAACAAGTACTTGTTGCCGCACCCGTGGCAGCTCCCGCAGATTGTTCGTTTGCTGTCACGATGACCAATGCGGATCAGTCGGCCGAAGCGCAGGAGTATCGTCGTCGAGCCTTTCAGAGCTATCGAGACCAGACGATCAAAGCAATGGCCGCTGAGAAGAGTAGTTTCCTTCCGCCAAACATTCGTGAATGGCTGTTGACGACGTGGCTCGAGGAGTATCAACTGCTGTCCGCTGAAGGGTCATCGATGTCGGCTCGTATCGCGATCGACCGTTCAGGAGTTCCACGCCCGTCAGCGTCTGCAATCTTCTCGGCGTCTGCGATCCCCGAGACGGCTTTGGCGACATCGCTGTTACAACTTGCCTCGAATAACGACGCTTATGCGTCAGTGGCTCAGCCCGAGTCTTCGGCATTCTCACTACGCATCAATCTTCCGATTTCGGAACTTCGAAAAGATAAACTGCAGGCACTTAACGGCCTTTTCATGAGTGAGCTTCGGACGAATCTGCTGAGCCTGAACGAACAAAACGAATCGGGTAAAGTTGCCACGAACAAAGTCACGGAGATACTCCGGCAGCTTATTCGCGAACTCATCCAATCGGGTCGCATCAATGCTTTCTTCGACGGCCGTGTCATTGACGCTCGGCATCAATGCGTGGGATCTGTTGTCATTCCGGACACACGCTCCGTGACAGAGCTCCTGACATTGCTGCCGCAGATTTCATCTGGAAATCAAGTCGAGTACAAGTCGAGGAGAGCAGGAAACGTCGATATTCATCGCGTAAAGATTGATGGAGAACTGTTAACCAGCCTTCAGACGATCGTGCAAACGGACGGTCAGTTCTTCATCGGGTGCGATGCTGAAAAGATCTGGTTCGCATCCGGATATGATGCTCTTGAAGTACTGGCCACTCACATCGAAACGCTCGGAGCAGCGCAGCCGTCGCCTGTTGCCTTTCAGTTGAATGCTCATCTCGGATCGGTGATCGGCAGCTTTCTGAATGTGCCCGAGACTGCTGCTTCGACGTCAAACCCAACGGTCGCCACGCTTCATCAGGTGCTCCGCCTGATCCGGAACTCAATCGCCGACGACGATGATTCGCTGAATGCCCAGCTACGTTGCTCCGACAGCACGATCAATGCGAGTATCACGTGCGGAACGGCCATCCTGCGAATGACAGGCAAAGAACTCGCAGAATTCTCGAAGGAGAATCTTAAGTAGCCGAGGTCGATCGCAGCAATCAATACTTGAACGGTCGCTCGAGTGATGGAATCCAGTCCGGGTCGACGACAAGTTCAATGGCTCGTGCTTGACCGGGTTCGCGGCGAATAAATCCCCTCTGTTCAAGCCGAATCAACATAGAGTTAACTGACGGAGCCGTGAGATTAAAAAACCGTTGAAGATCAGCATGGCTCGGCGCCACACCCGCTGAGTTTCCAGAGATGTAATGCCGGATGTAGGCAAGGAACTGCCCCTGCTGTCGAGTAGGACCGGCTCCGGCGGGAGGAGCTTTTTCAGCGACCGGACCCCCTGAACGAATCCTTCGAAGCGATCCGCTCATCGCCCTGACAGCGGCGTCCATCATCACTTTTGCATCCCGTGGAGTTTCACGGATGATGGTCCGGTCTTTCAGAATGCGACGCATTCCTTCGACCGCGTTGGTCAGGAGTGTCGTTGCCTCAGCACATGCGATACGAAGTCGCCGTAATTCGTCCTCGGACGTCCGTTTCATGAAATGGTTGCTCCTGATCTGACCTGCCTGAACATGAATGACCAGGACTTGTACATTGTCAACAATGCATTTGCCATTTCCGCAGCACGGTTTGAGTTAGGACTGTGCCACCGATCGGCTGATGGGAGACCCTCCCGAGTTTATTTCGAGGCCAGTTCGATCTCTCCCAGATCAAGGGGCGTTTCTTCATAGTCTCCGTCGAACTCGGGAATCTCGAAGGAACGCGGCGGCAGCGACAGGTTCCAGTCCCCCAATGCAGACCATTCACTCAGGAGATATTTGCCGGGCGGGACGCTGTCGATGCGGAAAGTGCCGTCTCGGTCAACGGACGCATGGAAGATTGGAAGTCCGTCCAGTTCAGCCCCCCATGCGTGAATGGCTGCTTCGTAGTCACGAGCTTCCTTCGACTGTTGCCACTTTGCGATGGCCTGCGGATCATTCTGGTCCAGACCCAATGGGATTGGCCGCGGCAGATCAGTCTCAAGCTGCAATCGCAGTTTTCGCCAGATGATCGGCTTTTGAAAATCCTGAGGCAGCACGAGCTTTCCGACAACCGGGCGACCTCCGCGACCGATTTCTATCGTTGTCGTTTCCCCTCCCACCACCGTGACTGGAACTTGTTTGGAAGAAGTCACTTCTGTAGCACCGTCGTCGTGCATGTAGACGATGTCCCGACCGATTCGGCCAGCACCCGGGAACACTCGGGGCATCACAAACACACCGTTTTCTTCTGCCTGTGTCTGACTGCCGCCGCTCACATGACAAAGTTCACTCTGGAAACCTCCGTCAGTGTATAAGGAGACCGGCACGCTGGCCGCCGGTTTGTTTGCGGAAAAGATCGTTCCTCGAACTGATGCCCAGGCTGTGAGCGTCAGTTGTTCCGGAGGCGAACCATCTGAAGATTTTACCTGAGCGAATCCTGTCGGATGGAGCACATAGATTTCGAACGGCTGGTCGCGAAAAGGCGTCCTGAGTACGCCCGCTTTATCTGTCTTCAGACGAGTTGCGTAGGTCTGCGCTGTGAACTCGCCATTTCTGGTCATAATCTGCTCATCGGCCAATCCGATGGCCACTTCGGCTTCTGATGCGGGTTCACCATCAGGGGTCCTGACATTGATGGTAACGTCCGATGCTCGCGTCAGTTCGAAGTTGATTTCCACATCGCCTTCATCACTCCGAATGTCTCTCGAAACAGCCACCTTGTAACCATCAGCTTCGATACGAACCATGTGAGATGGAGCGTCTGAGTCTCGTGTTATCCTGTAGCTTCCGTCGCTCGACGTGTATGCCTCTCTCAAATGCCAGTTCTCTCCGAGGCGCTGTCCGGGTTCATCTCTTCCGCCCGGAACACAGCGAAAATTCCGGATGAGCTCGCCCGTCGCCTTGTCCGTGACCCGCCCGGCCACAACCAGCAGCCTCGGCGGACGAAAAACGTATTCTTCGTCGCGAGCCCTGATGGGCTGTGACTGCAACTGCATGCCATCAGCACGGCAGATATCGGCTTCGAATTCATCGACCGGTGCTTCGTTCCATTCCCAGACACCCTGATCGTCGGTGTACTGATTCACGCCGTTGAATTCAAAATAGTCAATATGACCGCGCCAGCGTTGGAAGTAGATACGGCTTCGAGCCACGCCTTTGCCGTTCTCGTCCAGAACGCGAATGCGAACATGTCGCCCTGGTATCATCGTAAAATTCACCGAAGCCATCGCCGGGTCGATCAAAACTTCCTGCAGTTCCCGAGCCTTACCGGGGGCGGAACAGACGATGCGACTGAGTTTGGGTTCACATCCGGTCAGTATATACCTGCCGTCGCTGTCCGTTCTCGCTTCGCGAATCTCATTCGCGTACTTTGTGCGAACCACAGCATCTTCAACAGGCTTGCCGTCTTCGTCACTGACCGTGCCTGTGACAGAAAGTCCTTTTGCCAGCACGATTGTCTTTGGAGCAACGCCAGGCTTTGCCTCATACTCTGTTCGCCTGAGACTCAGGCGACTCGGGGCGAAGTCCGGATAGTCGACACTCACGTGGACATAATCTTTGGAACTCGGCACCATCTCGTAGCGCCAGAAACCGCCAGCATCCGTTGTCAGGTCTGTTCCGACTCCCATCCTGCGTTCGTCACCCGGTCGCTTTCGAAACTGAACAGATGGGGACACATTTGCACCGGCGACAGGACTGCCTGATTCATCCACAACCTGCCCAGTGACTGTCCATGCGGATTCCAGTTCGATCGTGAACGAATCCGGAATTCCGTCCGATCCATCGGCCGCCCGCCACTCGGCGAGATAAGGTCCATAACCAGATATTTCCACAAAGACGTTCAGGTACACAGCGTTTGCCGGCCGCCGAAAATGCAACTGGCCGTTTTCATTGGTGACGAGTTCGGTCCCATAGCGACCGTCTTTGTCATGACGACCAACAAGCACATCCGTCGCCGGGATTTCTGGAATGCCGCGGATCTCACAAGGCACACTGGCAATCGGTTTCCCCTCAGGTCCGCTGACCTGAAGCCGGAATTCACGCTGAGGCACTTTTTCAGCAGGCTGATCAGAGGCCAGTGTCGCTGAACCCTTCGCTCCGTTTGTTAAGTCTGGCGGCAGAAGTGCGGGCAATGTCAGCCACAGCAGGCACGCACCCAGGAAAACCAGCAGGCTTCGTCCGCCAGGTAACGGTTCCGAGACCGGTTCGTTAAGCATTCGAGCAATCCGACGACGCAGTTCCGACGGACCTCGACCACTGGACGCGAGTGCCGTCAGGCCTGGGGTTTCCTGGCGACATTCTGCTGAAAGTGATACGACGTGCAGCAATGCTTCGGCATATCGAACACGAACATTCTTCGGCGAATTTGCGGCACTCTGACAGACCAGATCGTCGCAACAGAATTCCCGGAACTCGCTGACACGACGACTGAGAAGCCAGATGGCCGGATTGAAGAAAAGCACAGCTTCGGCAAATCTCTGCACCATCACGGCCCACAGGTCAAGTCGCCGCAAATGAGCGATCTCGTGAGCAAGAACCAGCGACAGTTCGTCTGCGGTGAGCCCCGTCATCGCTGATGCAGGCAGAAGAATAACCGGTCGAAGCAGGCCGACAACGTGTGGGACAATGACCTGCTGCGTCACCGCCACAACCGGCGTGATTCGCATGTTCCACTGGTGAGCAATCGACTGCACCATCTGATCCAGCCGGTCGTCCTTTTGAATCGTCGCGATTTTCACCAGACGACCTGCGTTCGCTGCAGCGAGGCATACCCGCAGCAGCATCAGCACAACGCCAGTCGAATAAACGGCAACAATCCATGGCGCCGCAGCAATGAACGGCCGGTTCGAGGAAACTGCCTCAGCTGGCTGGTCCGTGACCTGAGCAACGGAAGCAATCTGATCGGATCGGTCTGTTTCAGGAGTTGTTAGTGCCCGTTCAGGATCGACTGTCTCAGCGCCAGTAACTCCGGCTTGTGGTGTTGCTGGTGATGTGATCATCGGGCCAGCGTTTTTATGCGTTGCTGTCGAATGTGCAGTCATCGCTGCAGCATCAGGAACAGACGTCTGCTGCTGTTCAATGATCCCCGACGAAACGGTGAAACAGGTCACAGGCATACAAAAGACGGCCGTCACCAGTCCGGACATCCACAAAGCGTATCCGGTCTTCGCACTGCACCGGGAGAATCGCACCACCACGGAAACCAGCAGGAGTATCGCGGTCGCCTGCCAGAGCGAATGCAGGAGAGCCATGCAAAGCCGATCGGCGAACAGCGTCATCTGGTTCATTCCTGACTCTCCTTCGATTTTCTGGCCACCAGTTTGCGAATTTCAGCAAGCTCTTCCGAATCCACGTCGGCAGTCTGCAGCAGGTTCAGCACCATGGCAGCTGGCGAACCATCGAACAGTCGAGACAGCAGGCTGCCAACCATTTTCCCTGTCGTCGCTTCTCTGGGAGCCGCTGGCCAGAACCAGAACGACTTGCCGTCTCGCCGTCGCTTCAGCAAGCCTTTGCGATGCATGATATTCAACATCGTAATGACGGTACTGTGAGCCAGCGGCCGCCCGGATTCCTCAAGTGCGGCTCTGACATCACGCACCAGCAGCGGCGACCTGTCCCACAGGACTCGAAGAATTTCCAGCTCCAGTTCCGTGGGCTGTTCCGTTTGCGACCGAGCCATTTCCGGCACCCCCTGAATCATCTAATGAATTCGATGATCGAATGCTATCGACACTCCACGCACGCGGCAAGCGATCTTCTAAAGATTTAGACATACGGTTGGGCGGGATAATGTTGCTGTGTGGCAAACTTGCCGGGCAGGACAGACTGCGATTGGGGGTGAAATTACTAAAACGCTCCCCTCCCGCGCAGCGCAGCGAAGTGGGAGGGGTCGGCCGTCAGGCCGGGGGAGGGCCACGCCGCGGGTTGCACTCAACGCCGTACCAATAACACCCGCGTCACGCAGTTCACCAGCCCCCTCCCGATCTTGCTATCGCTCGATCGACCTCCCCCAGCTTCGCTGGGAGAGGAGGTTAAAAGAAACCTCCCCTCCCGCGCAGCGAAGCGCAGTGGGAGGGGTCGGCCGAAGGCCGGGGGAGGGCCACGCCGCGGGTGGCACTCTACGCCGTACCAAAAACACCCGCAACCCGCCGTTCACCAGCCCCCTCCCGATCTTGCTATCGCTCGATCGACCTCCCCCAGCTTTGCTGGGAGAGGAGGTTAAAAAAAACCTCCCCTCCCGCGCAGCGAAGCGAAGTGGGAGGGGTCGGCCGAAGGCCGGGGGAGGGCCACGCCGCGGGTGGCACTCTACGCCGTACCAATAACACCCGCAACCCGCTGTTCACCAGCCCCCTCCCGATCTTGCTATCGCTCGATCGACCTCCCCCAGCTTTGCTGGGAGAGGAGGTTATAAAAAACCTCGGCTCGATGAAATGCCGAATCCGGATAGGGCGGTGGATGCGGAGTTACGTTGTCGTGGGTATACTTTCTGACGCCTATTCATCCCTTACTTCAGGAGCCGTCAGATGCTGATGTCAAACCGCCGGAAAGCCCTGCAAATGGTTAGCGGGGCTCTTGCCCTGCCAGTGTTGAACAGCCTCACACGGGCTGATGCTGCAGCGACGACATCATCAGGCAGTTCTTCGTCTTCTGCTGTTGAAGGCTCCGCCGTGGTACGTTCCACCGGGAATAAAATCCGAATTGGACAAATCGGCGTCGCTCATGCTCATGCCAGCAAGCTGTCGGTTTATCGGGCATCCGATGACTACGAGGTCGTGGGAGTCGTCGAACCCGATGCAAAACTCCGGCAACGGGCGGAGTCACAGCCTTTGTACCAGGGACTTCCGTGGATGACTCGGGAACAACTGCTGAATGTGCCGGGCCTTCAGGCAGTGCTGGTGGAAACTCAGGTTCGCGAGCTGCTGGACAATGCGGAAGCGTGTGTCGCGGCTGGCAAGCACGTTCATATCGATAAGCCGGCTGGCGAATCGCTGCCTCAGTTCCGTAAAATTCTGGACGCCGCGGCCAGTCAGAAACTCCTGGTTCAGATGGGATATATGTATCGATACAACCCGGGTATTGTCATGTTGCGCGACTTTCTGAAGAAAGGCTGGCTGGGTGAAGTCTTTGAGGTCCACACTGTGATGAGCAAAGTTGTGGACCCTGCGAGCCGACGAGATCTTGCAGAATATCCAGGCGGAATCATGTTTGAACTGGGCTGCCACATTATCGACCTGGTCGTCGGTGTCCTGGGAAAACCTGACCGAGTTTCGTCATTCGCACGACATTCCGGAGCCATCGACGACTCGCTGAAGGACAACATGCTGGCGGTGTTCGAGTATCCCAAAGCCACAGCGACGGTCAAATCGAGTGCAGTGGAAGTGGACGGCGGCGATCGACGACATTTTACCGTGTGCGGCACTGAGGGAACTTTCCACATTCAGCCCCTGGACAATCCTTCGGCCCGATTCACTCTGTCGGAGGCCCGCGGGTCATACCGAAAGGGCTATCAGGAGATCACCTTTCCGAAATATGTTCGTTATGTGGACGACGCAGCCGATATGGTTCGGATTATCCGTGGTGAAAAGACCACGGATTTTCCGTATGAACATGACCTGAACGTGCAGACCACACTTCTGCAGGCCTGCGGGCTGACGGAATCGCAGTCCTGATCCAAACAGCGAATGATGCGGGCACAGGTAAAACGACAGAGCCATCGTGTGATTTATCCGCGATCTCCGTAGTTCATTTTTAACCACAGAGAACACAGAGAACACAGATGAAACGCACGGATTTCTTATGAGTGACGCCGGGATGAAGGCGCACTTTGATAGTTGGCAGAAAAATTTTAGGGCAGAAAAATGAATCGCAAACGAATACCGGATGTCCCGTGAGTTCCCATGGCGGAACTCCCACAGTGTGATGCCAGACCGATCTTCCGTTCCAATTTTTCTGCCCAATAATTTTTCTGCCAACCTCCGTCAGCCCGATCAGACAGCGAATGATGTGCCCAGGCAAAGCAATCGCGTGATTCATCCGCGATCTCCGTAGTTCATTTTTAACCACAGATAACACAGAGAACACAGATGAATCACAGGAATTTCTTCTGCGGGGAGCCGGCAAGCAGGCGCACTTTGATAGTTGGCAGAAAAATTTCAGGGCAGAAAAATGAATCGCAAACGAATACCGGATATCCCGTGAGTTCCCATGGCAGAACTCCGACAGTGTGAGGCAAGACCGCTATTCATCCCCAATTTTTCTGCCCAATAATTTTTCTGCCAACCTTCGTCTGTCCGCCCAGTTCTCATCCACTAAGCCCAGGGCGGAATTGCAATTCATCAAGACTGCCTGCTTCATTTGCTGCTGAATGCCTGTTGTTATCTGAACCTGCGTGAACAAAGATACGATTGGAAACGTTTGTCTGTAACGGTCAACGGAGATGCCGGAGATGCGATTGAGACATTGGATAGCAGGGGGAAGTTTTACCTGGGGGCAAATGCTTTCGCTCCTGGCAGCGATTGCCATCCAGTCAGTGTGTCATGGGGACGAGTCGGAGGAGATTCTGAGAAAAGTGATAGAATCTCGTGGACAGATCCACAATGGTTCGTTTACCGCTTCCGGTTCGGAGAAACTGAAACACGAATCGGGTGAAGAATTCGAATTACCGACAAAGGTGTCCTGCATTTTTGATTCAGCCAGCAGGTCAGTCTGGTTCCACCGCACGGGGCAGATTCGGATGGATATTCGCTCCAGTGCGACTCTGACACCTGAAATCGCAAAAGAGGTTGAATCGAAGACTTTTCAATCGGATCCGCTCCTTCGGCCATTGACGGCAACGTTTGTGCGCAATTCTGAATATCAGACCAATTGGTTCGGCATCGGTGGGCCAGGAGAAAAGAACCGAGCCACCGTACATGTCGAATTATTCGAACCAGATGCTGTTGGAAATAAACAGTTTACAGACGCCTTCGACGTTTCTTCGGTGGGCATCGCGGCAATTGCTGAATTCAAAAGGGAACTGGGGATCGAGGCCGTACTGAACGAGTGTCGTACCATGTCATCAATTGTGTCGGTCAACACTCGTGAGTCCGGCGAGATCGAAGTGGTATTCTCAGGGACAAACACGCGGCGCACCATCCGGATCAATCCCAATCAGGGCTTCACGTGTACGCGAATGGAAATCGCTGAACTGGACGAGACTGGCAAGCCGAAATCGCTTCCGAAATCGCTGTCAATAGCCAGCTGGCATCGCATGAAGGACGTCTGGGTTCCGGCAAGTGTCGAATTTCACGAAGAATATCCGGATGGCAGTGGGAGATCCTGCAGATATGAGTTTTCGTGGCAGGAGGTCAATACACCTGCGATTGAAAAGAAGCAGTTTACGTATAAAGCGATACCCGATGTCTGGGAACCTCGAATGGTGATTGAACGCCGAGGTGGTCAGCGGAAATCGATCGATGGGTTTGGGATCATCGCTCTGGAAAATCTCCGGACGATGCAGATGCGTGACGGCAAAGGGGTCAGCAAAAACGGGCTGGAAACAGCTTCGACCGTGGACGAAGCGATTCAGAAGCCTCGTCTCTGGCTCATTCTGCTGAACAGCGCCGGAGCGATTGTCTTACTGGCCTATTTTCTACGGAGACGACACAAAAACTCTGACATCCGCTCGAATGATTGATTCAATGATTTCGCGCTCAAGAATTAGCTCCTGAGCCATCAAACAGACTTTCTGCTGCGGCATTATCCTTAGGCGAGCGTCAATTCGGCTGCTGCCATGCCCAGCGGTACAGATTGCGGCTGTCGGCATAGCGGCTTTCTGAAGCCGCGGATCCAAGGATCACAAGCAACAGCTGGCGGTCGCCTCGCCGACTCGTTGATACCAGACAGGCGCCCGCCTTGTCGGTCGTGCCCGTCTTAATGCCGCTGTAGCCGTCGATTCCAAGCAGCTGGTTCGTATTCTGCCACATGACATTCCGCTGATACCCGCTGAGACTCTCAACGGTGACTCCGTGCTGACGAGTATTCACGTAATGCTGAAACAATTCATTGCCGACTGCAGTGCGAGCCAGAATCGCCAGATCGTTTGCCGTTGAAACATGGCCGGATTCCGTCAGACCGTGCGGATTACAGAAATTTGTCTGCGTCATTCCCAGACGAACGGCTTCGGCATTCATGGCGGCCACGAATGCTGCCAGCGGATCGTCAGAAGATTCCGATGCAGCGGTCTGCGGACGCAGACGATGACCAAAATGCTCCGCCAGAGCCACACTCATATCGTTACCCGACGGTAACATCAGGCCATACAGCGCTTCGCGAACCGGCAGCGTTTCTCCTGCCTTCACTCCGGATGTTGATCCGCCAGTCTGGTCAGCTCGATCAGACATGACGAGCATTTCGTCGAGCACTTCGGGGTGTTCCTGACACTGTCGAATAACGAGCCATGCGGTCATGATCTTTGTTGTACTGGCGAAATCCAAAGGCATATCCGCAGAATGGCTCCACAGAGTTTTCCCGCTGGCGATGTCGACCATCGCCCAGGCTTTGCATGTCACAACAGGAGGCCCGCTGAAATCATCAGCGGGCAGTTTTGGAAGAACCTGAGCATTGATCGACTCTGGCGGCGGAATTTCTTCCGGCGGAACGACGGGACCAATCACTTTCCAGCAGGCAGCATCCACGATACCGGTGACAGGCAGGGAATGCATCTCCTGAAACCTCCGCACTGCGGCCTCGGTCACCGACCCGAAATCTCCGTCAACAGACAATTCCGGCGATGGCTGCATTCGCGCATTCAGTGTCCTCTGCAGCATCTCCACCAGCTCGCCCGACGACCCGGATTGCAGAGACTGCGGTCCGGTTGTCCCGGGAGTTGCTGAAGGAGGATTAAAATATTCAAACGCCAGCTGCCCAATTGTGGCACAAACCTGATGGGCCGAATTGTCTTCCTTCCAGCTTCGATCAGAATTGTTGGTTGTGAGCACGCAAACAGCGAACGGTCCCCGCGGCCCGTAGACGATACCAGCATCCGTACGCGATGCTGTAACTGATCCCGTCTTGTTGGCGAACTTCGTCCCAGCCGGCAGACCCGCACCAATTTTTGTATCGTCATCACATTGCAGCAAATGCTCAATCATCGACTTGCACGCCGCTTCACTGGCCACGGTGCCACGATGCAGTCCGGTCAGAAGGTCGACGGTTTCGCGAGCTGTTGTGCTGCCCAGGCCAAACCTTTTACTGCGTTCGGGCGAAAGCGATGTCTCACCGCGAAACACTTTTGCATGAAGCCTGGTCGCCGGGAATCCGAGTTGCTCCATTGTGGCGGTTGTCTGAGGCAATCCAATCTGGTCGATCACCAGATTCGTCGCGGTATTGTCGGAATAGCGAATCATCAGACGAATCGCATCCCGGACAGACAAAGTGATGCCGCTGGAAAGATGATCCGTCAAAATCCCCGACCCTGGCACCTTGTCAGCATCAGTCAGCGTGATCATACGATGCAGATCAAGGTCACCGGAATCCGCCGCACGATAGGCGGTGACCATCACGGCCAGTTTGATCAGACTGGCGGTCGGCTGAGCATCATCAGATCGCCAGAAATACTCTTCACCCGTTTCCAGATGACGCACGGCGACCGCGATATCACCCTTCCAGGCATCCACCACCGGCTGTAAACGGTCGGCAAGCTGCGCCTGTCCGAAAGGCTGAAACAGACACCACGGAATGAATACCAGCAGACAGCGCAGCGAAACCACTTGCATAGGCATGGTATTTTCCAACACGAAAACCGTGGGGCTTCCGGAAACTAAACACCTGTAAGGCGACCGGCAGGTGAAAACATACCAATCACCGCGAAAAATGGGAGGGCGAAGCTCCTGCTGAGCCGTGAAAAACAAACGGGAGGGCGAAGCTCCTGCTGAGCCGTGAAAACAGACGGGAGGGCGAAGCTCCTGCTGAGCCGTGAAAAGCAGACGGGAGGGCGAAGCTCCTGCTGAGCCGTGAAAAGCTCGGCTCGGCAGGAGCCTCGCCCTCCCAGGTAACGAGAAAAGCTCCCAGGTAAAGAGAAAAGCCAAGCTCGGCGGGAGCCTCGCGCTCCAGATAGAAACGATTTTGTCGCTCGCCTAACGGTGTTTAGTCTGTCAACAGTGAGCGATATCAGAGATTGGGAGGAGTCGCATGGGATTGAGTCAGGCTTTCCTGATAGTCCAGAGCAAACGATTCATCACCTTCGAGACAGCGATTGTTCATCGCCAGGATCTTGCGAATTCGGCCGACTGTCTGTTTGGCCGGGCTGGTGAGCCGCATCACCAGGTCATCCGGATGGAACTGTTCCAGTTCTCTGATCGTATGGACGCCCAGAAAAACAAATGCCTCGCGAGCCTGAGGATCATTCTGGAAGACAACGTCCAGAGGGGCATCGGTGGGAATTCGGCTGCGACCCAGCTGTTTTGTAGGCTTCTTGGTTCGAATCCCGGTCGTCAGCGTGGCTTTTCGGACGCCTTTTTTTCGGGCAGCAGGAACGATGGGCACGGGAACAGGTTCAGGGACGATTTCAGGCTCCGGAGGTTTACGTTTTTGAGTCGTCGTCGAGGAGGCTGCGGGCTTTTTCCTGACGACATTTTTAACTGGCTTCTTTTGGGCGGTTGCCGCAGTTCTGACTGTTGCAACCCGTTTTGGGGCAGCTTTCTTCGCCGCTTTCTTCTTCGCCATCGGCCTGACTCTTTCTTTTCGCCAGTAGTTACGCATGCCACTGCATCGTATACCACCTTACACACCCGTGGGGGTTTTAAGATGGCCGACGTTTGGCTACGCAGGTTCTTGTTCCATGCCGATTCTGAATCGAATACCGGGAAAAGGGCCTTCCAGGTTCCGGAATCTTCAAAATCGTGCTGGACACGGATGATAAACCAGCGCCGGGGAATCGTAAGGCTCGCAGGCCGTTTTCTTACTCAAAAAGCCTCGGATGTTCTTCGAAAAAGGCTCTCAGGATGTCCTGTTCCTCAGAAGTCAGCAGGTCGCCAGTGTTTACCAGGACCTCCCGGTTCATCCTCCATCGACCCAGCAGACGGATCAATCCTTCCATATCCCGTTCATATGACCGATCCTCGGTCATATCGCAGGAGGTCATGGCCTGCATTCGCTGTTCGGTGCGGACTTCCGTGAAACGGCAGGGCAGAGCAATGGCGGCAACTGTGGGAAACATCACCTGAAACGCCCGAATTTTGCTCAGCAGCCACATGTCGGGAGCGGTCTGCAGTGTTCGAGGGCCCTGCCAGATCATGGCCAGGAGCGGTTGATTTTCCGCTTTGCAGAGTTCTGCCAGCATTTCTGTGGCCGCATAAATCACACACTGATCGATCAAAGTGGGCAGCTGATCTGCGGGGCGATGCCAGGTTCTGAACAGACATTCCAGCTGAATTTGTGGGGCAGTGGACGAAAGAAACGGAATTCGGTCCAAAAACCCACAGCTGTCATCAACGGATTTCGACGGCTCCAGGCTGTCTCGCAAAAGACAGTCCAGAGTTGTCAGAAACGCAGCCCGAAAGGCAGCGTAGTGCAATTCACAGCGTGACACTGCATGGCTAAACGAACTATCCATCAGTTAACCTGGAGGGCCCGGCAAAGTGTCGGAATATTTCCGTCGTCGCAAACCGGACAGGCTTGCGGACGACCGAAGGAATCACTTCGCTCGTCTTTATCACCGGATGGGCCGTTCAAAACAAGCGGGCGGTCCGGCAAATCCTGAGGTTGCATGTTGCCGATTAGCAACACTCCGCCAAACCCGGCCCCGGGGGAACGACAATAACCAGCCACGGCACCTGAGCAGAAAGCGACGCTGCCGATTTCCCGTTGTCCACAAAACAACAAACTTCCTCCACTGGCAGAACATTCAGCCAGCAGTCACCGGATATCCGCCACTCCCGTTCTTCAGCATTGCTGGTTGCCCGGTCGTCAGGCACATCCTTCTGGAACCAGGGCTGCTGACACGCTTCCAGCTGATCCCAATCGTCATCCGTCCCGTAAATCACCGGCCGGACTCCCAGTCTCAGCAGAGTTGCCCGGCGAATGCCAATTCCCCAGGGTTCAAAATCGAATCGCAGGCGATGTTTTCGAAATACTCGCCGAGATCGAAATTCGGCGAGCGGCACTTCCGTAAAGGCAACCACCGAATGGCCTCCGCGAATTCCCTCAGACGAAGATCGCAGGCGTCCTTCCGCCGCAATTCGCAGCAGTGCCGACACCGGAGAATGGTCGGCCGAATCACACCCCAGAATCAGTTCATCCATCCAGTCGTCTGCTGTCTGACCCGGCCACGGTCCCTTTCTTTCCCGAGTCCAGTGCAGCAGCCAGTCTTCCGGTCTGGACAGCGGCGTGGACTGCGGTGTGCACTGAGTCACCGGCCGGGAAACAACCGGGGACTCTGCGCTGGCCCGCTTCCGATCAGTACCGATTTCCGGCAATTCATCTGTCGTCGGCAATGCAGCAGCCTCAACCGACGAAAAAGACGCTCTCGTTTCAACAAACCATGGAATCAGGTTCCCAGACGAATCGGCGGACTGCTCCAATGCTGACGCGACCAACCGCTGAGCTCCATCGGCCGCGAAGTGAATATGAACTGGCTTTCGGTCATCATCCATCAGATGCTGCCTCGCCAGGTTCTCAACATTGCCTCCGGAAACCCACTTCAACACACACAGTCTGCTGGCAGCGGCAAACAGGAGACGATCCTGAACGGGAAGAGCCTCAAACCCCGCTGCATCGACCTGACCGGATTTCTGCGCGAGTTGCAGCTGTCCCTCAGCCAGCTCAGGAGAAAGCAGTGCCTTCCAGCTGACACGATCATCAGCCACCTCTTGTGAAGCTTCCGCCTGACCAGACGAGATGCTCAGCCCGCCGCCTGCTTCCTGAACCGAAAACTCTTCGCGAAACCGCTGAACAATCCACTGCTGAAGTTCATCGACCGTCACAGATTCGCACGACGATTGTGTGTCAAAATGTAGTGTGTTTCGCCGCAGAAGAATTCCCGCACGCTGCACGGCAAGAGCAGGAGCTGTGTCTGCCACAATACAGAGACATTCCCGAACCGGATCCGTACGCATCACTGCCGTTCGAAGCAGATCAAACCAGCGGGGGTTTTTGTCGAGACTGCGACCCAGTCGTGACGAAACGATCGAAATTCGGCTCTGTCCCGGGATACCCTGCGGCCACCAAACCAGTCGTCGCCCAAGCCAGCGATCACTGCAGGCAACGCTTAGCCATGGCAGGCCAATGGTCACCACCGCAGAGTTGGGAAAACTTTCTTTCTGCGATGGCTCAACGGGCGTTAACCCGCGGCTTGTCAAAAACATCGGGAGGTGCTTCCCGATTTCAATCGCATCGGGAGCATTAGCGATACTGGAGATGCTGTTCCACAGCTGCAGAGCCTGGCCGGTAAACTTCCGGGCAGGCTCCTGCAGCTCGAGTTCCGTCATACATCTGTTTCCGTCAGAAACAAATTAATCCGCGTAGAGAAATTCGTTGGAAGTGATCAGAGCATGGCAAAGGGTTGTCATTGCCTCCTGCCACGCATTGCGGCCCGCTGGCAGCGGAATCGCATGATCGCTGATGGCAGCGATCTGAGTATTCACGAAGTGCACCGCCTGCTGAAACTCTTCCGTCTCCGGATTGCGTCCATAGGTCAGCTGCCATGCTCGCATGACCTGTCCCGGAACTGCTTCTGGCTTCTCCAGAGGTCCATGAAAACCATCTTTCGAAGCGTAGGTTCTCTGTTCCCCGGTATCAGGAGTCAGACTGACCTGCACAGGCCACGTGAACGAGTCGGAGGTGATGCTGGTGAGACAGTCTGTGATGAAGTCGATGGTGTCGCCTTTCTGAACAACGACAGAAGCAACATCCGTGGAAGCATTGCTGTTCAGAGCATTCCACGACCCAGCCAGACCGCTGCGGCTGCTGACAATTCGGCCTCGAACCCCGTCACCGTTGCCAGTGCTGTGGCTCAGCGTACCGCTAATCACTGCAACCCCATCAAAAGGTGCTGTCCAGCGACGAATGACGGAGCGTTCAACAGCATCCGGATGACCTCCGTCAGCTGTCAGAAAAGCATAACCAGCAACCGGATCAGGCACAGCCGCACCCGGCTGCCATGCCGAGCCGCTCCAGTGTGCGAACGGATAGAAATTTCCGGTTCGCGCGGCCTGTTCATCGTACATGCCATAGCCAAACTGCCATGATGAGGCAGCTGGCTGAGGCAATTCGGGAAGCCCGTTCAGCAGTTCAGCAGAAACGTCTGCCGGTTCTTTTTGACACCGTTCCGCCAGCGCTGCAGCAAGCTCCAGCACTGACTGAGAATTCATCAGCATCAGCGACTGAGTTGCCACTGTTGATACCGGGCGAATTTCGCAGTTCGTTTCCATCACCGGAGAGTCGAACGCCTGCAGCATGGCCACCGGCTGACTGCGTCTCGCCTTGACGTAAAGACTGCGGCGAGTCTGACTGGCATCAACAATCACCTGACCCGCGTCATCTTCCTTAATCGGCACGGGAGGACCAAACAACTTTTCATCCAGCTTGCCGCTAACAGCCAGCATCTGGTCTCTTACAACTTCCGCATCCAGACGCATCACCGGACGGCGCGAATAGAACCGATTGTCGGGATCCAGTTCGTCATGAGCCGGAGTGCGCTGAGTGGATTGGCGCCATGCTGTCGAACTCAGGATCAGGCGATGCATCTGTTTGATGCTGTAACCCTGCTCGATAAACTGATCGGCCAGCCAGTCCAGAAGTTCGGGATGAGTTGGACGGGCACCCAGTTTGCCGAAGTCTGCCGGTGTTCCCACGATTCCCCGCCCGAAATGGTGCAGCCAGATTCGATTCACGATCACTCTGGCTGTCAGCGGATTCTGGCGACTGGTCAGCCATCGTGCGAGTGCCAGCCGACGGCCGCTTGTTGGCAGCGATGGATCGTCCAGAGGAAACTGAACCGGACTGTCTTCCGGAGACGCAGCACTCAGTGCCGCAGGAGCCACAACCTGTTTCGGCTGCTGGAAATCGCCTCGATGAAACAGCCGGGTTTCCGGAAGATGGCCGACCGGTTCCGTCAGAATGCTCAGAAACTCTTCTTTGGGTTTCCGCTGTCGAACCTCATTGATGCGACTGTCATAGGTCTTCAGATCTTCCGCAGCTTTTGGCAGATACTGATACAGTACTCCCGGAGAAATATTGACGCTCGGATATTTATCCAGCAAAGCTTTTTGTTCGGGCGAGCGTTTGTCCGCAGCCGTCTGATAAGCAGTTCGCAAAGAATCACGCAGGGATTCTGGGTGCTTTGTCAGCTCCTGCTCCAGAGCCTGCGCCATATATTCTGCCTGCTTTTTCGACCGCTCTTCGCTGATCTTGCCTGCCTCCGCATCAATTTCCGCAGCCTGCTGCCGTTCCAGCGCCGTATAAAGAGAAATGCGTCGTTCTTCAGGCGTTTTCCACTGCTGCCAGTCCATTGCCGGTGCAAATACAGCTCGCAGGGCATAATAATCTGACTGCAGGATGGGGTCGTATCGATGGTCGTGACACTGAGCACAGGCAACGCTGAGCCCCAGCAGTGAAGTACTGACAATGCGAAGCGTATCACTGATCACCTGATTGCGGCCGGTGTCATCGTTGGCTCCGCTGCCCGTGCCGTCCGCCGCCATTCGCAGAAAGCCGGTTGCGGCCAGAAGATCGGTTTGCTCGGATGTCAGATCACCCTGAATGGGCCCGGCCAGCTCATCACCTGCCAGCTGTTCGGCCACAAATCTGTCAAAAGGCTTATCCTGATTGAATGAACGAATCACGTAGTCGCGATACTTCCATGCCCACGGCCGTTCCTGATCGGCAACAGTATACCCATCGCTGTCGGCGTAGCCTGCAACATCCAGCCAGTGACGACCCCATCGTTCGCCATAATGTTCCGAAGCCAGCAGTTCTTCAACCAGCCTCTCGTACCAGTCACTGCCTGGATCCGACTGCCATCGCTGAACATCGGCCGCCGACATCGGCAGGCCTGTCAGGACCATCGCCAGACGACGAATCAGAGTTGAACGATCGGCATCCGCAGCAAATGAAAGCCCATCGGGCATCGCATGCAAAAGAAATGAGTCGATCGGTGTACGGACACGGCTGGCCCGAGGCTCCGCAATCGACGGTACAGACGGTACCTGAATGGGCTGAAATGACCAAAATGATCGCTCTTCCGGTGTGAGTCCCAGGCCTACAGGGATCGACTCAGGTTCTGGTCGAGCTGTGTGTGCACCCTGTCGAATCCACTCGGCAAGAGTTTCCTGCTCCTTCTCAGAAATGTGGCTGTCACCAGGAGGCATTTCGCCCGCTGCAATTCGCTGCAAAATCAGGCTGTCCTTCGCCGCTCCTGGCGTCAGAGCCGGACCCGATTCGCCACCCTTCAACATCAGACGGACCTGTCTCAGATCCAGATTACCCTGAACTTCTTCTGTTGCCCCATGACAGTCCATACAATGGGCACGCAGAATCGGACGGATGTCCTTTTCAAAAGTCAGCGGCGCAGGTGCGGCTGTTGAAGCATTTGCATTCGCCGCTGTGTTCTCATCGGCCGAGACAGAAGCATTCACATACAACGCAGTATTCAGACAAAACGCAGTCAGAATCAGGGCGGAGGAAGGAGTCCTCATCGTTACACCTCTGGCTGGATTCCGGGGTGGGAAAAACTGGAGTGGACATTCTGACAGGCGATTGACTGTCCGGCATCCACATTCCTGGGGATCAGGAATAATAACGAGCTCAACGCGGAAATGTCAGGGGAAGGAAGTTTTTTGGCGGGTTGGACGATTTTTGAGAGTATCGTCGAAACAGAGACTACCTGCAGTTTACGCTCTTCGCGCAGTCCCATTCAATTCATTTCCCTACAGAACACCCACTTCGTCTGCGTTGAGCCAGCTTTTTTCCGTTTTCTCGGAACTGGACCAACTGGATAAAATAGGGGATTCCGCAGCCGATATCTCTGCCGTATCCCTGCAAATTGAGGTCACAAAAACCACAGATTGGCTCGACGAACTTTGCCATCGACTGCACAATGCGCAGTGGCGTTCTGTTTGAAAAATCAATCCGGCATCGTGAACGTCGCCAACCGGCCGAGACGTTTTACATGAACCGCCTGATTTCGATTCGCACCCTGTTACTGCTGGGTGTTATTGCTGTCACCTGTTGTGCCATTCCGGTGGCCGGGCAGCTGTCATTCGATCAGTCGATCGAATCGTTCTTCGCTCCCAATAACCCTGACGTATTGCTGCTGAAGAAGAGTCGCGAGGAGTTTGGCGGTGATGAACTGGTTATTGTGGCATGGAAAGAACCCAGCCTGATTTCCCGGGAAGGCGATCGGGAGCTGCCGGAAGTGACCGAATCGGCAACAGCCCGAATTACAAACCTTGCCAGCCAGCTGAACCAGATTCCGGGTTTGAATCCGGATCAGACACGCCATCTGGTCAGGTATCTGGAGAATTCTCCCAAAAGTCGAAATACGCGTGGTGCGTTGCTGAAGATGTTTGAGGGGATGCTGATTGGAGAAGATGAAGCCACAACGGCTATCATCCTTCAGTTGCTGCCGGAAGCCGACTCGCCCGTTCCCCGAGCCGTCACGCTCGAAAAGATTCGCCGAGTCGCCCTGGCATTTGATGGCTCGTCGGCTGTTGCCGGTGAACCGGTACAGATTTTCGACATGTTTGACCTGGTCGAGAATGACGGGCAGTTGCTGTATATGGTTTCTGTGGTCGTGCTGTCGGCTGTGCTGCTGATCATTTTTGGCGGCGTGAGATGGGCAGTGGCAGCGATGGGTATTGTCATTGCGTCGGTGATTTGTACGCGGGCTGCGCTGGTACTCTCCGGTGCGAAGCTCAGCATGGTCAGTTCAATGCTGAATTCTCTGGTCACTGTGATATCGGTGGCAACCACCATGCACGTGATTGTGAACTATCGGGAGAATCGGCGGCAGCAGGACATCATGGCGGCCACGGCGACAACACTCAGAGATTTGTGGCAGCCCGTATTCTGGGCTTTGGCAACCACGGCGGTTGGATTCGGGTCTCTGCTGGTATCAGACATTGTTCCTGTGCGCAGTTTCGCGATCATGATGATGGCCGGCACCGGAATGGTGCTGATCTTTACGGCCGCAATTGTGCCGGCAATGATGGCAACCGGCCCAAATGTGCCTGTTCCCGGACGTGCCCCTGCAGAAGACACACTGGATCGCCTTCTGAATCATCTTGCTCATTCGATTGAGCATCATCCGATGCTGTCTGCGTCGGTCTGCCTTGTGCTGATGCTGGCCACCGCCCCTGGGCTCACCAGACTAACCGTGGAAACGGACTTTAGTCGAAATTTTCGCGAGTCGACTCCGATCGTACAGTCGCTGAAGTTTGTCGAGAAGCACCTTGGCGGAGCGGGTACATGGGAAATCGCTTTTGACGTTCCCGGCGAACTGACGGCCGAATTTCTCAACAGTACCCGTGAACTGACCGACAAACTGCAGGCTCTGCGTGAGGAAGGCCTGAAGATCGATGTTCTGTCGCTGAATGATGCGATTGATATGCCCCCTCGACTGGGAAACGCACTCGCAAGGCTGGACCGCCTGCAAAAGCGTCAGCCGGACCTGGTGGAGGGTCTTTACAATCCGTCGGCCGGTCGCATGAGAGTTGTACTGAGATCCCATGAACAGCAGCCTGCAGAAAAAAAGCTCGAACAGATTGAACGCGTCCGCCAGATCGTGAGTCAGCATTTTGCGGAATCGACTGCCGCAAATACGGCCGCCACGGCATCCGGGCTGTTTGTCCTTCTGGCACATCTGATTGACAGCCTGCTTCAGGATCAGCTGACCAGTTTTCTGGTGGCTTCAGCCGGAATTCTGATCTGCATGACCGTGGCATTTCGCAGCCTGCGAATTGGCCTGATTTCACTCCTGCCAAATATTTTTCCGGTTGTTCTGGTCACCGGAGCACTCGGGATGCTGCAAATTCCCGTGAATATTGGCACAGCAATGATTGCCAGCGTTTCCATGGGACTGACCGTGGACAGCACGATTCACTATATCACGTCCTTCGAGCGTGCACGCCGCACACATTCAGTCGCCGAATCGCTCCGGATTGCACATGGGGGAGCGGGCAGGGCTCTGGTTCTCGCTTACCTGGCACTGATGATCGGATTCCTGGTTTTGACTGTGTCTGCCTTTATTCCGCTGGTATACTTTGGAGCATTGCTCAGTCTGTCCATGATTGGTGGAATGATCGGAGATCTGGTCATGCTGCCCCTGCTGCTCCGCTGGACAACTCCGACAGCAATTTTGGATCCGTCCAATCCTCATCCCACTGCTGAGTAACCGCGCCGATGTCTTCTGCGATCTCCTCTGAATGCACCTCCGATGTGCCAGGTGCAGAATCAATTGTCAATATTTCCTGTTACCTGTTTGTTCCCCTCGATAATCTGGCGGAACGTCGAGCCACAATTTACCAGAAGGCCGAACAGCTCGGGCTTCGCGGGACGGTGCTGCTGAGTTCCGAGGGAATCAATTTATTCGTTGCCGCCCGCCGCGAAGCCATCGACCAGTTCGTCGCGTTCCTTCGATCCGATCCGGCACTGGCCGAACTCCAGCCCAAGGAAAGTGTCAGCGAATATCAGCCCTTCAATCGCATGCTGGTCAAGATCCGACAGGAAATCATCGCCTTTGGTGTTGATGGTGTGGACCCGATTCGGAAGACATCGCCCAAACTTCCGGCGCGCGAACTTCGGAAATGGCTGGATGAAGGTCGTCGAGTGCATCTGCTGGATGTTCGCAACGACTATGAATACGACCTCGGGACGTTCGACAATGCCATTCGTATGGATCTCGATCACTTCCGCAACTTCCCGGCCGCTGTCGACCGACTTCCGGAAGAACTGAAAAACGAACCCGTCGTTATGTTTTGTACGGGTGGAATTCGCTGCGAGAAAGCAGGGCCTTATATGGAACAGGCCGGTTTTCAGCAGGTCTACCAGCTGGATGGCGGCATTCTGAAATACTTTGAAGAAGTCGGTGGTGAACACTACCACGGCGAATGCTTTGTTTTCGATCAGCGAGTCGCCGTGGATCCTGCGCTGAAGGAAACTCCGACGACTCAGTGCTATGCGTGCCAGGCTGTGGTGACTCCGGAGGAACAGGCCTCACCAAAATATGTGGCAGGAAAGTCGTGCCCGTCCTGCTATCTGGAACCCGAACAACGACTGGCTCGCCAGCTGAATCTTCGTCAGCAGCAGGTGGAGCAGTTGACCGCCACACTGCCAGGAAGCCAGCCCTACTTTAATAGTCGCCCGCTGAATGTGCCCGAACGATTTGCCGGGTTCACCCTTATCGATTTTCTTGCAGCCTGGCATCCGCAGGTAACACGAGAAGAATGGCTGCAAAGAATTCAGGATAGCCTGATCGTGCCCGGCATTCGCCATCGGCGACGGCTGCGAGGTGGAAAGCAGCCCGCCGAAACACTGCCTCTGTCTCCCGATCGAATCGTGCGGGAAGGCGAGCGTTTCGACAATCTGCTGCCGGGAACTGTTGAACCAGACGTGAACGGCGCGATCCGGTTTTTGTACGAAGACGAACATCTGATCGTGATCAGTAAGCCCGCACCGCTGCCAATGCACGCCTCGGGCCGTTTCAACCGAAATACGCTTCGATATCTGATCAATCAGATTTACTATCCCGAACGACCTCATATGGTGCATCGGCTGGATGCCAATACCTCCGGCGTGCTGGTCCTGTGTCGCCGACAGTGGGTCGCCCGAATGATTCAGCCACAGTTCGAAAATCGGACCGTGGCCAAGACTTATGTGGCGAAGGTGCATGGACATCCGCCGGACGATCAGTTCAGCTGCGATCATTCGCTGTCAGCGGATGCTCAGGAAGGCGGACTGAGACTGATCGTTCCCACAGGTGAAGGTGATTCTGCACTGACTCGCTTCGAGGTTCTTCAACGCCTTGACGACGGGACGTCACTGGTTCTGGCATTTCCAATTACGGGCCGAACCAATCAGATCCGCGCACATCTCTGGTCGCTCGGCTTTCCCGTCTGCGGAGACCCTGCGTACCTGCAGAACGGAAAAACGGGGACCAATCACTCACTGCTTCCCTCTGAACCTCCAATGTGCCTGCACGCCGACAGCATCCGACTCAAGAATGTTTCCGGCGAGCAATGCACATTCAGCGCACCCAGACCACAGTGGGCCGTCATAGATCTATGACGCCGTCATCGATCTATGACTGAGCGGACGTCATTCCGGATCCCATGCGAAACGCAGTCCAGACAGCCAGCCCAAAGAACAACAGGTCGATTGGGCTGAAACTGTCCTTAAATCCTTCTTCCGTGGCCATTTCCCTGACCATTCCGGACAACTGTGTCATTGCGGCCTGACGTTCGGCAATTTGTTTCTGCTGCTCTTCCTGCGGTACTTCGCCAAGTCGCTTTACAGCCTCGGCCCAGACGTCAGCCGGATAGTGCGATTGCTCCTCGGCCGTCTCGACGCTTTGTCCTTCCGGAAATGTGACTGTCTTTCCTGCCTGAGTCCACTCTTCCACAACCTCATCAGCCAGTGAGATTGTCAGATCGTTCGCCGTCACGACGGGAACCGGCATCTCGGCAACCGACTGATTCACGAGAAAATAAACGGCCGCATATTTTCCGAGAAGAAGAGCGCCAATTGCGCCGATGGCAGCCACTGAGCCGGGACCGTATCCCGTATCGCTGCCAGCACCCATGCGAACGGCTGCGCCGACGACAAATCCCACACCCCACGCGATCCAGCCAATTTCATAGCCAGTGAAGTAGGTAATGGCGGCCCATGCAAAGGCGCCGGCAAGTCCCCCGGCCACAGCAGCAGTAATCCAGCGAATAACTCCAGACATCGCTCATTCCTCAGTGTTCGGAAAGCACCATAGTAGATGTTAATCTATATCGTATTAGAGGATGGCGAATCCCCATAGAGAATCAACAGGGTAATTCCCGATTTTTCCACCAATCTCTGCCGCCTGAGGAAGCAACTGCGATCTCATAGTTTCCACCCCTGAGGGATCACAGTTTGTCGAGCAGTTTGTTGAGCTGGCGATCCAGCTGGTTGTTCAGTTTCTTTTCAATCGCCTGAGTACCCAGATTTTGCAGCAGTGCAGCCGTATCCGGCTGAAGCCGGTCGATCGTACCACGTACGGGGACTTTGATGCTGCGAGCCGAGTTTCCTGTGCCGGATTTCTCCAGAGGAATGTCCAGAACAAGCTGCACCTGACGATTCAACCCCACGCCGCCACTGGATACAGCCCGATATCCATTAAGCTCAATCGTCAGGCCCTGGTGCATAACAAATCCCTGTCGGACTTCCACGGGCACATCCTGAGCAGGCAGCACAATGGAACGTACGACCGAACTGCGATCACTGCCATCTGCTCTCCGAATCACGTCGATTGCTTCCAGCAGAGGCAACAGGGATGGCCCTGGACTCGCAGAGCCGCTGTGAATCGTCAGCACAGCCGCGATATCTGAGTTTTGCGGGGCATTCAGGTCATAGTCAAAACGCTCGACTCTGGCCGAAACCAGTCCGCTGACACTGGCAGCATCCGCAAGCATCGGGGTCAGATAAGCCAGCCATTCACGCCCCAGCTCGGGTGTCAGATCCACGTTCTGCACGCGGCTTCCGGTGGCCAGCTGCAGTCGCTGCCTCACCAGATCAAACTGAGGCATCACGCTGATCTCACCCGAATTCAGTCGACACTGAATCGGCTCTGTTCTCAATAAGCCATTCTCCAGTACGGCTTTGACCGAAGCCGGTCCGGCCTGCAATCCCCACAGGCTTCCCGATTCCCAGCTAATGCTGCCACTGGCTCGCAAAGGAGTCAGGCCCGCACCAGCCGTCACGCTGTCTCCCGCCAGTCCCCGGGCTCCGGCTGCGGAGCTGGCTGCACTGCCTGGCTGCAGCATCGAAGGCGAACCTGTCAGTCGAAATGTGTCGCGACCTCGTCCGTTGAGCCGAATAAACGAATCGGCCGCCAGCAGCCGACTACACAGGATGTTCAGGTCATACTGAGTTTCTGCAGTCAGATCCAGTTCAACGCTGCTGCCGACAATCTGAACGGTTCCGCTGACGACAGACGCTATTCCGGGCAGCTGGATCGTACCTTTTTCAATCTGACAGACACTGCCTTCCTTTGATGCACTGATTTGCAGATCCGCGATGGCCTGGTCCACCTGAAACATCGAAGGCGATCGAGCAGAACTGTTCTGGCCGGCAAACTGCAGTGGTGCACCGCCAGCAACTCTTCTCTGATTACCGGCAACAGGAACCGTCTTCGACCTTTGTGCAACGGATCGGACAGGATGACTTGCAGCGGCCGCAATCGTCCCCGGCTGCACAATGGCTCGCAGCTGCAGTTTCTGGTCCGCATTGGCCGCAAGATCAGCTACAACGCGAGACGTCTCTGCAAGCCAGCTCGCATTATGCCATGGAGCCAGCAGTGTTTGAATTGCCCTTCCGGAACCTTCCACATGCAGCGTCCCATCCAGCATTGATGACATGGGATTGAAATGGTGGACTCGCAGCCCGTTGCTGCTGGCCTGCAAATCGTCGCTCGTGACCGTCAAACTGGTCAGAGTTGTGACTTCAGGAAGTAAGGCCACTCGAGTTTCAAACTTCAGGTCACCCCGAATGCCGGGCTGAGGTATCTCGACAAACTGCTGAATCTGCTGCCAGATTTTTGTCGGCTGAACCTGTCCGTTCAGCAAAAAACCTTCCGCTGCCGGACTGCACTCAATGGCTCCAAATTCGCCCGAGATGCGGATCTGGGCAATCTCCGGCAGGCCGTTTGTCAGAGGACCAACCGCGTCCAGCCGAACAAGAGAGTCGATCGCAAAAGTCTGCTCCGCACGACTGGCTTCAATCTTGTCATTCTGAAGCATGGCCCTCCATCGAGCCAGCGGTTTCGACGATGTCGAACCACCGGTACCAGCCGGAACAGGCTCTGTCCGTGCCGCAAATATCAGCTGTGCATTACGAATCGTGACGTCGTCACGAAGCCCAATGGTTCGTGGCAGCATGGAGACGGCTTTGGCAAGATCCAGTTTTCCCTGGATCGCCGCAGAATTTGTAGTCCCGGCAGAAGGCAGCTCTGTGCTGTCTTCGCCTGCTATCATCCGCAGTTCACCGGTTCCTGTCGCCGTGATGATGTCGGTTTGGACAGATACCTGATTCAGCAGTATTCCGTCATGGGCAATCGCCACTGCACCCGAAGCAACCGTGGTGCCCAGCTGCAGCCATTCGCCCGCCGCCCAGTTTGTCTGCCGGATTCGAACCTGCTCACCAGAGAACAGAATCCGGCCCGCCAAACCATCCTGCAGCGACTTACCAGCCAGCTGCGCCTGAAGATCACAGGAAGCCTCACCTTCACAAAGCAGATTGATTTCAAACATTGTCAGCAATGGCTGCAGAAGTCGCAGGTCCACATGACGTGCGGCCAGACGAATTGTTTGCTGTTCTTCAGAATCCGCTGCCGACCTGATTTCCGCATGAATGCTGGCGGGCCGTGCAGAGTTCCCGCCCGTCGATCCGGCTGGATCACTGGAATTCAATGGCATGTCCGAAAACGATTCCAGCGGCACGACCGGAAAATCAGTCACGAGGTCCTGCAGATTCGCGGCCAGACGCTGGTCGAGCGACCTGCGGCTGGCCGAATTTCCGCCCGTTGTCTGCTGTTCAGACAGACTGACATCCGCAGCATCCTGAATATCTGCGGCCAGCTGCAGCTCCGGAAGAAGCGAGGATGACCGAAGCGAGGACCACGTTCCATTAATATTGGTCACAACCGTGGAAAGTTGCTGAGTTGTCGACCGAACTGACACAGCTCCGTCTCGCAGTTCAATCGCCAGCGGAAACGTGGGCTCGGATGAGCCTGACGTATCGCCAAACACCGCATCGACCGTATGCTGAAGATTGGAACCCTGCTCACTGATCACCAGATTCAGCTTCGGCTCAGCCAGAATGAATGACGTGCCGCGACCCACATGAAACATGATTTTCCAAAGCGGCTGCGTAGTCGTCAGGCGGGAAACCTGAATGAGTGGTATTGCATCCGTCGACGCATCCGTCGACGGTGAACTGAGATCGACGACTTTCAGACCAGCAATCTCAACCGGGGCCCACCAGTGCAGGTGAATCGTCTGAAAGTGCACGGCACTCGCCAGTTTTGGATGAACCTTCTGCAGAACACCCGGAACAAACCCGAAGATACTGACAACTGTCGGCAACACTGCGACCGCTGTCACCACAAGCAGCAGTAGTTTCGGCCACCATCGCCGCCGACGAGCTGGCTTCGGGGTCACTGAAACAGAAGCTCCGGTATCCGCCGGATCCGATTTTTTCCGTTCGGGAAGATCCACTTTCGCCATAATTCATCTGCCTGAATGGAACGGTCTGCCTGATATCCGCACTCCCTGTGGAAAATCGGCAAACTGCAGCGATTCAGGCCAGTTTCAACCTGTCCGCACCTTCAGTCTTCTCAACCCGCAGCATTGGCCGCCGAACTGTTCTTATGCAGGCACTCCTTCCGACCCCGAGTCTGCGGATCAGGTAGATCAGACAAACTGCACCGGAGTGCCCGATTGTGCTGGTCATTCACGTAGGCGAGTCTCTCCGAGACTCGCGTTTGATTTGCGAGTCTCGGAGAGACTCGCCTACGTGTCTGCCCCAGCCAACCCTGCAAAAAGCTGTTGATGTAACTAGCCCATAACTGCCATTTTGGCATCCTGCGACGGATGGACCGCGTTTTGCAGTTCATGTTTCATGGCGGTTTTCAGGCTGCCAGAATTGCGTCCGGGGTGCGCTCAATGGGGCTAAAGCGAAAATCGCTGTGTGCGATGAGTACATTGAGCAACCAGTGGTTTTGCGGACAATTGGCTGAAGAATTCAGTTTGCCATCGAGTTGCAGTGGTGGCGTTAATCGAGGTTGCAGATTATGACAGAACAGGCCGAAAAAACTCAGTTTACATTTCAGGCAGAGATCAGCCAGCTGCTGCATTTGCTGTCTCATTCACTTTACCAGAACCGTGAAATCACGATTCGCGAACTTGTCAGCAACGCTTCTGATGCTCTGGACAAATTTCGCTATCTGACACTCACTCAGGGCGGAGCCAGTAATCAGGACGCCGCGGACCTCAGAATTACGATTGAGCCTGACAAGGAAGCCCATCTGCTGATCATTCGGGATAACGGCATTGGGATGACTCGGGAAGAACTCGTCAACAATCTGGGCACAATTGCTCGCAGCGGATCGCTGGAATTCATTCGCAATCTGCGACAGTCCGAAAACGCCGATGCGGATGTCAGTCTGATCGGGCAGTTCGGGGTTGGTTTCTATTCCGCGTTTATGCTGGCTGACCGAGTTGAAGTTTATACTCGCAGCCACAGCGAGACTCAGGGCTGGGTGTGGGAGTCTGTCGGCGATGGCAATTATTCGATCGCCGAACTTTCTGAACCTGTTGAGCGGGGTACTCAGATTCGACTTCACCTGAAGAAGGGGCTGGAAGAATTCACGGATCCTGTTCGTCTGAAGTATGTCCTGCGCAAATACTCCACTTTTGTTCCTCACGCGATCTACCTGAGTGACGAGCATATCAACAACCAGCCGCCGATCTGGGTTGAGCCAAAGAATACTCTGACCGAGGAACAGTATCATTCCTTTTATGAGTATCTGACGCACTATCCCGGTCAGAAGCCTCTGTGGTATCTGCATCTTTCCGCCGATTCGCCGTTTCAGTTCCACAGCATCCTGTACTGCCCGGATGCGAATCTCGAAAAACTGGGCTTCGGACGAACCGACCATGGACTGCACCTGTGTGCAAAGAGAATCCTCGTACAGAACGACAATCGTGATCTGCTGCCCGACTACCTGAGATTCCTGCGGGGGATTGTTGATTCGGCCGATCTTCCGCTGAACGTGTCTCGTGAAGCGCTGCAGGACAATACGGTCTTTCGCAGAATGCAGAAGGTGATCACAAAGAAGGTGCTCGATTACCTCGATTCCTTCGCAGAAGAGCATCCTGACACGTACCAGAGCTTTTACAGAGAGTTTGGCTCGATCCTGCGGGAAGGACTTGGGTCCGATTACGACAACCGCGATCGTCTGGGCAAACTTCTGCGATTCGCTTCGACTCATTCTTCGACGGATACCAGCCTGGTGTCGCTGGAGGAATATTCCAGCCGCGCAGCCGAAGATCAGAAGCAGATTTATTTTGTCACAGGGACTGATTCCGGCAGTGTGCGTCGCAGCCCCAGTCTGGAGATTTTCCGATCACGCAATCTGGAAGTGCTGCTGCTGACGGATCCGGCGGACGAATATGTGCTGTCACAGCTTGGAAAATTTGGTGATCGAAAAATTGTGTCGGTGGATTCCGCTGATCTGGAATTGCCCGAAAAGAAGTCGGACAGTGAGTCTGAAACCAAAGACGAAGCGAAATCCGATGAATCGGCCGATCTTCCCAGCGGCTTTGATGCTCTGGTGAAGCTGTTCAAAGAATCGCTGAGCGACGTGGTTCAGGATGTGCGCCGTTCCGAACGCCTGACGGAAAGTGACTGCTGCCTGGTGAATGCTCAGGGATCAATGAGCACGACGATGCAGCGAGTGTTGCGAATGAACACTCCGGACTTTGAGATGGCGAAAATGATTCTGGAAATTAATCCGAAGTCATCTCTGATCCGCAGACTTTCGGAGATCGCTGTGAATTCGGAGAACGCCGGATTCCTGAAGGAATGTGGTCGACAGCTGCACGCGAATGCCATGATCATGGCAGGACTGGCACCTGACGGTAACGAGATGGCTGCTCGTCTGCAGACTTTTATGCTGCAGCTGGCACAGCAGCGATCATCACTCGTTTTGTAAAGTTTTCGTGATGAACGCAGGTCTCGACTCACCATGGTTTGACAGTTTGCTGACAGACCTGCGCGCGTTACCGGTACCGGAACGAGCTGATCAGTGGCCGGAGTTGCAGTTTGAACGGCTGGCGGCCGCAGATGGCTGGAGATGGAACATCCCCGTCGATTGTGGCGGACTGGGCTGGTCACCCGCGGAGATGCTTCAGGTTTATCGGCGGATGGCAGCCGCTTCTCTGGTAACAACCTTTATTCTGACTCAGCGGAACGCCGCCTGTCAGCGAATTGAGACTTCAGAGAATCGCCTTCTGCGATGGCGTCTGCTGGAAGAATTGTGTGAGGGACGGCAGTTTGCGACGGTTGGAATTTCACATCTGACCACTTCACGCCAGCATCTGAATACGCCGGCTGTTCTGGCAACTCGACTGCCGGACACCGGCGGCTTTCAGCTGGATGGCAACGTGCCGTGGGCGACCGGAGCGACTCGTTCCCAGATTCTTGTGACAGGCGGCACAACAGGCGACGGTCTGCAGATCCTGGCGGCTGTGCCGGTGGATCGCGCAGGAGTCACCGTACAGCCGCCGGTTGAACTGATGGGGCTCAGTGCTTCCCAGACAGGGTCTGTCAGCCTTAAGAGTGTCTTTGTTTCCGACGACGAAATCCTGCACGGGCCTGTGGCCAAAGTGATGTCTTATCGATCGGGCGGCGGCGCCGGTTCGCTCGGCACCTCGGCACTGGCACTGGGCGCAGCTGAAGGCACTCTGAATCAAATGCAGGATGAGGTCCGGCGACGACCCGAACTTCAGCAGTATCTGGCTCCGCTGCAGGCTGAAGCGGCAGAACTCGCCCTGCGACTGGAGCGTGCTGCCGCTGGTCAATCCGATGCCGCCAGTGAAGCGGAGTCATTGCGACGAGCTGCCAATCTGCTGGTCATCCGATCGGCTCAGGTGTGGCTGGCGACAACCAAGGGCGCCGGCTATGTTGCCGGCCATCCGGCCGAACGAGCAGTCCGCGAAAGCATGTTCTTTCTGGTATGGTCGTGCCCTCAGCCGGTTCTCGAAGCCAATTTGCGAGAACTCTCCTGCGGCCGCCCTGAAGTGTTTTAGCACGGTGTGCGATGGATAGCGGATCGCAGCGCAATCGTGCTAGTGCGCAGTGGTTTTCAGACCTCCCCTCCCACACAAAACCCTCCCCTCCCGCGCAGCGAAGCGAAGTGGGAGGGGTCGGCCGAAGGCCCGGGGGAGGGCTCGCCGCGGGTGGCACTCAACGCCGTACCAATAACACCCGCGACCCACAGTTCACCAGCCCCCTCCCGATCTTGCTTCGCTCGCTCGACCTCCCCCAACTTCGTTGGGAGAGGAGGTTCTATATCCTCCCCTCCCACACACCGCCCCCCCCTCCCGCGCAGCGAAGCGGAGTGGGAGGGGTCGGCCGTCAGGCCGGGGGAGGGCCCGCCGCGTATTGCACTCAACGCCGTACCAATAACACCCGCGCCCCGCAGTTCACCAGCCCCCTCCCGATCTTGCTTCGCTCGATCGACCTCCCCCAGCTTTGCTGGGAGAGGAGGTTAAAAAAAAACCTCCCCTCCCGCGCAGCGAAGCGGAGTGGGAGGGGTCGGCCGAAGGCCGGGGGAGGGCCCGCCGCGGGTGGCACTCAACTCCGTACCAATAACACCCGCGACCCACAGTTCACCAGCCCCCTCCCGATCTCGCTTCGCTCGCTCGACCTCCCCCAGCTTTGCTGGGAGAGGAGGTGAAAAAAAACCTCCCCTCCCGCGCAGCGAAGCGGAGTGGGAGGGGTCGGCCGAAGGCCGGGGGAGGGCTCGCCGCGTATTGCACTCAACGCCGTACCAATAACACCCTCGTCCCGCCGTTCACCAGCCCCCTCTCGATCTCGCTGCCGCTCGCTCGACCTCCCCCAGCTTTGCTGGGGGAGGAGGTTTTCGAAAATCCCTACTCCAGAGCCCGCAGAGTCAGCGCACAACCCGTCATTGCCCCGTCTCGGCAAGTCCCTTCAGATCCTGCAGGCGGCCGACGGCGGTCGCTTCCCAGACGGCCGGCTCAGCAATGAAAAACGTGATCGCCGCCCGGAATGTGCCATCAAAACCCGCGGGCATGGCTTTCTCCGAAAAGCTCATCAGACGCAGTTTGCGATAAACTCCCGGTGCGTCGGTGTACTGAAACCAGACATCTTCGGATGCGGGGCTCTGAAGCAGCTGACAAACGGCTCCGCAGTGACTGGCCGAATCATACACAGCCATCCAGCGAGCAGTGCGTTCGAGACCCTCGCCGGGCTTTGGCGCTGTTACAAGAAACTGACCACGTTTCACGATTCCGCTGTCGTCCCCGAACACATAGTCCGTCATCTTCGGCGACCATGCATACATCAGCGGATAGGCGAGTTTCAGCCGAGTCTCCTTCGTGGTCTGCAGGCGGACGGTTTCCATCAGAACATCATTCTGAACCGAAACTTCGGACTCCAGCCGCACAGCTCGAATTGTTGATCTCCGCTTCATGCGAAACGACGTCCCAACCAGAGACCACTTTGAAAGGTTGTGATTCACCGGAGCATCATTCACAAAGAACTGCAGATCCGCCACGAGTTCCTTTTCGACTTTTCCCGGGCTGCCTGGGACATCCAGAAAATGTGCAGTTCCCAGCAGACCAGCTCCGTCAATGTTCAGCACAGTTCCGTAAGCACTGTCGCTGGTTGCGATCGAATGAGTCCTGTATTCAAGACCGCTGAGTGTCCACAGTTTTGGGCCATCAATCCGGAAAGTCACGTTTCCGATTTCGCAGTCCACCAGGTCAGGCCGCTGACTGATTGCCGAGAGAGATGCTGTCGCTGCGGGAGATTGTGGTTCATCGGCAAAACAGAACATTGAGCAGAACTGCAGCACGATCCCGGCGAGCACCAGCCCGTTGATTACAGCACGTTTCATGGTTGTTGAGTTTCCCCTGACCGGTCAATCGAAATCACAGACCACAAGTACTCAAACCCGCCTGGAAAGGCAATCCTCGTGCTCGTGCTCGTGTATTGGTTCAGCCTAACTTGTGAAATCGGTGAACGAGAATAGCACAGACGTGTCGTGAAGCGGACAGAGGACGGATTGAATGTTGGTTTGGTCATTGCCTGGGGGTCAGCCTCCAAACGCCTGGATCGATCCCACAGGCCATTAATGTCTCATGAGTTTCAATGGATGAACCATTGCAACCTGCCCCAACGGGGCTCAGTGTGAAAGCCTGGGGCAACGCCCCAGGAATTGCACACAACGATGACGAATGCCCTGAAAGGCAACGCCGTGAAGGATTTCTATCAGCAAATACGGTGACCTCTCTGGTGGCCAGATGATGTCCGTTTTCCAACCCCGACAGGGGTTTCACAACAAAGCCT
>JALHMY010000074.1 GCA_022843805.1 Fuerstiella sp.
GTCGTTGATGATCTACGTTCCCAGGGCGTTGCCCTGGGCTTTCACCTTCCGGACCTTCGGCCCCGAGTTCTGACGTGCCGCTCATTTTTTATCACACAAAAGATGTGTGGTACGATGAGACCGCGGCCGACAGATCGGTAAACGAATTCGATGCAATGAGGCGTTTTCGGACGGCGTGTTTGAATACTTGTTTGGCAACGCTTGCTATCTTCCGGGCGGTGTTCTCCCCCAGCTTCGACCGCAGGAACGCGGCCCATTCGTCCGCATCCCCTTCCGTGATGCTATCAATCGGGCGGTCCTCCCCAAAGCAGGCAACCAGCCACTTTCGGCAACGGCCGTAAACCAACTGGGAAGTCGGCTTCACGTCCTGCCAGCCAGCCTTCCAGGCATCGACGAACGCACCCAGCGCTGGCGAATCCGGCGTCGGTTCGGCCTGTTCGATTTCCACCAACGCATCGAGCGCCGGCAACGATAACCCTTGCCCCGCAGCGAAGCGGCACAGCTGCGGCTCATTCAAACCCGAATTCTTTGCCACCCTGTATCGCGTTTCCCCCCAATCAGCCAACGCGGCGAGAATCTGGTCGGTCAGGGTCTTCGGCCTGGCCCTGGCCGAAATCAGATGAGCTGGAATCGCCCTGCTCATCAAGCGATCAGCCCATTATAGCAGTTTCAAATCGAACGTGGTCGCTGAGTTTGCCTGAGGGACTGGTAGTCTCTTCTTCGGTAAGAGACCATCGGAAAATTGCATGGTTGCTCAGCGGAGCCGGTGAATACGCCGGTTTCCATGTTTTTCGCTGAATTCTTCTGCAATCACCTGCAGCGGTGGGTCGAGCCGTTCGATGGCTCCGTGGCGGATGTGTTCCGGCACGGAACCATAAAATGCCTCTGCAATCCCGCCAGCGATGCAGGCCATCGTGTCCGCGTCACCACCCAGCGAAATCGCGTTTCTAATCGCATCCTCAAAGCTGTCCGATTCCAGAAATGCAATGATCGACTGTGGCACAGATCCCTGGCAGGAAACGTCGAAACCATATCCTTCCCGAATGTCCTCCAGGCGGTCGCTCAATTGATAGCCGAACCGGGTCTCCAGAGACTTACGGATATCAGATCTGTCGAGTCCCTGGCGAGCCAGAAGGACTGCAACGGCGGTCGCCTGAGCTCCTCGAATTCCCTCAGGGTGATTGTGGGTAGCTTCTGCGCTTGCTCGCGCCTCTGCCATGACTTCATCAATGGAATCAAAGGCGAACCCGATCGGGCTGACTCGCATGGCCGAGCCATTTCCCCAGCTGTTGTACGGCTCGCGGCTTCGGTATGCGGCCCAGCGCATAAAACTGCTGCCGTAACCGGCCCGAGGATACGCATGAAAGAATTCATGGAACGTATCGATGTAACTACTACCTCTCAACAGCTTCGAGGCTACAGCAAGCGTCAGGACGGTATCATCCGTAAACCGGGAATACTCGTCGAACAGAGGAAAGGCCCTGGTTTTGGCGCCGGAACCTTCGTGTACAGAACCAATAATGTCACCCGCGATCGCTCCAATCATAGAATTTCCCTCATCTATCGTGCAAAAGATGAATTCTTCTGAAACATTGCACTCCTCTGTGTGCCATGCTGAATTTCTGAACCGACTCGCGCTTAATGATCTGGATAATAGTGGTAGTCTTTGTGAAGCCGAAATCGACGGCAGAGGCAGTTGGCGATGTTGCTCTGATCGTCCGCCATTGACATGTTCCCCTTCCCTCAAATGCAGAGCGAACTCGGAGGCGGAGCAGACCACCCGTCGCTCAACCGTACTCCGAATTCTTCCGGACGCTGGCTGGCTAATTGTTCCCCGGACTTGCCGCAGGATTTTTGATTCGGCCGACAAACAGGAGTGCGCCGTTGCGGTTGTTTCGAATCATGAAAACAAAAGGGTGGTCAGCAATAAACATCGGAGGCATCGACACTGTGCTGATCACGACAGCAGTCGCAGCCGCCGCTTCAGTGCCTTCCTCGTTCACATCGACAAAGGCTTTATGAACCACTCCGGAGATGAACAATGTTGTGTCGCCGGTCATGCCAGAAAAGTCTGCACCGATGGGCGCGAAGGCTGTCTTAATGCCCATCGCCTTCAGGGTACGCGACAGGTCGAACTCCGTCGTTGCCTTGAATCTCGGGAGAGAGATTTCGAGTCTGTCGTTCGATTTCAAACTTTGCATCCATCGCTGCAGGTTTTCGACGTTCAGCTGAGCTTCAAGTTCCTCGAGGCCATCCACTCGTTTCGGGAGCAAAACAATCATCGACAGGCTGCCATCACCATAAGGCAACTCAAGAATCTGAAGATCGTCGAGAGCACTGTAGCGACAGTTACCCGTGCGATGCATCATAGGGACTTTGACTTTGGCCGTTTTGTTCACCTGGAAGTCCTGATCACTGGTGTCTTCTTTCTTGAACTGGTCGGCCCAGTTCCCCTGAAAATAGACAGCATTCGTCAGAACAAGCCGCGTGTCTGACGAAAGAAATCCACCAGGGATCAGATCGACGATCTTTTTTTCGGTTTGCTCTTCGACCCACGAATTGATCACTTGTCGTGAATGCTCGCTGTCGGCGAAGTCCAGTTGGGCAAGTTCAGCAGAGTACTTGTCACGAGTCAGGTCACGGAAAGCTGGCAGGAATTGATAGTCACGCTGACCCCATAGACGGTTGGCAAGGTTCAGACGGATACCACTGTCTTTGTCGGGTGACGCCCAGAATCCCTGGAAAGCATGCATGCTCTCATGGAACTGCGCATAGGGCATGTCGAAATGCATCGTTCTGGCCATCTCCGCCTGCGTGTCACCGGCGGCCCCGGCAAACGTCATTGCGAGCGCCACGGAAATACTGGTCGGCGAGAAAAACAGGTTCTCATCGCCTGAACGCAGCTGCTGGTACAAATCCAGAGCGAACTGATTGCAGCCCCTGACGAGTCCAAACACATCCGCAGCGGAAACATTCGATAGCCTGACGGCCTCCGCGGCCACACAACCGATGACACCGCTCTCCGACCGGACCAGCACATACTGACCTGCTTCCCTCAGGATATCGACCATGGTTCCGGCAGCGAAAATACCATCTGCAGGCTGCCCCTGTTGTTGCGGCGCTGGGTTATAGTATTCAGTTTCGTCCGGGATCAGATACTTGAGTGCCCTGGGCGGTGCCGAATCGTTTTCGCGAACAACCGGCGAAACAGGGTTTGGCTGTTTGCGATCGACTTCGGAAAGACTGCGGTTCAATTCAACGGTCGAACCGCAGCCTATGCAGAGGCTACTGAGCAGAAGGAATATCGAACAACGAATCATGGCGGCATCCTTTCCCATCAGAACGAACTTTTTGCATTATTCGCACCGGTCGATTGCAGGGGAATACCGGAAATCTTTTGTGGCCAGGAGAATGTTCCGGAATGCCCGCCACCCTCGATTTCCCAGACCACCATGCTGTCATTTGGCGATCGTCTGCCATTCGTCGATAGTGAAGTTACTAACCCAGAGCTCCATTGGGCGCGAGGTCGATGGGGGCCGATGTGATTGTGGTCTGGCTGACTGTAGTTGCCAGTCCCTGGGAGCAAGTTCGGTGGATTGCGGCAGAGGCCGACCGCACAAAAATCAGGGCTGTAAATTCATAGTCAATCCATAATCGTTCTCGCCAGACGAAAACCAACGTGGGTGGGCGGTAACTCTCCCGCTGGAAATTCGTGTCTGGCAGCACAGCGGACATTTGGAAGGCTGTAGGTGCACGAGCCACCGCGCATGGCACGTCGATCATCCGCCGCCACGGGAGAAGTGCTGAAGGGATCAGTCGAATTCGGATTTGTGATGGTGAATCCTGCCGTTGCGTCATTAAAATTCCGGAACGGATCCTGGCAGCATTCCAGCACGTTTCCCAGCATATCGAACAGTCCGGCGTCATTAGGTTTGAGTAACCCCACAGGCATCGTATGGTTCTCGCTGTTGTTCAGAAACCATGCGTATTTACTCAGCATTGTGTCGGAGCCGCCGTAATATCGGGAACTCAGGGCTCCTGCGCGGCACGCGAGTTCCCATTCGGCTTCGATTGGAAGCCGGTATCCGATCAGTTCAGCCGCTCCGGTCCGGACTTTCATCCCGGCGGCATATGCTCCGTCAGCATTGGGCTCATAAATCCATTGATCGGGCGAGATTCCTTCCTTTCTGCTCAACCAGTTGCAGTATTGCGCTGCAGCGAACCAGGTGACTCCTGACTGAGGTGTGTCAGGCAGGTCAGGGGATCCGGAGATGTTGTTGATAAGAGCGGTCGGTTCGTCTTTAAGAAACTCTGCAAATTCTGCAGTGGTGACTTCATGAGAGGCGACCGCAAAGCGATAAGAGATGTGGTGAACGTGCTGAAACTCATAATCATTCGTTGTCCGGCCAGGTTCGGAATTCGGCGAACCCATCAGCACATCAGCGGCGTCGAACAGCACGAATGTCTGACGCTGCGAGTTCACATACCAACGCTGAGCATCACGTTTGAGCTTCTCCAGGAGTTCGTGCTCTCGAACCTGAAGCGTGGTGAGTCCCTCATAGATGATCTCTTCCCGTCCCCAGCGTCTCAACAGCCATTCGGCGGCGGCATGCACGCCTGCATCCGGGTCCTGAAGGAACCAGCGCTGCAGTGATTTCAGCAGTGCTTCGCGTTCCGCGACAGGAAATGCCGGAAACCCGAACTCACCGAGAGCCAGCAGCAGGGCACGACGAATTGAAACGTCAGACTCCCGTTCCAACCGCTGCAGAATGGTCAACGGATCTACGTTCAGAGGAGCAAGGCTGTGAATCAGTGAGGTCCGAGCCTGTGGATTCGGAGAGTGTTTCAGCAAGGGCCAGACGAGATCCGGCGCACCCAGTCTTAACAACGCAACGGCAGAATTCGTCCTGCGTCGAGCCGACTCTTCTTCCACGGTGACGTGCCTGGCCGGCCGAACCCAAACGCTGGTCACAAGCGGCAGCCGAGCATCCAGATCGTCAACGGTAACCTCGGAAACGGAAACGGCTGACGGACGGTAGCCCTCTTCCACCATTTTTTGACATATTGCTGCATGTTCGGCCCAGGTGCGCCCGATCTCAGCCACGCTCTCCAATTCAGAAGTTTTCGTCAGGACGGCCGCCAGAGAAAGCTTGTCGGCAGGCATGTTCAGCAAACGACGAAAATCGTCCCGTCCACGGAGTGATTCAAGATCCGGATCTGTTCTCAACTCGCTGGAGTAGACTCCACTCGCCGCGACACCTCGCAGCAGCTCCATCGCCTGTTCGGCTGCCCTTTCCGCAATCTTTGGATCTGTCTCGCTGAAAGCCTCCGATGCCAGAGCGCATGCACAGGCTCCGTTCATCAGCCATTCCGGGTCTTCCAGATGATTTTGCAGAGCAGCCGTAAGGCGTTCGAGGCCAGATGGATCTTTCAACCATGCAGACACGACCGCATCCAGATAGGCCTGGTAGGAAGGCGGCAGACCGGACTCCGGCCTGACGCAGACAGCCACATCTTTGAGTGCCGCCTCACGTTCACCAAGTCGCGCCCAGGAAATCGCTCTTGCAAGGTAATACTGTGCATCGTCCGGATTTGCAGTGATCAGCTCGGTCCATGCAGTAACCGCATTTTTGTCGTCGTGAAGTGCTGCCAGAGCACTCGCTCGATCCATCTGAGCGGAAAAACGCGTTGAGGCATCCAGAGAATCGTCTGAAAGAATCCGTTCGGCCTGCCGAAGTTTCTCCTGGGGAGGTAGCACAGTAGCTCTAACAGGGGAGGTTTCCGGTAACCCGTTTGTGGCGGGAACTGCCGACGAAGACAAATCGAGCAGAAACTGTCCGCTCGCAACCTGTCTGAGAATATCCCGGTAGTTTTGGCGAACGAGGCAGCGAGCATTCTTTCTCGGAAACGGGCGAATGCAACTGAAGTGCAATTCTCCGCTCGAGCTGATCATCTGATGAACTGAGGAATACCCAGTGCCGAAATTCCCGGAGTTCAACTCTGTGGTCGGGAATTGATTCGAAACACCGAGCGCGAGTTCGGCGGTCTGTTCACTACCGGTCCGCTGCACCCAGAGGCCGATGTATCGATCCGAACCATCCGCATCGCTCCCCGCCGAGGCAGCCACATCCACGGGAACAAAATTCTCGGACTGCAGGCGGGCTTCCTGCAAACGAAGTTCCTCAGCAGTCACATCGGACAGGATCTGAAACTCACGACCATCTCGATTCCAGACGGCGGCAACCAGCACTCTCGTCCCCTGACGCCATGGTCTGACTCGTGTGGGGCGATAACCGCACTCAGCAAGCGGTTTCAGGATCTGCAGGAAGTCGGCCAGAGGCATCGCGGCACAGCAGGCAAAACGTTCATGCAGAATTCCGTGAGCTTTTCCAAGTTTGTCGATTTCCACCTGGCTCGCGAACTTCCATCGCTGGCTCAGTGGCGGGTTATTCCAGAGGGAAGGTCGTGTCAGCTGACGCTCCAGGAATGCGATTGCCTCTGTTCGGTGCCGGGCCAGAGCTGGAAATACGATTTTGAACTGTTCGGGGGTCGCCGACTCCGTCAGAAAGGCCAGTCGATCCACATCGTCTTCAACATAGACTGACAAGACATCTGCCGCGAGTGATCTTTCTGCGGAATCTCGCTGCTCGTCGACATAGATGCGGATGAGGTCCGGGACCAGTATATCTCTCACCGGCTGCAGAGCATCAATCCAGTATCTCGCAACAAGAGAATTCTGACGCACCAGCAATGCAGCAACCGGGCCGGAGGCACGTACCCAGCGATCATCCAGTGTCGCAAACGTTGCCAGCGCACAGGCAGCTCGAAACCGCTTCTCCGGACCGTTCGATTCGTCGAGCCACACGTCCCACATCTGGTCGACGAGTTTCATTTCGTGCGGCCGAAGTGCTTCTCGTATAATTGGAAATGCCTGGGGTTCCACGCTGAGCAGGCGAGTCGCCAGATAGCTGACCTGGCGTTCGTCGACCGGAAGCAGTGACAGACTGGCGTTCAGTTTTTCCGGCGAATCGTCGGGCGCCTTATCGAAAGCGGCCTGGAGCATTGGAACAGCGCGATCACGGAATGGTTCGATCTCCGGAATGCGACTGAGAATTCCGTCAAGCTTTCCATTTACGAGGCTTGCGACCAGGCCCTCCGCCTGCGTCTGCTGCTGGGCATTTCTGAACGACTGCCGCGCATATGCACCGGTCACTGCGGCAACGATGAGCACAGAACCCCAAATCACTGTCCACAACAAATGCCGTCGTCGCACAGCTCGCATCATGCGCCGCTGGGGTTCTGTCCAATCCTCACGTTTCGTCAGAAGTCGAATCCGGAGATGTTCAGGAAGCGACGGCAGATGGCGAGTTTCTCTTTGTGCATTCCACTCAGACGATCGCTCTGCCAGACGAATCTCTGCTCGCCCTCTCGCCGTTTCACTTTGCTTCAGGTTCAGCCAGCGACGAAGCGATGGCACCAGATAATCGTGTGTCAACTGATAGCAGCGTCGGTCAGAATCCGCAGTCAGACTCGTGTTGCCGTCGTCATCATAATCCCCGTCCGGTGCCGTTGGCGTGATCAGGCGCAGTTGCTCAGTCAGAATCCGCAGGAGATCATCAAAGTGCTGCGGCCGTTCCGCATAACCGCTGGCTTCGAGCAATCGCTGGCGAGACTGCATACTGCCCCGGATATCACTGATACCTTCCGGCAGCAGCTTCAGAAACAGTTTTCTCGCTGCAATCTCGTGGCGACGGTGCGCTTCAGGTGCAGACTTTGCTGCAAAGGTGTTTTCGAGGAACGTAACGCCAAGACCTTCTGCTCCACCCGCCTGAACCAAAGTGTCCGGGGTCCATGGTTTGCCTTTGATCAGATCAGCGAACAGTGCCAGCCGAACACAAATCACTCTCCCGTCTTCACTCAGTTGCTCAACGGCTGCGGCAAGGAACGCCTTTTGGAGTGATGTCAGTTCGCCGGCTCCTTCCGGCAATCTTCCGAACGCCCGGCCGAATTCCAGCAGCACCTTTTCAGCATGCAGCAAATCAAAGCGATCCACGAGCCCCGCATTTTTTTCTTCCTGGATCGGGATTTCCAGACGCTGCATAAAACGACTGATTCCCGTCCAGAAGTCTTCGCGAACCAGCAGCAGGCACTGCAGATGTTCGCCGTCGCAATGTCGCAGAGCGTCCACCAGTTGCGCTGGATCCGAGAGATTCCCCGCATGCAGCCATTGTTCGAACTGATCGAGCACAATCAGCACTTTGCTTCCCGAAGGATTCCAATGACCCTCGCGGAGGCCCCCCATAATCTCCGGGAGCGACAGATCGCGGGGAATGTCAGGAAGTGCGCGGCGCAACCCCGATAACAGACGCACCTCAGTGTCGACTGCGGTCGCCTCGACAAATACGGATTTCACATGGAGGGGCAGCCGCGGAAGAAGACCGGCTTTCACAAACGACGATTTTCCACATCCACTGGGCCCATGAAGCAATCCGACCTTGAATGTGTGAGCAGGATCCGTTTCTTCAATCCGCAATTTCCAGAATCGCACACTCTCCGGAAGGCCGTCGCGATCACGGGGGCCAGGCAGCAGAGTCAGAAAGAACTCACTGTCTTTCATATCAAAGGACCGCAGCCCTTTCGGAACAACTCGCGGTGAAGTCGACTGGACAACCGCAACCGCAGTGGAGACACCCATCCCTGTGGTGACGGATTGTTGCCAGTTGCGCAGGTCCTGAGCCAAATCGCTCGCGGATGAGTAACGCATCGCGACGGGGCGTGCGAGGCACCTCAGACAGATTCTTTCAAGCTCCGGCGGCAAATCTGGTTTCAATTCCCGTGGTGGACGCGGATCATGATATTTGATCTGTTCGAACAGCTCTTCGTCCGTCCCCAGAAAAGGCCTCCGCCCGGTCAGCAATTCGTAAAAGATCACTCCCAGACTCCAGGTGTCAGAGCGGCCATCCAGTCGATGAGGCTCACGGCGCACCTGTTCGGGAGACATATAGGGCACAGTTCCCGCGAATTCGTGTTTATGCTGCAGCCGCTCACTTTCATGAAGGGCTAAACCGAAGTCCGCCACTCGCGGTTCATTGCGATCATTCAGGAGTATGTTGGCAGGCTTGAGATCTCGATGAAAAATGTCCTTCTGATGGGCAAAGGCAACCGCCTGCGCAACGGGAATCATCCATGCGACCGCCTGGTCCCAGGAAACGCCTCCGGACTTTAGCCGATGCTTAAGGTCCCCTCCGGACATGTATTCCTGCACAATGAAGACACTGTCGCCATCCGTTTCCACACTGTGAACCGTCACAATTCCAACGTGATTCAAACGGGCCGCATACTCGGCATCACGGACAAATGCCTGACGATCCCGTTCAGATTGAAATCGCTCGGGGCGAGGGACTTTCAGCGCCACTTCGCGATTGCCGAGTTTTGGATCGGTCGCGAGGTACACGATGCCAAAGGAACCTTTGCCCAGCAACCTGACGATCTGAAAACGTCCAACCGTCTTTGGAAGTCCGACCGGTGGACTCTCTTTCAACTGCCGATCACCTGTTTCCGAAGGCATCGGCGCACCAATGACGGTTGGTACTTCTTCCTGTGGAAGGTTGTCGGCTCGCAACCGGTTGGCGATACCGTAAGCCGCCCTGATGATGGCTTCCTGCCCGGAAAATCGGCTGAAGTAATCCACCGCGTCAGGACTCTCCCCCGCCTCTCGTCTCAACTCAATTTCGAGGGCAACAAGTTCCGTCAATCCGGCGTCACGCCCTTCACGTGGAATCTGATCGGCGTACTGCTCAATCCGAGGGGAATGCCCGGCTCTCCAGTGACGTTCAAACTCGCTGCAGACGGCATCGATCTTCCGAAGAAGATTCTGGGGAGCAGCCTGCGGGACATCATTTTCAGCTTCCGACATCTCAGTCTTTGTCCTGCATCGCTTGTTCCAGCACCTGACGGATGATGGCCAGTTTACGTTCCACGGTACGCAGTGCGACTCCTCGACGCTGGGCAATCTCTGCCGTCGAATAACCGGAGATGCGGTCGAGAGCAATTTCCTGGAGTTCCGTGTCAGCGAGTTCCGGGAAGCTCCGCTGAATCACCAGAATCAGTGCGTCAGCACAGTCCGGAGTCACAGGCGGTCCGGCGATGTTGTCGAATCCCGCCAGGCCGGCACCAGTACTGTCCGCGTCCTGGGACACCACGGAGTCGCCGCGAACCCGTCCTTCACCACGTCGTTCTGCCAGCTCGCGGCGGAGAACATCCGTCGCCCGCCGATCGGCCAGCGTGATCAGCAGTTGCCAAAGGTCACAGCGATCGTCGAGTTTTGCGAAACTGTTTTCGCGGACGCCGCGAAAAAAACCGGCAAACGCCTCCTGGGCAATGTCATCTCCCTCAACCATGCGACGCGGTAAATGTTTCAAACGCTGTTCGGCCACACGAACCAGTTGCTCCACATAGCGGAGCCAGATTTTTCCGGAAGCATCAACTCTGCCAGCCTTCAGGCCATGCAGCCACTCTGTGACGGAAGAAGCAGTCGACAGCGAAAAATCCCTGTTCATTCCGACCCGGCTCCTGTTGATCGGGCAATTTCGCAATTTTTCAGGAATTCGTGGCGGGCAGCCCGCATGTCCTGCGAGTTGTCAATCAGTGGCCTCGACATTTATCTCCCCCGAAGTATGACCTCTCAAAGAACAAGGAACATTCCATGTCCATTCTAGCCAACTCCATCAAAAAAAAGCATCGTTATTCGATTGACGAAGTCCGCGAGGAACTCACCAGTCGACTGCGGCTGCTTCTGCCTCGACTCGGCAATCGCTCGTTTGCGATCGCGGAACTGAATGAAATCCAGGATATGTTAAACTCGCTGCCGCTGGACAGTGAAGACTTTGGAGTCGCGATCAACCGGCTCAGGAATTGCTATCGCTATCTTTGCAGTAACGAAATCGGGGCAGCCCGCTATGAGCTGAAGCTGCTGTTGGGAAACGTGTAACTCATCACGGTGATGCAGGGTGGGTGCTTCTGACCCACCCTTCACGCTCAAAGACCGGCATCCGCGCGACAACTGGATCTTCAATCTCTGCTGCGAGCAGGCTCACTCCCAGCGTGCCCTTGTACAGACTGTCGGGCAGCTGGGAATTTCTGGTCGACGTAATGGCCCTGTCGGTAAGGCTCTCGGCCCGGTCCAGCCAAAGCTGATCTCCAGTCAATCGAAACATATTCAGAAGGGCATATGCGCGACCGGCCAGACCACAGCAGAGGCTGTCGAACTCCTGATCATCCTGCCATACGTCTTCGGCCGCCATTTCCGCGAGCTTAAGAAATCCGGATCTGTTCAGAGTTCGATACGCCAAAGTCCACAGGAACACATACCCGGCACTCCCGTTGCACCATCCCGACATTGAATTGTCTGGAGCAGCAGGGCCTCGCGATGAGAAACGGATCGGCCAGCGCTGGCGATTGCCCGACTGCACCCCACATGCAGCCAGTTCGGCGAGACGCGGGCCGACACATTCCGGGACGGGCGTGCCACTGGCGTCGCACCACAACAGAATTGAGTACAGCACTCCGGCCCAGCCATGAGCAACCCCCGGATAATGCAGCTCCCGGCTGTCCTGAACTGCCGAATATGATTCAAGGCGGTCGCAGAGTTCCTGCATAATGCTGTCTCCAGCGGCGAGCACGCCTGCGTTCTGACGATATGTGTCTTTCGGAGTGGCATCCAAAAGTAAAGTGCATCCCAGAAGCGTGCCGGAACGTCCCAGCGTGAGATCAGGATTCTCACAACAGACCTCGGCGGTCGCCACGAACGAGTCGACCGCAGCCTGATGCGATGCGACATCATGCATCGCGTGGCTGATCAGAGCCTGGACTGCGTAAACACCACTCACAGAGTGATAAAGCGCCGTCCTTCCGACGGTCTCCGGAGTAATCTGAAGGGCTTCGCTATAAAACGACTGCGCATCATTCAATGCGCGGCTGGCTTTGCTGGCCCAGACGTCAGCAAGTGACAATAACTCCGGATCTCCTCTCAGCAGCGACAGGCGATAACACGCATACGCAATTCCGGCGGCACCATAATTCACCGAGTTTCGAGGAGCCGCAGGCAGTGGCTGTTCAATCAGCGGACCCGTGAATCCCATCCGTTCAAATGTTGCCTGTACCAGGTGATCGCGTTCCGAACGTGGAAGCCGGATCACTGATTTCGGTTGCGACAGATCGAGTGACTCAAGCAGATCAGCAAATTCGGCCATTGACGCGAATCGCTCTGACGGAAATTTCCTGAGCGATCGTAACAATGCCGCTTCCAGACCGGGAAGTTCCCTGCCCGGATGAAGTAGTCTGCGTGGCGGATCGTTCAGGATTTGGCGTGAGAGCTCAGCCTTTTCCGCCGAGAAATCCAGGTAGTGTCGACCGGAGTACAGCAAATACAGTAATGCGCCGATCGCATACTGTTCGCTCAGCTCTGTGGCATCTGGCAGACGATGACAATCCAGTTTTGCGCGGACCAGTTCCGGCTCATAGAAGTAGCTAACACCCCCACGCGGAACAACGCTGCCTCCCTGAATGCAGTCGGTCCTGCGGCTCAGGCCAAAATCAAGGATTCGGACGTTTCCGTGTTCATCAACCAAAAGATTTCGAGGATGCACATCTCCGTGGATTACGTTCTGCTGGTGAAGACGGGAATAGGTCCTCGCCACTGAAACCAGAAGCTTCCTCATGCGAGGCAGAAGATCGTGCGCTGACTCTTTTCGAATCGCGTCGGCGGCCTCCGCGACCGACACGCCCTGACACCATTCCATCACGGCCAAAGGCTGATCTTCAAACACGTCTGACGTCAAAAACCGGGGACCGACGTTATGCTTCAGGTGCCGCAGGATGCTGATCTCGTTATCAAGGAGGCCTGAAAACTCCCCAGGGGAACACTTCCTCTGCAATTTGATGGCGACTCGTTTTCCGTCAGCAGCAGTGGCCTCATAAAGGTCGGTGTCCGGCAGGGACTGTACGCATCGCACAATGGCGAAATTGCCGACGATCTGACCGACCCGGAGCCGTGGCGAGGTACGCTCGGCAAGTGCTGAATCGCCAGGGACCAGAATCTGACTCTTCAGAAGTTGCTGAAGAACAGGAAACACTGCTTCCAGAGTCTGTTCGGCCTCAAGACCTCGTTGCTGGCAGAATCGCATTAACGCCTGGACGATGGTGCTTTGCGTTCGAAACTCTTCCAGCAGTTCGGCAGTATCTGCATCGACAATTCGTGAGGGTGTGCGGGAGTTTTGTCGAGTCACGGCCACGTCCGTCTCGTCCGCCTGAAACTGCCGTCTCTGCTCTGTACCAAGATCCCTCACCGGGATCAGCAGGACGTCTTCCGGAAGGATCAGCCGATCATCAATGGCCATCGTCATTCACCCACATTGAGGCCGCAGGGCACCACGTATCAGGATCGACGCCAAGGTGCCGGAGCCGATGAATGGCGAATTCTGCGGACGTCATCGAAGAGGAACCTGTTTCCCTTGAAGCCAGGAGACCCATCGCCAGCTGATTTGTTAACCACAGTCGCCAGCTGAGGCGTTCCTGCCAGCTCAGAATTTGAGACTCTGAGGGCGGATCCATACCCCAGGAAAGCAGTCCACACTCGGTGAGCTCCGCCGTAAAAGGGACGGCCTGTGCGGGGCAGCCGCTCAGTTCCGTCTTCAGCCTTCCGGCGGTTTCCTGCAGGTGATCATGTTCACTGAAATAGATGACGATCTTGTCAGGTCGCAGAATACCGGCAGCGTCGGCTCCATGTTTAAAGTGAAGTGCACGCGTCTCAGTCAGGATCTTCACGATGACTGGAAAAGTGGTTTTCAATTCATCCGGATGAGGACTCACATACAACTTGTATTTAAACCGACGTGCTGCAGTTTTGTCAGCACATTCCCGGAACTGCCAGACTCGCCAGCCTTCGTTCTGCCGGGTTTCAGCAGCAGCTATCCAGTCGCGGGCCAGAGTCCTTCCTACCGCGGACGCAGAGCGAAGGCCGAGGAAATCTGCGACGGCTTCCGGATCCGGAAACTGTTGGGCATACTTTGGCGTGATGGGAATGCGGTTGAAGAAGTACATGCGAGCCGACAATTTCGTGATGTCGGTGTGATCCAGCAATGATGCGTATCTGACTGCGGCCCAGGACAGCTGAGCGATTCGGCCGCCGATCGGTGTCTTCGGTCGGGGTTTGCAGACAAGATTGTATGCGTCAGCTCCGGAGACAAAATGGTTCTCATGGCTGATTTCCAGAATAGAATCCAGCACCATTGTTCCTGCGATCTGCTCAATCTCGCCAGACCGCGTGACAGACGACGGAATCGTCCCTGGCTGTTGCATGCAATAAAATAACAGCGCGGTCTCTCGACACACAGATTTGAACGAGAGACCGCTGTCAGGCTGAGGTATCAGAATTCCAAAAAGATCGGAGTCTTTCTGCAGTTCAGCAAACAACAACTTCTGTTCAGAGGGCAACCGATCAAAAGCGAGAAGTTCATACCGTGGATTGGCGCGAAATATTCCCGGACGGATCCGTTCGATGTCGAACTGGGGGGAAGGTGCTGACATATTGAGTGCTGCTCAGCTTCATCGCCGCTATTTCTGCTTGCAATTGTTCTGCAGTTCCACCTTCCTTGTATGCAACTCCGCCAGTGCTTCCTTCAGCCTGACTTCAAGCTGCTCAACCTCTTCCAGAGTCTTCGGCTTGAGCGATTCTTCGAGCACACGTTCATGAACTTCCACTTCTTCGAGCGCTTTTCGCAATTGTTGCTTCAGAATGCCCAGGTCCTCGATCGTGGGTACGACTGGCATCTCAGGCGGCCGACCAGGATCAAACCATCTGGTATCGATCGATGCCACGCCACTGCACGCACCGCTGCAGCCGCGAGAACAATATGCCGTGCAAATACAAAGAGTGATTGGTGGCAGCGGAGGCTTGGGCATGATGGTAGTCAACATCCCAGGATACGTCACACTCAGCACTGAACAACCGCACTCAGGACCGACACCATTTCCATGTGGAACTACAGAAATCATCAGATCTTTGATTTTGAATGGCATCGCACTAATCCTGCTTCGAGAATCTCAGCCTGAACCGCCACTACCAGGACAGCCATTCTCAACTCCCTGAGGGGTTTGCAGGAAGCCTGCAGCACAAATTTTCCCGGAATTGAGGAATATTTTTGAAGAACCCATGTCATTCGGACAGACGTGTCATCACGACAGGTTCTGAAGGCGAGTGGCAAAATCGTTTTTTGCCGGGAGGGAGAGTGCTCTGTCAAGTCTTAAGGTGTAGGTTGGACATTCCTGTCCGACTGCCATTTGCTTTTCACGGCTCAGCGAGAACTTCGCCCTCCCATGTGCTTTTCACGGGAGGGCGAGGCTCCTGCCGAGCCGAGCTTTTCACGGCTCAGCGGGAGCTTCGCCCTCCCATGTGCTTTTCACGGGAGGGCGAGGCTCCTGCCGAGCCGAGCTTTTCACGGCTCAGCGGGAGCTTCGCCCTCCCGTCTGCTTTTTTCGGCTCAGCAGGAGCTTCGCCCTCCCGTCTGCTTTTTTCGGCTCTCCGGTAAACAGGAACCGCTCGGCGAAGAGCAGACAGCAGTGACCTTTGGAATGCCCGGGTGTTGGAATCACCAGAAAATCTTTCCCAACAGATGTCGGTTTATCACCGTCAAGGATGATTTCGGCATCCGGTTGTGCATTCAGTTCTCTGCAGTCAATAATTCGCTTCGCATGGAAATGTTTCGCGAAGCGACTGGCGTCCGCTACGTCATCCCGCTGAAGGACACGAACAGTCGGGGAAGCGTCTGTTCAAGTGCAACAGCAGAGCTGTGAACGGATTGGTGAAACAAGGAGCACGAATTGAGCAGGAAGCTTAGTCAACCCGAGGATCGAATTGGTGTCAAACTGACATCGACGGAGCGTTCGGCGTTACTTGAAGGTCTCACTTTCCTGCCTTCAAAGTATGAACAGCTCATCCGGGATACTCCATTACGCATGTCGGTCATGTTGTCGCCGGACGATCTGGACAAACTCGGGCGATATATTGCCACCGAAGCCAAAGAAACACAGGACAGGAAAAAAGGCAGAAAGCTCGACGCCATTTTCAGCAGAATTAAGAAGTTGCTCGCGTCCCGCATCGAAGCGGAGCCAACCGGGAAGATCAGCGTCGACGACGTCATAAAATCCGAAATGCTCACCCATAATGTCGCGGGTAATGTCACAGGCGTCGCGGAGTTCGTGGCAGCGGCACTCAGGGTGGCTGAGTCCAGGGGGATCAAAACAAAGCCGCTCGAATTCTTCTACCTTGCTCCCGCCCAGAGAGAAGTGCTGCTGGCTGTGCCTTCCATGGCAAAGTCGATCAGGACGGAGCTCAAAAAGGGCCACGCTTCGTTTAACGTCGCCGAGGTCGCCAGTATGACGATATCTCTGGCCGAATTCTCAGTCGATGCAACGGGCCGGCAGCAGTTTGCGGCGCTTCTGGTTGTCGACCATCTCATGAGACGGCTAAAAATCGGGATCCCTGGGATCAGAGATGCAGAACCTGGCAACTCAGAGTTGGCAAATGCGGAATCAATCACGGGCACTCGGCGGCGACTGGCACTTTCCCGGTCGCAGCTGAGGTTGTCACCCGGAAGCTGGGACCAATGAGAGATTCGGTCGCGACGACGATGCGGTTTTTGATGTCGCCGCAGGACGACCTGGGTTGTTCAGGCAGGATTCGCAGGTGACCTCCACGCCCGTCGACAGCGGTAGGACGTTTTGTAGTCTCCAAACCCGTTCACCGCTGGCACAAGGCCAACGGGGTCTCAGGCCCCAACCGACCCTGCGTCGGTTGAGCCAGGGTTTGAAAACTACATGCGTGGTGGATCAGTCGTCTGAAGAAGTTGCGTTGAGCCGGGGTAGTGTAGTTATCAAAGCTGTGCATCATCGGCACGAGGCCGATGGGGGTCGCCAGGCGGTTAAGTTCAACGACCGGATATCTACCCCCGGATATCTAACCACGCGAAACCTGTTTTCGTCCTGCCAGCCAGCAGGCCTGAAGCCAGAACAGCTCCTCTTTTCCAAGTATCAGATCAGCGACGGCCCCATTCGTAACTTCGAACTTCGTGTTCCATCCGACATCGCCCCCCTGTAACGTCGCTCTGCCTGTCTGCCGATCCAGTTTGAAAATCCATTGTTCCCCAAAGGAATTCTCAAAGTAGCCGACGTAACAATCCTCGGCACTGCCATCAATGATGGGCGGATCGCCACATGCAGCTGAGTGGTGATTTTCGATCTTTAGCAGTGGTTCAGACATTGTTGTGAAAGCCATCGAAATTGTATGAAAGTGGTTGAAGACACAAATCCCGGTCAGGAGATTAACATTGTTGTGGATCGCTCCGCGATCCACGACATTAGATCGCCGATCTTAATCAGTCGATCGCGAGACTTATCTGCGCCACATGGATCGACAGCCCAGATCACCGAGGGCTAACGGAGTTGAGATGATCCTGATCCGCTCAGGCCTAAAGACGGGCACGGCAAGGAGAAAGGCCAGAAAAACAACCTGCAGCCAGCCGCCCGACAGCATCTATGCGCCACCTCCGCCGAACATCTGCATCATCAACAGTTCTTCTCGCCCCCATAGGAATCGCCTTCGACAGAGTTCCAGCTTCAGCTACCGGACGCATGTTGCCAACATCCGTCGGTTTTGTCGATCCAGCACACTGAATACTGAGGCCGCCCGATGCCTGGTACTTGCGGTGCGCCCGCACGACTGCCACTCATGAGTTATTCTCGGTGGGGCAGCAATCGGATACCACATAGATTTCAGGCCCTGCAGTGTTACTCCTGTTACGTCCGAAGCTATATCTGCACCCGCGAACTGAAAAATACACTTCGCGAACATCACGCCGGGGGGTGCTGCTGATTCAGTCGTGTCGTCAGCCGGGCGACTGCTGCCGCTGTTATTTTCACCGTTATTCTCTGGTTCACCGACAAATGAAGTGCGCGTGACAGAAATCGAAAGTTTACCGTTGACCTTATTGCGGCCACTTTTGCCACGAAAGAGGGCGTCCATGAGTGATCGAACACCTCCATTTCAGTTGATACCACTTGTGTAATCCGTGGTAGAAAATCGCCTCGACGACACATGATGTACATCGCGTTGCCGTACCCGGTGAAGGAAGGGAATCGACCATCACGTCACTTGCCACACGCACGTCATTTGTCGTTGAACCGAATTCTCACATGCCTGCCGTAACTGAGCGAAAGCCAGCTGAAGTGCGTCAATGTGCTGCTCAACCTCCAAAGCTACATCGTGCTCAGCGGCGACGCCAGGCTGCACGACGACCGACACTGTCTCGTGCCCAACCTGGTTCAGTCGTGCACCCAGTGGAATTTCCCCGTCCGCACTCTTCACAACCAGTTACCAGACCTTACATTTACGGTTTTTTCCAGTACAGCAGACCTGCTCCGATCAGAATGATCCACTCGATCGCGGCCAGGAACATTGTGGTGGTGGGAATTCCGCTGTACAGCGCAAAACTCAGTGTCCGAAAGAGTACAAGACAGCCGTGCACGATCAGGCACAACAGCAGAGAAAAAGTGATGTCGGCAGGTCGCAGCAGCGGCCAAAGAAAGCTAATTCCAAGTGCGAGCTGCAAACCGCCGTAGACGGTTAGAAATTCAGATTGCCCGGAACCAGCCTCAAGGCTGAAACCGACCGCCTTTGATGACTTCGCCGGCATCGCGGCGCACCATCCTGCAAGCAAAACATATGCTGCTCCCACCAATGTCAGGAAGATTTTTGCCACGGGAAACCCTTTCTGGATGACTTAAGAGATCGCATCAATCCGGGACAGACATTTTCGAATTCGTTTCTCGCGGATTTTTTTTATCTTCCGTGAGCATGGTCTGGTGGCCCGGCGTACTGCCAGTCAGTGACTCCGACACGGGATTGTTTAACTCAAGTATCCACAGTCCACACAAACATGGGAGAATTTGAATTTTGCCGGCCGGATCTGTGTGATCAGTGGTCAAAAATCAGGTAACCATTCACGGATTCAAATTGCTCCTGGGTCAGAGTGGGTAAATTTGTTAGCGTGCTGGCGATTATTGGGGGGATGAAGTCCGGGAGCTCATTGCAGCTATTCCACCATCGAAACGTACATGGAAGCCCCAAGTGCTGGAGTTGTCAGGAGACATTCCTGCAGAGCAGGTCGACACGCCTGTATGTCCGGCTTTCGAGCCGGGTAACGCCCGGCAAGTCAGCCTGGAAAGGCTGACGTACGTCCGGCTTTCCAGCCGGACTCAGCACAACGGGCGTTCCAGCTGGACTTTGATGGAAAGACTCTGCTGGGGTGTCTGCTCAGAATGCATCCAAACCACAGATGACACAGAATTTTACAGATATCAGGAGCAGGGTCGCTCGTTTTTTTGTCGACCATCACGTCACTGGCCAGTAGAGTTTCATTGGTCGCTGAACCAGAAAAGTTAAAAGCACGCTACTGTGGCTTACCCCACTCATTCCGCAGTTCTTCCGCGCGATTGCGGATTTCAGCCAGTTCCCCCGGAACGTTTCGCATCCTGGAAACATTGCTGACTGGAAACTTCATTCGAGGATTTTCTTTAAGCAAATCGTAATGCCGGTCCATGAATTCCCAGTAGAGCGTTGTGAATGGGCAGGCGTCGTCGCCGACTCGCTTCTTATAGTCGAAGCGACAGTCGGAGCAAAAATTGCTCATTTTATTGATGTAATTTCCGCTGGAACAGTACGGTTTTGTGCCCACGATGCCTCCGTCGCCATACTGGCTCATTCCCAGCGTATTCGGAAGCGAAACCCAGTCAATGGCATCCAGATACATGGCCATATGCCATTCGTGAAACAGTCGCGGATGGACTCCCCACAACTGCGCAAAATTACCCAGTACCATCAGGCGGTGAATATGATGCGAATAACCATGCTGCAGCACATGCTGCATGGATTGCCTGACACAATTCATTTCGGTTTCACCATCCCAGAAAAACGACGGCAGAGACAGCTGATGGTCGAAGTGATTCATGTCCGAGTATTCAGGCATCCTGAGCCAGTAGACACCGCGAATGAATTCTCGCCAGCCAAGAATCTGGCGTACAAAGCCCTCGACACTGTTGAGCGGAGCTTTACCGCTTCGACAGGCCTCAACCGCCGCGTCCACGCATTCTCTGGGATTCAGCAGTCTCAGATTCAGGGGTGCTGACAAGCGCGAGTGATAGAGAAACGCTTCATCAGTCCACATCGCGTCTTCCCACAACCCGAACTGCGGAAGAATGTTGTCGATAAAATTCTTCAGGAAGATCGTTGCCTGCTGCCGAGTGACCGGAAGCACGAAATGGTCGAGACTGCCTGGATGACCTGGAAAGCGATCCTGCACCATGCGGATCACTTCGCGTGTTGTCCCATCAGGGTGAAACGTTTCACGCTGCGGCAATTGACCCGGCCCGGATTTGTCGAAACTTTCACGGTTGTCATGGTCGAAATTCCACTGACCACCTTCCGGCTGTCTGTTGTCCATCAGGACATTGTGTTTTTTTCGCATGTCACGGTAGAAGAATTCCAGCAACAAACTTTTGCGGCCTTCTGCGTACTCTGCAAACTCCTCGACCGAACAATAGAAGTGCCGATCGACACGTATCTCCAGCGGGATACTGCATGCATCGGCAACCGTCTGCAGTTGCTGTCGGACGCGCCAGTCACCAGGCTCGACCACAAGCAGTCGTTCGGGTTTGAGCCGTTTGATATCGAGCCGCAGAATCTCAACAAATGACTTCCCGCGATCATTGGCAGGATCGGTGGACAACTCATGATATTCGATCGGGCGATCGGATTCGATCAGTTCATTTCGAAAGTGCCGCATCGCCGAAAGGAAGAACGCGATGCGCAGTTTGTGGCACCAGACGTGCGTCGACTCATCCTCAACTTCTGCCATCCAGACGACATCGTTTTGAGTATCGAAACCGTCAAAGGCAGCAGACGAATGATCAAGCTGATCGCCCAGAACCAGTATCAGATTACGCATTATCGAAGATCAATCTGGTTATTACTGCTTTGTTAAACTTTGAATTTCGGGCAGTGGACCTTGCTAAAGATCCTGCAGACAAGGGGATCTTTAGCAAGATCCACTACATCCATACATCCAACCCGAATTCTTTGTCGTGACGGAGCACTGCCAGGTTAACTCTGAACAACAAAAGAGCAGATCAGACCTGGATACTGACACGTCAGTTCGGCATGTTGATCAGTGACATCAATTCTGCTCGACTGGCCGGATCACTGCGAAACGCACCGCGCATGGTGCTGGTGACAGTGAGACTACCTGTTTTCCGGACACCGCGGATCGACATGCAGGAATGTTCGGCCTTAATAATGACACCCACAGCCCGGCTGCAGAGTCGATCTTCAATCAGGTCGGCGATCGTTTGGGTCATACGCTCCTGAACCTGAGGACGACGCGAAACCTCTTCGACAACCCGAGCCAGCTTGCTCAGCCCGGTGACTCGTCCATTTGGGATATACGCAACATGAGCAACTCCGCGGAACGGCAGCAAATGATGTTCGCACATGCTTGTGAAGGGAATGTCACGAACCAGCACGATCTCGTCGTAACTCTCTTCAAACGTCACTTCCAGATGGCGACCGGGATCCTGCTGAAGCCCCGAGAACATTTCCGCATACATTTTTGCAACTCGACGCGGTGTTTCCAGCAATCCGTCCCGATCCGGATCTTCGCCAACAGCTTTCAGAATCGTCCGAACTGCCACCGTGATGGCAGCGAAATCGATCGTTGACTCTGCCAGCAGAGTCCTTCGAACATCTCCGGGTTCATTCGAACTCACGCAGCGGTCCTGCGCCACTAAATCGTCAGAATCGGCCAGAGTGTCATGACATGCGATGGACATACGGTACCGCATTTCCTCTTTGTGCAGATATCGAATCACTTGTACCCTTGAGGTGGCAGGGCAACAACTCAGCCAAAACGTTCACCTCCACCGTCAAACCGCAGGCAACAGGAGGCTCATAACACGATTTCGCGTTCCATTTCACAAATGAAGTGGACAGTAACACGAAACAATAAGGTCCGTTCGGCGAATTTCCATACTGTGACTCTTCTCTAAGAACCCCTGACAAACTCTTCAGTTCTGTCCGAATCATCCGGCCTGACAATCAGGGATTTTTTGGTCAATCTCTACGAAATGCCTGTTAACAGGCGAATTCCCACACGGAACCGATTGCGTGGACGATATGAACGTTTTTGGATGTTTTCAGATTGTTAGTGCATTCAACGTATTTAAGTTCTACGGAGATGTGATGATTCTGGCGAACTGGTTGACATCGTCGCTGCCGGGCTAACACTTCACTTTTTGTTCATACGATTCTGCGATGGGCCGACATTCAGCTCGGATCAGACGCAGGCTATGGGGTTCTCAAATGTCGGGTCTCATCCTGTTAACCGGCGCGACGGGTTACGTTGGCGGTCGACTTTTGTCGCTCCTTCAGAGTCGAGACCAGCGAGTACGATGTCTGACACGTCGTCCCGAAGCGCTGGCAGATCGTTGCTCACCGACGACAGAAATTGTGGCCGGCGATGTGCTGGATCGCGAGTCGCTTCGGGCAGCGTTTGTCGGAGTCGATACGGCTTACTACCTCGTGCATTCCATGGGTTCACAGGGAAACTTCGAAGAGCAGGATCGAATAGCGGCACTGAATTTCGCAGAGGCGGCAACGGCGGCCGGAGTGAGACGGATCATTTATCTTGGCGGACTGGGAAATCCCGATCATGAACTCTCGAAGCATCTTCGCAGTCGGCAGGAAACTGGCGACGTGCTGCGCGCTCATCATTCGCAGGTGATTGAGTTTCGCGCGTCGATTGTGATTGGTTCAGGCAGCCTCTCGTTTGAAATGATCCGCGCACTGGTTGAGCGATTACCGATCATGATTTGTCCGCGGTGGGTTCATGTGAAGGCTCAGCCAATTGCGATCGAAGATTTGCTGGCCTACCTTTTTGCGGCAATGGATTTTCAGGCGTCCGGGTCTCAGGTGTTCGAGATTGGCGGACCGGATCAGGTATCATACGGTCAGATTATGCAGGAGTATGCCCGACAGCGAGGGCTGACTCGCTGGATGATCCCGGTTCCATTTCTAACCCCTTATCTTTCAAGTCTGTGGCTCGGACTGGTGACACCGCTATATGCGCGTGTGGGACGAAAACTTGTCGAAAGCCTGCGCAACCCGACGCTGCTGTCCAATAATCTGGCCGCGACTGCATTTTCACTGCGCCCTCGCTCGTTCAGGGACGCAATTGCACGGGCACTGATTAACGAGGACTGTGATTTCGCCACCACTCGCTGGTCCGATGCGCTTTCATCAGCCGGTGAACCGGCGTCGTGGGGTGGGAGCCGCTTTGGTTCCAGACTTGTTGATTCCCGAGCGGTGACTGTTTCCGTTCCTGCCGATACAGCATTTGCGCCGATTCGACGGATCGGCGGTCGTACAGGCTGGTATTATGGAAACTGGCTGTGGACGGTTCGAGGATTTATCGATCTGCTGGCTGGTGGAGTTGGTGTCAGGCGTGGACGCCGTGATGACGAAACGCTGCGTGTCGGAGATTCGCTGGACTTCTGGCGCGTGGAGTTATACGAGCCCGGACGTCGACTCCGGCTTCATGCCGAGATGAAAGTGCCGGGCCGCGCGTGGCTCGAATTTGAAGTCACTCCGTGCGAGCAGGGGAGTACCATTCGGCAGACCGCGATCTTTGATCCGTTGGGACTTTTGGGCATTCTTTACTGGTACGGAATTTATCCTCTGCATCAGTGCGTCTTTGCCGGGATGCTTCGAAACATTGCTCGCGCGGCTGAGACAACAGATTCGAGTCACGACAAATCATCGATTGCAGAACTTCCCTGTGTTGCAGATCCCGCGGGAGGCCACACGTGAATCAGAAGCCTGTGGCTGTAATCGGCGCGGGCCTGTCAGGTCTTTGTTGCGCTCGCATGCTGGTGAAACACAATGTCGACGTCGTTGTGCTGGAAGCACAGGATGACATTGGAGGCCGAGTGCGAACAGATCATGTTGATGGTTTCCTTCTGGACCGCGGGTTTCAGGTACTCCAGACGGCCTATCCCGAAGCCGCCGCGCAACTCGACTATCGCTCGCTTCAGCTGCAGCACTTTGAACCGGGCGCTTTGATTCGGACGGAAGGGCGAATGGTTGAAATGAGCGACCCGTGGCGGCGACCTTCGAAGTTACTGTCCACGGCCTTCAACGGGATCGGAACGCTTTCTGATCGCCTGAAGCTCGCGAAGCTGCGATGGCACGTCACTCACACATCCGATGAAGACCTGTGGCAGGAAGCAGAATCAACCACTCAGGAGTATCTCAGCAAAGCCTGCGGACTATCTTCAGACATGATCGATCGCTTTTTTCGACCCTGGTTTGCCGGAGTCTTTCTTGAGAAGGAGCTAACGACTTCAGGCAGGTTTTTCAGATTTCTATTCCGAATATTTGCGATGGGAAACACGTCGTTGCCGGCGCAGGGTATGGGGGCGATTCCCAGACAATTGGCTGCGGCTCTGCCTCCATCCACAATTCGGCTGTCTACTCCAGTCGACTCGCTGACAGACAGCGGTCGAGTGAGACTTCGAAACGGCGAATCCATTGATTGCCGTGCAATTGTGCTGGCAGTTGAGGGTCCGGAAGCCTCCAGACTGACAGGAGGAAGGATTCGATCGCCGGAGGCTCGTGCAACGAGCTGCTTTTACTATGCGGCTCCGCAGGCACCTCTTTCTGATGCCATGCTGGTGCTTAATGGCGACAATCAGGGACCAGTCAATAATCTTTGCGTGGTGAGCAATGTGGCAAAAAGTTATGCGCCTGCAGGTCAGTCGCTGATCAGCGTCTCCGTCGTTGGCGGATCGGTATCCGACTCTGAGGATGTTGAACACGGCGTACGTCGCCAGCTGAAAGAATGGTTTGGCTCATTGGTCGATTCATGGACACTTCTGAAGCGTTACGACATTCGATATGCGCTACCATCTCAGCCAGCCCACTTTCGAGATGGTGTTTCGTTACCCGTGCGACTCGACAACGGCATTTACCATTGCGGCGACTATTCTGAAACAGCTTCCATTCAGGGTGCGATGATCAGCGGACGGAAAGCTGCGGAAACGCTTTTAGCGGATCTTTCAATAGCTCTCTGAAAGTCCGGAGGGGTTTACCGGAGGGGTTTAAATGACAGATAATGCACCGTCTTATGTCGTTCTCGGCGGAACTTCCAGCGTTGCCAAAGCTCTGTCGCATCGACTTCGAGCGTCCGGTGGGAACCTGCTGCTGACTGCTCGGACGGAGGCATCCTGTATTGAACTCGCCGAACAATTCTGCTGTGAGACGGCCGTTGCCAGCGCAGAAGAGGCAGCTTCAATCGATGGTGCAGTACAGCGGGCGCTGGAGCGATTTGGAAAAATTGATGGCGTGGTGAACTGCATGGGATCCGTTTTACTGAAGCCCGCCCATCTGACATCGGACACGGAATGGCATGACACGCTCGCAACAAATCTCACGTCGTCATTCTTTCTGCTTCGGGCCGCCGTGAAGGCAATGAAGCAGGGGGGCGGTTCCATAGTGCTGATTTCGTCCGCAGCGGCACAGATCGGGCTGGCCAATCATGAAGCGATTGCGGCTGCAAAGGCCGGAATCATCGGACTCATGCGATCCGCTGCCGCGACATATGCAGGACGTGGCATTCGAGTCAACGCTGTCGCCCCCGGTCTGGTAAAATCTGAAATGACGCGGAAGCTATGGGAAACCGAATCTGCCGCGACCGCATCGAAGCAGATGCACGCTCTTGGCCGCCTGGGAGAACCGGACGATATTGCCAAAACGATTGCGTGGCTGCTCGACTCAGAGAATAGCTGGATCACCGGGCAAACGATTTCGGTCGATGGCGGGCTGAGTTCTGTCGTACCTCGCAACAAAATTTGACGGAGACACGGTTTGATCCACTGAGCTCGCGAGTTTTCAAACCTTCGTTCTTCCGGGGTAAAGCCGGGTTGGGGCCGAGAGGCAGGGCCTTTGGTCAGGAGGCCCGGTGGTTGCAATTGGCCGAGTGCTCTCCTGCAAAAAGGCTGCCTCAGTCCAGGGGAAGATTGTGGACATTGAAAGTGATTGACGCACCCACAATAGTCAGAGGCCCCGAAGACCCATAGAAAACGCCAGACCTTCCCTCTACATTTTTCCTACAACAACCCCGCCGCGACAGCGGCTTATATGAATAATTCGATGCAGCCGAGTTGCCGTCTGCGGTTTCCTGCAAGGCCAGTCGGTTGCGGTAACCGGCACATCCTGACCGTTATGGCATTAATGCAGTCCTGTCTTCATCGTACTCGTACTCAGCGTAGCGGTACTCGTATTCGACAGGACTTTGAAGAATGGACCGTTTCGCCGTCACGAACGACTTGGCGTGGATCGAGCGAGCACGAGTACCGGGATTCTGAATAACGAAGCGCTGGGTGTTGGTCGTCGGCCTGTCGCTCGGCGCCATCGCAATCGGCGCGTGGTTGATGTTGGGCTAATTCCGCAGCCTGCGACTCCGCGTGGAGAACTATGCCCGGATCCGGGTCGGGATGATACAAGCCGAGATCGAGGAGTTGTTGAGCGGGCCGCCCGGCAACTACGGCTGTTACGCCCTCCAGAGCCGAGGGCGGATGTCGCCCACAAGCTTTCCTCGCAGGCGTTTGATCGCGATGCCAGCCCCAGGAGTTCATCTCGTGGAGCTTGCCGGGCCTTTGCGGCAGGCGTATCGTTGTTCATTGAAGAAGTGGGCAACCGATTTCCGAATGTCTTAACTCCACAGGAATCGCCAGACCAGATGGTGGCCCAGTGCAACAATGACAAACGTCCGCAGGAGCGTTGCGCCCTCTGATGATGACGAGGGCTCGGTGAGCAGGCGTCTGGCTCCCGTCACGAGGAACAGAACAGCTGCCACAGTGACGACCGACTGCCATCCAGCGATGGCTCCGGTCAAAGCGAGACTCTGGACAAGTGCTGACGAAGGGATCAGTGAACAGTTCAGCATGTTTCTGGTCCAGACGGTTATCAGAGCACCGGTAACTGTTCCCACGGAGACGCCTGCGAATCCATGTAGAGCGATGTCGGCCAGCGAAAATTCCGGAGCTTTCCAGCCATTCATGCCGCCTGGAAACACGGGCCATGCCGGAACGAGCAGCAACGTGGGAAATATAAAGGGAGCTCCCAGTGCAACGGCAAATGAAAACGCAAGGAGTCGCTTCGGAACCTGCTTGCCGTCAATCGACATCAGCAGCCAGACCAGCAGCGTGCTGAAATAGAAACAGTGGTACAGATACAGCCCAATCAGGTCCCACTTTGCATACATGATGATCCACAGCACACCGCGGTACATGTTGACTGGTCGAAACGGAAGATTGGCTCCTCCTGAGATCAGTTCCACAAAATACAGCAAAAGAAAGATACTGCCGGCGACTGCTTCCACAATGGGATACCTTGAGGAAATCTCGACGTTACAGGATCGACATCTCCCACCGAGGCCAAGCCACCCGAAGATCGGAATATTGTCTTTACCGGCGATCGCGTTTCCGCACACCGGGCACCGTGATTGCTCATACACAATTGACTTGCCGTTCGGCATCCGCCACGCAACAACGTTCAGAAAGCTGCCGATGTTCGCTCCGAGCGCAAAGAAGCAGGCCGTCACGAGTGCCTCGCCGAAACGAAATCCTGCATGTTCGGGAAAACTCATTTGCTCCAGTTGCGGCTTTCCGGATTGCACACGTCCGACCTGATTAATCAGTTGAATCATCGGCAGGCTGAATGTCCATAGCAGCCAGATGCAGATGATGGCGGCAAAAAGATGTCGACTGTTGGTTCGGCGAATAGATTCTTTTGTCATCCCCGCAATGAATCGAGTTCGCCAGTCCCGATAGTCGGCCAGAAGTACGATGCCCAGCATCCCGCTCCAGATCCACGGAGCGACCAGGCTGTTGCCGAGCCATACAGGGACATTCTCCACGCCGTTGATCGCAAATCCTGCGGTCGCGAGGAGAAACAAAGCGGAAATGAAGGCGGTCCAGTACTCCCCTGAGAATCCTCCCACAGATCGAAACGCGATCCACATGCCAGCCGCTGACATCAGCAGAGAGACCGGGTTGTGAGCAATGCCGATCGTCCAGCAGAGTGTGCCAAACATTGAATGGCAAAGCAGGCCCAGTGAGACGTACTCACCCAGGAGAGTTGATCGGAGCCATGTGCTTCGAAAGACTCCGTGTGTCGGATGATTGCTGGCGATCGGACGGTTGCTGGTAATTATTTCCGAAGGGGACGAGTTAAAACTCGGCGGAAGATTCGATGCCGCAGCAGGCGAATTCATGGGGCAGGTTCCATTGCCGTCGCGGAACTGTGCTTTATGCAAAGCAGTCGCGAAGCATTTGTGGGACTGGGAAGTGTCGGCATATCCCATTAAGGTGGAATTGGTCTATGCCGCACCGAAGAACATCAGTCGAAATCGCAGGAACTGTTCAGCCTGCCGGCGGGGCGCGACATTGCGGCGGATAGCCGAATCCCAGCATTGGATCCGCACATTCGGCCCGAGCCAGCGTCGCAGACTGTTCATATGCCTTTGGAATCGTGACCACTGCGGTCAGTGTTCCCGCGGCAGTGATTACCTGACAGACGGAGCAGTTTTTGCAGTCGTGAGGTTTGGGAAGTTCCGCTGGCGGCTGCTCATTATCGTGGCAATTTCCATCCTGCGTTTTGACGTGACTGCAGGACCGGCAGCCCGAATGACGGCTGTGAAGAACCTCTGTGCGCGATCGAACCGGAGCGTATGTCTCCCCATTTTGAAAATGGTGACAATACGAACATTCAGGCGCAACATGAATCCGGTGAGCAACTGACAGAAAAACGAGTTGCCACAGGATCAGCAAAAAATTGAAAATCTTACAGCAATGCAGATGCATGCTTAATGGGCCATTGGATTTTTAAGTCATCCGAGCCCGACCAGTGCGGGAGATTGTCGCACATATTCGATTCAAGTCAATGGCGGCTCCGGCACGGAGCCCAGGTGCAGAGGCTCAACAGAGCCGACAGTTCACTTTGAAGCAGTCATCATTTCTGCCGTTCAGCGGCACGTTCGCTAAACTGGCAGAAACTGCTCGGACTGCCGACTGCTCGGACTGCCGAGGGCAGCCGACGAGTGCTGCGGATTGCCTGGTTCCGGCATATGGACCACAAACAGCCAAACTGATCAGCCGCGAAACGCTGTGGCGCGGGACTGCTGCATTTCAAATACGAACTGCATAATGTCGTACGCAGTCAGTTCACACAGCAGTCTCGTAACCTTTGCATGAGTTGCGTCGTCGAGCAGTGCTTCAACTTCCTTCATCAGATCGACCAGCCGAGCTTCCTGATCAGAAATCTCCTGTTCTGTGATTACCCCGTCCGAGAAGGCTCGTGCGAATGTTTCCAGCTTCTTCGTATAATCATCAATCAGGGGTTCATTCGTGTCCTGATCAATCCAGCTCTTGCGTGCCATCGACAAATCACTCCTGTGCAACAAACTAAAAAACTGACAGTCGCGTCAGGATACTCGGGAAAGCGGCTGATAACAGTGTGGTTTTCCTGAATTTTTTCACAAAATCTACGGGTGAGTCCGATTAGGTACCTGGAGACATGTGCCTACTGGTTTTCCGCCAGTGGAATCCATCGCCAGCTGGAACCCGGTCTGCGAATACCACTGAACCTACATTTGTTCGATCATATTCCGCATGCGGGACAACTCCTGCTGTAGTCGACTTCTGCCGTCCGCCGATTGCAGAACCTTTCGCCATTCATCATTCAGGAAATCCATTTGAGTGCATTCAAGAACTGCCGCTAATTCCTGCATGTCCTTCTCAACACCCTGGGCAGATGGAATAAATTGTTCCAGCGAAGTGTTAATATCCTGTTCAGTGAGAGCCGATCGCTTATCCAGCAGAGCGAGTCGTCGAGCTGTCAGGACGACACTTTCAATATCTGCTCCGCTCAGCTGCTTGTGTCGAGCATCCAGTTTCAGCGACTGAAGGTCCACGGTGACGCCGTTTTTGCGAGCCATGATTCGGAACATGTCACGAATTTCTGCTTCATCCTCGGGATAAAACAGTGGAATATGCACTTCTGCCCTGCCCTGGCGTTTCAGGTCGATGGGCAAAAGATCGGGGCGGCATGTCAGAAGCATCCACATGATCTGACCGCGATACCGGGTATCCCCCATTTGCTGAGCAATCATCGAGAAGATTCGTCCGCTGGTGCCCGAATCACCTTCCTGATTTCGATCTCCCAGAGCTGCATCAGCTTCGTCGATAACAACGACGACCGGGCCGAGGCTTCTCAGAACCGTGAGCACTCGCTGCAGGTTTCCTTCGGTTTCTCCTACGTACTTTGAACGAAAGTTCTTTAGTTTTACGCAGGGAATACCAATCGAACCCGCATAACATTCTGCCAGAAACGTCTTTCCGGTACCGACCGCTCCGCAGATCAGGTAGCCCATCGGGGCCGCATCGGAATTTCCCTGTGAAATCAGTTTTGCATCATCGCTCAGCCGACGGCAGGCCGCCTGATGTCCCACGACAAGGTCCAGAGTGTGTTTCGGCTCGACGAACTCAAGAAATCCTCCACACTGGCGTTCAATCGCCGTCTTTTTTAGCTGCCGGAAACGTTTGGCGGTGACGCCGCCGGATCGAGCTGCCTCGGCGAGCAGATGGTCCAGACTCAGCAGGCTCAGTCCGTTGGAATTACTGACCAGCTGAGTACCATCCAGAAGCTCGTCTGTCACCGCCGGAGTCGCAGCAGTAGAAGCGGGAGTCGCGGCAGTTCCGGTCGCACCGGCGATGTTTTTTGACGAGCCATTTTCAGCAGGCGGCTTCGAGGATTTCGACTCGGTCTTCATGCTGGCCAGTCGCAGATTCACAAACCGTTCACGCGTATTCTTATCCGGCATCGGTATTTCGATCGCCGTAATATATGGGCTGGAAGTCAGCCGCTCGTGAACCTCTGAGAGTCCCTCGCTGATCAGGCAGAAAGCCATGTTGACTCGGCGGATATAGGGATTGCGAGCCCAGTCAAGGAATCGAACCACGCGTGAAGCAATGCGCCCCGAGATTTGCACGGGATCGCCGGGAGGTACCATATACTGACCAAAGTCAAAGACAACGGCCAGCCGTTTTTTCTTCTGAGGATCATCGATCAGCAGGAACCTCTCGATCATCTGGTCCAGTGACAGCAGAATGTTGTCCGGATCACGCGACCATTCACGATAGGTTCCGAACAGTCCTGTCAGTTCCCGCATCATCTCCTGGTGTCGTTCCGGCTGGTTTCGTCCAGCCAGAACCTGCATGCCTCGGCTGAGATTATGTTCGATAACAAGATCCCAGCGCCCGAAAAGGTACTCACCGAGAAACTCCGTCAGACTTAGAAATTCCGTCTGACCGTCCTTTTCGCAGGCCACCAGATCATGGACGTTTCCGTGCAGAATGAAGAAGCAGGATGTTCCCGCAAAATAGGTTTCAGCCAGCTGTCGAGCCCAGGCCGGGTACCAGCGTGGCAGTTCCCCGGATGATGCGAGCTGCGACGAATCCGTGGTCGAAACCATATTGTTGATCCTTTACGATCGAATGGGAATGCTCAGTGAGTTTCTGTCACTCGACCGGATGGACCAAGTTCCTTTTGTTCCTGGCTGACGCCGGTGGTCTGGGGTGTAATCATCCCCATGTCCATCTCGAACTGTCTCAGCGCATCACTGGCCATGGCAGATTCAGCCGCCGATTCTCTTTCAATCTGCTCGATGCCCTGTTCGGAAAGGTCCGCTGCCACACGAGCTTTGCCACGATTCTTATTGATCTGATCCTGCAGCACCTGTTCGATTTGTCCAAGATCTGACGTGACATCAAAGTTGAAGGTACCAGCCAGCTCAGAGAGTTCCGCTTCGGCACGACTCATTTTCAGTTCAGCGTCGTACTTATGCATTTTCTCTTTGATCTCACCCACTTTCTTTGTGGCGTTTTTGATCTTCATCAGGTTGTTTTCATACGCCTTTTCATGCATCTGCAGCTGAGCGATATTTTCGTTCAGTTCGTTCTTTGCCTTCTGCAGTTCCAGTGCAAACTTTGCGGCCGTTTCACGGTCCCCCGCCTGCAGATATGCTTTGACGCGGCCTTCCAGCTGGGCCACATGCTTTTTGTCGTTGGCCACCTGATTGTAGACTCGTTCCACAAGTGCACGGTACAGAGCCAGGCCTTCCTTGCCACTCTTCAGCTGTTCGATCGACTGATCGTACTCATACTGCATCTGAGCGATCGGGTCGGCCGTCCAGAAAAAATTTGCCAGCTTGTTCATTTGAGCTCTAAAGCTGCGCCAGATCTTTCCAACGATCATGAGTATTTTCCCTGTTGACGAATCGATTTTCCGATTTATTGAGACAGCGTGACGAGATGAGAGAGGACGCTGATTCGGACAGAACGCTGACTTTGGACGTCCGGATCATAACAGCAGCCCGTTTTGGGCGTAATTCTCTCATTCACTCTGTTTTCAGTCACTATGTATAGTCCACCCGCCAATTGTACTCAACCAAACTGCAATTCCCTTCCGCGGATTTCAAAGCACGTCACGATCGGGTCAGGAATTCAGCTGGCCCAGGATTTCGTTAAGTCTTTCACCCAGCCGCTGCAGAACGGGCATTGGAATCGTATGCGGACCGTTGAACTCACAGAATTCGACAGAGAATCCGCTGCCTGTCAGCAATGCCTGCAGCTGCTGAGCGGGAACGAGCGGCAAAATGGGGTCCTGACGGCCGTGAGATTGAAGTACCTGACAGCCAGGGTGCGATTCTGCAAGTTTTTGCCATTCATCCCGGCAAAGTAACGTGCCCGAAAAGACGGCCAGAAGCGCGGGGCTGACCTGACTTCGAAGTACCAGATTTGTGCTGACCATTGCGCCCTGCGAAAAGCCGCCAATGACGGTTCGCGAATCGTCGAGCCCGAAGCGTCGCTGAAGTTCGCGAGTTGTTTCCATCAGTTGCCCGGTCGCATTCGCCATTCCCTCCGGTTCAAGTCTGGTTAGCTGGTCGAAATTACGAGTCTGATTGATCTCTGCCAGTTTAGCCATGTTAATGGGCCACCAGGCACGGCCGCCCGGCATTCCTGACGGACCAAGATCGACCGGAGCACCGGGGAACACAAACTGGCATCCCTGTTCAATCAATTCACTGAAGTCAATCAGAAATGGAGCGAAATCGATCAGATCTTCAGCCGATGCACCAAACCCGTGATTCAATATCACAAGCAGTCGCGGTGACATGCCAGAGGGAAGATTACTGACAAGGCAGCAATCCAGCGGACCAATTTTTTGTCTTGAAAGATTCATATCGACGGTCGAATCACAATGTCAGAATCTGTAACGGGATGATTTGCCAGAGTCAGCCAACGTCGGGACATTAAGGAACTGATCGCTCGATTGCCAGACTGTGATGCATTCTGGTACGGTTAAATACTCAGATGCGACAAAAACGGCCATCATGCTGTGGGTGATGAGCAGTGTGATGAGCATTACGCAGGGGACACTGAAAGGAAACTGACCATGATTCGCAAGCCACTTCAGGCCTTCATTGGATTTTTTCTGCTGGCAGCAGGTTTTCTGCTTCAGACCGGCTTGTCGGTCCAGTCGGCCGAGCCACTCCGGGCACTGATTGTTGATGGCCAGAATAATCATCAGGTCTGGCCTGTAACCACTCAGATGATGAAGAAGTATCTGGAGCAGACGATGCTGTTTCAGGTTGATATTGCCACCACAAAACCGAAGGGGACCGATCCCGATTTCCATCCGGATTTTTCTCAGTATGCGGTGGTGGTGTCCAACTACAACGGAGCTGCATGGCCAGCGGAAACTCAGAAGGCACTTGCCAGTTATGTACGTGAAGGTGGCGGATTCGTCATTGTTCATGCGGCCAACAATTCGTTTGCTGAATGGCCCGAGTACAACCAGATGATTGGTTTGGGCGGCTGGGGCGGACGCAATGAAAAAAGCGGCCCGTATCTGTATACCAATGCTCAGGGTGATCTCATCCGGGATACATCAGCAGGCAGCGGTGGCCATCATGGTACTCAGCATGAGTTCTCCGTTGTGATACGCGATCGGGAGCATCCTGTGACAAAAGGCATGCCACTCGAATGGCTGCACACCAAAGATGAGCTCTACGATAAGCTCCGTGGCCCGGCCGTGAATATGCATGTACTGGCAACCTCATGGGCTGATCCGGCTCAGGGTGGATCAGATCGACATGAGCCAATGATCTTCACTGTTTCGTTTGGCAAAGGGCGAGTGTTTCACACGCCGATGGGCCATGCGGATTATTCACAGGAGTGTGTGGGATTCATTACGACATTTCAGCGAGGAACGGAATGGGCCGCCACCGGCAAAGTGACGATTCCGGTACCGGACGACTTTCCCACGGCGGCAAAAACCAGCAGCCGCAAATGGTCGGCTCCCTGAACTCGGATACGGGATTTCACAACAACGCCGCCGCGACAGCGGCTTACCTGAATAAAAAAATGCACCCGAGTTGCCGATCGGGTGTTTACTATAGTCAGAGTCATTTGGCGGCAGGCAGTTGATTTTGGCTGTTATGTTGCGACGTGCTGCGGAGACATTAACGAAATGTGGAAATGCCCCAGCTGCAAAGAGCTCATTCAGGATGGTTTCGACGAGTGTTGGAATTGCGGCACCCATGCGGATGGCACGCAGAATCCCTCGTTCTCGCGTGACCCCGATGCCCCAAACGCGCCGGATCAATCGAAAGATCCAATTGCTCGGCCTTCAGTGACCATTCCTGTTCGCAATGGAATTGCCTACTCGTTATTCGCGGACTTCGCACTTCTCATAGGCCAGGGTTGCGCGATGATTGGCTGTGTTTGTGCGATTATCTACGGCGTGCTATGCATGCGTGCAGACGATCTGATTGGGTTTATTTTGCTTGCCCCACTGTCATTTTGTCTGGCACTGGCCAATTTCGTGGTCTTTTCCAGAGTACGCCGTTTGTGAGGGGACTGACCCGCTGGTCAAAACAACACAGGATGGCTTTGCCCCCGTGGCGTGGGCAAAGCCGCAGTCTTCGCCTGCGGCCGACGGCGCCCCATCAGAGTCTTTCCATCAAAGTCCGGCTGGAAAGCCCGTTGTGCTGAGTCCGGCTGGAAAGCCGGACGTACGTCAGCCTTTCGAGGCTGACTTGCTGGGCGTGACCCGGCTCGAAAGCAGGAATTTCTCCTAACAACTCCAGCACTTTGGGCTTCCATGTCCGTTTCGATGGTGGAATCGCTGCAATGAGCTCCGGACTTCATCCACCCGATCATCGCCAGCAGTCGCGGCCCGAAGACGGGCGACTCGGGAAGTTTGATGAACTGGTACAGTGCTGTCGCAGATTTCCTGCGAGCCCGCGAGGCGAGCTCGTGGGGGCAGGGTGACGGGATTGCTCGCCCATGAGCACGAGAAAAGAAGTCGCGACGGTCGTGTTGCGTTCATCGCGAGAATGCGAAGTTGTTGAAATTCCATCGCTCCCCGCTTCCGTCTTACTCGTGGTCGTGCTCGTGCTCGAAAGCATCCCAATGGCAGAATCAACCTTCGATCATGAACGACTTGCCGTTTATCGTCTCACGATCGACTCCTTTGCGTTTTCATGTCAGATTGCCAAATGAGAGGTTCTGAAGGTCGTTCGAGTTTAACGTGGTTGTCCACAGCAGGCTGTGGACTCGAAAGCGGCAGCAGGCTGCCGCAGTCCAGGGAGGATCGCGTGTTTCCTAATGACAAGGACTTGTCCATAATCCACTTCGTGTTTTTCGCTGACGGAATCTCAACCGCTGCCAAATCCCGTCGGCGGAGCGACGGGTGTACAGTACACCCGTCGCTCCGCCGACGGGATTGCCTGCACTTTCTCGCAACTGCACGCTATACACATCCCCGCCAGCCTGCTGATCTTTGCCGTTCTTCCTGAAATATCCGGGAGCAGTCGAAGTGCTCGTCAAAGCGAAGCGGGAGAATGTATCCCGACTGTTTGAAAAGGCACAGTCGTACGTGAAGCTGCGATTGCATCGTGGCAAAGAAGTGGACATCGCATCACATTCTGCAATCTCTGGTGTCTGTGAATCGTTGCGTACCGTTGATGCATCTGGTCACGTGTCTGTGGACCAGGATGCTCTGTCTCTCATTCACGGTCTGGCGAATCGATGGGACCGCTCAACAATGAGCCGGACATCCAGGTTCGTATTCGTACATTTCGTTGCGTCGTACATTGCAGGGATTCCATTGCTCGTCGTCAATATTGGCCTTTTCCTGCTTGCACCTTTGGCCATACCGTTTGCTGTCCCGCTCTGTCTGCTGGGATTTTGGTGGCAAATGTTCGGTCATGGTTTCGACAATTACGATGGATACACCTACTGGTTTGCGTACCTCGCGTGCCAGCAATACGTGGTCGCACTCCTGCCCGCCTACGGCTTTTTGCAATCTTACCGGTACGGCGAAATCCGACTATGGCCGATCGTTGGGACCGCCTGCGTCGTTTTCGTTCTTCCCTTTATCTTCTCGTGCCTTCAGACGTGAACTGATCCCGCCAGAATTTGTTTGACGACCTGACCATGGATATCGGTCAGCCGAAAGTCACGTCCCTGATAACGATACGTTAATTGTTCATGATTCATTCCGAGACAGTGCAGAATTGTGGCATTCAGGTCATGGATATGCATCGGGTCGCGAACGATGTTATAACCGTAGTCATCGGTCTGTCCGTGAATGACGCCCCCGCGAATCCCGCCGCCTGCCATCCACATGGAAAAGCAGCGACCGTGATGATCGCGGCCATAGTCGGCCTGAAGACCACCCTGCCCATACACCGTACGACCGAATTCGCCGCCCCAGATGATTAACGTGTCATCCAGCATGCCTCGCTGCTTCAAGTCGGTCAGCAATGCGGCCTGGGGCTGGTCCACATCGTGACACTGCTTTGGAATATTGGTCGGCAGCCCGCCATGCTGATCCCAGCCGCGATGATAAAGCTGCACGAAGCGAACCCCCTTTTCCAGCAGCCGCCGAGTGAGCAGACAGTTGGCAGCAAAGGTTCCCGGAGTTCTCGCTTCATCTCCATACATCTGAAATGTGGATTCCGATTCTTTCGAGACATCCGTCAGATCAGGAACGGAGGTCTGCATGCGAAACGCCATTTCATACTGAGCGATTCGAGTCTCAATCTCCGGATCACCGGTTTGCTGCAGCTGATGCTGGTTAAGTTCAGAAATTCCGTCCAGCATCTGACGACGCAGATTCCGGCTGATCCCCGGAGGATCAGACAGATAAAGAACCGGATCACCGCTGCCGCGCAGCTTCACTCCCTGATGACTCGACGGCAGAAAGCCGCTGCCCCAGAGTCGTTCCAGCAGGCCCTGATTGGCATCCTTTCCGGAACCATGTGAAATTAGTACAAGAAACGCGGGCAGGTCATAAGCTTCGCTGCCGAGTCCATAGCTGGCCCATGCACCCAGAGAAGGACGCCCTGGCTGCTGCGATCCGGTTTGAATGTAAGTGATGGCCGGATCGTGATTGATGGCTTCAGTATACATCGATCGGATCAGACAGATTTCATCGGCAACCTTTCCGGTATGCGGCAGCAGCTCGCTCATGCGCATTCCGCATTCGCCGTAAGTGCGGAACGGATACCGTGGAGCAATGACCGGAAAACTGGTCTGACCGGATGTCATGCCGGTCAGTCGTTGTCCCTGACGGATCGAATCGGGCAGTTCCGTTCCATGCAGTCTCTTCAATTCGGGCTTTTCATCCAGGAGATCCAGGTGAGACGGCCCGCCGCTCTGAAACAGATAAACCACACGCTTTGCCGTTGCAGGAAAATGTGTGGCACCAATCCTGTGTCCGCTTCCGGCATTGTTTCCACTGCCGACAATTTGTCCGCCCAGGGTGCCCTGACCGACCATGCCGGCCCGGGATCGTTCCTGAGTGAGGAATGCCAGAGCAGCTGTTCCCAATGCTGATTTCAGCAGATGACGTCGATTGTTCATAGTTATCTCAGTCTGTCTAAAACATGGTCCCTGCGTTTTTCCCGGAAAGTGATTCGGAGATACACGCGGAACCAGCGACTCACTCAGTTGTATAGGGCGAGAAAACGATCAGGGGCGAGAGATCGCCTCGTCGGTATTCAGCAGCATGCTCATCACGGTCGTCCATGCGGCCAGCTCCGATGGTGAAATTCCAGGATCACTTTTCGAATAACCAACAGCCAGCAATTCCTGGGCTTCCTTCTCATTCGCTGCAAACAGTGCCCTGGCAGAATTCAGGACCTTCAGAATCGACTGTTGTTCCACGGGTTCCGGGGTTCGTGCCAGCACAATTCGCCACGCTTCCGCAATTCGTCCGTTGTCATCGTTTGCCTTCAGAATGACGCATTCAGCCAGTTTTCTTGACGCTTCGACATAGGTCGGATCATTCAGCAGAAGCAGGGCCTGCAAAGGAGTATTGGTACGCGATCGGCGAATGACACATGTCTCCCGGTCCGGTGCGTCGAACGTTGCCATCCCCGGAGGCGGGCAGGTTCTTTTCCAGAATGTGTACATACTTCGGCGATAGAGACCATCTCCGAAATCCGGGACATATTTATCACGCCGTTCGACCGACACATCTTCCCAGAGACCTTCCGGCTGATAAGGTTTCACGCTGGGGCCACCCACATGCTGTTTCAGCAGACCACTCACAAACAGTGCATTGTCACGGACGGTCTCTGCGGAAAGCCGAAACCTGGAACCTCGAGCCAGCAGACGATTGCGAGGATCAAACTGCAGCATCTCCGGAGTAACAGCTGCCGACTGACGATACGTGGCCGACAAAACCATACTGCGAAGGATTGAACGCTGATCCCATCCTGAGCGAATCAGCTGACTGGCCAGCCAGTCGAGCAGTTCGGGATGACTGGGGTTGGCGCCCTGCATGCCGAAGTCTTCGGACGTCTCCACAATACCGGTACCAAACAGCATCTCCCACCAGCGATTCACGGCGACTCGTGCTGTCAGCGGATGCTGCGGGTCGGTCAGCCATTTCGCAAGGTCAAGTCGATTCAGTGCGGATTCGTTCGGTTTGACATCAGTTTCTGCAGAATTTCCAGCCGTATCCGCCTTAAAAGTATTGTCAAAAATATGAGGATATGCCGGGCCGACCTGTTCGCCGTGCTGATCGTACTGACCTCGTTTCAGCACGAAAATGGGTCGTGCTTCCGCAGGTTCGGCCATAATCATTGTGACAGGAATTTCGCTTTCGATCTTGGTGCGTCGTTCGGCCAGGGTCTGCTGTTCTGACTTCAGCTGGCGAGTTACATCATCCAGGTTGGTCAGCCAGAATTGTCGCAACAGCGCCTTTTGTTCGTCAGACCGCGATGCTGCAGGAACGGCGAGCAGTTCACGCAGCCCGGCCAGAGACTGGCCGGAAGCCAGTTGTCGGACGTCGTCCGCCGAAAGCGCGGATGAATAAATCTGAACGTCGTCAATCATACCCTTGAATGGCGCCGAAGCATGACGTCGCCCGATATGAAACGGCTTGTCTGTTTTCAGCGAACCTTCCAGCCGATGGTCTGTGGTCACGATCACAGCTTCCGGGTTGCCGTTAACGTAGATGGTGAGTCCGGCGGCCTGTCGGGAACCATCCCATGTCATGGCAACATGCTGCCATTCCTTCTGTTTCAGGGGATTTTTTGTGACGACCTTGAAACCATTGTCCGGCCATGAATGGACCATATGACTGGCAAGTTTTCCATTCTCTACTATTAAGTCGTATCCTCGAAAGGCGTTGTCATCATCCATGCGGGACAGGACGGTCGCAGGCCCATCGGATTCCGGAAATATCCATGCGGAGATGGTGAACCGATCGTCGCTGTCAAAATCGCCCGCATTCGGCGAGGAGACCCAGGTTCCTCCATCAAATGCCAGAGCGTTTGCGATTTTCCCGGCACGCCGCTGAGCAGTGCCGTGCACAATTCCACTGTGCTCAGCGTTCACCGAGTTACCAGCCGCTGCACCCTCAGATTCGTCGAGCGTGAAGTGAGCGGAGAGACCGGGAGGACCGAATGCGGCAATTTTTTCGGGCGTCAGGCCGGTTTCCCACTGTTCGATGACGCTGTCGATATTCTTTTCGCGAGCCGCCAGTTCGGTAGCAATGCGAGCAGTCTGAGCATCGATTGACGTCAGTTCTTCCTGCTGTGCGGGCGACGGAACTTTCAGCAGAGGCTCCGCCATTCGACCCTTACTGTAAGGGACGATCTTATCCGGAACGTTGTTGAAAAATGCAGCGAACTGATAGTACTGTTTCTGTGTGATCGGATCGTACTTGTGATCGTGACACCGAGCACACTGCATGGACAGGGCGAGGAATACCGTCGCGGTGGTATGAACTCGGTCCGCCACGTATTCGACGTGATATTCTTCTTCGATAATGCCGCCCTCGGTTGTCAATACGTGGTTACGATTGAAGCCACTCGCTACTTTCTGATCGAGAGTCGCATTTGGAATCAGGTCACCCGCAAGCTGCTCAGTAATGAACCGGTCATACGGCATGTTGCTGGCGAACGCGCGAATGACCCAGTCACGCCATGGCCACATCGTGCGAGTTTCATCGTTGTTGTAGCCATTGGTATCCGCATACCGAGCGCCATCCAGCCAGTGCATTGCCATCCGCTCGGCATAGGCGGGCGAATTCATCAGTCGATCCACGGTGCTCGTATAGACCGATTCACGCGGTTCTTTCTGCAGGCTTTCTTCGAAACGCAGTTGTTCATCGACGGAAGGTGGCAATCCGGTGAGATCCAGAGTCATGCGTCGCAGCCAGGTCAGTGGTGAGGACTCTTCAGATGGTGGGCGACTGACCTGTTCCAGCCGCTGCAGGACAAAATGATCGATCGGGTTCTTTGGCCATTGCGAATCCTGAACCGCAGGCACCGGCGGTTCGGAAGGCGGAGCGAACGCCCAGTGCTGGCTGTATTCGGCACCCTCTTCAATCCATTGCTTCAGCAGTTGCTTCTGTTCGACCGACAACGGTTTTCCGGTTGCCGGAGGAGGCATGACAACATCAGGGTCGTCGGATGTGATGCGCATCAGCAGTTCGCTCTGCGATGCCTTGCCGGGCACAATCGCCTGTTTTCCACTTTCGGCGGGAACCACGGCCGCATCAGCGAGGTCCAGGCGAAGTCCGCCCTGTCGAGCTGCTTCGTCCGGACCATGGCAGCTCCAGCAGTGATTGGAGAGGATCGGGCGGATCTGCGAAGTGAATGACAAGTGGCCCGCAGAAATCACCTGATCCTGAGAAATCACCGGACTGCCAGCGCCAAAAGAAACCAGAACAGCAAGTACGGCGAAATTCCATGTCTTTTGTCGAACCGGCATTTGTCGAACTGGTATTTGTCGAACTGGTATTCGAAATCGTAACCTATTGCGATTCATTGAATTCTTCCGGAGACGGATTGCCGACAGACTTCAGAAGCAAAGCGGCGTTGTTCGGTGAATCTTTCACGAAGCAGAAATCTACGACACAGTATACAAGGTTCCCCGTCGGATTTCCCGCCGGGCCGTAAAAAGACTGGTTGAACAGAGGTTTTTTCGTGTCTTATATTTTTTCAGCACGGATCAGTGGTGTGCTCACCCTGAGGACGTTCTGAAAGAATTGCTGTTTCGGTGTGGCGTCTACGGTCTTCCTGAACCGGGAGGTGGCTCGGGAAGCAGCCGTGGTCTCTTTTTCGCTCTCAACTCCGGAATCGCTTTGTGTTTTGTTTTCTGGCTGATTCGTCGATCCCGACGAGCTGCAACCGGTACCGACGGAATTGTCGAATGACAACATCTTTCTGTCGGCGAGCGGAGTGGCGTCAGCCCTCCGAGGTCCGCGCATCTTCGCTTCTGTGTTTTCGTTCCTATGCGGAACAGGTGTTTGATCCGAGAACCGACGGTGAAAGCCGAGGGGAATCGCACTCGGTGGGCTGACGCCGCACCGCTCGCCTTTGACGCCCGGCGAGCGGAGTGGCGTCAGCCCTCCGAGGTCCGCGCATCTTCGCTTCTGTGTTTTCGTTCCTATGCGGAACAGGTGTTCGATCCGAGAACCGACGCGAAAGCCGAGGGGAATCGCACTCGGTGGGCTGACGCCACACCGCTCGCCTTTGACGCATCGGCGAGCGGAGTGGCGTCAGCCCTCCGAGGTCCGCACCCATCGCATCAGCGTTTTCCTTCCTGGCGGAACAGGTGTTTGATCCGAGAATCGACGGTGATAGCCGAGGGGAAATCGCACTCGGTGGGCTGACGCCGCACCGCTCGCCTTAAAGACCGGCAACCTGAAGAGCCAGCTCGTAAATCGGCTGAGTTTCCAGGACCTGATCGTTATTGGCGAAAAGGCTGCGGATCGCCTGTTTGTGAACCTTCATCTTTAAGCCGCCAACACCCAGGGCGCCGTAACAGATAACGCCGGATTTGTCTGTTGCCTTGTCCATTGGGCTGATGTCCGCAATGCCGACGGGAGGAACAGCATTCAGATCGACTGCCAGTTTGAGTCCTTCGATCCGGGCGAGTGAGCCTTCGGTGAGAAAGCAAATGCCGGCCGCCCCGGCAGCGAAAACAAGCTGGTGGCCTGAACATGCTGCTTCGGTTTCTTCCGGAGTCGACGCCGAGGAACGGTTAATTCTGGCATCAGGAAAACGAGCGCGAATGGCATCCCGAGTGCTTTCAGCGCGATCCAGCGTTCGTGAAACCAGGGTCACCTCCGCCTTTTCCAGTGCAAGAAGTTCAGACACTCGCTGCCCAACCGGGCCGGTGGCCCCCAGGACGATCGCAGAGGCCCCTTCAAGTTTCATGTGCTTTTTGGCAATGGCAACGGCAGCTGCGGCCGTTGTATTACAGCCATTGGAGTCCATCATCACGGACACTCGCATCGGTCCGAAAAATGTCTTCGTGACCTTGTTCAGCAGACGCTCGCCTTCCAGCACATTACTGCCTCCGATGAAGATCGCCGTGTGCTTCAGATCAGCCGGACCTCGAGTAAAAATGGCTCCGTGGACAAGTCCGGTCACGTTCTCGCCATTTACGTTGCCGTAACTGAATAACTGCTCAACACCGGCATCCACCGCTACAACTCGGTCAAAAGAGCTTGGAAGTGCGTCGGTATCGAATTGCATGAGAATGGGTTTCATTTGCCTATTTCCTGTCGCGGGGAGAGTACAGCAGCCCAAGAATTCCCAGGCCATAGAAAGTGTATTCAACATCTGCCTGCTGATCCCAGCTGGCGCCTTTGAACCCGCCTTCCGGGCGTTCAATCGAAGTGGCCAGCCAGTTGAGAACTTTGTCAGGCGAAATCAGGTCACGCCGTCTGAGATCCTGAGCGGTCAGAAGTGCGGTGAAAGTCGAAAGTCCGTCGGCAAACGGTATTCGGGTATTGGCCTGAAATCCACCTTCGGAGCTGATGACGTCGGTCAGGAATGCAAGAATATCATCAGCGATGTCTTCGTCGATGGCATTCAGACTCCGCAGGAGGGCTGCCGCAGCAGCCGTGGGATTGGTACCGCTGCGTTTCATGGGGGCGATTTCAACAAATCCGCCATCATCACGCTGCCGATCGTACAGAAACTGAATCAGAGCATTTCGTCGGGGAATTTTTCGTCCAATCATTTCGTATGTGAGTGCCACCATGAACGACTGGTAGGTACTTCCGGCAGAACCTTCAGCCGCTTTTGCATAGCCGCCGTCTGAGACCCGGTTGGCTTCCAGCATTTGGGAAACCTGCTCTGCAAAATCGGAAGGAGCCGTTCCCAGCAGATCGGGACCACCGGACGCCTGAACCACGAGAGCACTGTACAGCCAGCTCAGCAGGTCAATCACACCGAGTTTTAGCGGGTTAACGGATCCCAGGTAGGCGGTCAGCAATTCTCGGACATCGTCGGAAATTCCGCCGGAGACTGCCAGCGCCCGCACTGCAAAACCGGTATAATACAGATCCGAACCACCTTCGCGGCCCCGAAAACCACCGTCCGGCATTTGTTGAGCGATCAGGAATGCTCGATGCCGTTCAAGGCGTGCCGAGTCAATCTCGCTAAGTCCGCGAGCAACACGGTCGGCAAGCTGAAACAGGTACATCGTCACAAATTCCGGTCAGGGAAAAAATCAGGATTTGGTCGGAGTATCGGAAACTCCGAGTTTCCAGCAAGTGTAAATCGTGCTGGATTGTTGAGATTCATGGTCCGTCTGCTAAGCTCCACTGTTTGCCAAACGTGTTTTCACACAGGTCAACAGATGAGCATTTCTGAATTGACACGTCCTTCTGCCTCCGCGTCAGGGATTCAGGAAGACGTCGTTCTTGTGATGGATTTTGGTTCTCAAACCGCTCAACTGATCGCTCGTCGAGTGCGCGATCAGAGCGTTTTCTGTCAGATCGTGCGTCATGATCTGTCAGCCGAACGCATTCAGGCACTGCGGCCAAAGGGCCTGATTTTGTCGGGTGGTCCGGCGAGTGTCTACGGCAACGGGGCACCTCGAATCGACCCCGCGATTTTTGATCTGGGAATTCCGGTTCTGGGGATCTGCTACGGCATGCAGATTACCTGCCAGACGCTCGGCGGTCGCATTTTGCCGGCCGCATCCCGCGAATTCGGCCGTTCTCCCTGCCGACATATTTCCGGGGATCCGCTGTTCGAAGGGCTGCCGTCCACATTTGTCGCATGGATGAGTCACGGAGATCAGGTGGATACTCTGACCGGCGACTTCGAATCCATCGCCGCTACAGACACGTGCCCCAATGCCGCCGTCAAGCATAAACAGCGGCCAATTTTTGGCCTGCAGTTCCATCCGGAAGTGACTCATACGGAATTCGGTGCCGATCTGCTTCGAAATTTTGTAAGGAATATCTGTGGCTGCAAAGGCTCATGGCAGATCAGTTCGCTGATTGAACAGCAACAGAATCTGATTCGGCAGCGAGTGGGCAGTGATCGCGTGATTTGTGGATTGTCCGGCGGTGTTGATTCATCGGTTGTTGCAGCTTTGATCGCTGAAGCCATCGGAGACCGATTGTCCTGCATTTTTGTTGACAACGGGATGCTGCGCAAGGACGAACGTCGGCAGGTTGAAGAACAGTTCTCGAAGCATTTTCGCACAGACCTGCATGTTGTGGATGCCAGCCAGCGGTTTTTGTCTGAGCTCAAAGGCGTGACCGATCCTCAGCAGAAACGAAAAATTATCGGACGAGTATTTATTGAAGTGTTTCGTGATGAAGCAAAGTCGATTCCCAATGCCCGATTTCTGGCTCAGGGAACGCTTTATCCCGATGTGATCGAATCCGGAGCGAATCCCGATGGTCCGGCGGCGACAATTAAGTCGCACCACAATGTTGGTGGGCTTCCGGATGAACTCGGTTTTGAACTGATTGAACCTCTGCGAGATCTGTTCAAGGACGAAGTACGCCGCATGGGCGCTCAGCTCGGTCTTCCCGATGTGATGGTTTGGCGACATCCGTTTCCGGGGCCGGGGCTATCAGTCCGTTGTCTGGGAGAAGTCACCGAAGAGCGTATGAATATCATCCGCGAGGCAGATGCGATTCTGATTGAAGAACTCCATGCCGCCGGGCTGTACCGCACGATTCAGCAGGCCTTTATTGTTCTTCTGCCTGTGCAGTCCGTTGGAGTGATGGGTGATGACCGGACCTACGAAAATGTAGCGGCAATCCGGGCGATCCAGACCGAAGATTTTATGACGGCTGACTGGTTTCACTTTCCTTACGATGTCCTGCAGAGAATTTCGACGAGAATTATCAATTCCGTGCGAGGCATCAATCGGGTGGTTTACGATGTGAGCTCCAAGCCGCCCGCTACGATTGAGTGGGAATAGGCTCTCCCTGCACCGAGTTCTGATCATGAAAGTACCTGCCGGATGTCGCCACTACTGATTGTCCGCCTCTGGATTATGGTGTTCCTGCACTATTTTGTGTGGGGATCGTGGTATGTGACAATGGCGACCTATCTGACTCAGAAGCTTCGGTTTGAAGGCGGTCAGGTTGGACTGGCATACGGGTGCATGGCGATTGGTGCGATTGTTTCACCGTTCTTTGCCGGCATCGTGGCCGATCGGTTTTTTGCCACACAGAAATTGCTGGCGACGTTGCATCTGGCAGGGGCCGGCCTGCTCTATCTTGTGTCTGCTCAAACGTCGTTCAGCACGTTTTATCCCCTGCTGATTCTTTATACTCTGACCTATATGGCCGGTCACGGCCTTACAAATACTCTGACGCTGCATCATGCCGTCAATCCCGGAAAAGAGTTTCCCATTGTGATGATGGCCGGCAGCGTTGGCTGGATTGCTGCCGGACTTGCCAACAGCGCATTGAAGCTGGAAGACAATGTGGGAATGTTCTACCTGGCCTGTGGTACTGCGGTGGTGATGGCGATGTATTCGCTGACATTGCCCAATACTCCGCCGAAGGGCGCAGGACAGAAGCTGTCCGTTGGAACGATCTTAGGTCTGGACGCGATACGTCTGATGCGTGAGCCGTCATTCGCCACGTTTATCCTGTGTTCGTTTCTGATCTGCATTCCGCTGAGCTTTTACTTTGCGTGGATGAACGTGTTTCTGAACGAACTGGGAATTGAAAACGCAGCGGCAAAAATGACAATCGGACAGGTCTCAGACGTTGTGTTCCTTTTGCTGTTGCCGGTCCTGCTGCCATTACTCAAAGCAAAAGGAATTTTGCTGGTTGGGATGGCCGCGTGGGCCGTGCGATTTGCTCTGTTTGCATGGTTTGACACAGCGCGTGACTCGCACTGGATGATGTACCTTGGCATTGCCGTCCATGGAATGTGTTACGACTTTATTTTTGTGATGGGACGAATGTATGTCGACAAACGAGCGGGCGAAGATATTCGCGGAGCTGCTCAGGGTCTGCATGCGTTCGTGACGCTGGGAATCGGAATGTTTGTCGGCACCTGGCTCTCCGGCGTCGTGGGACAGCATTACACGATGGAGAGCTCAGACGGTGTTGTCACACACAACTGGCAAATGATCTGGGCGATTCCGGCCGTGCTTGCGCTGGTGCTTTCGTTCCTGTTTGTTGTCCTTTTCCGAGAAGGTGTGTCGGCCGTGGAAAAGGATGAACGGGCAGTCTGAAATCTGTCTTTGGAAGTGAAGTGACTGGAATCGGTGTTTGCAGGGCCGCCACGTAGGCGAGTCTCTCCGAGACTCGCAAATGAAGCGCCCGTAGCTGCCAACAGGCGGCGAAGTTTTCAGGTCAAACGTCTGTTCGTTTTCAGGTCAAACGTCTGTTCGTTTTCAGGTCAAACGTCTGTTCGTTTGCAGGTCAAACGTCTGTTCCGGCGACTCGGAGTGACGCCGGGATGCGCGAGTCTCGGAGAGACTCGCCTACGTGTTTTCGATGAAGTTTGCCGTTGTTACTTCGAGCTTTGGAATGCAACCGCATTTCAGAAGACCATTGGAGTACTGGCGGTCCGTAGTCTGTGGCGACTACCCCAGCAAACCCCAGATTGGTTCGCCATTGGTCAGATAAAGAGGGCGACCTTCCGGCGTTTGCAGAGCGACATGAGGGTCAATGCCAAGCAAATGGTAAATCGTGGCGGCCAGATCACCTGGCCGAACCGGATCTTCTGTGGGCCAGGCTGCTTCGTGGTCCGATGCGCCGTAAACCTTTCCTCCTTCGATGCCAGCTCCTGCAAAGACTACGGTGTTACATCCGGCCCAGTGATCTCGCCCCGCATTACTGTTGATCTTCGGAGTTCGACCGAATTCAGACAGGCAAACAACGAGTGTTTCGTCAAGCAGATTGCGACTTGCAAGATCTTCAAGCAATGCAGAAAAACCACGATCCAGATTTGGCAGTAGCGGAAACTTATGCTGTTTGAAATTCTCGGAATGAGTATCCCAGAAGGCATCATCGCGTTCCCAGTTGACCGTCACAAGGGGCACTCCCGCTTCTATCAAACGGCGGGATAGCAGGCATCCCTGGCCAAATGGAGTGTTTCCGTAACGTTCGCGCAGCAGAGCATCTTCCAGCGAGATATCGAGCGCCTGCCGGGCGGCCGACGATGTCAGTAATTGCATTGCCTGAAGGTGGTATTCATCAAAGTTCGTACCGCCAGCCGCAACGTGCGGTTTGTCGGCGAAAATAGCGAGCTGATCCAGCAGCCCCTTTCGACGTACCAGGCTCTGCGGACTGTCCAGCAAAGGCAGCGGGCGGAAATCCGGCTGATTGGCATGTTGCGACACAAACATGGGATTGAACCGGTTTCCCAGCGAACCGGCAAAGAAGCCCGGAAAAATGTGATCGTTCGCCGATACCTGATTGGCTGGCCCGTTAAGCGTAATCGCGGCTGGCAAACCACTTTCAGAACGTCGCTGGCGGCGGTCGTAGTTCACGACTGCCCCAAAACAGGGAAAGTCATCCGGGGCATTCTGAGGGTTTGTTGTTGGACGTTTATGTCGCATTCCGGTCAGCATGTAATGCATGGCGACCGTATGAGTATTGTCCGGATGCGTGACCGAACGAACCAGTGAGTAATGTTTGGCAAGCTGAGCGAGTCTCGGCAGATGCTCACAGATCTGAATCCCGGAGACATTGGTGTCGATTGGTCGAAATTCACCTCGTACATCTGAAGGAGCATCCGGTTTCATGTCCCATGTGTCCTGGTGCGCCGGGGCACCAAACATAAACAGGACAATGCACGATTTCGCGCGACCGAAACTGGGTCGCTGTCCGGACTGGAAGCCGGATGCCCGGGCCGATAACTGATCCGCCAGACTGAGTCCCACGCCTCCAATGCCCGAGAGACCACCGATTCGCAGCCAGTCCCGGCGCGTTATTCCCTCACAATTCTTATTTACTCGCCCGGGAATGGTGATCATGGAAGGGTTTACTTTCTCAAAACATGATTCATCGCCGCTTCGATACTATTGGAATTTGCTGGCGGATGCCAGACTGGCGGCGGATTATGAGTTGTGGTGAAAGACATCCAGTATGAGAGGCTGGTTATGATGCCGCCGAAGTGGACCTTCTCCTGCGCGACGGGCTGTATTCGCTACACGACAATCCCCGGGGGGCGTCAATGGTTAAAATTCTGAGTTGTTTGCTCCAGGAAGTATGAGTCGGTGAACGCCGTCAGTTAATTTCATTTCATGGAAATTGACAAGTAGTCCGAGCGGAACATCCAGAATCTTCATGTAGCTCAGGATCTGCGCTTTGTGGATTGGCAGAATTCTCTGAACGGCTTTGACTTCAACCAGGACACATCCTTCGACCAAAATGTCGAACCGTAATGGCTCCTCGCGGGCGAACCCCTTGTAATGGATTTTGACAACTTTTTGACTGGTGCACGCAAGGTTTCGAAGCTCGAGCTCTTTCAGCAGACACCACTCGTAAATGGGTTCTATGAGCCCTGGTCCTTTGTCTCGATGAACCTCGATTGCCCCCCCAATAATACTGGCCGTCAGGCTTGATGCTTTATCGTAGAGGTGGTGCATGCTGCTGGTTCGATCTTCAACGGGGCGGAATCGGGTGTGTGATTAAGAATAACAATTATTTTTGGTGTAGGTAATGGAAAAACAGAAGAGATATCAACAAGGCGGAGTCTTCGGGCTGGTCTCTGTTGCCTCTGTTTGCTTCTGTTCAAACCGAGTGCTGGACGGTCCTCCGTTCCGGTGGATTGAAACTGGTTCGTCGCCCAGTGCGGTCTTTTGGAATTCGTGGTTTCACAGGAGGGAACAGAGGAAACAGAGAGGAGGGCAGTCAACGCGGGGGATGGTCTCTGTTGCCTTTGATTGCTTCTGTTCAAACTGAGTGCTGGACGGTCCTCTGCTCCGGTGGATTGAAATTGGTTCTTCGCACATTGCGGGCTTTTGGAATTCGTGGTTTCACAGGCGGGAACAGAGGAAACAGAGACAAAGGCCGTGACTGCGGGGGATGGTCTCTGTTGCCTCTGTTTGCTTCTGTTCAAACGGAGTGCTGGACGGTCCTCCGTTCCGGTGGATTGAAATTGGTTCTTCGCACATTGCGGGCTTTTGGAATTCGTGGTTTCACAGGCGGGAACAGAGGCAACAGAGACAAAGGCCGTGACTGCGGGTGGATGGTTTCTGTTGCCTCTGTTTTGCTTCTGTTCAAACTGAGTGCTGGACGGTCATCGGTTCCGGTGGATTGAAATTGGTTCTTCGCACAATGCGGGCTTTTGGAATTCGTGGTTTCACAGGAGGGAACAGAGGAAACAGAGAGGAAGGCAGTGACTGCGGGTGGATGGTCTCTGTTGCCTCTGTTTGCTTCTGTTCAAACCGAGTGCTGGACGGTCCTCCGTTCCGGTGGATTGAAACTGGTTCGTCGCCCAGTGCGGTCTTTTGGAATTCGTGGTTTCACAGG
>JALHMY010000075.1 GCA_022843805.1 Fuerstiella sp.
GTGGCCGAGAGGCCAGGCCACAGCGAGTCTGAACAACCTGGCCTCTCGGCCACGGGTTAAACGATTCAAAATCCTTCACGGCGTTGCCCTGTCGGGGTTGGAAAAACGGACATCGTCCGGAAAAACAGAGAGGCCGCCATGTTTCTTGCCAGAAATGCTTCTTCAAAACGAACAGATGCACCCTGCTGCGTTCCGTCGTGCATTGCAGCGAAATGCATAGAATCCTGGAACAGGGCGAGTGCTTCATCAAGACAAAACGTTCGGGTGAGAAGTAGTGGATCTTGCTAAAGATCCACTGGCTGCAGCACCTTTAGCAAGGTGCACTTACGACTTCCATTTTGGCGACGATGAAATTCCGTTTTGAGATCCGTCGACCAATCACCCAAAGTATTCGACGAAAGTGTTTTGTTCGACGATCATCGCGTAGCATTCCCCTGATCGAGGGCTACAATCATAGCCCCCTGGGCAATTGACCGTTCGCCGAAAAGCTTGAGCCGATCATCACACCCAGGCGTCGTTATGTCAGTACTGTCCGGTTTTGAGTTCAAAGACACATGGCCAAAAAAGCGGCGAAGAAGAAAGAAACCACAGCAGCCAACATTGGCTTTGTAGCCAAGCTGTGGCTGGCGGCGGATAAGTTGTGGTTCAATATGGACGCGGCGGAATACAAGCACGTCGTCCTGGGATTAATCTTCCTCAAATACATCAGAGATTCCTTCGACGAGCACCACAAGAAGCTCGTCGAAGGCAAAGGTCAGTACGAAGGAGCCAACCCGGAAGATCCGGACGAATACAAAGCCGAAAACGTTTTCTGGGTACCACAGGAAGCACGCTGGTCGCATCTTCAGGCCAACGCGAAACAACCAACCATCGGGAAGCTGGTCGATGGCAGTCAATGCCGAGCTGATCCAGCTCTACCACTCGATTGGCAGCGACATTCTGGAACGCCAGACTCGCCAGGGCTGGGGCAGCAAAGTCATCGTCAGCATGAAATCACAAACTGAAATCTCAAGTCGGGCGAGCTGAGTCTCAATTCGAATCAGCAATGGCAAAAAAACGAAGCCAAAATCAATCAAAGCCAGCGAGTCTGAATTCATCAGAACTCGTCAAACGCCGTACGCCCACGAAGAGCAAGTCCGGCACTTCGACAACTCCGGGGGACTTCGAGTCGCTGGTGGTGTCGATTGTTCAGATCCATCAGCAGACTCAGGACTTCGCCGCCAGAGCCGTGAATCTCGGCCTGACGTTCCGAAACTGGTTCATTGGACACCGCATTGTCGAGTTCGAGCAGCAGGGACGCGACCGGGCTGCTTACGGCGAGAATCTGATGGACAAACTGTCCCAGCGTCTGGCTACTCACGGCTTGCCACGGGTCACCCCCCGCGAACTTCGACGCTACAGACAGTTCTACCAGGTTTATCCAGGAATTTGGGAGTCAGTGACTCCCAAATCTCTGGCGGAAGCAGGACTTGGCAAGTTTCTTCCCGAGAGAATTTTTCGACCTGAACCAATTCGGGAGTCACTGACTCCCGAATCTGAAAATGTGGATTCAGCGTCTCCACAATTGATCCATCGACTTTCCTTCACGCACCTTTCCGAGCTCATCCAGCTTCCTGACGAAACCCAGCGTCGTTTCTACGAGATCGAATGTATTCGGGGAAACTGGTCAGTCCGGGAACTGCGACGTCAGATTGCCAGCCTGTATTATGAACGCAGCGGACTTTCGAAGGACAAAGCCAAATTGTCCACGATGGCCCATGCCGCAGCGGAAACGATGTTACCCGCTCAAATCATCCGAGACCCTTACATCTTCGATTTTCTTGGTATCCGATCTCAGGACACGATGGGTGAATCGGACCTGGAAGACGCACTGCTGGACCGCCTGCAGGAGTTTCTGCTTGAGATGGGTCACGGGTTCTGCTTTGAAGCCAGGCAGAAGCGGATTCTGATCGGCGACGAGCACTTCTTTGTGGACCTGGTGTTTTATCACCGCGTGCTGAAATGTCATGTTCTGGTGGAGCTGAAAACAACCGCCTTCTCGCACGAGCATCTCGGTCAGTTGAACACTTATGTGGCGTACTACAGGAAGAACGAAATGTCCAAAGGCGACCAGCCGCCTGTTGGCATTCTGCTCTGCACGCAGAAGAACGAAGCACTCGTCGAATTCGCACTGGGCGACCTCTCGAACCAGCTCTTCGTGTCTCGGTACGCTGTGGAAATGCCAAAGAAGCAGGAGATGGAACGATTCCTTCAGGAGATCGGGAAGGAGGTCGGCTATGTTTAGTTCACGAGAGAACAAGCAACGCCTCGTCGCCGAACTCAACAGCCACTTCGCCGAGTCTGCAAAATTGGAGCAGGCCATCAATGCCAACCTGAGGGGGCTGGGTTATGGCAGTTGAGGAATCGACAATCCGTGAGCTACTTGACAAAACCGGTGGCACGATCAAGACCGGCCCGTTTGGCACAAAGGTGAAGGCGTCAGAATACACGCCATTCGGTGTTCCTGTTATATCCGTCGGCGAAGTTGGCTTCGGGCGGCTTGGCATTCACGAAACTACACCCCGAGTGGATCAATCTGTTTGGGACAGAATGCCCGAGTACCTTCTGAAAGCTGGCGATATTGTTTTCGGCCGCAAAGGAGCGGTTGAACGAAGCGCCCAAGTTCAACCGGAAGAAGATGGCTACTTTTTTTTGGCTCAGATGGAATCCGTATCGAACTGAACACCGCAGCGTGTGATCCACAGTTTGAGTGCGCCCTTTGGGAGTGCTTCGAAGTACTTCATGATCGCAAGAACGAAATCTTTGAGGCTTGCATCACCGATGCAGCTCGGGAGTTATTTGACTGATGGCTGTTGCTGACTTACCACCACGCACTTCTTCGACCGTTCAGGATGTCTGCCCTTACTATGAATTTGAGGGCGACAGCAGCCGGAGTCTGCTGGAGGAGTTTGGTGCTGCAATACGACAATGGCAGAATCGACCGAGTGTGCTCGTTAATTCAATCGAAGACACTGAATCGACTTCGCATCTCCCGTTCGCGAAAGCAGGGACGATGAAACTCCGTTTCAAATTTGCCGGAACGATGATGCCTCGCGTTATCGATATGGAAGAGGCAATCGAAGAATGAGCGATCGTAGGTGGCATTCCGTGAGTGGCAGAAGTTTGGCTCAGGGGGACTTGCTGCCGGATTGCTTGCTGCCCGTGTTTGTCGCTCCGGCCGCCAGCCAGTCATCAGACGACTCACAGGAAGTCTCTGTACTGACTGCGAGGTTGACGCCGACGAGCAGTGAATTCTGTGCCTGCGGCCAGGCTTGCATCGAAATGACGCGTGGGATGTTTCAGTTGCTGCGCGAACACAATGCCGTGCTCTTTGCCACCTCCGCTTATCCAAAGACGGCACGCCGGTGCATCCTCTCTACCTGCCGAATACACTGATACAAAAACCGTTCGACTGAAAAGCGTGTTGAAAGTACTCCTGTCGAGTGGAATCCGAATGCTATGATGCCACAAGACCGATACCGGGAACTCGAAAGGGAACATATGTCAAATCCTGATCCTCCGATGAATGAACAGCAGATCGAGCAGCTGGAATCGAATTTTCCCGCCGCGTCGGGAGTCGCGTTTTCCACGGCATTTCAGCAGGCGGTGGATGCCGGGCTCTGTGTGCTTGTGTCCGAAAACGATGCGATTTTCGAGATCTTTCCAGACGGTCAGCGCCAGTTTGTGAAATCGATCACCCCACCGATACCCGCTGAGCCAGGTCAGAAGATCGCGATTCCATGACAACAGTGACTCCTCGCCTGCGAATGTTCGCTGGTCCAAACGGCTCAGGCAAAAGTACGCTCAAAACTGTGCTTCCACCGGAACTGCTGGGGGTCTATCTGAACCCCGACGAAATCGAAGCCCGCGTTCGTCGCGATGGATTCCTGTGTGTCGAAGAGTTCGGCCTGAGAATCGGTCCGGAAACAGACAGCGATCTGCTGAACTTCCTGCGACAATCGGATTTCCTTTCAGAGGCCGGACTTGCTCCTGCGGTCAGGATGCTGAAATGCAGCAATGGGCGGCTGGATTTCTCCAGCGTCGCTGTGAATTCTTATTTTGCATCCGTAGTGGCTGATTATATCCGTCAGAAGCTGATGAAACAGAAAACCTCGTTCACGCTGGAGACGGTGATGTCTTCCCGGGACAAGGTCACACTGCTGGAGCAGGCTCAGCAGTGTGGATATCGCACTTATCTTTACTTCATCGCAACAGACGACCCGGCCATCAACATTTCACGAGTGCAAAATCGTGTCAAACAGGGTGGCCATTCAGTCCCCGAAGACAAGATCATCAGTCGATATTACCGTTCGATTGATCTGCTGATGGAAGCAATCCGTTACACAAACCGTGCTTACATCTTCGACAATTCCGGTCACAAAAAGTTGCGAAACTGGCTTGCTGAAATCACTGACGGCAAGACACTGGAGATCAAGGCAGATCAGATTCCCGCATGGTTTGTTAAAGCCGTACTTGAAAAGATTTCTTCCGCAGGGCAGAAAAAATGATCGTACCGGAGCAACCTCGTTCTGAACGCAGAACCGCGTCATCGCTGTGTTTACGGATAAGACCAACTCTGATTATCTGGGCTACCGCTATCTCGGTGATTGACACGAACGACCACAGACAGACGCCGGAGAAGTTTTTGTCCAATGGAAGGCCGCTCAGGAACGAAGAGACAGGAATGGCCAGCGGTGAGTTGCTGGATCGACCACTGGCGGAGATGTGCGATAAGTCGCGGCTGCTGGATTTGATCCGGAACTTTATTATCTTTGACGGCGGTCAGAAGAAGGTTCCTCGCCCGCATCAGTACACGGGTGTGAAAATGGCACAGGAACGCATTGCCAAACGCGAAGGCGGCGTGATCTGGCATACTTAGGGCAGCGGGAAGAGCATTCTGATGGTGCTGATCGCCAAATGGGCGATGGAGTATGATCCAGAGGCTCGAGTTCTGATCATCACGGACCGCGATGAACTGGACAAACAGATCGAAGGCGTGATGCGGAACGCGGGTGTAGTCGGCGAGAACTCACCTTCGCCTCGGATCACCTCGCGATCCGATTTTGTTCAGAAGCTGGGTGCGACCACGCCCCGGTTGCTATGTGCATTGATTCACAAGTTTGACGCATCAGACTTGAACGGAACACCGCCCGCCGTTCATGGGAGAGTCTACGTCTTTGTGGACGAATGGCACAGAACCCATGGCGGCAACATGAACAAGCAGATGAAACGCTGGCTGGAAAAAAAATGCCATTTTCATCGGGTTCACGGGCACTTCCCTGCTGCGCAAGGATAAGCAGACGACTCGTGAAGTCTTCGGCACGTACATCCACACGTATAAGTTTCAGCATGCTGTAGCCGACAACGTGGTGCTCGATCTGAAGTATGAGGCTCGCACAGTGCCACAGCGGCTCATGTCACGAGAAGCCATCGATAACTGGTTCGAGCACAAGACGAAGAACCTGAACAACTTCCAGAAGGCTATTCTGCGAAAACGCGTTCTGGTAGCACTTTCCGACAGCTTGAAAGTTCTGGGACTCAAGGGGCTTGGGGCGACCAGCTTAAAGCTTGCCAGACAGTTTTACACGGTCTTTGGGCAGATCGGTCAGAAGGCTTCTGACCAATGTTGCGTTCAGGCTGGCGAATTCCCCCCAACGGCCGCTGCTCGACACGCTGCAAACGCTCAGTCGCTACTTCCCCATTGGCTGGTCGCACTACGTGGAACTGTTGACCATTAGCGATCCGGATGAGCGAAGCTTCTACGAGATCGAAGCGACCGCCAATCAATGGGGCGCCCCTGAGCTGCAACGCCCGATCGGCATCGCCAGGTGTGGTCGCAAGATCCCCCGCTGGTCCCCTGGACAGCTTCGGAAAACACGAGTGACAAATGCTCGTCAGCAGGGCGACTTGGAAACGGCACAGCAGGTTCTGGGGCACTCAAGCAAACAGACCACGGAAAGGCACTATGCCGAAGTGGGTCTGTCACGAGCCGAAGCGAACGCCCATCAGTTTGGTTGAGTCTCGAGCCGTGATACAGTGACAATTGCAGGGATAGGCTGATCCCCGAAAAGCGGTCCCGAAAGCCGCCTGCCCTGCATATTTCGACTTTCGGGTGTGTGACTTTCGAGAGTCAATGTTGTGAGCAAAGAACGCCTTGAACATTTAAAAACATGCTGGAATTGCAGTGTCAGCGCTCGTTGTAGTTTGTTCATCAGAACTGTGGGCGATCTTTATCGAGACCTCGCCCTACAGACGCAGAAAGCGACGATTGAAGTTTATAAGACCACTCTGCGCATTCAGGAAATGAGGGAGGGACAACCAGATTTAGACGCGATGAAGAATTCAATGGAATCATCGGACGACGTCGCTTCAAAGGACACAATTTCATCTTCCCTCATCTGGGCTAAAGAAGTGCTCCAGTATGCGAATGAGATGACGCGGTGGTCAAAGAATTTCCGCCGTCAAAATCATAGTGATGATTTAGAAACTCTTAAAACGCAAAGCGAAGTGGCATGCTGTGGAATGGAATTGCCCGATAGCACGACAAGGCTAGATAGACTGGAAAGATGCACAGCGCAGCACGGGAAGGTGCAACAACAGATTGAAGCCGGACGCGAAAAGGCAGCGATACTAACGCGGTTATTCAATGAGGAACGAAACTCTGCTCTGATTCAAACGGACATTGTCTCAGCGCCTCTAAAAAGGCAACAATCGTTACAGGGAATCGGTATCCGGTTTGCGGAACAGTGCAATATATGGTTTCATTGCCCGGATCGATTAGAAATTGCCCCCGAGTACTTGACCCTTTTTATCGCGATCGTCAATGACTTGATTTACATTGTCGAATGTCGCAAACCTGCTGAGGTGCCAGTATCTCTCCTGGACGGTAACCGCTTAAGGCGATTGGTACGTGCTTCTGTCCCACTGCTTTGTCCTACGTTTTCTATGGAAGACGGAATCGAATGGGGACATCTGGTGGGCGAGTTTCTGACTGACTTCGAGCGATTCAGAATACATTTAGACGAACATAAGAACAGCACTCCAGACCTCGCAAAGGAATTTGGAATCAGCCTGGATATGACCAATCAACTGATTTCCCGGTCTGGGTCGAAGTACGAGCATATCGAACCGATACACTTGTCCGCGGCAATATGGGATTTGCTGCGAGAGCTATTATCTGCGGGAAAAAATGGAACAACGCGAAAGCAGCTTGCCGAAAAGCTGAAAACAAGTGAGCGGGCAATAAGCACACGGAAAACGGCCTTAAAAAATAGTCTTTTTGTCTTAGATCTTACTATCCCCGGCGACGAATTTCGCTTAGCTGCCATTTGCTGATTTCTGATCAGCAACGCTTTTTTGTGGATAGTGCATTCACTGACACCGACGTGCAGAATCCTTTCATGGTGGTGATTCACTCACAATCCCTGAGAGGATTTTTTATGCACACAGCGAACGCAGTTCCCGACAATGCACTTCAACCGTTAACTGAAGCCGTTCGGCAGGTCATCCCCGGCAATGTGAACCCGTCAACACCTTGGCGCTGGGTTACTCGAGGAATCGCCGGACTCGACGGCGAACGCATCAGATTGCCGGTCACCTATGTGGGCCGCGCACCGCACACAACGAAAGCCGCCGTCCGGCAGTGGCTGGCAGACGTGACCGCCGCCCGCCTTGCCCGTATGGCTCGCACTCAGCAGCGAGCCGCGGACGTAACCGGTGCGGAACTCGAAGCGGTTGGTCTGACGGCTGGGCGGCGATGAACAGCCCGCTACGGCTATGCCCGGGCATTCTACTGACGCACTTTTTCGTAGCCGCAATCGCCCGACGTCACAACGCCTCTAAATGAAGCAAGCCCCTGATTCCAAAGTGGAACCAGGAGCCCGTTCCGTGTCCGCTGGTCGCATACCCTGAGAAGTTTCGACCAGCATTTTCAGAAAGGCCAATCATGGCCAAAGGCAGTTCGAAAGGAAAGGGAGAGTCTGAAAATGACGAACCCAAACGCCGGAAAGTCTCGAAGTCTGAGACGTTTGCGGCGGTGCAATCAGAGTTTCTGCAGATCCTGAAACTTCGGAAGACCGCAACTGTGGATCTCGTCCACAAACGTCTGGACATCCCCGTTGAGGGGTTACCGAGCATAGGGCGAGCAATCGCCGATCTCGCTGAGCAGGGGCGAATTGTCAAAGTAGAGTTCCGACCGACTCAGCGCGGAGTGGCGCACGGCAGGAACGTGTTCGTCTGGAAACTCATTCGCTAACGCATAGTCGATTCGACGGACCATAGACGAAAGAAGCGGGGCCGATTGGCAGTCGGTCCCCGCTCATATCAATCTCGCTGGCATCATTGGCGATGCCGGCCGCAACAGGTTTCGACTTTCCATTCAAGGGGCTCATTCGATGAACAGAAAATCTCTGTCAGACATTTTATCCGGTGGAAGTGGCAATAACATCAACAACCTTTGGGATTCGACGGAGGCCGCGGACGAATTCGGTCCGCTTCCCCCGGCGAAGTATGTTTGCCATTGGGTCGAAGGGGAATTAACCAATTCCACGAAGAAAGGAACGCCCGGTTACAAACTGACTTTCAAAGTGATTGAGGGGGAGCATACCGGCCGCAAGTTGTGGCACGATATCTGGCTGACTCAAAACGCGATGGGCATGGCAAAGCGAGATCTCGCACGCCTGGGGATTACATCGCCGCAACAATTGGAGCAGCCTATCCCCCGGTGGCTTCGGTGTAATGTTGTGGCCGTCCTGCGCCGCGATGATGACGGGACTGAACGCAACGCCGTCAAGACTTACGAAGTGATCGGGAAAGATGAACCGGCAGCGGATCCGTTTGCACCAACGACGGAGGTGTGAACGATGCTTGAACCCTCCGCATTCCCCTATGGTTTTCGAGTGGTCGACGGGAGAGATCAGGAACGCAGGTTGTGCGACTTCAACGCCGCATTCGTCGCGCATCTGGGCGACGATGAGCGAGCCGCAAACGGCAAGGAAGTCTATCTCAGCGCTTACCAGTTCTCTGACGACTTCCGGCGGTATCTGACGACGCACGGCACTGTGAAAGGATTCACGGGGCCGACGTGGTCCTCATGGCTGTGGTTCGATATCGACCGGGAGAACTTCAGTGAAGCACAGCAGGACGCCCGCCGCCTGGTGGGTTTCTTGTGTGACCAGTGGACGATTGGCGCTGACAGCCTGTTGCTGTTCTTTAGTGGTCGGAAAGGTTTTCACGTTGGTGTCCCGACGTCATTGTGGGACGCACAGCCGGCCGACACTTTCCACGCCTGCGCAAAGCACTTTGCGACGTGTCTGGCATCCTTAGCGGCTGTGGTCATTGATGACGGAGTGTATGACAGGGTGAGACTGTTTCGGGCACCAAACAGCCGGCACCAGAAAAGCGGTCTGCACAAATGACGTTTGACGTCTGAGGAATTCTTCGGGATGTCAGCGGATGCTATTCTGAGGCAGGCGAGCGAGCCGCAGGAAAGCGAACTGCCGAAGCCAGTCCCAGTCAATGAGCGAGCCGCCGCGGATTGGGCCGACGCGGTCAGCTTCATGGAGAAGCACGCCGAAGTGGTCAGCCTGAAAGGCAGCGACGATGCCAGGCTAAACGCCCTGACTCGTGTTTTTATTTGTGAGGGGGCGACGTCTGGAGACCGGCACCGCCTGTTATATTCGGCCGCTCGCAATCTGGCTGAATTCGGATGTCCTCCAGCACTTGCCCACGCCCTGCTGACGCCTCCGGGATTGGACAGCGGTTTGTCCCCGTCACATGTGCGCCGGCAGATTGATTGCGGACTGAATGACGGAGGGCCGCACAGTGGATAATCCGTCCTTCATTTCCGCCGCCGATGCCTTCCCCGATTGGCGCGACGACGTGTTGATGGGAACGCCGCCGATTCTGTTTCCGGTGGCGGATTCCTCCAGCACGTTATCCAGACTCGAGATTGGGCCGGGATTGGTCACACTGATCGGGGGAGCCCCGGGGGCAGGTAAGACGGCTTTCGTGAATCAGATCGTTGTCGATGCCTTGCGGCTGACGAATTCCCTTCGGGCCGTTATCTGCAATATCGAGATGACGCCGGCTGTCCTGCTGAATCGTCAGCTCGCCCGCCTGAGTGGAATTGACCTTCAGACGATTCGTTACCGGCAATTCGGGAATGAGCACAGCAGCAGGCTTGAGGCCGGATTGAACACGCTGGAGGGCATAGGGGAGAGGCTCGCCTTCTGTCAACCGCCTTATGATTTGGGCAACGTGGCCGCAACGGCTGACGCATTCGGGGGGAATCTGATTGTGTTGGATTACATCCAGCGAATCGCACCGCCTGGGGAGCACAACGACAAACGGGGCAGCGTTGATGCCTGCATGAACTTCATTCGGCAGTTTTCCGACTTCGGGGTGGCGGTCATCGTCGTCGCCGCGGTCAGCCGGACAAAGGACAGCAAAGGTCGGTCATCCTATGACGCCGAAGGGCTGAGTCTGGCATCGTTCCGGGAGTCGTCTGAATTGGAATTCGGGGCTGACGACGCTTTCATTCTTGCCCGCACGTCAGAGCAGCAGGTTTTATTGAAGCACTTGAAAGCCCGGCACTCGGAACCCTGTAACCATTTGATGGACTTCGACGGCGCTTTGCAGCGGTTCACGCCGGTGGCATCGTCCGAGAATCAGAGCAACGGTCAGCAGGGAAGCCGCTTCAACGTGTCAGCGTTGTGAGGCGAGTCTGAGGACAGCGAGGTGAGCCCGTGAGGAACGGCAACAGGCTTTCCGGGGTTTCAGTCATGCCGCCGATGAGACCGCCGCAGATAACGCCTCCAGCAACGTCAGAGCAGACCACATCGACCGGCACAACGGAACGGAGTCATTCCAGATTTCAGAGCAGGCCGAAGGGGTCAGCCGCTCGTTTCAAACTGCTGAAAAAATTCGTTGACCAGACGATGCAACAATTGACGCCGCGACAGGTCAGCGTCTGGTTGTGCCTGTTCCGGGATTCACGCAACGGGACGGCAACGGCCGCACAGTCTTACATCGCAACACGCTGTGGACTGCAACGCCCGACGGTCAGCACCACTATCGGAGAACTCGAAGCCCTCGGTCTGGTCGTCATCATTCACCGGGGTGGCATCAATCGGGGGCTTTCCCGGTACCGTGTTTGTGCGATTGTCAGCACGGGCTGAACGAGTCAGCGGTGAGTTTGCGTGACTCGGTCAATTCAGCGGTGTTGAACGCGGAATGGGACTTGATTCTCATTTTGATAATCAGAAAACCACGTAAAATAACAGTCGCCGCAAGTCGCCTCTCCCTAGCGGCAAAGTTACGATTGACCGTCGGTGCGTCTGAAGTCAGCGTGCCACGATCTCATGATTGAAGAGGGGGGCATCATGAAATTGCACGGTCTTTGGATTGCTGGATTGATGTTCTCATTCAGTGCGTTCGCTCTGCCCAACGCAGCACTTGGAGGCGCGATTTTTGATGGCGGTTTTGAAAGCGGGAATTTCAGCAACAATCACTGGGGTGGAAGTTTTGGATACGATTCTTATGGAAACGCCGAAATACGGATCGCTTCTTCCGTGGAACTCACTGAGTTGTTGCGCACGATCGGACCAACGGAAGGGTCTCGATTTGGCTATGGTCGGGCAACGCAGGTAACTCCCGAAACGCATCCTTTATCGAACATCACCTACGCAGATGCAAGATTGCTGAATTACTTTAGTGCATCCAACGGACAAGTTCTGACAGGCGATTATTTCTCATTCCTGAAGTCGGATTTCTTAGTTGGGAGCAATTCATTTGCCGATTTTCGCCTTGGCATTTACGCAGCGAAAACAGGAACAGGACCTCCGGACATCGGAACTCTTGTTGCTGAACTTGTAGGCTACCGTGTAGAGAACGGAAGTCTGTTTTCGGACTGGACCTCTGTCTCGTATACATTCAACACGAGTGGACAATTTTGGGTGGTGGCCGAAGCGCTATCACGTGGAAGTGGTCCGAACACAAACTCAATTGCAGCTTTTGGATTAGACAACTTCCGGCTCGATGATGCATCTCTTCAATTCGGTGACGTCCCCGAACCCGCTTCCCTCGCCATGTGGTCCCTTGGAGCACTCGGCATGATGTTCGCCCTTCGCAAGCGTCAGCAAAAGAAGCTGGCGGCGTAAGCGTTTCAGCACCTCAACAATGAAACCCCAAACGGGCAGCCATCACGGTCGCCCGTTTTTCATTGGTGCCGTGAATCGCAGTGAACGTGTCAGCGTATGCTGACATTAACGTGTCAGCATTTGTCGAGTTTGCCGGTCAGCATTTGCTGACACTATCCAGAAGGATATCCAGAGAGGGGAATATCACTTTGACCTTTGAGAGGATTGGTTGATAATCTGCAAACCATAACCGGGGAAACTCAGCCGCAGCTTGCCGTAGCCGCAAGGAACGGATTCGAACGATGAGCCCCCGGGGTTTGGGTCCCTGATTGCTGGCTTTCATTTGTCCGCGATGACGACGCACGGGGCAGCGAGACAGAGTAAGCAAGCAGGCCGAAGGGGAAAGGCAACTCGTTTCAACGGGTCCCCCTCTCGGCACTTTGACCTGTACCACACACACCGACAGCAGGGGTAAGGTTTCTTTTGTTTGCTGTGCTGGAACTGTGGTTACGGGGGCTGGGGGATTCCGTCTGCTGATTGCAAAATCCGACGGCGGGTCCCTCCCGGTGGTCATGGTTCAGGGCGATGACGAAAGCCCCAAGAACGAAACAGAAAGTTAGTGCGGACTGAGGAATCCGGGGTAAGGGGTATTGTGTCTGCTGATATCCCTGGGGCTTTTGGGTCCCTGTGGGTTGTTCAGTGGGCGGTGCGGTTTCGAAAGTCCCAAAGCCCGATACATACAGTCCGGCGCTGAATTCGTTCCGGGGTCAGGGGGCGGTCTCGGAATCGACGGGTCCTCCCGGATATCGGTAGAGATCGCAGGTCTAAGAGAGCAGTTTGTGGGCGATTTTCAGCTCTGCGCCGCGGCTATTGCTTTCTGCCTCTCCGGCAGAGACGCACCCGGGGGGGCCAGAAATGTTGGGGCCGATGACGCACGAGAACCGCTCTTTAGCCGCGCTCGCCTTTCCGAAAAATGGCGAAACAAACCGGCAGGCCGCAACAGTGACACAAGAGCCGTCAAACCCGTTTCCCCCCACTTCCCCCCACTTCCGGGGGGAAATGAGTCTAAAGCGATGCAATTGAATAGAGTGGATTGCAATGCCGAAAACAGCCGAATACACTGATGAAAAGCGTTCAATTGAATGTTTTCGCGGCTGTGGTGTAGTGGTAACACATCAGCTTCCCAAGCTTAGGATGCGGGTTCGATTCCCGCCAGCCGCTTTTGATTGTCCGAATAGTAATCGTTCGTTGACGAGTCGCTGCGAAAAACTTTGTCCGGCGATGGCATTTCCATTGAGCGGCACGGGGCGAGGTCTGCGGTCGTCGGCCTGAGTCGGAACAGGGCTCTGCACAGTCCGGACAATGCCGTTGCGGGCTGCGATTCTCGGGATTGGATGCACCGGTCTCCGGCCGCTACGTGGATGCGGTTGAATCGGCACGGGCGGGGACGTAATCATTTGACAATCTCAAATGGTGTACGTAGTTTCTGTTCTCTGTGATCCGGCGATCAAATGGCTGACAGACCGTGGTTGCGCAGAAAGATCCCATGGCTCAGTTCCTGGGGCTCTTCGCACACAGGCATCGCATCAGACAAGACTCAAACAATTCACTTTGGAGATCAGTAATGGGACGACCGGTTACACTTTTCACCGGCCAGTGGGCAGACCTGTCTTTGGAAGAACTCTGCAAAAAAGCTCGTGAATTTGGCTATGACGGTCTTGAGCTCGCCTGCTGGGGAGATCATTTTGAAGTCGATAAGGCGTTGTCTGATGATGCCTACTGTACTCGGAAACGTGAGCTCCTGGAAAAGCACGACCTGAAACTGTTTGCAATTTCCAACCACCTTGTCGGACAGGCAGTTCTTGACAACATTGATGCTCGCCATAAGACCATTCTTCCAGGTTATGTCTGGGGCGACGGCGATCCTGCTGGCGTGAATGCTCGTGCCATTGAAGAAATGAAAAACACGGCTCGCGCTGCTCAGAAGCTGGGAGTCAGTATCGTTAACGGATTCACCGGGTCCAGCGTCTGGCATCTGATCTACGATTTCCCGCCCACTCCAAAGTCAATGTATGACAAGGGTTTTGAACTTCTCGCGGAGCGATGGAATCCCATTCTGGATGTGTTCCAGGAATGTGGAGTGAAGTTTGCCCTGGAAGTGCATCCCACAGAGATTGCGTTCGACATCTATTCGGCTGAACGAGCCTTGCAGGCTCTGAATCATCGGGAAGAGTTCGGATTTAACTTTGATCCAAGCCATCTGATCTGGCAGGGCGTGGATCCGGTTGAGTTCATTCGCTACTTCCCTGACCGCATTTATCATGTTCACATGAAAGACGCGTCGGTGACTCTGAATGGTCGAAGCGGAATTCTGAGCAGTCATCTGTCATTCGGTGATGCTCGTCGAGGCTGGGACTTCCGCAGTGTGGGACGTGGCGGAGTGCGATTTGAAGAAATCATACGAGCATTGAACGCCTGCAAATACAGTGGTCCGCTGTCTGTCGAATGGGAAGACAGCGGTATGGACCGTGAACATGGTGCGGCAGAAGCAGCTCAGTTCTGTAAAAATGTTGACTTCCAGCCGTCAGGCCGGGCGTTTGATGCAGCGTTTGGCGATTAGTGCATTGTCAGGATAACAAAATCGGGTTGAAGGTAGTGGGTCCTGCTAAAGATCTCGTGGCTGCAGGACCTTTAGCAAGGTCCACTACCCGAAATTCAAAGCTTGACAAAGCACCAGGGTCGGGACTGTTCACAACACCGGCCAGTGAAGTCTGCAGCGGATTTATTCGATCCCGTCATTCCATGAATGACGGGATCTTTTATGCTGATGCCATTCCAGTTGGCAGGGCGAGCGGTGTGGCGTCAGCCCACCGAGTGCGATTGTTTGCATTCGCCCTGCGACTCTGAACAATCGACCGGCGAAGCGAATTAAGTCAGAGCACTCAGCAAGGAGGGCAGACTGACAGTTATTCGCGGGAGGTTCCGCGGGCCGGGTTCTTCCAGACAAAAATGTCTTCCTCACGCAAACGCAGATAACTGTTGTAGCGAAGTTCAGAGATTAATCCCTGAGCGACGGCTGCGCGGACTCCACATTCATTTTCATGAATATGGCTGCAGTTGGGGAAGCGGCAGTACGCGATGAACGGGCGGAACTCAATGAAGTAGCCATCGATTTCTTCGACTGCAATATCCCAGAGTTCAAACTGCCGAATGCCGGGAGTGTCAGCCACCCATCCCCCGAATGACAGTGGCACCAGCCGGGAACGACGAGTCGTGTGAGTTCCTTTCCGGCTCCAGTCACTCACATCGGCCGTCTGAAGTTTCAGGCCCGAATCAACCTGATTGAGCAAAGACGACTTGCCAACTCCGCTTTGTCCGCTGACCGCCGTCTGGCGACCAGCAAGGCAGCTTCTGAGCTGGCTGATGCCACGTCCGTCGCGGTTACTCGTCAGCACGACATGATATCCGATCCGGCCGTAAGCTCGAACAGATTCCTGCAGGATCACCGGGTCCACCAGGTCAATCTTATTAATACAGATCAGCGGACTGATTTCGTGCCGCTCGGCACTTACGAGGTATCGGTCCACAAGCTGAGGTTTGAATTCCGGGTCAGCGGCAGAGACCACGATCAGCACCTGATCAATATTGGCGACCAGCACATGTTCTCTTCCCTGACTGCCCCGTGACAGCACTCCATGGCGAGGTTCAACACGTTCGATCACACCCTGATGAGCATCACCTTCGCGTCGAACCATGACGCGGTCGCCTGTAACAACCGCATTTCGACTGTCACGAGCCAGAGAACGCAGGACTCCGCGAATGGTGCATTCCAGTTCGAGACCGCTGTCGGTGCGCACATTGCAGTTCAGACCAATAAAACTGACGACACGTCCCGGCAGGCACACATCTTCATCGACGCTGCGCAGAAGTTGTTCGCCATCATGACTTTCCACTCCCACGACCGTCCTTCGGCGTGAAAGATAATTTCGCGAAGTCACGCGTTCCGACTGTTCCGCGTCCTCTGCCGATTCCTGATCGTTCAGCAGTTCATGCGTCAGGTTCTGTGGTCTTGCCTTACCCTGACGGTTTTTCCGCAGATCGACACGTACTTTGCGAGCATTGGGATCAGGCTTGCCCTGGCTTTTTCCTTTGTTTCCTTTTGCCGCCATGCGTGCTTCGACCGTTTCCTGTGGGACAATCAACTGTGCAACGTCGCTTACCGTCACGAGATTAACATTTGAACGGCACGTTAGCCATATCGACACATCATTGTTTTAGCCGGTTCGCGAGATGGAGCAGCTGTGTTGATCGGGAGAAGATGAAGCCCACGTCCGGAAAAGCACGCAACAGGTGAACAGCAGCGACAACCATGTGTGAAATCGCTGAGGTTCACGACAAATCTGCAGCCACAGCAGCTTGAATCGCGGTAGTCGCTCCATATACTCCGGAACGTTTCAGGGTTCACCGGGTGGTTTTTCGCTGCGGACTATCGATTCGCTGCGGATAGTTTTCGCTGACTGGCGATGAGCTCGGATGAATCGAATCTTCAGCAAATCAGCATCGAGGGTTTTAAAACATGAGTGTTCGAATTGGGCAAACCGCACCAGGACTTGACCTTGCTCTTCAGGCGTATGACCGCACAAAAGATGGATCTGATCATCAGTTCAAGGACCTGAAGCTGGCTGATTTTAAGGGCAAATGGGTTTGTCTGTTCTTTTATCCGCTCGACTTTACATTTGTCTGTCCGACAGAACTTGTTGCATTTAACAATGCACTTGGAGAGTTTGGGGATCGGGAGACCGTAGTTCTGACAGCAAGTACTGACAGTGTCTTTTCTCACAAGGGCTGGTGCGATTCACATGCCGATCTGGCAAAGCTCAAGTACCTGATGATCGGGGACACCAATCAGAAGCTGTCGCAGGCTTACGATGTTCTTGACGACAGCAAGGGCATCGCGTACCGAGGTGTTTACCTGATTGATCCGGCCGGAGTTCTTCGGTGGCTGGCCGTTCATGACCTTGGTGTGGGCCGAAATGTGGATGAAGTCCTTCGAGTTCTCGATGCTCTTCAGACAGATAAGCTTTGCCCCTGCAATTGGAAAAAGGGCGAAGAGACTTTGAATTAGTGCGTTGTCAGGCGTTGAATTTCGGGTAGTGGACCTTGCTAAAGGTCCGGCAGCAAGGGGATCTTTAGCAAGATCCACTACCGCAAACCTGAACTCTTTATCCTGACGGAGCACTGGATTTGAGATGTCCGGACGGCTCAGGAGTCGTTGGGTAATGGCGAAACGGAGTTATCGTGTGCTGCCATCCGAGTTTCTCGACAATGTCTGCAGTTGCGATTTCGGGCGACCGGGCAGACAGATGCGTTGAATGATTCACAAAGAACCCTGGCAGCGACTTGCCAGGGTTCTTTTCTGACGCGCGCGAATGAGTGTGAACGCAAATATACACCATGATTGATCGTGAGCGTAATAAAAAACTCCCTCGGGTGTTGTCTTGTCCCATTTCCTTCTCACACCTAGAATTCGGTACGCAATTCGCTTCATACAGAAATCGCGGGTGTATGATGGCAGATCGCTGTCAGAGTGGCGGTCGAAGCGCAAGAATAGAGGATGTACCGGTTATAGGGAGGTCAATACCGTCATTCCGTTCGGGTCCTGGAAGATCGCCGGCAAAAACCGAAACGAAAGAATGGAGTTCAGAGTGGCAGAACACTGCCGCAGGGAATTTTCGGAAAAATCAGTTTTTCACCGCTACAGTTGCTCGTTGTGTTCTGCGCTGTGGCCGTGCTGAGGCCAATGGGTGGCTTCACTGGGTTCACTGAATATTACGTCCACATCTGGTGGAGAAACGAAGAGGAAGTCGAATGTACGAACGCTTCACTGATCGTGCTCGAAAGGTTATGCAGCTGGCAAACCAGGAAGCACAGCGATTCAATCACGAATATATTGGGACAGAACACATTCTGCTGGGTCTGGTCAAGGAAGGTTCAGGCGTTGCAGCCAATGTGCTGAAGAATCTGGATGTGGATCTGCGAAAGATCCGCATTGAGGTGGAGAAGATTGTCCAGACGGGCCCGGATATGGTGACGATGGGGAAACTTCCCCAGACGCCGCGAGCAAAAAAGGTGATCGAATATGCGATGGATGAAGCTCGCAATCTGAACCACAACTACGTTGGGACGGAGCATTTGCTGCTTGGGCTTTTGCGTGAGCAGGAAGGTGTGGCCGCTCAGGTTCTGATGAATCTTGGGATGAAGCTTGAGGACGTGCGTGACGAGGTTCTGAATCTGCTCGGGCATGGCATGGAAGCAGCCGAGTCCGGATCGGAAGAGCGTGCCGGAACTCCGGGGGCGCAGAAGGGAAATTCTCGCAGCAAGACTCCGGCGCTGGACAGTTTTGGTCGTGACCTGACGGAACTGGCTCGTCAGAAGAAGCTGGATCCGGTGATTGGCCGCGAAAGGGAGATTGAGCGAGTCATCCAGATTCTGTGTCGTCGTCAGAAGAATAATCCTGTACTTCTTGGGGAAGCCGGAGTCGGTAAAACGGCGATTGTCGAAGGCTTTGCCCAGATGGTGGTCGACGGGACCGTTCCCGACATTCTTGCTGATCGTCGGATCATTGTTCTTGACCTGGCCATGATGGTGGCAGGCACGAAGTATCGCGGTCAGTTTGAAGAGCGTATTAAAGCGGTGATGAACGAAGTTCGTCGAGCTCGAAATACGATTCTATTCATTGACGAGTTGCATACGCTGGTTGGAGCCGGTGGTGCCGAGGGAGCGATTGACGCCTCCAACGTGCTGAAGCCTGCTCTGAGCCGAGGCGAACTGCAGTGTATCGGTGCCACAACGCTGGATGAGTACCGCAAGTACATCGAAAAAGACGGAGCTCTGGAACGTCGATTCCAGACGGTGCTCGTGGAACCACCTTCTCCGCAGCAGGCCGTTGAGATTCTCAAGGGGCTTCGCGACCGATACGAAGAACATCACCGGGTGCAGATCACGGATGATGCGCTGGAAACCGCTGTTGAAATGTCATCTCGTTACATCACTGCCCGATGTCTGCCTGACAAGGCAATCGATGTGATTGACGAAGCTGGTGCACGTGTGCGACTGAAGTCGATGGTACGTCCGCCGGATTTGAAGGAACTGGAAGAAGAGATTCAGCGGCTGAATCAGGCCAAAGAGGACGCGGTCGCCGAGCAGAAGTTTGAAAAGGCCGCTTCGTTTCGTGATCAGGCTGACAAGCTGCGTCGTAAAAAGGACCAGCTGACCGAAGAATGGCGTGAGAAATCGCGTCAGACAGATGGTGTTGTGGATGCTGAAATCGTGGCGGAAGTCGTCGCCAAGATGACAGGCATTCCGCTGACTCGTCTGTCGAGTGAAGATGCGGTTCGATTGCTGCAAATGGAGCAGGAGCTTCACAAGCGAGTGATCAGCCAGGAAGAAGCGATTAAGCAGGTGTGTCGAGCTGTTCGTCGCAGCCGCAGCGGACTGAAGGACCCGAAGCGTCCGACGGGCGCATTTTTGTTCTCAGGACCAACCGGGGTTGGTAAAACTCTGTTGGCAAAAACGCTGGCGGAGTTCATGTTCGGAGACGAAGATTCTCTGATTCAGATCGACATGTCTGAATACATGGAGAAGCACAACGTCAGTCGTCTGATTGGTGCTCCTCCAGGTTACGTGGGATACGAAGAAGGCGGGCAGCTGACCGAGAAGATTCGTCGGCGTCCTTATGCCGTGGTGTTGCTGGACGAAATTGAAAAAGCACATCCGGACGTCTTCAACATGCTGCTGCAGATTATGGAAGAAGGACACCTGACGGACAGTTTCGGCCGTCGAGTCGACTTCAAGAACGTGATCCTGATCATGACGACCAATGCCGGAGCCAGCAAGATGGCACATGGCGGGAACATGGGTCTGCATACGCTTCGTGAAAAGGACAATGAACGAACGTATGAGGAAATGAAAACGAATCTGATGCATGAATTGCAGCGTCAGTTCAAGCCCGAGTTTCTTGGGCGTCTGGATGAAGTCGTGGTCTTCCGTAAACTGGCTCGACCAGAACTGATGCAGATTGTGGATATCGAACTGAAGAAGGTGTACGACCGGTTGAAGGAACGCGGCAAACGACTGGAACTCAGTGATGAAGCTCGTGGCTTTATCATCGACAAGGGCGAAGCGGACGACGGCCTGGATTATGGTGCTCGTCCACTGCGTCGCAGCGTTGAGCGTTTCATTGAGGATCCTTTGTCAGAAGAAATCCTTCGTGGAACATTTGACGGCCAGAACGTGATCAAAGTCAGCGTTGCGGAAGTTGGTGATCAGAAACAGCTGAACTTCCACGGTGCAATCGAAGACGCACCAGCTACGGAAGCGGCCGTCGCTGCAGCCGAATAGTTGAACCATTCAGAAGCAGTCAGTTTTCACTGACTGCTTCTGAAACTATCCTGAACGCCCTGCATACTTTCTGGTATGCAGGGCGTTCTTTTTTATAATCCGTTGCGTGGCGGGCTCAGACGGGAGCCTGCAGTTTACGGTTGAGTGGCTGATAACAAGAGGTAAATCGAAAGATGACAGGCTATACCGTCCATACCGGCGCTTCCAAAAAGTTCGTGAGTGGCTGGGATCGAGTGTTCGGCGCGGAGCCCGAACCGAGTTCCTCAAAGACCGCAGCGGCAGGTAAAAAACAAAAAGGCAAAGCCGGAAACTCTGCCAAAGGTGAAAAGCAATCCAAAGCCGGAAAGCCATCCAAAAAGGAAAAGAAGGGAAAGAAGAAATAGACAGGTGTTTGTCAGCTATGGTGCGGGAGCCGTCCGTTGAATTCGGTGCATCCTTGAAACTGGAAGTGAAAATCGTAACACCATTCGGGAATGGCAAAGCATGGACAGGCTGAAGCCGAACACGATTGAACCTCTTTCGGATGTGACGCAGCTGCGTTCACTGATGCCCGTAAGTCAGCAGTACATTTATCTGGACCATGCGGCCGTCTCTCCACTTCCAGGCCCAACTGCAGATGCCATTCAGCACTGGGCATCCGACATGCGGGATCATGGTGTTCGTCACTGGCAGCAATGGAGGGATCGCATTGAACAGGTACGAAATCTGGCAGCAAAACTGCTGAACTGTCAGCCGCAGGAAGCGGCGGTCATTCGGAATACGACTGAAGGAATTTCGCTGATTGCCGAAGGCTGGAGGTGGCGGCCCGGCGACAGTGTTGTTGTCGCTGGTTGCGAGTTCCCCAGCAATCTGTATCCATGGCTGAACCTTCGAGAGCAGGGTGTGGAAGTCCGGATCGCGGCTGCAAATTCCTCAATGGACAATGATACCTATTGTTCGGCGCTGGCAGACGTATGCAGTTCGACGACACGAATCATCGCCACCAGTTTCGTGGACTATGCCACTGGGCGAAGACGAGATCTGTCGATGCTGGCAGATCTCGCTCGCAAACATGGAGCTCGACTGTTTGTCGATGCGATTCAGGGTCTGGGGGTGCTGCCACTGGATGCCAGCGCCTCGCAGATTGACTTCCTTGCAGCTGATGGTCATAAGTGGCTGCTTGGACCTGAAGGAGCCGGCATTCTTTATATCCGGGAAGACTGTCTTCCTGAGCTTCGCATGGTCGGACCCGGCTGGAACAGTGTGGCACACGCGGGAGATTTTTCGAATCGTGAACTCATACTAAAGCCAGTGGCCAGCCGGTATGAGGCGGGCACTTACAACATGGCTGCATGTGCGGGACTGCATGCGAGTCTCACGTTGCTCTCGAAACTGTCGCCGCCTGAGATTGAAAGGGCGATCTTAGTCGTTCGGAACGAGTTCCTTCAGGCGGGATGTGCTGCCGGACTGGAAACCGATCTGATACCCGAATCTGAAGCGTCCGGCATCATTTCATTTCAATCGAATCGAAGCCCCGCGAGAAAGCTCTTCAAGCTGCTTCGGGAACAGGGAATTCTAACGAACGTTCGTGATGGACGATTGCGAATCAGTCCCCATCTCTATAACACTGCGGATGAAGCTCGCCAGTTCGGCGATGCTGTCAGGTGTATGACAGGTTAGATGTATTTGTCAACAATTTGCTGAGTCAGCCCGCATGAACAACAGCTTATCCGTGACTGATCGAATTGCCTCACGCCGGGTGCTGATCATTTTTTCTGTGGCGATAACGCACCTGATGATGGCCGCAACAGAAGTTTCCGCGCAGGAACGGCTTGTGCAAAACGACCGCGAACTGAGAGAGGCACTTCGTTCACTGACATCAGGGATGACGCTGAAGATTGCCCCCGGTGAGTATTCAGGAGGAAACACGGTTCAGGGAATTTCGGGGCTGACCGTTGAAGCGCAGGATCCGAACAGGCCACCGCATTTCAGAGGTGGCAATGCGGCCTGGCAGTTCTCTCGGTGCGACGGATTGACTCTAAGATACCTTCGAATCAGTGGCCAGCAGCGAAACGGAATCAATATTGATGACGGAGGTGAACTGGATCGCCCGGTCGCTGATGTAACTTTGGAACACATTGAGATTTCGGATATTGGCCCGCGAGGAAATCATGACGCGATCAAGGGATCCGGTCTGCGGCGGTTTAAGATGCGAAACTGCATATTGAATGGCTGGGCGGGACAGGGGATCGACCTTGTTGGCTGTCACATGGGGCTGATTTCTGAATGTGAGCTGACTGGGAAGGCGGGATTCTCTGCCAGCGCCGGTATTCAGTTAAAGGGAGGCAGCTCAGAGATTACGGTCGAAAAATGTCGTTTCAGAAATGCAGGTGAAAGACCAGTCAACGTGGGTGGGTCGACCGGTCTGGCGTACTTTCGGCCCCAGGGGGCCAAATATGAGGCTCAGGCGATTACTGTCACCAATAACATCATCGAAGGTTCTTTAAGTGCCGCAGCATTTGTGGGAGTCGATGGGGCTGAGTTCAGCGGGAATACGATTCTTTTTCCGGAGAAGTGGATATTTCGCGTTTTGCAGGAAACGCGAGAGCCTGGCTTTGTGACATGCCGAAATGTGGTGATTCGAGACAACCGGATTATCTTCCGGCGGTCACAGGTTCAAACCGAAGTGAACATCGGAAGTAACACTTCGCCGGAGTCTTTTCGCTTCGAAAATAATCGCTGGTTTGCCGAAGACAGACCTCAGTCATCGCGACCCAGTCTGCCATCCGAAGAAACTGATGGCGTCTATGGATCTGATCCGCGTTAATCCGCTGTTTTTATAGATGATTGCGGCAGCTTCAGAATTTCTGATAAGGGCTCGACCGATGTTTGCTCGTTTTCTATTTTGTGTTTCGGCACTGGTATTGTCGCTGAGATTCAATGCCGACATTCAGGCGGAGGTCGGCACGACACGGCGTCCGAACATCCTGTTCATTATTGCGGATGACCAGTCACCGTTTGATCTCAGAATCTATAATCCAAAGTCCGAGCTGGAGACGCCGGTTCTGGATCAGCTTGCAGCCGGGGGAATGGTGCTCGATGGTGCCTATCATATGGGGTCATTTGCCGGAGCCGTTTGTACGCCTTCGCGGCATATGATTATGAGTGGTCGGACGGTCTGGCATTTGCCGATTTCTCCCGATGCCAAAGCAAAGAATCTCTGCCCGCCGAAACTGGAGCAGCAAACGATTCCGGCTGTATTTAATCGGGCAGGATACGACACCATGCGGACCTGTAAGCAGGGAAACAGTTACGAAGCGGCGAACAGGCTTTTTACGGTGCGGCATGACGAAACAAAACGGGGAGACACTGACGAGACCGGCAGCGCATGGCATGCAGAGCAAGTGCTGGAGTATTTGCGGCAGCGTGATGCGGCGAGCGACAGAGATCCTTTTCTGATCTATTTCGGATTCTCCCATCCGCATGACACTCGTGATGGCAAAGTCGAATTGTTGCGCAAGTACGGGGCCGTTAATCATACCGATCCCGGTGTTTTCCCACCCGAAAATCCTGCGGCGCCCGCACTGCCAGTCAATTACCTGCCAGCCCATCCGTTTCATCATGGGCATCCGGGATTACGCGACGAAGTTGCCGTTAGCGGTGTTTGGGAGAACCGGGATGAACGAACCATCCGAAACGAAGTGGGTCGGCAGTTCGCGTGCAGTGAGAACATTGATATCCAGATCGGTCGCGTTCTTAAACAGCTTGAAACAATGAACGAGCTGGATAACACGCTGATTATTTATACGGCAGATCACGGTATGGCAATTGGACGTCATGGTCTGCAGGGCAAACAGAATCTGTATCAGCATACGTGGCGAGTGCCCTTTATTGCCAAAGGGCCAGGAATTCCTTCGGGGACGCGTGCCGAGGGAAATGTTTATCTGCTGGACATTCTTGCGACGCTGTGTGACGTGGCCGGAGTCGAGGTCCCGGAAACGAATGAGGGAATCAGCTTCAGGCCCGTGCTGGAAGGTCGTCAGCAGACCATCCGGGATGTTGTGTATGGAGTTTACAGTGGCGGCACGAAGCCCGGGCTTCGGTGCGTGAAGAAAGGTGACTGGAAGCTCATCAAATATGATGTGATGGACGGAGCTGTCCGTGAGACTCAGCTGTTTAATCTGCGGGATAATCCCAATGAATTCCTGTCCGAACATCATGCGGATTCGGTAGTACAGCTGACCGGAGTAACGCCGCGGCAACACCAGACGAATCTTGCCGATCAGGTGGAATTTGCAGATAAACTGAAGGAGATGGAAGATTTGTTGCTGGCGGAGATGCGAGCATTGCAGGATCCGTGGCGGCTCTGGAATCAGCCGGACGACGGACTTTCGAGGGAGCAGAGTCTGAAATGACTTTCGGTTTTTAGAAGCAGACGCTGTTTTGTATACTGCTACTGGCAGTGGCATGCTGGCGGTAGTAGCGGCGCGATAAAGCGGCAGCGGCGCACTAATGCTCTGTCAAGCTTTGAATTTCGGGTAGTGGACCTTGCTAAAGGTCCTGTAGCGATGGGATCTTTGGCAAGATCCACTACATCAACCCGAACTCTTTGTCTTGACGGAGCACTAGCGGGTTTCCCTGTCAATTTGAAATGATCGTTGACTGGTCGGATCAGAAATAAACAGGTGTATTAATGGCACCTGCAGAATTTTACTCACGGAGTGAATGAAATGTTTAAAGGCCTGGGAAATCTCACGGGCATGTTGCAGCAGGCTCGCGAAATGCAGGAGCGTATGGCGGGCGTGAAGGATCGAATCAGTGAGCTGAAAGTCGAAGGCAGTGCCGGGGGCGACATGGTGCGGGTAAAGGCGACGGGAGATCTGCGAATTACTGCGATCTCTATCGAGCCATCTCTGCTGCAGAATGCCGATCGGGAGGTTTTGGAGGATCTGGTGACCGCTGCCGTGAATCAGGCACTGCAGAAAGCGAAAGATGCGGCACAGAAAGAGATGGCGGAAATCACCGGAGGAATGAACATACCCGGATTGCAGGAAGCCATGTCAAAGTTTGGCCTTGGGGGATCGTAAAGCCGTCAGGAAATCAAATTTGAACGGAGTGGGTGTCGAGGCGTTTATCATAATTTTGCCGCACCGACACCAAAATATTGTTCAAACAGGCTTTGTATGGACGTCTCTGCAGGTTCGGTCTCCGTCAGCAAAACGGCTTCTTTGTCAGCGGGATCCAGATCGCGGATATGAATGCGAAAATGTGTTACATCGCCGGGATGCGGTTCCAGAAGTTGCTGAACCTGCATTCCCTGAAGAAACCATCCTCCCGGACGTCGCGACTGATGGCAGATATGTGATTCGAAGAACCGCCAGATGCCGTCGCGATCAGGCATGGCGACTGTGACGGTCGTCAGCTGGATTTCCTGTTGTGTGAGAACACCAATGCCGTTTCTGCGTAAATCGTAGGTCACTGCGGGAATCGCCGCGTCGAAGTCGAGTACGCCGCGGGGACCCTCACTGCAATATGGGATAAGCCATGCGCCCAGTGCAATTTGACGGGCTTCTCCCTGGCGTCTTGTGGAAACCACGTCTCCTCGAAAAGAGAGGCTTTCCATGTCGTACTGAGTCAGAACGCGAGCCAGAGCGAGGCTGGCTTTTTTGCGAGGATCCTGAAGACACAGGACTTGCGAGAGGTTTTTGAGCATATCTGCATATCCGGGGCATTGGGCAGCATCTGGCACAGAATTCACCTTGAATTACAATATGGGCCGCCCCCGTAAGCCTGCAGAATTTTCTCAATGGGAACCTTCCCGGGGCGGCCGCATTGCAAAAAATTTCCGGACTGAATCGGTCGTAGGGATCGGTCGCAGGGGCGCTGAAAAGTGCCTTTTATACCACACGCGGTCAGGTTTGCAGCCCGGGGGCGCGATACGGCGCAAGCCGTCCGGTGAGTACCGGCTGTTTTACAGGCACTCACCGGACGGCACCTGGTGTTCCACCGATTGTCCGGAAACATACTCCTGTTTCTGATACCTCATGTCACCCCGCGTGCAGAATACTTAAATTTTCCGGAGGAGCGTTCCTGCATGCCACAGACGCACAGGGCATCCGCCGCTATAATACGAACGCAGTCAGACGGCTGGGAGAAACGTCGGAAAAACAGTGTGCGTTTGCCGGATTTCCGAACTCAGTCGGAAATTCAACGGATGATGGAAGCATGTTTCGACTTCTGGCGTTTCATCAGGGGTGCCGTCTGGACCGCGAATTTCTGCTGGCAGCTGGCGTTCCGAGTACGCTTGGCCGGGGCAGTGAATCGCAGATTTGCGCAGACTGGGATTCCCGGGTTTCACGCCGACATGTGGAACTCAGTGTGGAAGGTGCCGTGGTTGTGCTGCGGCGAGCGCCGGAAGCCGCAAATCCGCTGTATGTTGATGGCGAAGAAGTCAGTTCTGCCAGACTGCATTCCGGACAGTCATTTGTCATCGGCGAGTCTCGGTTTGAGCTGCAGCTGATCACACAAAGTGATTCACCCGGAAGTCAGCCGGTGCAGCAGCTGGCAATCGATCGCCAGCTGCTCCAGCGAATCCGATATGACGACGCGAACAAAAGAATCGATGTGCTCACCAGCCTTCCGGCGGTAATTCGTGAATCGGGTGTGGAACGAGATCTGCATGTTCGACTTGTCAGTTTGCTGCTTGCGGGTATTCAGAATGCGGACGGTGTTGCTATTGTGGGGCTGACACCGGATGACCGCCCACGAGTTTTTCATCAGGAATTGCGATTTGAAACAGGTCCGGTGCTGCGACCAAGTGTGCGATTAATCTCCAGTGCGATGAGTCAGCAGAGTAATGTGCTGCACATCTGGGATGATCATACGGCCGGCCAGCAGCAGTTCACTCAGGTGGCTGGCTTTAACTGGGCCTTTTGTACGCCATTTTCAGACATCAATGGCGAGCGGGCGTTTTATGTGACTGGCCGAAGTGTCAATGACAGTTCGCAGTCCAATGAGCAAAGGCTGCATGCGGACATTAAGTTTACAGAATTCATCGCCGAAATTGTCGGATCGCTGCAGCGTGAACGTCAGCTGGAGAGGCAGCAGTCAGGGCTCCGTCAGTTCTTCTCGCCACCGGTGCTGGAAGCTCTGGGGCGTGACCTCGATACGTCATTGCTGGAACCTCGTGAATGTGATGTGACCGTATTATTTTGTGATTTGAGGGGATTTAGTCATCGAGCAGAAGAAGAATCAGAGAACCTGACCGGGTTACTGGAACGAGTCAGCCTGGCGCTGGAGGTCATGACCAGTCAGATACTTCGATTTGGAGGAGTGACGGGCGATTTTCAGGGCGATGCCGCTCTTGGATTCTGGGGCTGGCCGCTTGAATCGGAAGAATCACCATTAAATGCGTGTCGCGCGGCGCTGGCGATTCGATCAGAGTTTGCAAAAGCTCAGGCAGATCCGAATCATCCGCTGAAAGATTTCGAAACCAGTATCGGAATTGCTCACGGCCGCGCCGTTGCTGGAAAAATTGGAACGCGGGAACAGGTCAAAGTTACGGTGTTTGGACCTGTCGTGAACCTTGCAAGCCGGCTGGAAAGCATGACTCGGGAACTGCATGTCTCCGTGCTGATCGATGAGTATTTACACCAGCAGATTCGCGACCGAATGTCACCGGACGAAGGCAGGGTACGCCGTTTGCTTCGAGTTCTGCCCTACGGAATGGATCGATCACTTGTTGTGAGTGAACTTGTTCCGCCCGAGCTGCCATCATCCAGTCTGACAAATCATCATCTGGCTGATTTTGAGCGGGGTGTGGAATGCTTTCTTGAAGGCAGATGGGCGGATGCATGGAAATACCTGCATCGGATGCCGGCGGAAGACCGTGCACAGGACTATCTGGCCATGCTGATTACCCAGCACGACCGAAAGGCGCCTCCGGACTGGGATGGGATCGTTCGCATGAAGAAGAAGTCCAGCTAATGACCTCGTTTTCGCCAACAGCCGACTCCGAATCGGAGGAGTGCCGTATTCTTCGGTTCCTTAAGTCTGCGCCCGAGATATTTGCGGAGATTCAGGAATGTTCGGCTGCAGAGTTATCTGGCCAGAAGCGGCTTCGTCAGAAATTCAGTGATGAAATCGTTCGAGCAGCACTGGCCGTTCATGATGCCAGAGTTCGTGCGGCCGGTTTATTGCCTGCCGCCGAACGGCTCTGGCTCACCAGAACAGGGCTCGAACAGTCAACGGCATGGCTGGTTGCACATCACAAAGCTCGGCGATTCAGTAATGCGTTTTTGAATTCAGAGCCAACAGTGTTTGATTTATGTTCAGGAATTGGTGTGGACGCGGCCGCACTGGCCAATGTTCTGCCGGTCATTGCGGTTGATGCTGATCCTGCCATGTGTCTGCGATCCGAATGGAATTCAGAAGAGTGGAAAACAACGCATCCGCTTGTGACACAGGTTTCTGACGTGACAACCCGAAACTGGACCGGACAGCTGGTCCATGCGGATCCGGATCGGCGTGCTGGCCGTGACCGCCCTGTAAAGCGGCTTGAACAATATTCCCCGGACCTGCAATGGATGCAAAATCTGATTGATGTGGCCATTGGAGGTGCTCTCAAACTGAGCCCGGCAAGTAACTTTATGCAGAAGTTTCCCGGATGTGAAATTGAACTGATCAGCCTGAACGGTGAATGTCGGGAAGCTACGGTATGGTTTGGATGTCTGTCCGGAACTCAGTCTTTTCGTGCAACGGTTCTGCCGTCGGGCGAGTCCATTGCGGGCGATCCGCTTTCGGTAAGCATTTCGCAGGTTGCTCAGTGTGGTGAATGGATTTATGATCCCGATCCTGCCGTGGTGCGGTCCGGCATGCTGGAACCGGTGGCGGATCAGCTGGGGTTGTCTCGTCTTGATTCAGAGGAAGAGTATCTGACCGGCGAGACGCTGGTGAATTCTCCTTTTGTCAGCGGATTTCGGGTTGAGGCAGTGCTTTCCGGAAATCCGAAAGAACTTCGGCAGTGGCTGCGAAGGGATGCCTCCCGCCATTATGAAATTAAATGCCGTCGAATCCCGGTTGACGCACGGGTGATCCAGCGGCAGCTTCCGTGCGGACAGGCAGATCCGCGAGTCATACTGTTTGCTCGGATCGACGGTCGATCCAGAATCGTGGTCGCCCGACGAATGGCGACTGAGCACGGCTAAGACAGATGGTCATTGACCGGAAACATGCTGCTGTTTCCGGTTCCTCATTTCACGCCCTGTGAAGAATAATCCGGATGTGCGCAGATGCATCGATCTATTGCGATGACGGGTCAAACACGCCGTCGAGGCCAATGATCTGATTTACAATGAGTTTGTTGCGGGGGGGTGGATAGTATTCAAACTTCTGGCCTACGAATCGCTGAAGGTCCCGTCCGACTCCCGGACGATGTGAAACCGCCGACATTCGATCCTGCTCACTGCGAAGAATGTATTGTTCTTTCGAATGGTCATAAGTGATACGATCTGCTTCTCCGGAGAACTCTTTGAGTTCCATGCGTGCTTTTGTTTCAGCCAGCAGGGAAAAAGATCGCTCGCCTTCGTGGGCTCCAGGGATGGCCGAAACGGTCAGTTGTTCGCACCTCAGAATGCCGGCCTGAGGTGGAAGTTCCGCAGTATTCACACCATTGACATCGATTGTTTCTCCGAGGCGGCGTACCGGTCCAAAAACACCAACAACATGATGATTCAGTCGCACGACCTGCTGGTTAATATTTCCGGAAACAGTTCCGATAAAATCGGCACTGACGAAGACAAAGGGAGTTTCGCTCGCCCGAACCGCTGTATTTGAACGAACGGTGACCCCAGGGGAAACTTTGAGTGCATTCCCGCGATCCGGCTGTGTTGACTCGATGCGGCCGGGCCCGATTGCATGAAAGTCACCGGTCTGAAGATTGACTGTGAGATCCGTAAATTTACAGTTGCGTCTGGCCTCCGGAATGCCATCAATCATTTGATGGGCATGAAACGTAACCAGGCCCTGGCATTCAATCTTTTCAATTTCCGCGGCCTGTCGATTCGTTTCGGGTGGCTTTCGTGATGAGGCCTGACGCACATTCGTCCTCGTGTCACTGGATTTCTGACGAAGGTCCACATCATTCATCAGGTGAACTTTCATGACAGCACACTTCATCTGGATGTCATGGGATTTTGGATCCTTCATCACAGCACGGATGTTTCCGACGAAACTGGCAGTCCTGCCTGAGAAGTGCATTTTGTCCGTCCAGTAGATGTCCAGCGGTGACGGCTTTACCAGAGGCTGCCCGAACAATGCATCCACAACGAAGCGAATGCGTCCGCTTCCTTCAATTCGAAACTCCTTTGCCAGTTCACTGAGTTCAATTCGCTGACCTTCAATTCTGCGAGTTGTACTGACGACGGCTGCCGGGTCGCCAAACAGGCTGATATCTCGTCCCGCGTCAATTCCGCCGCGAGCGAACAAAACGTTTCCGGTTGCATTAAACGACTGCTCAGGATCTGCGGCCGTGTAATCAACTTCAACGGTGCCTTTAAGCCAAACGTCGGAAAAGTCGGCTGTTGTGCGATCGTTTCGGGTCATCAGCTGCAGAGTGGCCTCCATGGTATCGGCAACAAAATTTGTAAAGCCGCTTCCTGACGATCCGGGTGTGATACCTTTCGTCCGTTCATTCTGACTGTCCGATGCAGAACTATCCGAAGACGTCGGACCATTATTCTGATCGCTGAAAACAACGTTCAGTTCGTTTCTTGCAAGTCCGGAAATTTGGGGTGCAGTGAGCTTTACACTGTCGGTGGCGATCAGACGGCGTGGCTTTAGTCTGGCGAAGTTTAAAGATCCCACCGATTCGGGGGCTCCAGATGCAGCAGAGACCTGCTCCATCGACGATCCTGTCTTCAGCTCCATTTCATTCGCCGAATCAAGCTGCATCTCAATACGGCCGCCCGCCATACGAAACTGCTGAGACGGTCGGGCCACCTGAGCGTTGCCTTCCATTACGATGCGCTGCTCTGGCGACTGCCGATAAACAAGCGATTTTGACCAGGTGGCCTCCACAGCATCCGGATTCGTTTTTGCTTTGTGGCGAATGATTCCCGGTCCAAGGCATTCCATCGAATGAATCTGATTCTGCTGACCGTGAAGGACGAGAATTCGTGGCACAAAGATTTCACTTCCATCCTGTCGAATTTCCACGGGATAGGGACGCCCGGCTTCATCAATCTTATTATGCCACATTTCGAGAAGATTCTCGTCGATCGTATATCGGAGGCTGGTCATCGTTGCCTGCACTTTATGCTCTTCAAGCCAGACAACAACCCGGCTGCCTTCTGCAAGTATGGAATGCAGTTCGACGCGATGAGCTGCCTGTTCCTTTTGCGGATCCGCATTGACCCTCGGACGCATATGCAGAGTCAGCTGAGTGCAAAGAAGCTTGTCGACAGTTCCTGAGTCGTTCGGCCGTTCCACAAGAATCTGATTCTCCGGGATCGCCTCTCGATCCTCATAGCCTGAAAATACTGCCATTCGAGTCGCAACGGAGTATTCGAAAGAGCGGGCCGCATTGATTCGGATTCGGTTGACTTCCTTTCCAGGGTCCTTATCCCGCAGCACGAGATTGCAGGTCACACGCCCCATCAGTCGGAGAGAATGAATATCCGACACGGTCATCAGGCCACCCTCTGTGCTTCCCGATGACAGCAATTGAATTTCAATGCCTCCTTCTGCACGTCCGGTATGGTTTTCCCATGCAAAATCAACAGGCTGGCTGCTCCAGACCATCATCGACTGTTCGGAAACATAAAAGTTTCGACCGACGATTCGCAGGCCATTCGGACCGCGGATATAGACGTCTCCGGCCAGATGAGCGGCCGTAATTCGGCCAAATTCCTGTTCTGCAATATTGAATGCAGACGAACGGTCCAGCTGAGCCGAAGCGGCGGAAATAGTTACGGGGGATTCGGCTTCGTCTTCCGATTCCCATGCCATCGCGACCGGCTCAACTCTCATGGAGCGATTTTCATTAAACAGACTGAACGTCTGAAAAAAAAGATAACGCCGTCCGTCGCGAAATTTTTTACCGGCATTCGAAACCCAGTGGTCTTCCGGAAACCAGTCGTCGCTGCGTTTACCGAATTCCGCCGTTTTCGTATTTCCACTCGCAGCGCTGGGAAGCACTGGTCTGACCTGTTCAACATCCAGCCAGGGCGCGGTCAGGCTGACAAAGGCGTAGTAGATAACGCCCAGCACCATTCCCGCCAGCAGCGTGCGGGGACCTCGGGATAAATTGAAGAAGGACATGAATGCGTCTCAGCCCTGTCGCGTTCAGAGTGGTTTTCAGGCGACGTTCTGCTCTCCGGCGGTTAGTAGTTTCAATCGTTCGTGACTTCCCGCTTCGCCGCTGTCCAGCCTTTGCAGCACATCGGTAATATCCAGCATTCCCACAGGGACACGATCGGCATTGACCACGGGCAACTCGCTTAGCTTTCGCGATGACATCAGATGAATGGCTTCCGGCAACAGAACATCCGGATTCACAGTTACGGGATTCACAGTCATCACGTGAACAATCGACTCGTCCAGAAACTCGTCACGACGATTTTCAAACAGCCGAGCGAGGTCACTGTCAGTAAACAGACCGGTCAGGGTTCCGGCCGCCGACACCAGAATGACAGCGCCCGTTCTTCGGCCTGGACGGCTGTGACTGATCATCACCTGACGTACTGTCTCGGTTTCAACGGCAATTCGTAATTGCTCTCCCGTACGCATCACTTCTCGAACGGGCGTCAGCTGACGTCCCAGACTGCCGGCCGGATGAAACACAGCAAAATCGCGGGCTGTAAAGCCGCGAACCTGACTTAGTACCAGAGCAAGAGCATCTCCGGTGGCCAGCATGGCAGTTGTTGTGCAGGTAGGAGCGAGGGCAAGTTCTCCGGCTTCCCGATGACGACCAATGCAAATGACGATGTCGGAACTTCGGGCAAGCGAATTGGTATGGTCTCTGGTGACCGAGATTACAGGAATCTCAAGTCGCCGCAGAGCCGGAATCAGTCGGAGCAATTCATCGGACTCACCACTGTTCGACAACGCGAGAACGGCATCTCCGGAACAAATGCATCCCAGATCTCCATGCAATGCTTCAGTGGGATGGATGAATCGAGTTGAGGTGCCTGTGCTTGCCAGGGTGGCAGTGATTTTCTGTCCAATCAATCCAGCCTTGCCGACTCCGGTGACAATAACCTGACCCCGCAACTTGCTCAAAAGCCGGATCGCTTCGCAGAAACCGGAATCAAGATTCTCGGCGAGCAGACTTAATACTTCTGCTTCCTGCCGAATGATTCGTCGAGCCTCCCGCAGTTGCTCAACTTCGGTCCAGGAAATCACTTTCCGAACGCCGGAATTGTCCGTCATTGAGTCGTCCCTGACTGCAAAATCAACGTCACCGAAAAAGCGAGGATATATTTCTTTTTAAGGACACCGCCCGGATTTCAAAATCGAGGTAAAACAACATCCTGTTGCTTTACCTGGACGGAACTTTTAAACGCCGTGCCGTTTTCCCTGAGGATTCGAGGTTGAATGCTAGTTCTGATTTCCGTTGAAGTCAATCGCAGATACGGCAAACCACCTGCAGGCCATCGATCGCAAGTGCATTGCTATAAACAATTTATGGCACAATTTGCATTTGAACGAACCTCCGGTTGTTACTGAAGTTGTTCCCGATTGTTCGGAATTTACAGAGATTTCACTTTCCGGCACATCAAAGAAAATCCACCACGACGGAATCTGCCAGCAGGAGGCCTTCGGCAGTAAGTCGAAGGTTCTTCCCATGATATTCCAGCAACCCGCCTGCAATATGCCTTTGTATCGCTTCGCCCGCGAGGGTTCTAACTGAGACCCCGAATCGACGTTCAAACGCTTCGATGTTTAGCCCATCGATCATCCTTAGGGCGAGCATCATGAATTCCCGAGCTTTCTCCTCGGCATTCAGATCCTCTGATTCCTGAATGCAGGGCGAGTTATCTGACCATGATCGGATCCACCGGGCCACGCTTCGACAGTTCGTGGAACGCCTTCCATTTAAGTATCGGGCGGCCCCTGGACCGGCTGCAAAATACGAACGCCCCTGCCAGTATGTTTGATTGTGGCGACAACGGAATCCATTCTTCGCAAAGTTCGAAACTTCATAATGTTCGAATCCGGCTCCCTTCAGGAGTCCGATTCCCGTCAGATATTGCTGTCTTTCAGTTTCATCCGTTTGACGCCTCAGTTCGCCGGAGTTCGCTCGACGATAAAAAGGAGTCCCCTGCTCATACGTAAGTCCATATGTCGATATGTGGGAGAGTGGCAGACTAATAGCCGACTTAAGAGTGGTTGTCCAGGATCGAAGCGACTGTCCGGGAACAGCATAGATCAGGTCAGCCGAAAGGTTATCAAATTCATCGCTGCATCTCTGTATGGTCTCTATCGCTTCGGCTGCACTGTGCCTGCGTTCCAGCAGCCGAAGACAGTCATCGTCAAACGACTGAACGCCAAGGCTGAGCCGATTGACTCCAAAGTCTTTCAGGACCCGGATCCGGTCATCGTCCAGCCCATCCGGGTTGGCTTCGACCGAGAACTCACCACCGTCCGTCAGGTGAAAATATCTCTGAAGCAAACTGAATAATTCCGTCAGATGGCTGGGTGACAAATGAGTGGGTGTTCCACCGCCGATGAAAATGGTATCCATGCTCTGCGGGCCGTGGAATGCATGATCAGCAGCCGTCGACTCCAGCTCATTCTTCAGAGCGGCAAGATAGTCCGGAATCAAATCATCCTGGTTTGCGACCAGCGTGAAATCACAGTATCCGCATCGATGCAGGCAAAATGGAACATGAATATAAACCGCGGTTACGCCAGATTCATCGACCTGCGAAGTCTGTGTTTGTGTAAAAACGGAAGGCTCGGCGGCACCTGGTGAAGACTCCGCAGCGGAGGTGTCAGCAGATTTGTCGTTGTGTTTCGTCATCCTTCAGGTTGTTTCTTCCGGCGGTCATTCCCGGGAGCCGTTAGGGTGTCGCAGAGTCCCGGCAGTGGCACCGGATCGGCGACAGAGTTTATGTGGGCCGCTGGAGAAAACTCCGGATCCGGGGCCTGTAGCGGAATTCGAGGTTCAGTAGTCCCCGGCATGGCTGAATGATACAAACAAATGGTGTGGGATTGTATCATGTTTGAATACCTTCGTGCGATCCAGGCATTCACTTCATGCTTAAAGGAATACTATGAAAGTCCGGCAAATGCTTTTCCCGTGTGTTTTTCTGTGCTGGATTTGCTGCCAGCTGCCGGATGCACGGCTCGTCGCTGCAGACAATGAAGGGCCTTCAAAAGATGATCCGGCGTTAAATGGAATGAAGCTGGTGTACAAGCATGATTTCGAAGACGGTCGGATTGATCAGTATCAGCCGACAGACATTACCGCATGGAAGCTGCTGGATCAGGAGGGCAACAAGGTATTTGCTCTGACAAAAAGGAACAGTGACTACAAGCCTCCTGTGCGTTCTCCTCTGAACAGAAATCTGTTGCGGGATTTGAAACTCGGTTCATTTGTCATGGACATTCGCCTGCAATCAACGATTCCTGATTACGATCATCGCTCACTGTGCCTGTTTTTCGGATATCAGGACGATGCACATCTTTACTATGTGCATTTCGGCAAGAAGACTGATGATCACGCCAATCAGATCTTTATTGTGAACGGAGAGCCACGCGTTAAAATTTCAACGCGTACAACTCCAGGAACTCCCTGGGACGACGCATGGCACCGTGCGAGGATTATTCGGAATGTCGACAAGGGCGAGATACAGGTTTTCTTTGATGACTTTAAATCACCGGTCATGACGGCAACGGACAAGACGTTCGCTGAGGGGCTGGTTGGGTTTGGGTCATTTGATGATATTGGGAATTTTGATGATATTCGGATTTATGTCCCGGAAGAGTGATGACGCCGCAGATTGACCTCTGTCGACATAACTCTGCCGGACGCGGCTCAAGCTGCGTTTGTGCGGTGTTCTAAATTTCAAGCGGATCATTCCGAGCCTGTATTCGTCGACATCAGTATCAGGGAGCACAGGAGTTTGAGGGCGATCGTATTTGATGGCTTGCTGGCATTTCATTCGGATGCTCCGGAACCAATACTGCCACCGCAAACCGGGCACGAGCAATTCGTGATCGTCGATGTGCTGATGGCCGGAATTTGCGAGACAGACTTGCAGTTATGCAAAGGTTATATGGGCTTTCGGGGCACGCTGGGGCATGAATTCGTGGGAATTGCTCGCACCGGCAGGCTGGCGGGCCAGCGAGTCGTTGGCGAAATCAATTGTGCGTGCCATCAGTGTGAAATGTGTCGTCAGGGAAACACCAGTCACTGCCCCCACCGAACCGTGATCGGCATTCTTAACCACGATGGCGCTTTCGCAGATCGCCTTGTGGTGCCTGACCGTAATCTGCATGCCTTACCGGAGCATGTAACAAATGTCCAGGCGGTCTTCGTCGAACCTCTGGCTGCTGCCTGCAGAATTCCGGAACAGCTGTCTGTTCAGGGTGATGAACGTGTGACTGTGCTTGGCGACGGTCGACTCGGTAACCTGTGTGCCCAGGTAATGCGGCATCATGGCTGTCATGTGACTGTCTTCGGGAAGCATGAGTTCAAACTGAAGATCCTGCAGGAAATGGGAATCAGCGCCTGCCTGCGTTCGAATTCTCCAGCGAATCGCACGGCTGATATCGTGATCGACTGTACCGGATCTCCGACTGGCCTTGAGGACGCCATTCGCATGGTTCGCCCGTGTGGGACTATTGTGCTGAAGACAACGGTTGCGGCCGCACAGACAATGCATATGGCACCTCTCGTCATTGACGAAATCAGAGTTGTGGGATCCCGATGCGGGCCGTTTTCTGAAGCCATTCGGTTACTGTCGGCGGGGTCCGTTACGGTTGATACCCTTGTGTCAGCAAGCTACCCGCTTGAGGATGCTGAAACTGCGTTTCAGCATGCCATTCGCAAAGACGCCCTGAAAGTGCTCTTTGAAGTCAGACGCTGAGGTTTTCGTTTTTAGCGAAGGTTGGACTCAGACTGACTGTGCATTGAAGTACACATGAGGGACAATTGCGGGATATTTGTGTGGCATTGTCGGCAGCAGTACAGAATTCGGAAATCAACTGTGGTCGTTTTGCCCCATTTCCCGCTGCGGAGATATACGTTGCCGGGAATTATTGAACAAACACAAATTGTTTGGCCAGTATTCGAAATTCAGGGCTCGTAGTTGTCGTAGGATTTGCCAGAGAATCCGTTTAAGACTCAGAATCTGTTTCGGCAGACAATGAGAATTTGTACAGAGGGTAAATATGAACGCGGACCGACCCCGATTGAAGGCACAGTTACCTCTGTTGTCTCGATTGCAGACAAACTGTCTTCACTACCGGCAGGTGTTCGGGCAAATTCATGATCAGCTGAAACGGCTGTCAGAATCAGGCATTGAAGCTCGCCAAAAGCTGTTGCGAGAGCACGAAACAGCCCGGAAAATGCTGGAAGAACGCGTTTCCGGGGAGTATCAGTCCCGTTGCAGCCAGATTCGGGACTTTGCGGTCTCACAGACACAGGCAATCCAGCAGGGGCTGGACCATAGTCTTTCAGAGCTCTCCGGGAGGTTTGAAGACCTGCAGCGGCAACAGCAGGCAGCCCTGGAAAATGAGCTTTGGGTTCTGCAATCTGTTTGTGATGAAAACGGTGTTGATACTCCCGTCAGCAACTACGAAAGAGCTGAGGCTTCCTTCGAAAATCAGCAGAAGGGAGCGATCGACGTAATCAATACCCTCAACAGGCGAGTGGAAGAGACTGAGGCCTGGCTGGCGAAGTGCCACACGTCGGCGGATTCGCTTCTCCCAACTCCCTCGATTCAGCTGGGAACTCCTGAGGTCAATCGCCAGTATATTGCCGATGAAACTGCTGCTGCGCTGGAATTGTCCGACTCGATCTTCCGTCAGCACCTGCCTCAGTGGGTGCTGGGCTGGAGACCTGTCTGGATATCGTTGTTGCTGATTCCCGTAATCGCCATACCGATCACCGCGGTACGTGCGGACCTTCAGAGCTTTCTGAATCCTGAACTCAGAGCCCCCGACTGGAACTGGCTGATGGTCAGTTCCCTGATCAGTGCGGGAGCGGTTGTGCTGTTGTTCACTGTCATCCTGCTGATCGCACAGCAAAAGCTCCGCCGGCGTTTTGACCAAATGCTCCAGGCAGCGGCGAATGCTCAGTTCGCATTTTCGACCTGGAATGCTCAGTCTGTCAGAGATTTGAACAAGCTCAAAGTGGTCGCGAAGAAATGGCAAAAGCAAATGGCCCGGCTTCGTGAACAAAAGACCGAACTGCTGGAGGGAGGTGCGTCGGCACAAATGGGGACTCTGCAACAGCAGCATGAAGTCAGCCTTGTCGCAGTGAAACAGCACCATGAAACGCTGCTGACGGAAGCGAGTTCGCGTGAACAGTTCGATCTGCAGGCCATGGCGAACTGGCGGAAGACAGAGAGTGCCAGACTGAGGGACCTGATGGGGGCAGAGCTGCAGCAGAACCTGAACCGACTTGAGGCAAATATTCGTGAACAGACAGGACTCCTGAACGCTCATCGCGAACAGTTACTGAAGCACTGGAACAGCGAGCTGAGTTACGCTCGGACACTCTGCTCTGAGAGTCGGGAATCGGTTGCGGAGACGTCCCTCTGGCCCGTTCTGACCGATGGAAAATGGACGCCGCCGGAAACGCTGCCAGCCGCTCTCCCGGCAGGAGAGCTTAAAATTTCCTTACCAGTTCTTCCTGGCAGTGGGGATGGTGAAAATCGCGACAGCATTCAGCTGACGGCCTCGGCAGTGCTTCGATTTCCGGCTGACACATCCGTTGTCATCGAACATGATGTGGCTGGACGCGAACCGGCACTGGAGTATGTACGCGCAATTCTTCTGAAGCTGCTCACATCAATTCCCCCCGGGCGTCTTCAGTTTACGCTGATTGATCCTGTGGGACTTGGGCAGAGCTTCTCTGCTCTGATGCATCTGGCCGACTTTGATGAGCTTTTGATTGGCAGCCGAATCTGGACCGAATCCATACAGATCAGGGATCGACTGCAGAAGGTTACGGAACACATGGAGAATGTGTTTCAGACCTACCTGCGCAGTGAGTTTGAAACGATCGAACAGTACAATGCGTCTGCCGGTGAGGTGGCGGAACCGTGGCATTTCGTGATTGTTGCAGGATTCCCGACTGCGTTTTCGGAAGAGGCTGCCCGGCATCTGGCGGCCATTATGACAAGCGGGCCGCGGTGCGGCGTCCATGCCATCGTCACCTGTAATCCTCAGAGCCCGATGCCAAGGTCATTTGATCCTAAAATTCTTCAGACGGAGTGTCTGCGGTTTCATGTTGCAGACGGGCGTGTGTTGCCTCTGACTGAAGAACCTCTGACCGTTGATTTCACTTCGCTGCCATCACCTGCCCCTGCCGAGTATGTCTCGCTGGTTCGAGCTGTGGGAGAAAAGTCGAAAGATGCTCGCCGGGTTGAGGTATCGTTTACAAGGATTTCACCAAAGCCAGCTGAACTGTGGACACATTCGACGGCAGATGGAATTGATCTGCCAATCGGCCGTGCCGGTGCGTCTCGCCTGCAATACCTCAGACTCGGCCGTGGTACCAGTCAGCATGTGCTGATTGCCGGTAAGACCGGTTCAGGAAAGTCCACATTACTGCATATTCTGATTACGAATCTGGCTCTGCATTATGGCCCCAGGGAGATTCAGTTCTTCCTGATCGACTTCAAAAAGGGGGTTGAGTTTCGGACATATGCGGCCAACCAGCTGCCACACGCGAAAGTTGTGGCGATTGAGAGTGATCGTGAGTTCGGTTTGAGCGTTCTCGAACGGCTGGATGAAGTTCTTCAGGAACGGGGAGAAACCTTCAGGACCCGGGGTGTTCAGGATCTTCCGGCATTCCGACAGGCTTATCCCGGAGAACTGATGCCGCGAGTTCTGCTGTTGATCGATGAGTTTCAGGAATTTTTTGTTGCCGAAGATCGTGTGTCGTCCCGTGCTTCACTTCTTCTCGACAGACTCATTCGTCAGGGACGAGCGTTTGGAATCCATGTAGTGCTGGGTTCCCAGACGCTTGGAGGCGCCTATTCTCTGGCTCGCAGCACTCTTGGTCAGATTGCAGTTCGTGTGGCTCTGCAGTGCAGTGAAAGCGACGCTCATCTGATTCTCAGTGAAGAAAACTCCGCCGCTCGCCTGCTCACTCGCCCCGGTGAAGCCATTTACAATGATGCCAACGGAATGGTCGAAGGCAATCATCCTTTTCAGATTGCGTGGCTGAATGAGCGCAGACGTGAGCAGGCGATTCATGAGATGCTGGCATATCAGCGGAACAGCGGTTCGCAGCAGAGCGACAATACTGACCAGAGAATGATCGTGTTTGAGGGAACTGTTGCACCTTCTGCCGATCTTTGCGGTCCATTGAATGCGTGGCTGAAGAGTGAAAACGATGCGACACGTCGGATCGCCGAATATCTGCCGGTCTGGGTGGGAGAACCGGTGGCAATCGCTCCTCCTGCATGCATTGAGCTGCGTCGAGCTGCCGGGCAGAATATTCTGATCGTCGGACAGGAAACCGATATGGCAGACAGCATTCTGCTGATGGCCGCTCTGAGCTGTTTTCATCCGGCTGTCATGTCTGACGGGCACCTGTCAGAGGCCAGCGAACAGGGGCAGACACCTCTCTCGCCTCAGTTTATTCTATTGAACGATTTTCGTGACCGAGAGGCATCACTGCGATTCAGCAGCGCGTTTGCGAACGCGATTCCGGGCAGATTCCGCAGCCGGGGTGTTGCAGATACGGATGCAGTGATTGCAGACCTCCACGGACAATTGCTGAAACGCGAAGGATCTCCGTCGGAAGGTGAACAGCCGGAAACGCTGCTGGCGATTCGAAACATTGGTCAGTTCCGCTCCCTGAAGCGAGACGATGACGAATTCAGCTTTGGCGGATTCGGCGAAACAAAGGCCGCGGCAACAACTGCTTCCATGCTGACCGATTTGATTAAGAGGGGCCCGCTGGTGGGCCTGCACGTCATTATCTGGTCCGACACATTCAATAATGCGACTCGATGGCTGTCAGCGTCACTGCTGAGAGAATTTGAGAACCGTATTGCTTTCCGTATGAACCAGACAGATTCGGCCAGCCTGGTCGATACTCCGGTTGCAGCTTCTCTAGTCTCCGGGCGAGCTGTTCTTTACAGAGATCAGACAGGGGTCGCTGAAAAGTTTCGTCCCTTTGCGTGGCCATCATCGAAATGGCTCGCGTCGGCGCTGCCTCGACCGGTGATGGAACTGGAAGAATTTGATGCAATGGACATTGACTCGCTGATGATCGAGTGATCACATCTGGTTCGGGTGACGGGTTGACAGCATCCCGCTGCATTGCAGAATCAACTGGCCGACCGGTTGTTTCCCTCTCACGTTCGAACACACTGCGTTCGGTTGCGTTGCAGGATTCTGCTCGGTTAAATGCCCTGACTGTCGGGATCTGTCCGCCGGTTAGAGTCATTCTGCAGAAGAGGGAGAATCCTGTGCCCTGTGAAAATGAAATTATACTTCTGAAAAATTCAGGAAGACGCCAGCTGCTGACACGGTTACTGCTTCTGGCAGCATTGCAGGGACTTTGTGCCAGCATCGTTCATGCACAAACGAAAGATGTTACGTGGCTTTCTGAAGTGGCTCAGGACCGCGGAACGATTTCGGTTGATGGTCTGGGAAGACTGGATCCACTGCTGGTGGACACTCAGAACCAGAAACTGACGACAGTGAACTCATGGGAAACGAAGAGAGATCACCTGCGGCAGGAGTGGCTGAGATTTCTTGGTCCGATGCCGAATCCCAGACCTCCCGTCAAACTGGAAATTCTGCGGGAGGAAACGCTCGATCAAATGACTCGCCAGCTTGTTCGTTATGAAGGCGAACCTGGGATTTACGTTGAAGGTTATCTTCTGCGTCCGAAAAATTCGGCCGATCGTTCCGGCCCGTTTCCGGCAATTGTGGCGCTCCATCAGACGACAAATTCCTCAATCGATGAGATCGCCGGAGTGAGTGGTCCGGACAGTATGCAGCTCGGCTCAAAACTCGCTGCCCGCGGATTTTTTGTCTTCTGTCCTCGATGCTTTCTCTGGCAGGATGCGGAAAACCTGAACGATGCAGTTGCTCAGCACCGTAAACGTCATTCGGACAGTCTGGGCATGGCGAAGATGCTTTATGATGCCATGCGGGGTGTGGATGTGCTCGTATCTCTGCCGGAGGTGGACAGTCGGCGAATCGGAGCGATCGGTCATTCGCTGGGGGCCAAGGAAGTGCTGTATCTCGCCGCATTTGATGATCGTGTTCGGGCAAGTGTATTTAGTGAAGGCGGGATGGGATTTCGTTCAACAAACTGGGATGCGCCCTGGTATCTTGGGGAAGCGATCCGTGATGAGAACTTCCCGCTCAACCATCACCAGTTGCTGGCAATGATTGCCCCTCGCCCGATTCTGGTTATCGGTGGCGAACGTGGTCCCGGCGCGGCCGACGGTGACAGAAGCTGGCCGCTAATCAAAGCCGCCATTCCGGTTTGGGAACTTTATGGAAAGCCCGTCCGGATGGGACTGCTGAATCATGGTCAGGGTCATACCGTGTCTATGGAAACATTTGATAGAATGGCGGAATGGCTGGAACACTATCTGGATCCATAATTCGCAGCATGTGCAGTCGATAGACTCCGTAAACATGCGGAATCCATAAGCGGCCCGTTTCCATGCGACGTCAGGCGAATCACTTAAGATGAACGCTGGCTGAGTTCTTTGAACGAAGATCAGGAAGGTTGATCAAATGTCAATGGTTGTTGTTGTTTCACGGGCGACTGCTCTTTCCGGAATCCGAATTGCCGGCACCATCTCATACTCTGCTCAAGTTCTTTCGGGGCTTCAGTTTCGGTATCTGATGCCTGCTGTATTGATGATGCTTTTTCTGTTGAGTAACCAGCCACTGGCATCAGCGGCACAGCTGCAGGCGGGCGTGGCAAAAGTTGATATTACTGCGGACGAAGCAGGACCGGTCAACGATCGGCTATATGCGAAAGCGCTCGTGATTCGTGACGGCCAGACAACGGCCGTCATCGTTACCGTTGACGCCGTGGCCATTGGAGAAATTGGCTACATCGGCAATGAATATCTGGGTGACGTTCGTGCTCAGCTTCAGAAGGACTATGGAATTGATCCGGCGAGTGTCATGATTAATGCAAGCCATTGTCATGGAGTTGTCTGTCGCGATGTGGGGCCACGCACCATTCAGGCGGTCGCCAGTGCATTGAAGGCGATGGTGCCCGTTCAGGCTGGCACTGGTGTTGGCCATGAAAACCGCATTATGGAAAATCGTCGGCTTCGGTTAAAGAACGGAAAAGAAGCTGACGTGCGGCATGCTTACTCACTGCCGGCTGATGAGCAGGTCGCCGGGATTGGTCCGACGGACCCGGAGATTGGGATTCTTCGTCTTGATCGAATGGATGGGCAGACGCTGGCGATCGTGTACAACTTTGCCTGTCACCCGATTCAGGGAGTGCCAAGCAAAGGCAACACAGCGGACCTGACAGGATTTGCATCACGGGTGGTGGAAGAAGCGTTCGGGCCTGAGTCCATGGCGTTTTTCGTTCAGGGGTGTGCCGGCGATATTAATCCCACACAGTATAAGGATGTCTCCAGTCCGCGCGACGCCGAAACTCATGGTAACCTGCTTGGACTGTCGACGATGTCGGCTGCCAAAAAGATTCGATGTGGAACTGATTCCCGTTTTAAACAGGTTCGGGAAATTCTGGAACTGCCGCGTGCCGACCTTGAGGATCGGATTGCCTCACTGCAGAACGAACAACTGATTTTGCTGCAGTCGCTCAGAGGGACGAGTCTGAATTTAAAGACGTTCATGCCTCTGGCTGTGCAGTACAATCTTTCTGCGGAATTCCCGTCCTACTACTCTCATCGCTATATGCACGACAAAATGATCGGACGAGATGATCTGCTGAAACTTGATACTGAAAATCGTCAGAACCTGGAGAGCTATAAACAGAACATTTACATCATGGAAGAACTGTCCCGCATGAACGTCAATCTCGCTCTTCTGAAGAAACATCAGGCTCAGAATATTGCGGCGGGAAAGCGAACTGTTGATGTTGAAGTCTGTGGACTCAGGATCGGGGAGTTTGTTCTAATCACATTTCCGGGCGAACTGACCGTACAGATTGGTCTGAACATCAAGAAAGCATCCCCACACGAATCCACGTTTGTCGCCGGCTATACCAACGGTTACATCTATTATTCGCCGACTGCTGAACAGCTTCAGAATCTGGGCGGTGCGCAGGAAGACAGTGACTGCATTCTGGCTCCTGAATGGCAGGCGATTTTCGAAGCAAAGGTCACGGAGATGCTCAGGAGTCTGTAGGCCCCGCAATGCGAATAAAGATGTTATGAAGTGACGGACGGAGCAGTTCAAAATGTTCGATCTGAGCTGAATCCACCAGAGAACGAAGCAGGGGCTGCACGGCGTCGGTGTTCTGCAGTTTCAGAATGCTGAATGGCCCCTGTTGTTCGACGGATTGAACGCCAGGCAGATCGGGTGGCACGATGGCGCCTTCGGCCATTCGCAGCCGAACCTCATCCGCCGGATACTGCCTTTGAATGGAATCGATCGTGCCATCCAGCACTTTTCGGCCATTGTGAATCATGAAAACCGTATCACACAGCCGTTCAGCCACGTCCATTTCATGCGTCGAAAAAATGACGGTTGTGCCCTGAGAACGAACCTCCAGAATGGCGTTTCGAAGCAATTCGAGGTTGACCGGGTCCAAACCACTGAATGGTTCATCCAGTATGAGCAAACTTGGGCGGGCGACAACCGCTGAAATGAACTGAACTTTCTGTGCCATTCCCTTGGACAACGCTTCGATCCGTCGATTGTCCCAGCCTTCGGCACCAAGACGCATCAGCCATCTCGAGATATCTGCATCACAGTCCCGATGCCCCTTGAGCCGTGCATAATATTTCAGCAGATCCCTGACTTTCATCCGCCGATACAGTCCACGCTCTTCCGGAAGGTAGCCAACACGATCGTCGGCACAGTTTCCATGGGCACTTCCGAGAACGGAAACTTCTCCCTGGTCGGGGTGAAAAATCCGAAGGATCATTCGGATTGTGGTTGTTTTTCCGGAGCCATTCGGACCAATAAATCCATAAATGGCACCCTCAGGAATCTGCAGGTCCAGATCGCGCACAGCCGCATGAGTTCCAAAAAACTTGGTTACGGCACGCAGTTCGACGGCACAGGCTGTCATACACGGATTTCCATCTTTAGGCCGACATCGTTTTGAAATCTGGCAAACAGGCAAACGAAAACTGAAAAATTCACAGGGTCAACAATCCTTTAATTCGAAACATTCGTTGTTTTCTTACCCGGAAGAACACGATCCGTCAGCACAAACCGGCAGAAACGTGACGCAGGTGCACACACATACGGCAATTCCTGCAGATTTTGAGTGACTCTGGTCGAAACTGTTCTACGTTCGAATGCCGAAGGACGCACGGCGTCAACGGAAATTGTAGTTTAGGGCTTGCCCGGGCTGTTCTGCTAATGGGGCAGATCAGATGCATCTGGGGTCGGGCGGCAATCATTCACGATGAAAGATTGACCAGGGACTGGACATGTTAGTACTCAGCCGAAAAAAAGACGAAAAAATTGTGATTGGCGACTCCATCACCCTCATGGTGATCGAAATCCGGGGCGACAAAGTACGCCTTGGAATTGAAGCACCGCGGGATGTCACAGTCCATCGCGAAGAAGTTTACGAAGCGATCAAACGCGAAAATGCTGAAGAAAAGAAGAACGGCTAAGCGAGTCGTCGGACATATCATCCTAACAGGATGTCGCGAAAATTGTCGCCTCCGAACTGCACCGGAGTTGTAAATTCTGACTGGCAACGCTTCTGGCGGCTGGCAGCAGGGTGAATCAACGTGCGGCTGGCAGGCTCAGCCTTTCTTCTCTATTCAATGTGTCTGATCATCGTTCCGGGAAAGTTTACTCACGACTTTCCTTGATTTCCGGCGTCAGTAAAGCTGCAGGATACTCCACCTGCACAAGATACAAGCCGGAAGGTGCCGCCGTCATCCCGGCAGTGGCACGATCCATCGATGAGATGACTTCTGCCATATCGCATGGGTCACGCTTGCCTTCTCCTATGCGCTGCAATGTACCGGCAATCGCCCGGACCATATTGTACAAAAATCCGTCCGCCGTTACTTCAATCACGATGACCGGGGCCTCAGCCGGTTCAGCACTATATTGTTCAGAATCGGTTCCGACGACCGAATCTGTTGCAGTTGTCGCTGCATTTTCCCCGATGCGTTTCGTTGAGCAATACGCATTCCACGGAGCCCATATGGGTTGCCGTGTTACGCTGATTCTTTCAATGGTACGTACGCTGGTCTGCTTGTTTGGGTAGTGAGACTCAAAGCAGCGGAAGTCATGTGTTCCCAGCAAATGCTGTGCTGCTGACTGCATGGCGCCAACATCGAGCGTTCTGCGAGAACGCGACACCAGATGCCGCAGAAAAGGCGGACAGATTTCACCGTCGTGGAAAACGTATCGGTAAGTCTTTCTGACGGCCGACCACGTGGCATGAAATGCCATTGAGACGTCCTGCGCATTCAGCACAACAACGTCGAACGGCAGAAAACTCTGTAAGCCTCTTCGTATCTGCAGTACCGGAATACGACTCGCCGTCTTAAAGCTGGCGACCTGTCCCAGCGCATGTACTCCGGAGTCGGTGCGACCGGCACACAAGACCGAAGATCGAGTGCCGGTCAGCTTTTCGATTCCGCGTTCCACGCATTCCTGGACAGTGAGACCGTTGGGCTGGATTTGCCAGCCACAATAACATGTCCCTTCATAGGCCAGTGTCAGCATGATGTTTCTGTGATATGTGCCGGACGGTTCAGACATGAGAAGACTGTAGTCGCAGAAAGGACCAGCGACAAAGCAAACAAAACCTGGTGCTCCGTCAGGATGAAAGAATTGGGTTGGAGGTAGTGGATCTTGCTAAAGATCCCCAGGCTGCAGGACTTTTAGCAAGGTCCACTACCCAAAATTCAAAGCCTGACAAAGCACTAGCGGACGACTGGTTCAGAAGTCAACAGCACGGACGCGAGTCGATCTCGGGTTTTCTGCTGGTTCAGTTCGGCCTTGCCGAACCCCGGTACGGCGCCCATTGCCACCGCCTTTTCCTGCCACTCCGGGTAATTTGAGACGAGCATTACAACGATCGATTCCCATTCCTTTCGGTTTCGGATTTCCTTAAGAATTTCCATCCCGTCACTGTAGTCCAAATCCAGTTTGCGATTAATCAGGACCAGTTGGACTGGTGTACGAGACAACAGTTCCAGCGAATCGGCCATCGAGTCCGCTGTAAGGACCGTCACGTTAAAATGCGTCGTCAGGAAATGTGAAATCGCTGCCTGATCCGGCCGACACTGGCCAATACTGAGTACTGTCTTCTTCGCGTTTGTCATTGTTTCCCTTAAACCGTTGATCCGGCGATCACAGAAACCAGGAGCCACAATCCCTGTGAGAATAGAGCCATGGCAGTTCCGCTCGGCGAATTCTTTAAAATTTTGAAGATCCGGTCAGTATTCCCGAACGTTCTGCGAACTGAATTTGCCTCAGCTTGCCCGTCCATTCTACTCCGTGTTTCGGTCACATCCAGAGCATGGAAACGGAAACTCGGCAAAGGACCCGGCCTGGGTCTCTGGCAAGCCACATTGTACAGCGTTACATTTCGCCGGGACGAACGGAAAACGTCGTCCGAGGCTGTTTTGCAGGTTATCAAAGTTCACTGAGTCCATAAAGGACGTCATACAGGATTGGGACAAATGAGCGAACAGTATGCATCAAATGGCAATACGCCACCGAGTGTCACAACACTCGACGCCCGCAAGGACCAGGAAGAACCGAATCAGATCTTTCTGGTTTCCTACCCCAAAATTATGTTCCTCTACCCAACCGTACTGACGGCCATGTTCTGTGCAATTTACATGTGGGCAAAGGGAGAGGTGCCGCCGGATGCCACTTATCCGTTTACGATCGCCCGGATTTTTCTGGTAGTCCTGACATTGAATCTGGTTGTGCTGGCCTTCGACTTTCCTCGTACAACGTCGCTCACATGGTTCTTCGCCATTACGGCTCTGACGATTGGCCTGTGGACGCTGTTTCATCTGAATCCTGGTGTCCTTCCCAAAGTTCTCGATGGAATTCTCAGTATTCAGCCAAGTGCCAATGGGTCATTCTATATGATCTTTACCATGGCTATGCTGTTGCTTTACCTGGCTGTCTTTGTGAGCCGTCGGTTTGATTATTGGGAAGTCCGAGGCAACGAGCTGCTTCATCATCACGGAGTTCTGAGCGACCTGAAGAGGTTCTCCGCGCCGAATCTTCGCATCGACAAGGAAATTAACGACGTCTTCGAATATCTTCTGCTGCGGTCCGGTCGGCTGATTATCCATGCGAATGAGGAACGCAGAGCGATCGTGCTGGAGAATGTTTTCTTTATCAATGAGAAAGAGGATCGCATAACGAAGATGCTTGGCGCACTTCAGGTTCGCGTGCGTACGGATGCCGAGTAATCTGAGGCTTTAGCCGCGTTTCTGCTCGGTGAGGGTGAGGAATCGATGAGACTAAAACCCGGAGATGCCGCACCCTCATTTGAAGTGACTGATCTGGCTGGCGTTGTTCATCGGCTTGAAGATTATCGTGGCAAAAGACTGTTGTTGTCTTTTCATCGATATGCGGCCTGTCCGCTCTGCAACCTGCATATTCATGAACTGGCCACAGAACATGGAACTCTGCATGCAGGTGGTTTGAGTCTGCTTGCCATTTTTAAGTCCGGCCCCGAACGCCTTGCAGATCAGTACGAATCCCGTTCCGTTCCATTTCCAATCGCCGCCGATCCGGAACAGAAGATGTACATCGCATATGGTGTGGAATCTTCGGTAGCCGGTATGCTGAAAGCCTTCGTTCACCCTCGGGCAATGAAGGCTTTTTTTAGTGGATTCATGCCCGGCAAAATCGATGCCAGCACCACCACACTTCCTGCTGACTTCCTGATCGACGAAGACCTGAGGATCGCTCGAGTGTATTATTCGGACAATATCACTCAGCACATGCCCATCGCATGGATGCGTGATTTTTCTGCCAGTGGATCAACATAGCGGGACGTCGCCGCCCGTTATCGTTTTAGCTAAAACATCCTCTCCCAGCGAAGCTGGGGGAGGCCGAGCGAGCGGCAGCGAGATCGGAAGGGGGCCGTACTGCGGGATGCGGGTGTTATTGGGGCGGCGTTGAGTGCAACACGCGGCGAGCCCTCCCCCGGCCTAACGGCCGACCCCTCCCACTTCGCTTCGCTGCGCGGGAGGGGAGGTTATGAAAACCTCCTCCCCCGGCAAAGCCGGGGGAGGTCGATCGAGCGATAGCAAGATCGGGAGGGGGCCTGGTGAACGGAGGGCTGCGGGTGTTATTGGGACGGCGTTGAGTGCAACCCGCGGCGGGGGGGGC
>JALHMY010000076.1 GCA_022843805.1 Fuerstiella sp.
CGGCGGAGCGACGGGTGTACCGTACACCCGTCGCTCCGCCGACGGGATTGCATGCGATGTTTGGTATGTCTTCAACTGCCGGTCACCTTATTGCTTCGGCTGAGCCAGTTTACTCATGAACTCATGCAGCAGCTCGGGGCCTGTTCTGGAAGCCGGCTCCGGTTCATGGGAGTCGGTCCAGGACATCAGCTGATTGAGTGGTACCCAGCGAATTCCCGGATTGTCCGCGTCTTCTCCGAGGAACAACGTTGTCATGTAGACACTGAGAGGCAATGGAAGACCTCTGACGGGTTGTGTTTCCGGTTCGGCACAGTTTTCAGCCGGAGATGTGACCAGATATTCCCGGCACTTCAGGGGACGCTCTTCGTAGATTGAGCAGGATTCGTTTTCAAGGAACGGGCACGGGATCATCAAACGAAAATAGCTGCCACTGCGTCGGGTCATTTCTTCAATACTGACGGCTTCATTATTGTCATAAAGCACATTCAGGCCGGCTTCGCTGACACGTCTGTCGGCTTCCCGGAATCGTTCAATAATCTGAGTTCGTCGAGGTTCCGGCATGGATTCCACAAGGCGGCGCAGGCGATGTGCCTCAAATTCCGCAATCGGAACTCGCTGGCGACAACAGATGCCGCAGCCTGCCTTACAGGAAATCGGAAGGCCTTTCTCCGTAAAGTATTCCTGTGAGATATCACTTCCCACTTTGACCAGTGATCGCATGAATGGCAGGAGATGTTCCCAGGTGGCAGGTCCGGCTGGCAGAGTGACCTGAAATCCGATGGTTTCCCCCGCAATATTGATCTCCAGTGCGATTGTGGATAATTCCATCTCGGGCTCTTTGTCAGAGCTTGCATCTGCCTGGGGCATAGTCATTCGAAGCCCTTTCGACTGGGATGAGCAGGGATAAACAAACTCTGATGTCCGTCTGCCAAAGTTTCCATCTGCCAAAGTTAGTGGCGACATCAATGAGTGTATTGGCAAATGCGTTCCCGTCAATTGGTCCGGCTGACGAATATACATACCTCAGCACTAAGGCGCTGTCAGACAATAAGTGTCGCCTTTTGCTCCGCAAAAGAATGCTTTTTCGCGGAGCGAAAGGCGACTATGGCGGAAACTTATTGTTTTCCAGGTCCTAAGTCTGCTCCGGTTGCTAAGGTGCCGGATATGGGTCCGCATGTGCGCCAAACGCACCAAGGCCTCCGTCGACTTCCAGATCGGTGCCTGTTACAAAGGAGGCTGCGGAACTTGATAGCCACAAAACGGCGGCTGCTACTTCATCAGGACGCCCAATGCGGCCCAGCGGATGCCGATTTGCCAGTTCCGAGGCTCCGCCCTGTTCCTGGAGAGTCGCCTGAACCATGGGCGTGTTGATGGCACCCGGTGAAACAGAAACAACTCGCAGGCCATTTCGGGCATACTCGACAGCCCATTGCCGAGTCTGCATCAGATTGGCGGCTTTGGCCGGCCCATAGGCCGGTACCTGTCGGGCCGTGCGATGTGCCTGACCGCTGGCAATATTCACAATGACACCACTCTGCTGCTCCAGCATCCGGCGGATCGCATGCTTTGCAAGCAGGGAGTAGCCGGTGAAGTTGACTGCAATCATTCGTTCCCAAAGATCTGCGGGGAACTCGTGCATGGGCAGATAGGATTGTTTCGGCTGGATAGCCGCGTTGTTCACCAGCACATCAAGTGCACCGTGTGTTTCAACGGCGAAGGCAACCGCATTTTCACAGTCCGCTTCAACGGACGTATCGCCGTGCACAAACACAATGCCGTCGGGCAGGTCTGACGCGGCATCCGTATTGACGTCCATACAGACGACATGGGCACCGGACTGCAAAAACGCTTCGCAGATTGCCCGTCCAATTCCGCTCGCTCCGCCGCTGACCAGAACAATTCGGCCCGCATTATCGTAACTGACCGTTCCGGAAGGCCGTACTGGCCGTGCTGTATTCATGAATCTGCTTTCTGAATTCACCTGACAGAACCGACTGTCGGGAAGCTCCAGGCTTCGCGAATGGCTGCTGATGACACTCAGTCTCAGGTCATGCTGAAGATATCACGTTTTCAGCGACACTGATAAGCAACCAGGGCAAAATCTCAGGCCAGCATGCTCAGCGAGCTCCGCTGGCAGAGTGTGCTGATGGCAATTGTCTGCCAGTCATTTTCCGGTTCTTCAGGTTAATGAGGAAGCGGATCGATGAGTTGCAGCAGTGCTTGACGACAGGCTCTTGTATGATCTAAAAGAGCCGTCTCACTCTTTCTGGCTTCACCTGCTTCCGGATGTTCCTGATGACAACACGTGCAAAGACTGAATATCGGTATGAAAAACTGACATGGCCGGAAATCAATGATGCGGTTGAACTGGGCAAGGTTTGTATTATTCCCTGTGGCGCAGTCGAACAGCATGGACATCATTTGCCACTGGATGTGGACATCATTTGTCCCACAGGCATCGCGCGCGGGGCAGGGCAGCTGATGCCGGATAAGATTCTGGTTCTGCCGACAGTCTGTTATGGCTACACGGGGCACGTCATGGATTTCCCGGGAACCATAAACGGGCACTTTTCGCACTTCATTGACTATGTTCTGGATGTGGCAAAATCGCTGGCGTACCACGGATTCAAGAAAATCATCTTGCTTAACGGACATGGTTCGAACATGCCCAATCTGGACCTGGTTGCTCGTCGAGCCTGTCTTGAAACAGATGCCGAATGCCTTCTGACGGCGTGGTGGAATCTGCTGACGGTGGACAAGGCCTTTTTGCCGAGCTGGCGTGAAAGCAAATTTCCCGGCGGATGTGCTCACGCCTGTGAGCTGGAAACGTCACTCTATATGTACCTGGACGAAGATAACGTGAGAAAGGATAAAATCCGATCGGGCACAATTTCGTTCAATGAAGATCAAAGTCCATTTAACTGGGTGGATCTGTTTGGTGCAGGTCCGTCAACAGTGGTCTCCTGGACCAGCAGCTACTCAGACACGGGTGTTCTTGGTGAAGCTGAACTGGCCACCAGGGAAAAAGGTGAACGTGTCTATAATGAAGCGGTGAAGCAGCTTTGTGCGTTCATTCACTATTTTCACCCCCGGCCCAAAGACCAGCGACGCGATCTTCATCGCACGCCCCCGACGATGCCAATCCCATGGGGTCAGCAGTCGGTAAAGTAAATTTTCGGCTATCGGCCTTATCATTGGCTCTCATCAGAGAGCAGCCGACTGTTCTTAGCGTGCACCTTGACGGTTTCACCGCTCTCGCATTTTGCCATCACTTCCGGTTTTTATCTCTGTAGCCGTCGAGGATTATTTAACCTGTGGGTTCGGAGATTTCCACAGATGTCGTCGCAGCTTCGGGAACAGCTTGAGCGCATTTTCGCGCATGATCTGTCTTCCGATTCGAATGGCGTCGGCTTCCCGCAGTTCAAATGGTCGCAGATGGTCGTGCGTATCGATCGCCGGAACCGCATCAATCGCCGCTCGAATACGTCGATAGACATCAGTCGTCTTGACGTCATCCGCCTGAGTAGTGCCGAGCAGAAGGAAAGTGATGCAGAGAATGAAAAGTGGTTTCATTGGCCAGGATTCCTTCGGCGAACAGGGTATCAGCATCGGTGCAACACCGGTGTAAGCGGTCACTGTATGTTTCGCAGACGGTGAGTCAATCGATGCACACATCAAGCGACACCGGCGCTTTGACAAATCAGTTATTCGTCGCCAGCATCTCTGCTTCAGGTACACTCGACGGACTGCACGGACAGCTCAGCCGGGCATAATTGCGGTCTGAGCGGCGACTGCGTCAGCAGGAGATATTCAGATGAAAAATGAAGTGATGAAAATTCTGGTGCTGCTGGTGACTCTGATCGTGAGTGGCCGCACAGACGCATCCGGAAATCGCCCCTGCTTTCTGATCATCCTCACCGATGACCACGGATATGGAGATGTTTCCGTCTATCGCCGCCCGGAGATGACAAAGACCAGTGATGTGCGGACTCCAAACATTGACCGTATTGCACATGAGGGGATGCTGTTTACCTCAATGCGGGCAAACTGCACCGTGTGTTCCCCGTCACGCGCTGCTCTTCTTACCGGGCGATATGCCGATCGAGTTGGGGTACCCGGTGTGATTCGCACTCATCCGGCTGATTCGTGGGGCTTTCTTGCTCCTTCGGTACCGACACTCGCCAGTGAACTGCGCGGGGCAGGTTATCATACGGCAATCGTTGGAAAGTGGCATCTTGGGCTCGAATCTCCCAATACACCGAACGAGCGTGGATTTGATCATTTCCACGGCTTCCTGGGAGATATGATGGACAGCTATATCACTCATCTGCGCCACGGAAATAATTACATGCGGAAGAATTCGGATGTGATTCAGCCGATCGGGCATGCAACCGATTTGTTCACGGACTGGGCGATCGAGTATCTGACCGAACGTGCCGAAGCTTCGGAACAGCCCTTCTTCCTTTACCTTGCCTACAACGCGCCCCATTTTCCCATAGAGCCTCCTGCCGAATGGCTTCAGCGGGTAAAGCAGAGGGCGCCGGAGCTTACTGAGAAAAGAGCGGCGAATGTCGCGCTGGTTGAACATCTGGATCATAGTATTGGCCGGGTACTCAACGCTCTGAAGGAATCCGGACTCGCTCAGAATACCCTTGTTGCGTTTAGCGCCGACAATGGCGGATCGCTGCCTCATGCTCAGAATAATGATCCATGGCGGGACGGGAAGCAGAGCCACTATGACGGAGGCCTGCGGGTTCCGTTTATGGTTCGCTGGCCCGAAGAAATTTCACCCGGATCAGTCAGTGACTATGCAGGACTAAATTTCGATCTGTTCCCCACCTTCCTTGAAATTGCCGGAGTCAGTCTGTCCCCGGATCTTGACGCGGTCAGTCTTCTGCCGGTGTTAAAAAAAAGCGGTACTCCGCGAGATCGCGACCTTTATTTTGTGCGACGGGAAGGTGGGCCTGTTTACGGTGGCAAAAGTTACGAAGCACTGATTCGCGGGGACTGGAAGTTGATGCAAAACGATCCGTTCAGCCCTCTGGAGCTTTATAACCTCAAGTCTGACCCAGGTGAAAGAAACAATGTCGCCACCACGGAGCGAAAGGTTTTTGCTGAACTTTCTACTGCCATGCGTTTGCAAATTCAGCGAGGGGGTTCGACGCCATGGCAACCCCCAGGACGCTGACGTGTCGGTTACTCTGCGATCAGAGGAATCCGGATCTTCCTGAATCTGCTTTACCCTGAACCTGCTTCACCCGGATGTTCAATAATAATATAGTCAGGGCGTGTCTGGAAATTAGTAACCCTGGCAGGTTCACCCTCCTTCTCACCATCTAATCGAGTATCGCACATGAAGAACTGGCACACCGGATTTCTGATGTTACTGACTGTCTGGATGGCAACCGGGCTGGTCAGCACGAGCAGTGTGGCCCCGTGGGTTCCATCGACCGGCGCTGCCGTCGGCGGGCAGTCCGCCCCCACTGTGAAAGCAGACCCTTCAGGTACCTGGCGATGGGAGTACGAACTTGGCGGAGAAATGGTAAAAGATGCTGTCCGACTGAATCTGGCAGAAGGAAATGTTGTCACGGGAACGTACAAAGGAAGAACTGAAAAGACAGTGGAAATCCGCGACGGAAAAATGGATGGAGATCTGCTGAAATTTAAGTTCTCGCTCGACTTTCAGGGCACCACCATTGACCTCGAGTTTCAGGGAAAAATCAACGATGATGACATGGATGGCAGTGTGGTGGTGACGACTCCCGAGGGGAAACGCGACTATCCCTGGAAGCCCACGCGAAGTGTTGAGCTGGAGGATGTCACGGGAGTCTGGCAACTACGGATTGATGCGAACGGCAACATTCTTGAACCCTCAATTGAGGTGACCGAAACGGATGGAAAATCGGGCAGCGAGAAGTACAGGGGTCGCTACAAGAGTGGACAGGAAGTGGATCTTGAAGTGACCGAACTGAAAACAGCCGGTAACCAGCTGACCTTTCACATTGCGACGGAAATCAACGGGACAGCGATTGAAGCCACCTACAAAGGCCGTCCGTATGGCAACAGGATCAAGGGCACTGTTTCCTACGTTCTGGGTGATCGCAAAGGAGATATTGAATTTACAGGGACTCGCAAGTCTCAGGAAAAAACGGAAAAGTGACCTTATGGACTCTAAGCTCTTCATTCATCTGACACTCTGCCGGATTGTGGTGCTGGCGGCCATTCTGCCACGATCCCTGGGAACGGAGGTGGATGCCGCCGCGATCGTTTCGGCACATGGCCCACAGCGTCCTCATATCATTTTTGTCATGGCCGATGATATGGGCTGGGGCCAGACGGGGTACCGCAACCATCCGGTCTTGAAAACTCCGGGTCTGGATGCGATGGCAGCGAATGGGCTGCGATTCGAGCGTTTCTATGCGGGATGTCCGGTGTGTTCGCCAACACGTGCCAGCGTACTGACGGGTCGTTCAAACGATCGTACCGGAGTGCTGACACACGGCTATGCCCTGCGGCTCCAGGAGAAAACGATTGCTCAGGCACTGCAACACGCTGGCTATGTAACGGGCCATTTCGGCAAATGGCACCTTAATGGATTTAAAGGTCCAGGAGCTCCGGTGCTTGCAGAAGATCCGCGAGGTCCCGGAAAATTCGGTTTTGATGAATGGGTATCGGTAACGAACTTCTTTGATGTCAGTCCGCTGATGTCAGATAACGGAAGTGTGAAAGAGTTTGCCGGAGACTCTTCTGAGATCGCTGTGGCCGAGGCAACCCGATTCATCGAAAAACACCATTCCGGCGGGAAACCGCTGTTTGTCGTCATCTGGTTCGGCTCTCCGCACAGTCCCTTTCGTGCATTGCCCCAGGATAGATCGCTGTTTCCAGGTCTGAATGAAGCGTCGGCCAGTCACTATGGAGAACTTGCGGCGATGGATCGCAGCGTCACTGCACTGCGGAAGAGTCTGCGTGATTACAGCATTGCGAAAAATACTCTTCTGGTTTTCTGCAGTGACAATGGCGGGCTGCCGGAAGTGAAGCCTGATTCCGTCGGTGGGCTGAGAGGATATAAGTCATCAGTTTTCGAAGGCGGGCTGCGAGTACCCGGGATTATTGAGTGGCCGTCGGTCATTACCGTTCCACGGATTACAAATTATCCGGCCTGCACCATGGATCTCTTTCCAACAATTGCTGACGTGCTGAATCTTCCCGCCACCGTAATGTTGCAGCCCATTGATGGAATGAGTCTGAAACCTCTTCTGATGGCTGAGATCGATCGGCGATCGAAGAGCATTCCGTTCCGATTCGGGTCAAAGTCAGCTCTGATCGACAATCAGTACAAAATTTTGACCAATGATCTGCGAAAAGGCACTTTTCAGCTTTATGATCTGCAGGCTGATCCGGCGGAGACAACGGATCTCGGCAGCGAGCGGCCCGAGTTGTTTGCTCGGCTGAAGCAGGAATTGCTGGCATGGAATGAAAGTGTGGACGCCAGCTTTTCCGGAAAGGACTATCCGGAAGGTATTGTGAATCCCCCTGATCCTGAGTCGATCTTCTGGTATGACTCACCCTTGTATCAGAAGTATCTCGCTGACTGGAAAGATCGGTGGGAGTTCAAGACCTATATGGAACGGCAGCCTGGCAAGGGGGCTGCAAAGAAAAAGCAGGCGCGAGCTGCTGACTAGCCGAGCCAGCAACAGCAACCTGGTTTGTTTGTTACTCGACACAACTTAATTCGATTGGCAGTTTTCAATGAACGTTCGATTGACGCTGACTCTTTTTCTGGTGATCACCGGGCAGGTGGCAGCGGAAGCCGCTCAGCTGCGAGTACCCGCCTTTACGGCCTACATTCTGCCTGCAGCAGACGGAGCGAGAGTGTCGGAGCGGGCCGGCGTTACTCGCTGGACTGACCCCGCACAGTCTGTCAACTGGTACGGCCGCTTTATGAATACCGGTGAAGTGCAGGCGAGCGTTGCGATGAGGCTGGAGAACGGCCGACAGTCGCAACTCCGGCTGACAATCGATGGTCAGTCACGCGAAGCAACTGTAACAGGACAGGGCACCGATACTGTCGTGTCGGCAGACTTCGGGACGTTTCAGATTTCTGCAGCCGGGTATCAGCGGATCATGCTGGAGGCTCGGAATGAAGCTGGCCAGCAGTTTGGGGATGTTGACGCACTACTGCTGGATGGTCCGGCGATCGAAGGTGTGCACTTCAACATGAAGGAACGCCGCAATGCGGCTTCGGTTCATCTGTTCTATCCGGTTCCGGAAGGAACAGACGCTGAGGCGATGTATTGCGAGGTGACGGCAATTGAAGATCCTACCACAACGTTCTATATGGCCTGTGGCTGGCACCGTGGCTATTTTGGCATGCAGGTCAACAGTCCAGCCGAACGAAGAATTATCTTCAGTGTCTGGGACAGCGGGAACGAAGGTGTCGATCGAAAGAAGGTTGCCGATGAAAATCGAGTGAAGCTGATGGGGAAGGGGGAAGGGGTCTTCTCGGGCGATTTCGGCAATGAAGGAACAGGTGGCCACAGCCATCTGAAGTATCTTTGGAAGACCGGTGAAAAGCAAAGATTTATTGTGACTGCTGAGCCGGTCGAAAAGACGTTTACGATCTTCTCCGGCTACTGGTTTCATCCCGATCAGCAGAAATGGATGCTGATTTCCTCATGGAAAGCACCGAAGGAAGGCGGCCGACTGCGTGGGCTCCACAGCTTTAGTGAAAACTTTGGCGGTCAGAATGGTCATCTGCTTCGTAAGGCATTGTTTGGCAATCAGTGGATTCGCACAGCAGGGGGCGAATGGAAGGAACTCACAACGGCGGGATTCAGCCACGATCCGACTGGAAAGTCCGATCGCTTTGACCGTTTTATGGGAGTGGAAGACGGTCAGTTTTTTTTGAGTCACGGCGGATTTACGGACGGATTCACAAAGTATGGAGAAAAGTTTGATCGTCCGTCGGCTGGCAGGCCACCATCTGAAATTGAACTTCCGGCCATTGATGCCGCTAAATAGCAGGGAGAATTTTTTCAACGACAAATGAAGTACGCGTGACAGAAATCCGACGTTTCCCGTTGACCCTACTGCGCACACTTGTGCTACGAACAGGTCTGTCACATGGGTAATCGAATACCATTGCTTTTCAGTCGCTGCCGCTTGTGTGATCTGTCTGATCTGTCTGATCTGTCTCATCTGTGGTAAAAAAGCCTCGACGACACATGATGTGCATCGGGTTGCCGTACCCCGAGAAGGCCGGAAATCCGCCATCACGCTGAACTCTATTCGGCAGGAGAAACGAAACCCCGCCGAATAGAACACTAAAAGGTTCTGCGCAAAATGAAGTGCGCGGATCGGAATCGTTGTTTAGACCGCTAATGAACACTGATGAACGCTAATGGTTTTTGAGGTCCAGCCGCTGCTCGTCCGGAAGACCTCGTCGAGCAATGACAGCCTGAGTGTCCAATGCGGATGATGCGATTGTTTCACCGCCTCCTGATACAAGAAGACTTTGCGAACATCATCCGAGCTTATTGCCCAGATCTGCAAGAGTTCGGCGTCGTCCAGGCGTTCACGCACATTTCGTCGTACGACAATCTCATCAACCAGATCCATATCCAATAGGTGATGTGATCGTGTCACGCCATTTGACTCCGTTATAGAACTGCAAATTAGCAATGGGAAATGTACCCGCTCATACCGCCACTGAGTGGCGGTGGCTTTCCAAACAGACCAGCAAATAAACAATGCGATCGCCCAGCCGACAGGCCCCCCGCGAGAGTATCCCAGAGCAACGAGACCCCCAATGAAAACACCGATGAATTTCCCAAAGGACTGCGCCGGGCGCAAGGATATTAGAACACCGTCCGACTCTTCGGAGACGCGTGTCCACATTCCCTGACGCATCAGTAAATACATATAGGATTCATCGGCTTTCATACATATCACATTTGCAACGCGTCTCGGAGAACAAGATCTAAAGGTTTTATCGTCATTGACTTATCTGACTGGGTGTGGTTGGCATGCCTCCGTGAGCCGGGATGTCCGGGTGATGAGCATCACAAAAACGACTGAAACCTGGTTACGTCATTTTTTGCAACCGTTGCAATGCTGATTTCTTTGCAAGTTATTATTCAGAAATCATTTGCGTCACTCTCGACTCGCGGATGATTACGTCAAATTGCAACAACATTTCGTCAAAAACAGCATTTGACGTAATGCCTTCGATCCCATTTCAATCAGTTTCAATCCGCCGCTTGTCCTCGCCGCCTGAGTTCGCAGTGCGGCTAAGGTCCAGGCGTCAATTTCTGGCGGGTCGTCCGGCACTTTAACCGTCTTCAGCGTCAGTTCATCGTTGCTGTGGGTAATCTCTTCTTCAAGACGCTGTTTCAGACGCTCAAACAACGGCCTGCGGGCTGACGCCCGCAGCTACATGCTGTCGCGTCTTCGCCGCTGGGAATCGCAGCGAAGCGATGCCCGGTTGCTTCGTGACGAAGTCGTCGGACTTCGTCACGAAGCCATGAAACCACTGAATCCCGATACGACGTGGAGATTCAATCGCGAAGCGATGGCAGCATGTAGCCGTGGGCGGCCTGCGGGTTGATTGTATCTCTTTAAAGGGCCAGCTGGGAATGATCTTTCTGGAATCTGAACGGGCGGCTGCTGGCCTTTTTTTGGCTTTGTTCGTTGTTTTTGATCTTCCGGGGACCACTTGCGGAGCGTGATCGGCTCGGCAGGAGCCTCGCCCTCCCAGGTCTCCAGCGGAGTACACAACTGGTGGCTACCAGCGAACTTCAGCGTTCCCGTGTCGTTCCGATGACGTACTTCAGCCACGTAGCGGCGTCTCTCCGAGACGCCGGGATTCGCGAGTCTCGGAGAGACTCGCCTGCGTGGTGGCCATAAAGCATTATCCATCGAGATCGCTTTTGCCTTCTTCGCCTGTTGGCGAGATATGAGCCAAAACGGCAATTATCTCTTCAAGCTCAATGCTCAACCGGGTGGACCAGAAAGGAGCTCAGTTATGACGGCGAGCTCGAAGCTCAATACACGCGGCGAGCAGCCCCTGAAAACGTTTGGCCCCCGCTCTGGTTTGCTTTCATTTGTCGTTGAACCGGAAAATTTTTTGGTTCTTAGACAAATCCCGTTTCCATACGACTCATCTGAAAAACCGAATCAAATGATTTGATCCGTTTCAGGCCGTTGTGCGTATGGGCAGGGCGGTTGTTGCGAATTCATTTTCATTTCGCTTCAGATGAGGCAGCCATGAACACAAGTATGCTGGTGCGAGTGTGCGGGGTCGCAGGACTTTGTGCGGCCGGGTGGTACGTCGCGGAAGGACTGACAGGTCCATCTCATGCCGAACTGCTGGCGGAAGGACGAGAGTTATTTCAGCATGAATGGACAGTGAATGATCCTTTGTCCCTCGGCGGTGACGGACTGGGACCGGTATTCAATGCAAAGTCCTGTGTGGCCTGCCATTTTCAGGGGGGAGTTGGCGGTGGCGGTGGATTGCAAAGCAATGTGACCAGTTTTCAGGTGCTTCCCAACAGAAACCACCACGATCTGATCTCAGGGGTCGTACACACTTCCGCAACACTCAGCGAATACCAGGAAACGGAAGCTCAGGTTCGCCGCCAGTATCCGGAAATCCCGAGCAGCACTCGAGTCGTGGGTGGCTGCACCGAACGCATCGAGAGTTTTGATCCGCTGCTGGTGGAACAAATTAATACACCTGCTCTGTTTGGAGCAGGACTGATTGACGGAATATCGTCGTACGCAATTCAGGCCAATGCGAAAGCTCAGTTTCTGGGACAGATCGTTTCCGATTTTCAGCTGGACTTCAAAACGACACCTCAGGGCCGAGTTCGAGATCATTTTCTGGGAAGTGTTGGGAAATTTGGCTGGCGAGGGCAGTTTGTAACCCTGGAAGAGTTTGTTGCCACGGCCTGCGCTGTGGAGCTTGGTCTGACGAATTCTGTCAGAGCTCAGGATGTGCCTCGACAGCACGAACCCGATCAGGATGCCGTTTACGATATGAATCGCCGACAATTGCAGGCGCTTGTGGAATTTTGTCGACAACTGCCGCGACCCGAACAAATTCTACCGGAGAACTCAGACCATCGCTCGGCCGTTCTTCGCGGAGAACAGGTCTTTGCAGAAGTGGGTTGCACGGACTGTCACGTTCGTGACATGGATGGCGTGACGCAGATCTACAGCGACTTTCTGCTGCATTCTGTTGAGTCGGATACGACGGTACCTGGTTACAGTGTTGAACTTGAAGTTCCGCTTTCGTCAGAGCTGCCCGAACCGAAAGAATGGAAGACACCACCGTTGTGGGGCGTTGCTGATTCCGCACCGTATTTCCATGATGGCCGTTCAGCTACTCTGGAAGATGCTGTCACTCGCCATTCCGCTGATGCTCGATATGTCATGAAGCGACTGAACGAACAAAAGCCTGCGGATCGCCAGGCGATGTACCATTTCCTGCGAAGTTTGCGGGCTCCTCAGGTGGCTGGGGGATTGTAACCGTGGACGCTCACCTCGCCCGATAAAATTGTTCTTTGGGCCGGGATTTTTTCTGTGCCTTAAGTGCCAGCTGCTGTATTCTGCGACGGACGGGAAAATTGTCAGTTGCCGTCGGGCGGTCAATACAAACGACCATCAGTCGCAGGAAGAACGGTGAGCGCTATGCTATTCAAAGTCATTCAACGGTCGCTGGTGTTGCCGCTCTTGCTGGTGGGGGTGGCCTGGCAGTCGCAGTCAGCCTGCATCGCCAGTCAGCTCGGGGGAGCAGCGAAGTCGTCAACATCGTCTGACACCTCGGACGATGCTGCGGCATCGCCTGCCGTGGAGATCGCGGATGAGCCACGATCGATTGATCCGGCGAGTGTTGTGGGAAGCCGCATGGCGAAGCTGTTGACTGTTGAATTCAGCGGAGTCACTCTTAGGGAGGTTTATCGCTGGTTGCAGGACGAACAAAAATTGAGCGTTTCTGTAAATGCCGCAGAACTGAATGCGGCCGGGATCCTGTCGAGCGATATTGTCACGGAAAAATTGTCGAACGAGCCATTGTACCTGCTTCTGGATCGCCTTCGTTCTCTGGGGATTGGCTGGTATGAAGACGATGACACGCTGTTTTTGACCACTGCGAAAAAAGCTGATCAGGAAATGGTGACCGTTCCCTACAATTTGGGAACGCTTCTTGATGCGGGATTTGATGGCGAGGAAGTTGTCGAAACAATCCGTTCAACAATCAGCGATACGGACGACGGGAAGGATGAAGGGGACGATGCAATCGTGCTGCTGGGCGATGTGGTCTTCATTCGGGAAAATCAGCGGGGGCAGCGTGAAGTCGCCGGATTGCTGGAGGCGCTCAGGAAGCCGGCACGAAAAACTCGAACGCTTGATCCGCCTCAGCATGATACTCTGCGGAACTCACTTGAAGAGAAATTCAGCCTGACTCTGCAGGAAGTGCCTTTGAATGATGCGGTCGAAGAGATTTCAAAGACATCGGGTGTAAGTATCCGACTGAATCCCCAGGAACTTCGAAAATCCGGAACGCGTGATCGCACTCCCGTCACGGTTGAGCTGAAAGACCAGAAGCTCAGAGTTGTGCTTCAGGCCATGCTTTCTGAACTGAAACTGACCTGGCTGATCAGAGATGGTGTCATCTGGGTTGTCAGCCAGGATACCGCCGACGGATCTGCCCTCAGTGCCGTCTTTGATGTTCGGGATCTTTGCCGTGATCTCGACGAGTCAGAGGCGCTCAGCGATGCATTGCAGCAGCAGGCTGGTGGTGAGTGGACAGAGATTGACGGAACAGCCGTCTCGATCAGTTTTGCAAAACCGGGCATCATGGTCGTGCGGCATACCGGGCAGATGCTGACGAACGTTGAACGACTGCTGGGAAATTATCGACAGGCTCTGCGTGAATCCAAGCCGCGTGAGACGACAAAACTGGATCCGGATGAAGTACTGACATACTACTACAAGCTTCCCACACCGGTTGCCAGTGACCTGTTAACCTATCTTCCTTCAGCAATCCGACCGGAAACGTGGCAAAGCGAAGCACAGCCCCAGGCGCCAGGCACGATCCTTCGGCTGGCATCCGCCACCGATTTGCATGAAACGTACACTCGAGTCTCCGGAGCTGATAAATCGGGTCCTCTGAAGGTAGAGAACAGGGTTGTAATCGAAAACTCGGTGCTGATTATTCGACAGACACGGCAGGTACATGGTGAGATCAACACATTGATCGACAAGATTGTTGCGGGCGACCGTCCGCCACGGAATGAGGGCGGCGGACAGGGCGGCGGTGGTTTGGGAGGCGGAATGGGAGGATTTGGCGGCGGCTTTTTCAGTGTTGACAGTGAAAAAGCGATGAAACGGTAACCGCCGATCTTCAAACGAGCTTCCTGCGAACGTTCAGCTGGTTAACTTTCCCACTGAAAACGAATGGGTACTGGTGCTCGGCCTTTATCCGATCAGGATCGCCGCGGAAAAATGTGTACTTCCCGTCGCTGGCTCGTCCATGTTACGTACAGAATTTGCGGACCAGCCTTTTTTCCAACAGAGCCGTCTATGACTTTGAAGAAACGAATCCTTCTTACGGTCGCCTGCATTTTCGTAAGCTTTTTACTCGGTGGCGCCCTGGCGATTTTTCTTGTGAATCGAGGTGCTGCAAGTATGGGGTCTGATGCGAAAGCAGCCCTCGCTGGCCAGGTATCGGCAGTGATTGCAGGAGTTGGCTGCGGAGTACTATGGATTCCCTGGGCAGCGGAGCAGGGGAAGAAAAGACGTGAGGAAAGAGAGAGGGCCTTTAAAGCGGCCAGTCGGCCAAAGAAGCGAACTCGGCAGAGTTAGCGGTGGCTGGCGTTCCGAAGGGTCCAAAGTAGTCGTCACTCTCCGAGTGACGCTTTGCGATTCCTGGTTGCACGTTCGGAAATCAGCGGAGACGGTTTTTCGCCGCGTTCTGAATCAGAGCCTGCCAAAGAATCTGCAAATCAAATGAGAAACGAGAGATCTCGTGATCACATCACCCCAGTTCTCTCAGACGCCGTTCAAGAAAACGTCGTTCGGGTTCCTGCAGGACGAGTTCCAGTGCTCGACGGTATGAATTTCCGGCTTCATGGGTGAGCCCCGCGCGGCGGCACAGGTCAGCCCGCGCTGCGTGAGACAGATGATAGTCTGTCAGATCGCCACGCGCCAGAATGGAGTCGATCAGTTCGATCCCTGCCTCAGCACCATCACGCATGGCGATGGCGACTGCTCGGTTCAGTTCGATGACAGGAGTTGGCTGGATGCGGGAAAGAACGTCGTACAGCGCCACAATCTGCGGCCAGTCGGTTTCGCCGGGACTTCCTGCATCGGCATGAACTGCAGCAATGGCCGCCTGAATCGTATAAGCACCAATCTCAGCTGAGGCAAGACTCCGTTGAACCAGCGCCTGACCTTCGGAAATTTGTTCCCGGTTCCAGAGGCTTCGATTCTGGTCTTCCAAAAGAATCAGATCACCTTTCGGTGTTGATCGGGCCAGTCTTCTGGATTCCTGCAGCAACATGAGTGCCAGCAGGCCGAGTACTTCGGGATCGGGCAGAAGTTCGCTGAGCAGGCGTCCGAGCCGAATGGCTTCACCGCAAAGATCAGCGCGAGTCAGTGAATTACCAGCCGACGCCGAATACCCTTCATTGAAGACCAGATAGATGACGGAGAGTACAGAATCAAGTCGATCAGGAATGCTGGAGACGGAAGGAACTTCATAGGGAATCCCCGCGTCACGGATTTTCGCTTTGCCACGAACTATACGCTGAGCGATGGCTGAGGGCGCTGTGAGAAAGGCGCTGGCGATCTGTTCGGTCGACAGTCCGCAGACTTCTCGCAGCGTAAGTGCCACGTGTACCGCTGGCGACAGGGCGGGATGGCAGCAGGTAAAGATCAGTCGCAGGCGGTCGTCGTCAACCTGATCATCATCCTTTTCCAGCGACAGGCAGTCCGAGGTGCGGTTCGCCAGATCAGCAATGACACCGTCAAACCTTGCACGTCGTCGAATGGTATCGATCGCTTTGAAGCGACCGGCGGAAACAAGCCATGCACGAGGATTCGCTGGTATTCCGTCTCTCTTCCACTGTTCAACAGCAGCGGCGAAGGCTTCGTGCAATGCTTCTTCGGCCAGATCAAAATCGCCCAGCAGCCTGATCAGAGTTGCAAATATTCGGCGCGATTCCGTGCGGTAAATTTCATCGACCGTACTGCGGACTTCTTCATCGGCGGCTGGCTGGTTCATAACGAAATACTTTAATCCTGCAGCCTGTCATGGAACGGGTCGGTTGCTGAAGGCAGATGGCAGTCAGGCGCTGTCAGACAATCAGTGTGGCCTTTTGCCACGCAGGAGAATGCTCTTTCGCGGAGCGAAAGGCGACTTTGGCGGTAACTTATTGTTTTCCAGGTCCTTACTGCTGTGCTGAACTGGTTTTCGTGCGGGGATTTCGAAAATAGTAGAAACGTCCGTCTTCCGCGCCGCCCAGAAAGTCGGGAAGACCGTCACCATTAAAGTCCACGGTTGTTGGACTGACATCATGACCTTCGATGTTCTGATCGACCAGCAGTCCCATATCACGGAGAAGTACGCTGGTTGATTCTTTCTCACTGTCGTTGGTGAGGGGTGCTGAGGGCGATGTTTGTTGTTTTGGAATCTGTCTCAGAAACACGGCGTTGGCCGCATTCGCCAGAATATCCGCATATCCGTCTGCGTCCCAGTCGGTAACAGCCAGTTTTCGCCGTCCGCTTTTTCCTGCTGTTCCGTTATTCAGCAGAATGAGGCCGGGTTCCCGGCTGGAAACATTATGGCGACTGTCGGTCACCGAAAAATTTTCTCCATGGAAAATTCTTTGCGGGGCTTTCAGCAGCAGTTTGCCGTCCTGGCGAGTGCGTTCAAAGAAGGCCAGATAACCTTCGTGATCCAGCATGATCAGGTCGGACAGACCATCACGATTCCAGTCGACAGCAACAGGAGTTGTACGCCACTGAGTCAGCAGTTCTTTACCCGAGGGTTTTAGCCAGCCCCAGGCAAGAGCCGGCTGCGATTTCTTCCATTCCACTTCAATATATTGTGGAGCTGCCAGTTCCGGCTCATGACGGGTTCCCACGTTGCGATACCAGTGAACTCGGCCAAGGATCGAGCTGGCGATGATGTCAGGCAGACCGTCATGATCCCAGTCAGCGACTGTTTGGGTGGTGTACCCCCATTTGGCTTCGCATGGGCCCTGGATACTGCCATTGGGGCCGGCCTGCACCCGAATCGTTTTACCAGCTGCCTTCAAAAAGGCTGGCGCTGCCCAGCTGGGATATTCAATGCCGGGACCGCTGAGATTTTCAAAGAAGGAAATGTAACCGGCTGTATTCCCGCAGATGATGTCGTCATCACCGTCACCGTCCCAGTCGAATCCAACCGGAGTTGCGAGCGCTCCACACTTCAGGTCGTCGGCTTCCTGCTGAAAGTATACGGGACGGAGAAATAATGGAGCGCCCTGGCCGTTCAGTTCTCCGGAATGTTCAATGAATGCAACGCGTCCGTCTTCGTCACCCACGATCAGATCGTGATCGCCATCGCGATCCCAGTCGATGGCCGTGGGAGTAATCATTTGCAGGTCCATTATCAGTGGGCTGCCATCAGGCAGTGTCAGACGTACTCCCGACTCGTATTCGGGTGATGTTCGAGTACCCACATTACGAAACCATGTGAAGCCATCGAGAAATTCGCCGCAGATCAGATCGAGATCGCCATCTTTGTCGAAGTCTGCAAAGCTGGGTGACGGCCACCCGAAGACCTCAACTGGTTTTCCGGCTGCCTGAATCCTTTGAGGTTCCTCCCAGGAAGGATTGTCGACAGTACCGGAATTGCGTGCCAGATAAACGAACCCTCGAAGTGGCCCGTTTGTCCATTCACCTTTTTCGTTCCATGCGTTGTCCCAGCCATAATCGGTCCAGTCGCCGACTCCCACAATGATGTCAGAGCGACCATCATTGTCGTAATCCACAAGCCGCCACATGTTGGCTCGCACTTTATTGGGGTGGATATTCGCGGGGAGTGGCAGTCGTTCACCGGAATCAAGACCGGACTGAAGGAAATCAGGATGCATCATGCCGGGAGTCAGCACAACGGGCTTGCCTTCAATGTAACTGACCTGAACATTTTGCAGACCTTTGCTGATGCGTCTGGCGGGCTTGAAAATCGGCATTTTGTGAGTCGAAGTATCTCCCTGCGTGTTTTCAAAGAACCAGACGCCGTTGTATGGTTTGTCGGGGCAGTTGACGACGAGGTCCAGGTCGCCATCCTGATCAAAATCCATCGGCAGTGGCCATGCCCAAAGTCCCACACCAAGATCCGTGACCAGGCCCGGGTTGTTGTACTTCAGTCGCTCGAGCTGTCTGTGTTCCTGGCCCATGGAGGTTAAATTCAGGACAGACAGAAGCACCGCCACAAGGGCCTTTATGGTGGAATGCCGAACCGGCAGCTTCGCAAATCCTGATTCCTCGACGTCCTGCATCACTGTTTCCTCAATGAGAATTCCTGTGCGGACCCTGGCATGGCGCTGTACTCCTGGGTCATAACGGCTGGAATATAACCGAAGTCTTCGGATATTATGGTTTTCCCGAAAGGTTCAGTATAACCAATCAGGACTCTCGCGGCGTCTCCGGAACGGCCAGTATTTTGGCTGATTGGGCGTGCTCGATCGAGTTGCCAGTTGCCGGATGAGTAAGCTAATCTTCTGACTATGCAGAAAGACACTGACAACTCCGATACATCTCTGAGCCTGCTGGAAAGGGCGAAGCAGCACGATCCGGCTGCATGGGGACGCCTTGTGCAGCTCTATAGCCCGCTGATTTTCTACTGGGCTCGGCGAGCTGGTCTGACGGAGGAACGGAGTGCCGATATTGTACAGGAGGTTTGGGCTTCTGTGACTTCCGCACTTTCCAGATTTGAGCGTGATCATTTGCACGGGACATTTCGGGGATGGCTCTGGACAATCGCTCGCAACAAGGTTCGGGATCTCCTGCGGCGAGATTCGTCACAGGCACTCGCAGCAGGGGGGACCGAAGCGAGGCTGTTGCTGGAATCGCTGCCCGAACTCGAACCTGTCGAAGGAAATGATGCGGCTGACCACACGCTGCTGCGTCGAGCGCTGGAACTTGTTGAGCACGATTTTGAGCCTCATACCTGGCAGGCGTTCTGGCTGATGACGGTGGAAGAGATGCCAGCTGCTCACGTTGCAGAGAAGCTCGGAATTGCTTCCAATGCCGTACATCAGGCCCGGTTTCGAGTACTGAGACGATTGCGTGAGGAACTTGCGGGGCTTGTCAAGCTCTGACAGCGACTGTGTACCCGTTTGACTCATTGGTTCGGAATGACCCGTTAGGCGAGCGGCAAAATTGTGTTTACCGGGATGGCGAGGCTCCTGCCGAGCTTTTCTCGGCTCAGCAGGAGCTTCGCCCTCCCATCTTCGGCTCAGCAGGAGCTTCGCCCTCCCTTGTCAATCATCAGTAATATGTCGGAGAATCAGCATGACCAGCAGCAAATGTCCGCCCGATGAAGGATTGCGGGCCTACGCATCCGGTCGGTTGTCGCAGGCAGAGGCCGAGACGATTGATCAGCATGTTGAACTCTGTCCCACTTGCCTTGAACGACTTGACCTGTGTGTGCGAAGTTCAGGATCGCTGGCTGAGGCTCTGCGAAAGGTACCGGAATTCGGACAAAGAGAATCCGAGATTCCTCCATTGAAACGTGCAATCGCGGCTGTTCTGGGAACCGATCACTTCGAGCCACAGAACGACACACGGCCGAGCTGCGATGATTCAGTGGCTTTGTCCGGCTCGATTGTGGGCGGATATCGGATTATTGCCGAGATTGGGCGAGGAGGCATTGGGCGTGTTTATCAGGCCAGTCATCCCCGTCTGGGTCAGGACGTGGCTCTGAAGATGCTGAAGACCAGTGTTCGATCCGGTCAGGTGCTCGCCCGTTTTCAGGCTGAATCGCAGGCACTGCTGCGAATGGATCATCCCGGAATTGCGCGAGTTCTTGACGGAGGGGCCACCGAGGACGGACAGCCATTTTTTGTTATGGAACTGGTCCGGGGCACCGCGATTACAAAATATTGTTATCAGCAGCGGCTGAATATCTCTCAGAGGCTGGATCTGTTTCTGCAGGTTTGCAGTGCTGTGCAGCATGCACATCAAAAGGCGATCATTCATCGCGACATTAAGCCTTCGAATGTCATGGTGACAGAGTACGATGGCAGACCGGTCGTCAAGGTAATCGACTTTGGGATTGCCAAGGTGCTGGATCAGACGGATGGCGAATCAACTCAGGACGGTATGATTGTGGGCACGCCTGAGTATATGAGTCCGGAACAGGCCGGATTGCGAACTGGAGATATTGATACTCGAAGCGACGTCTTTGCACTCGGAGTGCTGCTGTATGAGTTGCTGACCGAATCCAGCCCCTTTCGCCAGGCGGACGAAAAATCCGTTGCTGTACTGGAGCAGTTGCGGAGGGTTCGGGAAGATGAACTGATTCCTCCCTTTGTCAGGCTGCGGCAAAACCCGGAACGTGTTGCCGTTGCCGGCCGGTTTCAGACGACTCCCGAACGCCTGGCCCGTCAGCTCAGATTCGAACTCACCTGGGTCGTCACGCGATCTGTGGAAAAGGATCCGGAGCGGCGATACGAATCTGTGGGAGCATTTGCGGAAGATGTTCGTCGCTTTATTAATAACGAAGCTGTGGTCGCAGCCCGACCGTCACGCTGGTACCGCATCAGAAAACTGGTCTCACGTCACCGAGTGCCCGTGATTCTGACCACGCTGCTGTTTTCGGCAATGCTGGCCGGCAGTCTTGGCACATACTCCGGAATGGTTCAGGCGAGCCGGGAGCGTGATGAGAAAGCTGATGCGCTGACGCAGGTGGTTGAGGAGAGAGACCGGACAGCGGAGGCGCTGAGATCGGAAGAAGCTGCCAGGCAGAAAGCGGAAACTGCAAACTCACAGGCCGTGACGGCACTGCAGACCCTGACAGAGGAATCCGTTTCACGTTTCCTTTCCTCTCGCAATGCCATCACAGAAGAGGATCGACAGTTTCTCGAACAGATTATCCGGCAACTTGAACAGTTTACGGCATCCTCTGACAACAGTATGGCGTCGAGAGTCGTCATGGCGGACGGTTTGAATCAGGTTGGATCACTGCAGAGACGACTGGGGAATTCCGGGGATGCGGCTGCGTCATATCAGCGATCGATTGACGTCTGGAAACAGGTTTGCAGCGAACCGGGGGCTAAGCCCGAATATCATCGCGGGATGGCTGACAGCTACAGCAATCTCGGAATAGCGCTTGCCGAACTGCAGCGTTTTGAAGAATCGGAGGCGGCTCATCTGGAAGCCATTAAACGCCATTCGGAACTGGCCGAGGCGTGGCCTGAGAATGTTTCTTACAAACGAAACGTGGCCAATTGTCGCAATTCGTACGGTGTAATGCTGAAGGATGTTAAACGGAATCTGGAGACGATTGAACAGTATCGCCTTGCACTGGAAATCTACGATGAACTCAGCAAAAAATTCCCTGACGATATGGATTTGCTCGATTCAATGAGTGGTCCCAGAAATAATATGGGGATTGAACTTGCGCTGGTGGGACGATATGACGAATCGCAGGTGGCTCATGAGGCCGTCATTGAATTGCGAGAGAAACTTGTCCGACATGCTCCGGATGATCCCGATCGCCGACATGAACTGGCTGCCGCTTATTCAAACCTTGGGATGCTGCAGGCTCTTCAGAAACAGTATGAAAAAGCCCTGCCAAACTATGAACGCTGCGAAGAGCAGTGTCTTCGTCTTACCGCAGAATTCCCTGCCGTCCCCGTCTATCGCAGGACTCTCCAGGGATGTCTTTCAGCGATGGGGAGGATATATAGCCTGCAGAATCGGCATTTGGAGGCGGAGCAGACCTACCATCAATATGTGGTTCTTACAAAGCAACTGCAGCGTGAAGATCCCGCCAGCAGGGAAACGGAAATTGAAGTTGCCCAGGGGTATGGAAAGCAGGCCGTCGCACTCAGCAGACTGAAAGAATACGCACGCGCGGCGGAGGCCGGTCAGAATTCCGCTGAGATTTATCGGTCTTTGATTGAAAAAGGGCAGGGCGACGCTGAAGTGCGGTTTTCGCTTGCAAATATACTGACGCTGCTTTCATCGATGTTGAAGAGTTCGGGTGACAATGAGGCTGCACTCAGTCGCTGTACCGAAGCCATTGGATTGCTGACTGCTAATGCGGAAACCGGGAGCTCCAGTGACCAGACGAATAAGCTGCAGATTGCGTTATTGAAAGAACAGGCGATCCTGCTGGGTCAGCTGAAGCGATATCAGGAAGCTGTGGCGGCGTGGGATCATGTCCTGACAAAGGAGGAGCCGGCTACGGTTCAAACTCAGCTGAGGCGTCTCGTCTGCCTTTGTCATGAAAAGCCGGCAGAAGCAATTGCCGAGGCGGCGTCGCTGACGGCTGACGCGCAGCTGCCAAAGGATGCCGGCTCACTCTTCTATTCAGCCAGAATTCACGCCACGGCTTCTGTTCGCCTGAGTGAGAAGTCTGATCAGGAGCAGGCAGCCGGGACTGCGATGAAGGTTCTGCAGTCACTGCAGGAGGCGGGCTTCTTTAAGCTCTCCGAGAATATGGAAGTGCTGAAAACGCACGCCGACCTGAATCCGCTTCGTGAGCGTCCGGACTTTCAGAGTCTGCTGAGCAACACCGAATAACAAATGCTTCGCAACGATTTGTGTCGATTGCTGTGCGTTTCATACAGCGAGGACGACAGTAAGAACTGTATGTGTACGGAACGAGTACGGTAATCGGCCGCAAACAACATTGCGGCACGATTCCCGCGATTTGACAGTACCTCGGACATATGTTGAATGCAGCCCGGCAGGACGTTCAGATGACTTCGTCGATCACCGGGTTTGTCAGGGATCCAATTCGTTCTATATCGATGGAGACCTGATCTCCGTGCTTCAGAAACACAGGGGGTGTTCGTGCGGCACCGACTCCGTGAGGAGTTCCGGTCAGGATCACGGTCCCCGCCGGCAGAACTGTACTGGCGCTGAGAAATTCAATCAGCGTGGGTACATCAAAGATCATGTCGTTCGTATTCCAGTCCTGCATCACGCTGCCGTTCAGGATCGTGCGAATCTGAAGTGTATTGGGGTTGGGAATGTCGTCTGTGGTGACGATGGCGGGTCCGAGCGGGCAGAATGTGGCAAATGTCTTGCCGCGGCACCACTGTCCCCCGCCTCCATCTTTTTGCCAGTCACGTGCGCTGACATCGTTTGCACAGGTGTAGCCCAGTACATATTCGAGAGCATTCTGCTTAGACGCATTGTAGCAGTCTTTGCCGATCACCACAGCCAGTTCACATTCGTAGTCGACCTTGTCGCTGTGCAGTTTTCGCGGCAGGCGAATCGGATCCCCCGGGTTCTGTACGGCGGAGTTGACTTTGATAAACAGGACCGGGTTTGCCGGAATAGGGGACTTTCCTTCTTCGGCATGTTTTCGATAGTTCAGCCCGATGCACAGGATATTGGACGGCTGGAGCGGGGCGAGCAGTTTATGGCCGGAGATGGCGATACCTGTGTCGGTGAGCGAACCGAAAAGGTCACCACTGAGCTTTGTTAGTGCTCCTGAGTCGTGAAGTTTAGCGAGCGATACGGAGCCATCAGCCAGTTGAACTCGGCAAATTTTCATGGAAGAGATCTCGTCTTTCTAACGGAAAAGTAACGGTACTCCCCGGAAGAATAATGTCTGGTGCGACGACTTTCCATGTCGAGGACACCGGTGTGCTTAAACGGCAAAAGCTCCGGCAGGACTGAACGTCCTCCGGAGCTTTCTGGTTTCACCGAATGAGATTGACTGTGGTTCTTTAACGGCGGACGGCGCCATCAGGGAAAATATGCACCGGGCGACCGTCTGACATTCGTGACTGTGCATGATTGCTGGCAGGTGCATTTGGCACAGGAGCATCTGAAGACAGTCCGGAGGAGCCGGAAGTGTCGAAGCTGGTGCGGTAGATCGGGTGAATCGTTGTTGGTACGGATTGCGGAACCGGAGACGATGGAGCCAGCTGTGAATGCAGATTGCCCTGAAGATAGCTGCCTCGATATCTGTTCCAGAACTGCTGAGAATAGGGCATGCCGTGAGCGGCGCCCCATCCGGTGGCAATCTGTGTCTGGGCGAACACATGTCGGTAGTTGTAAGGTCTGAAACTCGCAAATCCGCCGTACGCGGGAACTCTCTGATACTGTCCGTGCAGCCATGGATCCTGCTGATCATACGGGTACAGCTGACCGCCTTCTCCGGTGGCAATTGCTCCTGAGTATTCGATCCCGGGCGATCCCACCTGTGCGGATGCGAGCGGAGATGCAGCCACGATCATGGCTACGGTATATAACAAGGATCGACTCATGGGTTCCCTCCGAGGTCGAAGACAGCGCTGGGCTGGCTGAAGATGCGCTGATTCACCGCCAATGACGATGCGCAATGCAAAACAGAATGATCCGTCCCTTCTCGTATCGGTCAGCCGGAAGTCGCTCTTTTTCCAAAGCTGAAGAAACGTTTGTTCTGTTGAATTCGTTGTGCCGCTTACATCTCGAACGCCCTTACCGTCATATTTTAACTTCGATCGAAACGCCCGGAAATGTCCTGGTCATGTGAAGAGATGTCGTGTAGATGTGTATTGCTTTGCTGTATTCCGGCAGGTGCTGCTGAAAGTGATCACCATGATGCGCATTTGCTGAACTTTGTGTCTTTGCTGATGACAACTCGATGGAGAGAATTGAACAATGCTCAGAAGTACAAAACGTGCTGGAACGCTTGTCGGAGTCCTGCTTGCATTTGCGACGGCCGTGACCCATGCGGGTGGGTTTGGGGGCGGACATCTTTCCGGAATTCTCCATCCTTCCAGCGGATGTGCGTGCAATCGTTCTCCGGCTCCGGTTCATGCTGCCCCGGTTCATTTTGCCCCGGTCATTCATTCGGCCTGTCACTGCGGACATGCTGCAGCCAGCTGTTGTGGTGTCGGCGGCGGCGCGCTGATGTTCGCAGGAGGTATGCCGGGAATTGAGTACTCCTATGGAGATGGCGGATCAATGTACGGAAGCAGTTTTCTCAGCGGTTACGAGGGGCTTCCGAACATGGACGGTGGCGGCGTTCATCACCGTTACCCGTATCACAGCTATCGCCGTCCCTGGGCTCATCCAGGTCCGGCATCTGCCAACATTTCGATCGTCTGGTAATGGCCGACTCTGGTCGGGCGGACTTGAGCAAATCCTGTAGAATAACAGCCTTTTTTCCGGACTTTTGAGATAGCGCATTTTACCCAATCGGCTTGACCGTAACGGCTGAACCAAATACGACAATCAGCACTCAACGGGAGATCATGTCCCGTGCAGGGGTCGCCGATATCGATCCCGTATAGTTCACCAAACTCACACCAGCATGGTTGAGATGGCAGAATCGACAGTTCGGAACGGCGTCCGTCTGTCAGAAATACTGCCGAGGTGTACCAGGAGGTTGCGGAGACAGATTTCTGTCAACTCCGCTGAAGATGCGACATGGAAGGAGCAGCTTCGAATGTCAGCCGATTTTTCCAGTCTTGGTTCGATCCTTAGAACGTGTATCAGACAGTGGACCTCACAGAGGACGAGGAGGCTGGTTGCCGGTGCTCTCGCCGGGCTTTCATTTTGTGACTCTGCTCTGTGTCAGACCAGTCATCAGGATTTCAGTTCAGGCAACGTTACACAGACGAATGGCTCGCTTTCGGTCCCAATGCATTCCGCACAGTATCGGCTTGAGCAGCCAGGTGTCACCGGGCAGGTCGATGCTGTGCACAGTCCGAACGTTCGGGAACTGCTGAAGCCGCAATACAAACTGGAGCTGGAACGTCGTCACAGCCAGCTGGTAATCACCAATCGCAATATTCGTCGTATTGCGGTGACAGATTCAACGATCGTGAATTACGTTCAGTACACTCCAACTGAACTCTCCGTGGTGGGACTGGATCTCGGGAAAACCGATCTGACACTCTGGTTCGAAGGTGAAGCAGCTCCGGCAATCTATGAAATCACCGTCGTCCGTGATGAAAGTCTTGAAGAGCAGCGGACAATCGATTTCGGAAGACTCGAACGCCGGCTGACGGCACTTTTTCCAAACTCGCGAGTCTATCTGATTCCGATCGGCAATCAGGTAATTGTTCGGGGCCAGGCCTACGATGCGGAAGAGTCACAGCACATCCTGCAGATTGTTCGAGCTGAGGTGTTTCGGTCGATGGGTCGCTTTGGCGACCTTGATGACAACGGAAACTTTAACGTTCTGACTGCAGGTGGCGGTGCCGGAGTGAATGGACTGGGGAATCAGTTCGGCAACCAGGGCTTTCGCGACATCGTTGTCAATGACCTGCAGATTCCCGGTGAGTACAATGTCAAGATGCGGGTGATTGTGGCGGAAGTGAACCGCTCTGAACTTCGCAATCAGGGACTGGACTGGAGTGTTCTGTTCAATAACGCTCGCCATTCTGTCTCAGGAGCCCTCGGAGGCACTCCGTCGGTTCTCAGCGGTGTCTTTGAGAACGGCGAAATTGGCGTCTTTATGAACTGGCTGACATCGAATGGTTCAGTCACGCTGCTGGCTGAACCGGTACTCGTCACCATGAGTGGTCACTCTGCCAGCATTCTGGGCGGAGGCGAGTACGCTGTACCGACAATAATCGGGCTGGGCGGCGGCCAGGCAACTACGTTCCGGGGATTTGGCACAAGTATGGTTGTGACCCCAACTGTTATTGACCGTGACCTGATTCGACTGATGGTCGTTCCCGAGTTCAGCTCGCTGAACACGGACAACACGGTTAACGGGATTCCCGGTACGAACGTCAAGCGAGTATCGACAACGGTTGAGCTGCGAGAGGGTCAGACCCTTGCCATTGGTGGTTTGATTTCTCGTCAGACTTCCAGCAACGTGCGGCGAATTCCGCTGCTCGGTGATATCCCCTATGTTGGCAGTCGGCTGTTTCACGCCAAGAATGCCACGGAAGTGGAAACGGAACTGCTGGTACTGGTATCTCCTGAGATCGTTCGTCCGATGGAGCCGGATGAAGTTCCTCCGCTGCCGAACTATTATGTGACTCATCCAAACGATTATGACCTGTACAAGTATGGCCGAACTGAGGGTAATCCGGATACAACCGTCTATCAGGTCCCCCCGTTTGGTACCGGGGCCACGCACGGGATTCCTCAGGGTTACAGCCTGTTCAATCCTCCTGTAACCCATGGAGGTTTTGGTCAGGGTATGGGTGGTCAGACAGGAATTCAGAATTTTGGAACAACCGGCGGCATGCACAGTTCTGCACAGCCTCTGGTACCTCAGCCTGATCATACATTGGCGCCTTCCGGCCCTGGATACTCTTCCGGCCCAGGTTACAACGGACAGATGGCTCCGGGACAGGGCTATCAGAGTTATCAGGGTGGTACTATTCAGCAGTTCCCATCCGCTCCGACGCAGCCTGACCAGTCAGCGCCGGGGATGATGCCAGTTAACCCTGCACCGCAGTCGATTCCGGCATCACCACTGCCGCCCGTGCCGCCCAGTTACCAGGGAAATAGTTATCCGGCTCAGGGTAGTCTCGCTCCGGCGAAGGAGGCAGAGAAAACCACTGTGCGAGCTCGTATGGCATCCATGTTTCGCAAGAGTGAATCGGGCAATGGCAAACCAGATCAGCCAGCGGGAAATGTCAGATCTGCGGGATGGTCGAAGAAATAAAATGTTCATGAAAAATCAGCGGGCGTTGTGCTGAAGTGTTCATGCGAAAGACGGTCGTGAAATCCTGATACGGCAAATCACCCACCACAGCGGAGTTCGCTGCGGCAGGCGGACAGAAAGAACTCAGTCATGCGTATACTCCATCGCTCAACACAGATCCATATGGCCGTTGCAGCAGCCTGCGGGCTGCTTGCGGGATGTTGCTGCGGCATTCCGTGCTTCTGCGGAACTGGCGCGGCACGATCCATGGCGGTTCCTGATGTGATGCCTCTGGGAGCCATCAGCAGGGCTCACTGGCATATGATGGAAACGAACGGAGAAGCGGCAGACTTCGTGATTCATTACAATGAATTCATGGACAGTTCGAGCGAACTGACGCCGTACGGTCGAGATCATATCGCGGAGATCGCCGCGAGGATGTCATCTGCACCATTCCCGGTCATCGTGCAGAGAAACAAGTTCAACTCGGATCCTGAACTGGATCGGATTCGCCGGGAACTGGTTGTTCGTGTCCTTACCGATTTGGGTAATCAGGATGCCGATCAGAGGACGGTTGTGTCACAGCCTTACAGTAACGGAATCAATTCCATGGAAGGCGAACAGGACTATGGTCGGTTTCGAAACACACGAGGAAATCTCGGAGGTGGATTCGGCGGCGGTGGTGGAAGCGGTTTTGGTGGCGGTTTCTGATCGTCTGTTCGCAGGCAGATCTGTGTTGTGATAGCGACAGGTGCGGGATCATGTGAAGACCGATCGCCTGGATCTTTCAATCATCTGATGGGCAGCTCAAACGAGCCTGCCCATTTTTTATTGATCCGAGAGCGGAATCGGCTCCCTCTGTTTTGCGTAAATTGCCTGAATTGTGGTGCGGCAGCTTCTGCCGCAATGCCACCAGAACTCATCTCGACACAATCACCAATTTTGAATTATAAGCTGAATTCTCTTCAGAAAATCTCTCTCTCAATGTTTTCCTGTCTCCGAATTCCAATGGGTTTTCAATGTGCATTTGCACGATTGAAAGTCGCCGTTCTGCTGTTTCTCAGAAGCATGGATGCCTGTCATGCCAGAACATTCTCGCTGGCTTAGCCTTATCTCCGTCGCATTACTGTCGGGCTGCCAGACAACTGAAAATGCCACTTTCTCATGGTTCCCATTTAAGCAGGACAGAGCTCAGGAATCTGCTGAGTTTGCTGCAAAGAGCCAGCCGCTGGCCAGCGTTACCGCAGTGCCGGAACTGGACGAGCAGTCAGCAAAGCCGCCGAAGTCCCAGAAGGCAGATGGTCCTGCGGTTGCATCTGCCCGTCTGGATCAGTTGATCGATCAGGGAGTCAAGGCGCTGGGGGATGATCGAAGGGAAGAAGCCGAAACCGCATTCCGATCGGTGCTGGAATCCGTTCCGGATCATGCGACGGCCCATCACGGCCTCGCGATGCTGGCTGACAAATCCCGCAACTGGTCAGAGGCTGAATATCATTATAAGCAGGCACTCAGAAGCCAGCCGCGGCATGACGGTCTGCTGAATGATCTGGGTTACTCATATTTGCTGCAGAACCGATTCTACGAAGCTTCGCTGTATCTGGATCAGGCTGTTGCAATCAATCCTCGTCACGAAAAGGCTCATGAGAATCTGGCGATGCTTGCTCTTCGCCAGGGAAAACGAGCGGAAGCGGAGACGCGTTTAAGGCAGGTATATTCGGCGGATGATGCGGGAATACGACTTGTTCGGCTCGAGTCACAGGTTCAGTCAACCGATTCTCTGGCTGCCAGCCAGCAGCCTGCACAGCCAGTTTCCTCGGCAACCGCCTCTTCGACTGCCGCCGCTCCCGGAGTTTCGGCTGCTCTGCCAACAGGTCCTGTGGCATCTTCCGGAGCAATGTCTGCCGCTTCTCGTTTGCAGGCCAATGCAACGCTGGAGGAAGTTCAGGCGATAGCAGCCCGCGAAAGGATGCTCGCCGAGCAGGAACGTCAGAAACGTGCTCAGTCGATGGTTGAGAGGCGCCCCGATTATACTGCTGAAAATCTGCCACAACAGGCAAGTCCGGTCGCTGATCCACGATCACTGGCTGGTGTCCCGACGGGAAATCCGCCTGTGACAGCACAGTGGCCAGGCAATTCTGCTCAATATCCTGCTTCTCCCGCGAGTCACTCAGCGCCGGTGACTGCGATGCCCATGCAGGCGGCTGAAAGTCAGCCGCAAAATTACGGAACCGGGTTACCACAGTCAGGTGCTTTATATGGCCAGAGACCTCAGGAAACCGGCAATATTATTCCTGTGGGCGGCTCCGGAGCATTCTCCGCGACTGCTCCCCAGTCTGTGCCGACGAACATGGCTCCTGCAGGCAACGCTTCAGGCGGTGCTGGCAGTGACGCACTTCGAAACTTTCCTCTGGCGGGATTAAATGCCGGCCCTGGCGCTCTTTTCCCAGTCAGCCCGGGGATGCCATCGCAGGGAATGCCATCGCAGGCTGGGTATCAACAAAACGGAAGCCCCCAGAATTTGGTGAACGGTGCCAATCCAGCGATGGTTCCGGGAGCGATCCCTGCCGGCTGGAATTCTCCGCCGGCATCTCATCAGAATCCCGCCGCTGCTTCCAATGGTTCCTCGACTTTGTCTGATCCAGTATCAGGAATGTACGCAGTACCATCGGCCGCACTTCCGCCGACGTCTTCAGGTGTAATTACAGCAACGAACGGTGCTATGTTTCCACCGCCTCAGAATGTACTTCCTGCCCAACAGTGGGCTCAACAGCAGGCGATGAACGCTCAGCAGTATCAGGCACCTGCAGCGCCGGCCATGCCCACTGTCATACCCGGCACGCAGTCACCTCAGCAGCCCAGGGCCTTTGCCGCGGCCCCATCCCCTGGCGGTCCATCGCCACAGGCTCAAACAGGCTGGCCCGTACAACAGCCGTTCCAGCATCCAGCTTCCGGAACGGGGAATTCTTCCGGTCCGAATGTCGTTGCTCCGGATCCTCTGACACAGTATGAGCAGCAACTGAAGAACCTGGAAAACGGATACAACCAGACTCTTCAGCAGATGAATCGCGCTTCCGGTACTCCGATACCTGCCGTTCAGGCTCAATACTGAATTAAGTACGGAACTGGCGGAATCAATGTTCGGCTGTCCGGGCAGGCTGCGGGCCGTTGGCAGAAAGATTTTTTTGGCAGAAAAATTTGGGAAGAGCAGAAGATCTGTCTGGCAGATGACATCGCCGAACCTGCCGCATTCGTCTGCGATTCATTTTTCTGCCCTGAAATTTTTCTGCCAAATCCGACTTCCGGAATTGGGTAACAAACGGTTCATCGCCCATTGAGGTGGGCCCGCGTCACGCATGAGACATCCGTGCGATTCATCTGTGTTCTCTGTGCTCTCTGTGGTTAAAAATCAGGTTGAATGAACCGCGGACATCGCGGATGAATCCCACCGTCGCTCAGTCGGTATGCCTGGGAGCAGATCATGCGCTGTGGAATGTTCACAGCTAGTTTTGCGGGAATGGCGAATTCATGTTCGGCTGTCCGAGCAGGTTGAGGGCAGTTGGCAGAAAGATTTTTTGGGCAGAAAAATTTTGGAAGATCGGAAGATCACTTTGGCAGATGACATCGCCGACCTCCCGCATTCGTCTGCGATTCATTTTTATGCCCTGAAATTTTTCTGCCGAAATCTTCTTGCAGCGTTAGTCACGAATTTGCACCGACGCGAAACGATTGCGCTGTCAATACTTCGTTTCGGAGTACGATGGGCATTCCTGCCCGTTGAAATGCAGTCGGACAGGAATGTCCAACCTGCATTTTAAGACCTGACAGAGCACAAGTGCCGACTGAAGTCGGCACTACGATGCCAGAGCCATCAGGCGCGACTGCAGTTCTTCCACAACATCAGCAACCGTTTTTCCTGAGCAGGAGGTTGGCAGGCCGATGGCTGTGTTGGATTCAATCCATTCGGCGACGCGACGTTCGGCTGCGACAACCGTACTGTGATCACGTCCTCCGAAATACGAACCAATCTCGCGATAGGCGGCGTTGGTCAGTTTTCTGGACATAAACATTGCCAGAGATCGCGGAAAGCACACGGCTTTACGACGACTCTGAGACCGGAGATCTGCAGATGTCACTCCAAACGCTTCGCAAATGATTTTCTCAACATCGCTGATACGAACAAGTCTGCGACATTCCTGGGTGAGCTCACCGAGGATCTCGCGGGCGACATTCAGGGTGATTCGACGACCGCTCAGGGAGAAGTGGCCGTCAAGGCTGTTCAGAGCACCCTGAATTTCGCGGACATTCTTTCGACAGCGTCGGGCGACATAGTCGAGAGATTCCTCTGTAAAGGTTGCCTTCAGAGTCATTGCCAGAGAGCGAGTAACTCGACTGCAGGTGGCATCATCCGGATTCTCAATCCGGCAAACGAGACCACTCATGAAGCGAGTTGTCAGTTCTTCTCTGTGTTTGGTCAATAGTCTGGGGTGGCGGTCAGAGGACACCACAACCTGACCTCCGTGTTCGATCACCTGCACGATGGTATGAAGAAACTCTTCCTGTGTGGCTCGCTTATTATCAAGAAACTCTACATTGTCGATGAGCAGAACGTCCACGCAGCGAAATCGCTGACGAAACGAGGGAACTGTGCGTGAACTGAGTGCTGACGTAAAGTAGTTCGTAAAGGACTCGCTGCTCAGGTAAACAACATTTGTCTGAGGACGACGTCGTCGAACTTCCGTATAGATCGCTTCCAGCAGGTGAGTTTTTCCTGTTCCCGTACCTCCATGAACATACAGAGGGTTATATCGTTCGCCTGGCGAGGCGGCGACCTGTTTTGCGGCAACCACAGCCAGTTCGTTGCAGTCCCCGGAGATGAATGTATCAAACGAGCGAAACCTGCGCCGGCCTGGATTTCCGGATCCTGTGGTCATCGCATGGATTATCTGGTTCCCGGCGTGGGCAATTTCCATGGGGCCGCTGCCGGATTTCAGATGATCCTCCGCAGCAGGTTCCACCGTTCGTCCGTTTGCTGACGTTCGTGTGCCGGACTTAAGCGCGATTGCATCTCTCGGCACCGAGTCTGGTGACTGAGTCAGCAGGCTCGAATCAACCTCAAACTGACAGGTGCCGGAAGGTCCGAGGATTCGCTGAGCTGCTGCGGTCAGCTGTGGTCTGAAGCGTTTCAGCAGCCAGTTCAGGATGAACGGATTTGGAACATGGACGGTCAGCTGGTCGCCGTGGATCTGCAGCCGGGTTCGTCGATGGAACCAGTGCTGAAAGTTCTGATCACCGACAGTTTCGCGGACTGTATTCAGCAGCACCTCCGGATCGGGTGCTGTATCAGCACCGGGTGCCGCCGTGATGGCGGAACACGCATGCAGATCGTCCGCGTTACCCGGCAATACCGCTATGTCAAAGTCGTCGTGACATACGGGCTGCGTCATGCGACCCCTCCATTTTGCCAGCGCGCAGCCTCCCCCCGGTTCGGCAGACGCGGGGCGCTATAGTGGCGCACTTCGTCGCCTGCAGGCCGACATGCGGCTGGGCGGTACTTGCAGATGGCAGAATTAATGACAGGAAAATTGCTCGCGCCGAGTGCAGAATTCGTCGCGAGCTGCTCACTCACTCAACGTCCGCGATGGTAACGTGATGACTCCAACTGTCAAACGACCGAATCGTGATTCCGTGACGCTCTCTTCGTCGAGGCATCGTAAGTGCCGACACCAATTGACTCTTCGATTTTTGATATTCTGAAGCGATGATTTTTGTGACTACAGGGCCGCTCGATGTTGACAAGTGACGGCGATCTGTTCGGAATCGTTCCGGACGCATTCTCGTTGCCTTTCGGGAGTATGCAGCCGGTCCCTGAGACGCATTTGACAGCATTGATTTGCTGGCTCGCTCCCGGACGGATTTTGCGATAAGCTCTCTGACTGCTTATACCCCATTTTGCCGGTTCGATTTAATCTGTTTGTGCCCTGCTGCGGGAGTCACAGGATGACTGCTCTGAAGAATTGTCTGCGTGCAGCGTTTTTGTTTACTGCTTTGGCGCTGATCGATCGGACATCTGCTCAGGATCGCTATGCCGAACTGCGGCAGAAAATGGTGACGACAGCAATTGAGGCGGAAGGAATTACCAATCCGACCGTGCTGGCGGCCATGCGAAAGGTTCCGCGACATGAATTTGTTTCCGGCAATCTGAAGCAGCAGGCCTATCAGGATGCCGCATTGCCGATCGGAAATCAGCAGACGATCTCCCCGCCTTATATTGTTGCTTATATGACAGAGACGCTGGATCCAAAACCTGACGACAAGGTGCTGGAGATAGGTACTGGCAGCGGATACCAGGCAGCCGTGCTGGCGGAGATTGTGCGTGAGGTCTATACAATTGAAATTGTTTCTCCCCTCGCGAAGGCCGCGGAGAAGAGACTGAAGTCTCTGGGATATGACAATGTCCATGTTCTGGATGGTGACGGATACAAAGGCTGGCCCGAACATGCGCCCTTCGACCGCATTATCGTAACGTGTTCGCCGGAAAGCATTCCCGAACCCCTGGTGGAGCAACTGAAGGAAGGCGGCCGAATGATTATTCCGGTCGGGGAACGTTACCAGCAGTCGTTCTATCTGCTGAAGAAGCAGGATGGCAAACTTGAGCGGGAGAGACTGATTTCAACTCTGTTTGTTCCAATGACTGGTGAGTCTGAGAATCTGCGACGTGTACTTCCTGATCCAACGCGTCCCGAGATTGTGAACGGATCTTTTGAACTCGATGAAAACTCAGATGGTCGAGTTGACGGGTGGCACTATCAGCGACTGGTCGAGATATCTGATAATGAACCCATGCAGGGAAGTTACTGTGTGAAGTTCGAAAATCGTGAAGCCGGGCAGCTGGCTCAGGCTCTGCAGGGAACAGCGATTGATGGTCGAAAAATAGGCAGTCTGCAGCTGGACTACTGGGTTCGGTATGATTCCGTGCTGCCCGGGCCCGGCCCGGCGGATCAGGCAGCTGTTGTTGTGCACTTCTATGATCACATTCGACGCGAAGTTGGCAGTACAGCGCTGGGGCGATGGCGCGGGAGTCTCGGCTGGCAGAAGACTCGATCGACGGTTGTCGTACCTGCCGCGGCGAGGGAAATGATTGTGCGGATCGGATTGAATGGCGCCACCGGCTCGTTGTACTTCGATGATTTGAAAGTGATCACTGTTCCGCGATAGACGGAATTCCCCGGTAGTGCTCCGTCAGGATAAAGGGTTCGGGTTGGCGGTAGTGGATCTTGCTAAAGATCCCCAGGCTGCAGGACCTTTTGCAAGATCCACTACCCAAAATTCAATGCTTCACAAAGCGGTCGTCAGAAGTCTGCCTGGGACGACGCACGGCTGCTCATTCCATGGCGCTTATTGGCGGCGAGAGTTCGTCCACGAGATCAGCAGTTGTTCGTTTTTCAACAGAAATCCGCCAGAATTCCGGTTTCTTTCAGACAAATCGGCTGACGTACGCGCTCCTCCGTCTGTGCCGGGGACGCTGGGGTCTGATACCGAACAGTGGGTCGGCGACCCGGTTATTCCGGCTGCGAAAGGTATTCCGGCCGGGTGGCAGTTTGCTGGTGGAAGTGTCGTCGCCGGATTGTGCTGTCGTTGAGACGCAGGAACAGCTCAACCGATAGCGCATGGGTGTGATCGTCAATACCGTCTTCACCGGCAGTTTCGACCGAATCTGATTGATCGACATGATCCATGCTTCAGGCACCATTAACCGGCGCGGCCAGTGGATCGCATTGGCGATTCTCGCAGTGATATTCTGCAGTGGCTGCAGTCGGAGGGCCTATCGACTGCAGGCGGATCGGGACGCAGAACAACTGATATCCGAACGCGTATCAGCCGAGTATTTTCTGCCTGATCGTCCGGTTCAGGCTGCCAGTCATTCCCGAATGGCGGATTTGTCAAACCCGGACTGTGGTCCGCTGCCGCCTGATGATTCTGCGGCATCGATTTACATGAATGATCCTTATCGTTCACATGGCTCACGAGTCTGGCAGAAGCGAGGCTCGCTTCCGGATGTTGAATTTGACCACTGGAAATCGGCGTTGCCCGCCGATGGTGATGGAGTTGTCACTCTGAGTCGCCGTACTTCCATGGAGCTTGCGCTGCTTCACAGCCGCGAATATCAGACTGCTGTGGAGGATGTTTATCTGACAGCATTGCCGGTTTCACTTGAGAGATTTCGTTTCGATACTCAGTGGGTGGGAGGAGCGGGAGTTGAGGCTACTCGAACCGGCCTGGGGAAAGTCCCGGCTGGTTCCCGATCCCTGTCAGTGACAGATTCGCTGGGATTCAGCAGGCGTTTTGCGTCAGGCGGTCAGTTACTGGCCGATTTTTCCAATGCAATGGTCTGGGAATTCAGCAGTGGGCAGTCGTCGGTGAGTTCGGTACTGTCGTTTCAGTTCCTTCAGCCGCTGATGCGCCGTGCATTTCGAGAAGTTCAGCTTGAGTCACTGACACAGTCTGAGCGTCGACTCTTATATTCCGTTCGTGATTTCGCCCGGTTTCGCCAGACGTTTTATGTCAATACGATTGGCACCGATGGTTATCTGGGACTGCTGGGTGTGGTTCAGGCGATTCGCAATCAGGAATCCAATCTGCAGAGTCTTCGCCGGAACCTGCAGGAACATGAAGCATTGGCGGCCGCGGGTCTTGTTTCTCAGTTTCAGGTGGATCAGGTTTATCAGGATTATGAACAGGGGCGATTGAGTCTGTTGTCCGCCGTTCAGGCGTATGGAAATGCGATGGGACGATTCCGAATTCAACTTGGGCTGCCTCCATCGCTTTCCACAAAACTGGATGACAGTGAGCTGAAGCTGTTTGAGCTGAATGACTCCCGCCTGGATGAACTGACTCGCCGAAATGACGATTTGCGAATTCGTCTGCTTCAGTACGACGAAAAAGTTCTTCCGGCTGCCGAGGAACTTTCCGCATTTCTGCAGGAGGTTGCTGATCTTGGGCGACAGACCATGCCCCTGATTGAACTGGTCGGAGCCGATATGGCACGATGGCTCGAGCAGCTTGAGTCAGAGCAGGCAAAGATCAGGACGCTGGATGACGATGATGAACGCATTTCTGAATTCGAACGCCGAATGAATCTCGCCGACCGACTGCGTCAAATGATGGCAGATATCGGGGAACAGGCAGCTGTTGAGCAGACACTGCTGAACAATTCCTCGTCGGCGATAAAGCAGGATGATCGGCTGCTGGCACTCAATAATCTGGTACAGCTGACGGGCGAGATTCTGCGTCAGAGGCTGGCGGACCTGTTCGTGGTGCAAACTCAGGTTCGCGTTTTTATGGTTGAGGTGAAGCCTCTGGAGATTCGTGAGGAAACGGCCGTCTGGATTGCACTGCAGAATCGCCTGGATCTGAGAAACCAGCTGGCCCAGGTTGTGGACGCTTATCGTCGCACCGAAGTAAATGCGGATTTGCTGGAGGCCGATCTGGATCTGGTGCTGAACGCCGATATTGGAACCGATCCGGGAAAAAGGAATCCCGTTCGATTCGATCAGTCTGCCAGTCGTTTCAGCGCCGGACTGCAGTTCGATGGACCATTAAACAGAATGGCCGAACGCAATGTCTGGCGAGCCTCTCAGATTGCCTATCAGCAGGCTCGTCGCGACTTCATGGAGGCTCGGGACGGAATCGTATTTGAAGTGGGTGTGAATCTGCGAAGGCTGGAACTCGATCGTTTTCAGTTTGAAATCACACGACAACAGCTGATCACGGCGGCTCGGCAGGTGGAGGAAGCTCAGCTGAAACTGCGGAATTCAACCGAGCCGGACTCTAACCTGACACGCGACCTGCTGACAGCATTGCAATCCCTTTTACGGGCCAGAAACAGTCTGATTGGAAGCTGGGTCAGTTATGAGACATCAAGAATGGAATTGTATCGCACTCTCGGTATGCTGTTCATAGACGATCAGGGAGGATGGATGAATGACGGTCAGACTTTTGACAGTATGATCCTTGAATCGGGCGAAGGAATTGAGGAATTGCGGGAAGCACCGGAAGAACAGGAAGTTGAATTGCCGGAGACTGCTTCTGTTCGCACATCGAACCGACTTCGAACAGAGCATGGCACATTTCGCCTGATCGCGCATAACCGTGTGTGACCTGAAGCGAGTCATTGCTGCAAAAGAGCTACGGGGCAGATTATGAGCGTGACACGAAACACAATTCGATTCCTGCTGGCCGGTACTCTGCTGGCTGTGGGATCCACATCCGCGTGGTATATCGTGCAGCGATCCGCCCTGGCCGAAACTGACGACTCACTGATCTGGACGATTGCTCCTTCCAGTCTTCGAATAACAGTGACAGAACGCGGGACTCTGGAGAGTCAGAAGACAGTGAATGGAGTGTGTGAGATTGAGGGACGCGAGAACAAGATTATTTTTATCGTGGAAGAAGGTTTGACTGTAAAGGAGGGCGACGTCGTCGTTCGCTTTGATGCTTCCGGAATCGACAAGGAAATCGCCGAAGAACGTCTTGAAGTGGCTCAGGCTGCCGGGAATGTAGAAACGAAAAAGCAGGAACTCGAAGTACAGAGAAACACGGGAGTCAGCGAAGTGGCGGCCGCTCAGCTGGAGCTGACACTGGCGGATCTGGATCTGGAAAAATATGAAAAAGGCGACCATCTGGTGACACTGAGCGATCTCAAAGGGAAGATTGCCCTCGCCAAAGTGGAAAAGGAAAAGGCAGAAGACGCGCTGAAGAATACGCGCGAACTTCTGAAAAAGGGCTTTCGCGAGCCCGAGCAGGTACGGGTTGCCGAACAGGAAGTTGAGCGAGCCACATTCAATTTGTCCCGGGATGAGCGGCAGCTCGATGTTCTGATCAATTATGAGCATCGCCGCAAACTGACGGAACTACAGGAGAAAGCGAACGAAGCGAAAAGAAAACTCGAACGCTCAAAGTCCACCGCAGCCGCCAATCTGAGAAAGGCGGAAAGTGCTCTTTCGGGTGCAGAAGCAGAGCTGAAAATTCAGGAAGAAGACCTGGCAGAACAGCTTCGACAGAAGGGCCGATGTGAAATTGTGGCCAAGCAGTCCGGCGTCGTTGCCTATGCCAACGAGGAGTGGTGGAGCGAATCAAGACGTATTCGCGAAGGCAGCACCGTTTACGAACGGCAGATTGTTTTCTTTATTCCGGACATGTCACTCATGCAGGTCAAGGTGAAAGTGCATGAATCCGAAGTCAAACGAATTGCCGCCGGGCAGCGAGCCATTATCAGGGTAGACGCTTTTGCGAATCAGTCGTTCACCGGGACTGTGAAGAGTGTTTCACAGCTGAGCAAGTCGGATGGTTATTTTGGGGGTGGAGTAAAGGAATACACCACAATTGTTGTGCTTGACGAACCAGCTAAAGTGGCGCTGCGTCCCGGTATGACGGCTGAGGTTGAGATCCTCGTCGACAGTCTGGTGAATGTGCTGGCTGTCCCGGTTCAGGCGATTGCTGAAAACCGGGATAAACAGTTTGTTTACGTTCGGGAAGAAGAGCGTTTCCGGAAGGTGCCGGTGGAAGTCGGACAGACCAACAACCGTCTGATTGTGGTGACTTCCGGAGTCTCAGCCGGCGATGTTGTTGCGCTGGATGCTCGTACTCGCGCAGCGGAAGAGTCGTCCGACGACGGGATCGTCGAAGACAGCGACCAGTTGAAAGAGCTGGCTGATGAATTCAAAACAGATTCCCTTTCAGACAACACATCAACTGACGCCGGGCAGAGTGCTTCGGGGAAATCAGAGACGACTGCAGAGACGCCGTCCGTCACGATGGTTCCCGAATAATCACCATGTTTCCTGAGTAAATGGTTCCCGAATAAAATCTGTACAGCCAGCCTAATCATCAGCTTCATCAATGATCATGAATTATTTGTCCTGGTTTCGAATCATTTTTCCGCTGATTCGGACGGCCTGTCAGAGCCTGTTGCTGCACAAGCTGCGCTCGATGCTGACGATGCTGGGGCTTGTGTTTGGAGTGGCATCGGTCATTATTATGCTGGCCATTGCGGAAGGCGCCAGTTATGAAGCTCAGAAGCAGATCGAATCACTGGGTGTTCGAAACATCATTGTTCGCAGCACAAAGCCGGTCAATGATGTTCAGGGTACAAACAGCGGAACCGAGTTTGTGCTCGCTTATGGGCTCACCTGGGACGATCTGGATCGTATTCGCACAACACTGAAGTCTGCCGTGGCTGCGACTCCTCTGAGAGAATTTCGTCAGGAGATTCGACATCTGAATCGAGCGATTGAAGGGCGAGTCGTTGGAGCCACTCCCGAGTATCTCGATCTGACCTCCTCAGAGATCCAGACCGGGCGATTTCTGGAGCCTGTCGATCTTTCACGGTTTCAGAATGTGTGTGTCATCGGAGCGGAGCTGGCAGAGAAGCTTTTTCCGTTTGAAGATCCGCTGCAGAAGACCGTCCGCATTGGCCCCAATCATTTTTATCGAATTGTTGGAGTGACCTCTTACAGGACCCCGTCAGGCGGAGCCGGGTCCAGCCTGAGCGCCCAGGATTTTAATCGGGACGTCTATATTCCTGTCACCACTGACCGTGCTCGATTCGGAGAAATGATTGTCTACGAGACGTCTGGCAGCCAGTCGATGGAACGGATTGAACTGAGTCAGATTACGGTTCAGGTGGCCGATCGGGAAGCCGTCCGTCAGACTGCCCGGGTGCTGAACGACATGCTCAGCATTTTTCACCCGAAAAAAGACTTTGCCGTCACAATTCCACTGGAACTCCTTGAACAGGCCGAACAGACTCAGCGAATCTTCAGTCTGCTGCTCGGATCTACGGCAGGAATTTCGCTGCTGGTGGGTGGGATAGGCATTATGAACATCATGCTGGCTACGGTCACCGAACGTACCCGGGAGATTGGTATTCGCCGGGCTCTGGGCGCTAAACGATTTGATATTGTTTCACAGTTTCTGATCGAGACGGCACTGCTGTCGCTGACAGGTGCCATGCTGGGTGCCATTTTGGGCCTGCTGGCTCCTGCCGTCATCAGCTGGCTGTCGGGACGAACAACGATCATTACATTCTATGCTCCTGTGATTGCTGTGATTGTTGCCCTGATTGTTGGAACCGGCTTCGGAGTGTATCCGGCGCGGCGGGCTGCAATGCTTCATCCGATTGAAGCATTGCGGAGCGAATAAAACCTGACCAATCCATTGCGTGAACTTTACTGATCGGTCGTTTTCCTTCATGCTTCCCCTGTCCTGCAGACTCTGATTCATTCCACCCAGGCAGATTCCTCGAATGCCCATTACCATTCTTTGTACTTCCTGCAGCGGGCAGTTTGCAGTTCGCGACGAGCTTGCCGGCAAACGCATTCGCTGTGTCAAATGTCAGGCGGTGGTCACGGTACCGCAGGCGACAGGTGAATCTGTCCCGGTCAGGAAACCGGTCCCGGCATCCGATCCGACTGCTGCTGTGAAGCCTGCTGCTGTTGTAAAGCCTGCCGCCACTATAAAATCTGGCGACGCTGTGGATGGACAGAATGTTCGGCCCACTGGCTCGGCGGTTCCGGTGGCACGTGTCATTCGTGCGACTGCTGTCACAGAGGATGCCCGGCGAGCATCGGAGCTGGTCAGGAGCGACTCACCGCCTCCCAGTACGAAATCAGTGGAGCAACCGAAGGGCAGAGCACTGCCAGCTGTGGAAATCGTTGAAGCGGTACCGGCTGTCATTAAGGATCAGGCAGGACCGGTGCGCAAAATCGCTGTGAAGCCGGATTCGCCACCTGAATCCTCCGTCAGGCTAACAGGCAGTTACGAGGATATCAAAAAGAAAATCATGGGGGCATTTGAATTCGACGAAATTGATCTGGTGCCAATCCCTCTGTCTTATCGATTCGGAATCCTGCTCGTCGCCTTTGTGATGCTTCTGATGCCAGTGCTCTATGCAGCACTGATTGGTGTGGTGGGATGGACGGTGTTCTATCACGCCACAAATCACATGTCGATGATATCGGCCGCCGGTGCTTCGACCTCAGGGCGCAACAGCGGGCGAGCCATTGTTTTCGCAATCCTGTTGTATCTTGCTCCGATTTTTGCAGGCGGCATACTCATTCTTTTCATGCTGAAACCGTTCTTTTCCCGACCTGCGAGTGATGGAGGACGGCGTTCTCTGAAGCCGGATGATGAACCGTTGCTGTTCGAGTTTGTCGACCGAATCTGTGATGCAGTACGTGCTCCCCGTCCTCGACGAATCGACATCGACTGCAACGTCAACGCGAGCGCCAGTTTTGGCGAAGGGATGCTCAGCCTTTTCGGAAACAATCTGGTGCTGACGATTGGTATGCCTCTGGTGGCCGGGCTGGAGCTTCGTCAGTTTGCCGGAGTGCTGGCTCACGAATTCGGCCACTTCGCTCAGGGGGCCGGGATGAGGCTGACTTATATCATTCGTACGATCAGCTACTGGTTTACCCGAGTTGTTTATGAACGCGATCAATGGGATGAGCGGCTGGAGAACTGGTCGCAGGGAATCGATATTCGTATTGGCTGGGTTTTCTATCTGACCCGGTTTTCCGTCTGGCTCACACGGAAAATACTGTGGGTGCTGATGATGATGGGGCATGCAGTCAGCGGATATATGCTGCGACAGATGGAGTTTGACGCCGATCGTCATGAGGCACACCTGGCGGGCAGCAAAACATTCGCACGGACTGCGCGACGTCTGGCCATTCTGAATGTGGCCAATCAGGGGGCACTCAGCGATCTCGGCAGCTTTTACAGTGAAGGGCGGCTGGGCGACAATCTTCCCCGGTTGATCATGATTAATGCTGAACAACTGCCGAAAAGAGTGTCTGACAAAATCGACGAAGCAATTGCCCGTTCAAAGACCGGAATACTTGATACTCATCCGGCGGACAGCGAGCGAATTGCCAGCGCAGAGAAAGAGCAGACCGCCGGAATTTTTCGAGTACCGGGTCCTGCCGCCGTTTTGTTCCGACGTTTCGACTTTCATTCCCGCGCTGTGACGTGGGATTTTTACAAGGAGATTTTTGGAAAAGACCTGAAGAAGGAAGAGATCCATTCGGTGGATGAACTGGTTGAACGTCAAAAGCAGCAGCTGGAGAGCTTCAAAGCACTTCGCCGATTTTTCCAGGGAGACTGGTCGTGGTATCGTCCGTTTCCCACTCCTTCCGCAGCACGTACCATGCCCGCCGATGTGAAGCAAACGGTTGGTAAGCTGAGGTCTGCACGCGAGACAATGCTGAAGAAAATCGTGGCCTGGCAGGTGGCCTTTAAGAAATTTGATGACGCTGATACTCGCCTGATTGAAACGACACTCGCCAGCAAATTGACGAAGGCAGGTGTGCGTGTGCGTGCTTCCGATTTTAGTATCTCGCTGACATCCCGTAACGAAATTGTCACAGCAGAGACGTCGGCGAGGAATCTTCAGGACGAGGCGGAAGGCCGAATGGTTCCGTTTGAGCAGGCCGCATCTGCACGTTTGTATGCGGGGCTGCAGCTTGCTCGAACTCCCAGCATGAAAGCCCGACTCGGTGAACTGGGTATTCTGCTGTCGGAGATTGACCAGCTTCTGACCATGTTTGCTCACGTCAATGAGCGACTTGGACAACTTTTGGATATCCGCGATGGCCAGATTACTCTTCAGCGATTGCTGGTGCTGCTGTCTGAAAATTCCGGGAAGGAGCCGCTGGTCAATGAAGTCAAAGCTCAGATGGCCGATCTTTACGGCCACATCTCTGATCTGCGTGAATCTGTGGAATCTCTGAAATACCCCTTCGATCACGCTCGAAGTGATATCACTCTGGCCGAGTACCTGCTGAAGGAACTTCCGGATGAAGAGGAGCCGATCCAAATTCTTGAAGCCGCCGATGCCATTGGAGGTGCTCTGACTCAGCTGCAAATTCGAGTTCTCGGTCGACTGTGTCAAATTGCAGAACACGTGGAAGATATCATCGGTTTCTCCCGGCTCGACGATCCGCCGGAACCGGAAGATGATGACGATGACGACGACGAATAATGTGGTTAGTCGCTGTCAGGTAATAAGTGTCGCCTTTTGCTCCGCAAAAGGATGCACTTTCGCGGAGCGAAAGGCGACTATGGCGGAAACTTATTGCATTCCAGGTCCAAACAGAGAACGGGGAGAAGACATGAGTTTCAACCGGTGATGAACGCTGATCAATGCAAAAAAAGTGGAGAACCAATGGCATTATCCGTATTGGACACTCATGCTGTCATTGCTCGGCGAGGTCTGTGGGATGAGCAGTGGCTGGACCTCAGAAACCATGAGCCATTATTAGCGTTCATCAGTGTTCATGAGCGGTCTAAACAACGATTCCGATCCTCGCACTTCGAATCGTGCAGAGCCGTTAAAATCAGGTTGAATGAACCGCGGATATCGCGGATGAATCACACCGTCACTCAGTCAGTTTGCCTGCGAGTACGTGATTCGCAGTTGAACGGTCGCAGTGAGTTTCGCGGGAATGGCGAGTCCATGTTCGGCTGTCCGGGCAGATTGAGGGCCGTTGGCAGAAAGATTTTTTGGGCAGAAAAATTTGGGCAGCATGGAAGATCTGTCTGGCAGACGACTTCGCCGAATATCCCGCATTCGTCTTCGATTCATTTTTCTGCCCTGAAATTTTTCTGCCAAATTCGACTTCCGGAAGTGGGTCACAAACGGCTCAGCGCCCATAACGGTGTGCCCGCGTCACGCATGAGACATCCGTGCGATTCATCTGTGTTCTCTGTGCGATCTGTGGTTAAAAAGGTTCTGCGGGAAATGAAGTGCGCGACTCAGGACGAAGCGAATGAAACAGCGAGGGATCTCCATGGCCGGACGTAAGCGTCAGCCAAACAGAGCATGGGGAGAAGACATGAATTTCAACCGCTGATGAACGCCAATGAACGCTGATCAATTAAAAAAGGTGGAGAAACAATGGCTTCATCCGTATTGGACACTCATGCTGTCATTGATCGACGAGTTCTTCGGGACGAGCAGCGACTGGACCTCAGAAACCATGAGCCATTATTAGCGTTCATCAGTGTTCATGAGCGGCCTAAACAACGATTCCGATCCTCGCACTTCATTTCGCGCTGAACCAAAAAAAAAAAGAAGCCATTCGTTTCCGAATGGCTTCTACTGACTCAGAGACTCACGCTCTCCTGAGCATGATGGTCGTTTCGGCAATCAGGCATTACTGCGACGACGACGAACACTCACAACACCGTAACCAACGGCACCCAGTCCGAACAGAACCATCGAACCTGGCTCAGGCACTACGTCTGCAGTGAGACGGAACGCGTAGTTGGTGAATTGAGCACCTCTGGCGTTATCGTTTACGTAAGCGGATGCTGCGGCACCTGGGTCCTGCGACGCATAGCCCTGTGTTGGACCGTAGTACAGTCCCAGATACTTGCTGGAATAGTTTTCGGCGAGAATCGAGCCACCATTGTTCTGATTACCAGAATATCCAATAACCGAATACCAACCCATGTTGTTGATGTTCGCGACATTTGAATCGACGGTGGAAATTGCATAGTCCGATGCGACGCCACCAAACAGCAGCGCGGCAGCTTCCTGTGCCGTATAGGCCAATGGGCCATTTGGCGGGGAGCCAAACCAGCTTGGACCGGCGTCAACCCGCCAGCTGCCAACAAAGACAGCCGCCGCGTCCGCCTGCTGACTCAGCCCGCCCAGCAGCATAATCGCAGCAGCGGCTTTGAGTACCAATCCAGAGAATCTGTTCTTCATTCGTCGTTTTCCTTCAACATGTCAAAATGGAAAGTTGCCGGAGCGATGTCTGTGCAACCGTGTGACTTGCCCGACCAAAATCAACGATCGTCGTTCGTCATCAACCGCAGGTTTTAATGAGGGCATGATAAACGTATATCAACGTGGCAGCAAGTTTTGTGCCACGGCTCTTTAGTTCAGGCGCCTTCACCCATGCTAAAAGGTACGCGGGCAGTCGTTTGCTCAATGCGGGCATTGTCCGCACCCTCCATCGCCGTGACCGCTCAGCGACCACCGAAGGATCGTGGGCCAAAGTGATAGTGTGATTCAAAATGAGAACAGATGTTTCAAATTGAGACGATTCGCAAAGGCGAACGGCGTGGCGTCAGCTCATCGAGTGCAATTCCTGCCTTCAGCCCGGTTGTAGGATCGGCACTCTGGCCCGTCATTTATCCCTGTGAGATCCGGATCATCCGGGAAGCAGGAATCGCAAAATCGCAGTTGCGCGGTCCTCGGAGGGCTGACGCCACTCCGCTCGCCGGAGGTCAGCCCACGCTCTGCAATTCTCAGGACGGATTTTCGCGCGGCTCTTCGGGGACCAGCCCCAGTTCGGAAGCGATCGGCTGAAGCGCGGCAATGACGAACGCAATGTGTTCATCCAGGTCGACCCCCAGATCTTCCGCACCTCGAACGATGTCTTCACGTCGCACGGCAGCGGCAAACGAGGCCTGTTTCATCTTTTTTCGAACACTTTTGGGTGTCAGTCCTTCAAGGCGTTCCGGGCGGACGAGTGCACAGGCCGTAACGAATCCGGATAACTCATCGCAGGCGTACAGAGTTTTATCCAGCCGGGAAACTCGCGGACAGTCGGGCAGATAGTCGGCATGTGATTTGATGGCATAGATCACATCCGGGGGGTATCCGTTCGCCAGCAAAATTTCGGCGCCCTTCAATGGATGATCGGGAGGATCCGGCCAGCGTTCGTAATCAAAGTCGTGCAGCAGACCAACGGTTGCCCACTTCTCCACATCTTCCCCAAATTTTACCGCATAGGCTCGCACGGCCGCTTCGACAGCCAGCATGTGGCGAAACAGGCTGATGCTCTCTGTGTACTGGTGCAGCAGCTTTAAATTGTCTTCTCGTGACATGGATTGAATGGCCTTTGAGCTTTTCCGAACCTTTGAGCTTTTCCGACTGCGGATTTTCAGGTTTCCCGCTTCCGTTCACAAATCCAGCCGCTTTTCTCAATTCGCTTTCATCATTCGGCGCAGGCTTGCAGGGCGTGTATTGTGTATCAGAGGGCATCGCCAGTCAAAGTCTGCGTACCCGCGAAAGTCGGTGGTTTATCATGTTGAGACAGTGGCTTATGAGACCCACGGCCTGATCGTTCGCAACACTCGCAACACTCCAAGTAGTCCTGATTGAAAAAAAGGCAGGGCAGAGTCATTATGAAAACGGTGCTTGTAACCGGTGGGACCAGTGGTTTGGGTCTGGCCATCGCACAGGGGTTCGCCCAATCCGGATGGAATGTCATTGCTGTCGGAATCGGGGCTGAGCAGGTGTCCCATCGTATGGTTTTGGATACGAGTCTGAAAATCGCTGAGCTGGATGTGACGGATTCCGCTGCAGTGTCAGATCTTCTGAACTCGATCGATCGGCTGGACGCGCTGGTTAACGCAGCTGGTGTCATTGCTCGAACGGCCGAATTTCAGCTGGACGTGTTTCAGCGGGTTTTGGATGTCAATCTGACGGGTGTGATGAGCATGTGTCTGGCGTCACGTGAAAAGCTGGCGAGTGCCAAAGGATCGATTGTCAATATCGCTTCGATGCTGAGCTTCTTTGGCGGCGGTGTCGTCCCGGGATATGCGGCGTCCAAGGGTGGTGTGGTGCAACTCACAAAATCTCTTGCGATTGCATGGGCGGCTGACGGCATCCGCGTCAATGCAATAGCACCCGGCTGGTTTGAAACGCGGATGACTCAGCCGCTGCGGGACGATCAGCAGCGCGAACAGGTCATTCTGTCGCGAACTCCGATGGCACGCTGGGGACGTCCTGAAGAGCTTGTCGGGCCCGTGCTGTTCTTAACCTCGGAAGCGGCATCGTTCGTGACCGGATCCGTCCTGACTGTTGACGGTGGTTACTCCATCTGTTGAATTCTGCCTGACTGTTGAATTGATTTTGTCCGGGAAATTCTGAGAAATCTGCGAATATATCAGGGGGCGAAGACAATGAGCAGCGAGGATCACTCAAGGCTTCCATATCAGCTGGCAATGCCTGCCGATGCCCGAAACGAAATCGTTGTGTCTCCGGCGTTACCGGAGGATGAACGCATCTGGGTACCGCAGGCGGAAAATGTCTGGTTTCGTCCTCTCTGCCTGAATGTGAGTTCCGGCTACTGGGTGAATCTGCTGCGAGTGCGACGCGCGGGAGTGCTCAGCCGACACCGGCACCCGAACCCGGTGCATGGATATGTCATCAAAGGAAAGTGGCATTATCTTGAACACAACTGGGTCGCGACAGAAGGCAGCTACGTCTATGAACCGCCCGGGGAAACTCATACTCTGGTTGTGCCGGATGATGTCGAGGAAATGATTACATTGTTTCAGGTCAACGGAGTGATGTACTATGTCGATCCATGGGGCCGTCATCAGGGGTATGAGGACGTTTTTACGAAAATTGACATGTGCCGCCGCCATTACGAACAGGTCGGTTTTCCTGACGATTATCTCCAGCAGTTCATCCGTTAGTTCAACGGGCTTTGTTGTTACAATCTGAATCTTTTTGGAACCGGAATGTCCGATTCGTCAGCTGATCTCCATACGGCCTTCCATGAAGCGGGCCATGCCGTGATGGCTCTGATCTTTGGTCGACCGATTCAGCGAGTCAGCATTGAGCCTGATCAGAAGCGGCTGGGGCATTGTGCTGTCGATAAGGGTGTGTATCGACCATCCGATGATCGTCTGGAAGCGGATATGCTGATCCTGCTGGCGGGTGTCGCTGCGGAAGCCGTCATTGCCGGATCTTATAACTGGCCTGGTGCCGCTCTTGATCTGCAGGGAGTACGGCGACTGGCCATGATGCGGGGAGGAGCAGAAAAGCAGGCCGAACGTCTGGCTCGACGAATGCTGTCAAGAACAGAAAATCTGCTGCAGCAGGCGGGAAACTGGCGCGCTGTGCAGCTGATCGCTGAGGAACTGATTCGCTGTCAGACGATCAGCGGACGAGCGGCCCGACATCTGTATGACAGAGCTCAGAACGAACCCTGACATGGCTGCTTCAGGAATCCTCCCCCGGCTTCGCCGGGAGAGGGCAATATAAACCTCCCCTCCCGCGCAGCGAAGCGGAGTGGGAGGGGTCGGCCGTCAGGCCGGGGGAGGGCCCGCCGCGTGTTGCACAGAACGCCGATCCGGTAACACTCGCAACGCTCCGTTCACCGGCCCCCTCCCGATCTTGCTTCGCTCGCTCGACCTCCCCCGGCTTCGCCGGGAGAGGGGGTAAAAATCCTCCCCTCCCGCGCAGCGAAGCGAAGTGGGAGGGGTCGGCCGAAGGCCGGGGGAGGGCCCGCCGCGTGTTGCACAGAACGCCGATCCAATAACACCCTCGTCCCGCAGTTCACCGGCCCCCTCCCGATCTTGCTTCGCTCGATCGACCTCCCCCGGCTTCGCCGGGAGAGGGGGTAAAAAAACCTCCCCTCCCGCGGAGCGAAGCGGAGTGGGAGGGGTCGGCCGAAGGCCGGGGGAGGGCTCGCCGCGTGTTGCACAGAACGCCGATCCGGTAGCACGCGCAACGCTTCGTTCACCCACCCCCTCCCGATCTTGCTTCGCTCGATCGACCTCCCCCGGCTTCGCCGGGAGAGGGGGTAAAAAAACCTCCCCTCCCGCGAAGCGAAGCGGAGTGGGAGGGGTCGGCCGAAGGCCGGGGGAGGGCTCGCCGCGTGTTGCACAGAACGCCGATCCGGTAGCACGCGCAACGCTTCGTTCACCCACCCCCTCCCGATCTTGC
>JALHMY010000077.1 GCA_022843805.1 Fuerstiella sp.
CCTCTCCCAGCAAAGCTGGGGGAGGTCGATCGAGCGGCAGCGAGATCGGGAGGGGGCTGGTGAACTGCGGGACGCGGGTGTTGTTGGTACGGCGTTGAGTGCAACCCGCGGCGGGCCCTCCCCCGGCCTGTCGGCCGACCCCTCCCACTTCGCTTCGCTGCGCGGGAGGGGCTGGGTTTTAAAAACCTCCTCTCCCAGCAAAGCTGGGGGAGGTCGATCGAGCGGCAGCGAGATCGGGAGGGGGCTGGGTGAACTGCGGTACGGGGGTGTTAATGGGTCGGCGTTGAGTGCAACACTCGGCGAGCCCTCCCCCGGCCTGTCGGCCGACCCCTCCCACTTCGCTTCGCTGCGCGGGAGGGGAGGTGACAAAAACCTCCTCTCCCAGCGAAGCTGGGGGAGGTCGATCGAGCGGCAGCGAGATCGGGAGGGGGCTGGTGAACTGCGGTACGGGGGTGTTAATGGGTCGGCGTTGAGTGCAACACTCGGCGGGCCCTCCCCCGGCCTGACGGCCGACCCCTCCCACTTCGCTTCGCTGCGCGGGAGGGGAGGGTTTTGCGGGGAGGAATTCCTGACAGGCCACTGACTCAGAACAATTCCGGCAACGGAACTCCCGGTTCTTCAAGTACAAATGTTGGACGATTTCGGTCGTCTTCATAGGTCTGATCAAGAGGCACACCCATGTGACGATAAATGGTTGCTGCCAAATCGCAGGGGGTGACGGGGCGGTCCTTGATTTCTCCGCCATCCTGAGTACTGGATCCGATCACCTGCCCGTGACGAAGGCCGCCGCCTGCAAGGCATGCCGACATCACTTCCGGCCAGTGATTTCGGCCGTCGACACTGTCCTGAGTGCCCATATTTGGGGTGCGTCCAAATTCACCCATCGCAATCACCAGGACATCATCCAGCAAGCCTCGTTCACGGAGATCGCCGACGAGCGTTGTCAGCAGATGATCAAACAGCGGAAGCAGTGGACCAAGTCCTTTAGTGATCCCGCCATAAGGAGGAATGTTGTCTCCGTGTGTGTCCCACGTACCGGACGCTGTGTGGTAACTCAGGTCGATGGTTACAAAACTGACACCTGATTCGACCAGACGTCGTGCCAGCAAAGCCTGCTGACACCAGAGATGACTTCCGTAGCGTTCACGCACAGCCGGATCTTCGCGGGTCAGATCGAAGGCCTGCTGAGCTCGTCCCCCAATCACCATTTCAAACGCCTGACGACCGTAGCTGTCCAGTGCATCCATGGTGCCGGACTGGTCGAGCCCGCGGCGCAGCCGATCAAGGTCTTCGTTCAGCAGCCTGCGGTTTGCGAGGCGATCCTGACTAAGACCGCCTGGCATTCGGAATACGTCGGCCCCTGAGTTTCGGCCGAGTGGTTTGCCAACCAGGTCAAGTTCAGGAAGGACGGCCGCCTTATTCCCTTCAAAAGGGTCGTATGCCTTTCCCAGATGCCCACTCCACGCAACGTGACCTCGAGCCTTTTGAAACACAACATACGGTGGCATCGCCGGGTGATTTGCTCCCCGATACTTCGCAATGATTGACCCAATGGCCGGATAACGATCGCCTTTGGGATTCAGACGGGGTTCAGCATTTCTGGCGGCTGTCTGCATCACCTGATTTGGTTCGTGATTACTGCTCTTGCAGTCAACCGCTCGGAGCAACGTGAACTGATCCATCATCGCTGCCTGCTTCGGCAGATGTTCGCAAATGGAAATTCCAGGCACCGACGTGTCAATGGTATGGAACGGACCCCGATTATTGTATGGTCGATCGGGTTTCGGATCCCATGTGTCAATGTGACTTGGACCGCCAGTCATCCATAAGAGAATGACACTCTTATTTCCGAGGGGCTTGCCCGATGCCGATGCCAGTTCCCGAGCCTTAAGGAGATCTGTCAGCGATAGTCCACCCACTCCTGCAAAGCCCGCTTTCAGCATATTGCGTCTGCTGAGAACCGTAAGCCCTTCACGCTCAAGTGGTTGCCACGAAACAAAGGCATGGTTGCCATGACTGTTATGAGCGAACATCACTTAACTCCACACTTTCAGGATGATGACCAATTACAAAGACTGCCTGAATTGCTCCACCGTCATCTCTTCAGCTTACACCCTGAGAAACCCTGCGGCTACCGCAAACAGGGGAAACCATCGAAGCTCGAACCGGGACTTTCTCAAAACGTATGGCTTCGCGAATGACAGAGCTTTGACACAATTCCCTGGAAATTGACCTGCTCTTCCGGCTGGATTCTGTTAGAATGCTGCAGCATGACATCTGGATGGTCATGATGATTTTCTGAGAACCCGGATACCGGATGCAGAAATTTCAGCCGATGCGGTTCGGTCTTGAGAACCGTTTTCTCAGTAAAGCCCTGATTTCTTGAAGACTCGCGATACGGGAACCTCCTCGGTTCCGTCCTTTCCTGAACAGCAACGCCCAGGGCGACAGCCGTGTCAGGCAGCTTTTCCGCCTCAGCGGATCGCGAAGCTCAGGATCCATGCGCCGCCATGCAGCTCCCGGAATCCAGCATGCCGCTGCAGTCCTGGGAATTCCCGGCTGCGAACTCTTCAATATTCCACACCACTTCGTGCTCAATGGATCCCCGGCATTCTGAATGTTCCGGACTGTGATTCTGATCACACTGGAGTGAGACCGATTTATAGTGATGTTTCAACCTGCTCAATTGCCTCTGAATGTTTCTCCGGAAGAGCTCCTCTTCGCAGCGACGAGTCCTTTGCAATGCAGCTGAGTTGATTTTTGTTTGGTAGGACTCCTGTTTCTGGAGAATTGAGATGATGAAGTTGTATGTGGGAAATCTGCCGTACCAGTGCACTGAGCAGGACCTTCGCGGTGCGTTTTCGAAGTACGGAGAGGTATCCTCGGTTTCTGTAATTATGGATCGCGACACTGGCCGCTCCAAAGGTTTTGCCTTCGTTGAGATGGCCACGCGCGATGCTGCACAGCAGGCGATCAGCGGCTTACATGAATCCGAACTGGACGGTCGCCGTATTACCGTGAACGAAGCTCGCCCACGAGAAGAACGTCCTCGGAGTGGTGGCGGCGGCGGTGGCGGTGGCGGCGGTGGTGGACGAGGCGGAAGCGGCGGACGTGATAGACGCTGGTAATTGTGCCTGACGAATCAGTTATGGCATTCAATTCAGGGACCACATTGCTCTGCAATGTGGTCTTCTTGTTTGGTGTCAGCTGCATTTGAGCAATTGGTTGTCCGCGGAAAAATCTCAGCTCGACAGAGTGCCTGTGCCTGTGCCTGTGTCTGTGGACGGAAAACTGGGCAGGAATGGAAAGAAGTGATTTCCCGTTTTTTTTACTCAACCCGAAAAATCGACAGTCGAGGGAATTCCCGTCTGTTCAAGCTGGTTCCAGAAGGTACCATCGTCACTTGCAGTGATCGGGCGAGGAATTAACGGAGAATCGACCTCCATGTGCCTGAATTTTCCAGGGAGGAATCCATGACAAAAAATGTCGCTGAATTGCCCACCTACTGGACTTGTCACGACGTAGAAGCAGAGGTGCGTCGTGAGCTTTTAGCCACCTCTGGTGTCAAAGTGTCGTCGCTTGTCGTACGCCGATTGCCGAATGGTGTCTGCCTTCAGGGCGTACTGCATCTGAATGATGCGTCTGTGGATATTGGCAGCGCAATCCGTCGGGTGCCCGGTATCCAGCAGATACTGAATCGAATGGTGATTTGCCAGGACTCGCAAACGCCATCATAATCCCGTCCCATGAGAATTCTGTGCTGCGAATATTTGCATGCCTCTGCAGAAGCTTACTCGGCAGCACCCGTGACGATGCAGCACGAGGCTGCTTCGATGCTGCGAGCCGTCATTGATGACCTGCGACAAATCCCGGATGTGGAGATCATTGTTTTCGTCAGTGACACCGTTTCCGAAAACGTTGCTTCACCTGTCGCACAGTTTTCAGGCTCGGTCCAATGCCAGCGGACCGCTGGCAGCGTTCGCGAATTTTTCGTCCGGTCGGGCCAGTCTCTGATAACTCTCCTTAATGACACTGCCAGCGCTGGTGATCGAATCCTGCTGATCGCTCCGGAATGTGATGGCATCCTGACATCATTCCTGCGAGATCTCGAATGCTCCCTGCCAGAGGACGTCGTGCTGATCAACCTGGATTCCACTCGCAGTCAGCTGTTCGCCGATAAATTTTGCACCTTTCAGTGGCTGAATCAGCAAAAGATTCCAACCATTTCCAGCAGGCTGCTTGCAAACGAAAGGGCTCTGTCGATCCTGAATGAATGGGAAGCCAGCACACCACACCCGAACAATGTCCGTGGTCAGAACCGTGACGAGATCGATCCTGATACCCATGTTGAGGGCACTGGTCGCTGGTTCGTGCTGAAGCCCCGGTTTGGAGTCGGAAGTGACTCCGTTCATAAGATCTGGCTCCCTGAGTCCTCATGGAATCGGGACGGCAGCAGCATTCATGAGAGTCCTGCAGACGAAGGCCAGATTGATTTCAGCCCCGAAATGACAGCAGAATGGATTCTTCAGCCATTTGTCCATGGTGAAGCTTGCTCCGTGGGGTTAATTGGAGGAGGACTTGCAAGGCCCGGTATCGTATTGAAGCCCGCTTTTCAGAAGATCCGGCACGTCGGCTCACAACTTCAATACTCCGGCGGCAGCATTCCCTGCAGTGAGGAATACTGCGAAATTATTGAATCGTTTGGCCGACGGTTTCTGCAGATCCTGGGACCATTTAACGGTTATGTCGGAGTTGATCTGCTGCTGGACACCACGAATTCTGAACCGTTAAAGATTGTTGAGATCAACCCGCGACTTTGCACCTCGTACGTCGGATATCGGGAACTTGCAATCGACAATCTGGCCATGCATCTGCTTCAGTTTGGTGAATCTTCCGCTGTCCGATGGAAAAGCGGGCGTGTCACTTTTGGTCTGACTGGCCCTGACCGGTTTCAGAGCTCCGATGAATTCTGCTCAACCATTGACTCATAAGATGTCCATCCCTGCAGCTGCGCGGCTGACATGGTGGCCGAACGTCCGGCTGAAACATGATGCCGGATTGCCCGAAGCCGACGCCGGATATGACGGGGGACAGAGACTTTTTCATTGACCGTCAGTCCGAGGACGATTTGTCTCTGGTGCTTTCTGAGCACTCTGGTCTTTTTGCCGTGCATCTGATACCCGGCCTGTTTCAGTAGTCGACGCACAACCTGAATGATTCCTCGCACCTTTCGCCCGCTGCGAGTATTAAACGAAAGTGTGATGTCGTCGGCATAGCGCGTATAGTCGCCATTGAATCGACCTGCCAGTTCTTCCAGAGCCGCGTCGAGCCTGGCATTTACGAGATTGCTCAGACGGGGACTCGTCGGAGCACCCTGTGGCAAATGCCCCTGCCAGGTCACGATCGCCGTCAGAAACTCGGCTGATGGAGCATCCCATCCGATGCTTCGCAGCCACTCCATCACGCGATCAGAACTTGTCGACTCAAAGAAACGTCGGATATCAATTCGGATGACAACCTCTTTGCCGGTGTGCGGCCTCGCTGCATCCACAATACTCAGCCCCTGTTCAAATCCGACTGCACATTGATGAGCTTTCAGGCGTGTCAGCAGGCGTCTCAGAATTCGTCTCTGTAACGCCAGAGTTTGTCGATCCGGAATCTCCAGCAGCCGAGTTCCACCCGTACGTTTCGGAATTCGGACTTCGCGGTAGACCGGGGCCGTAAAGTTGCGGACATCCTCTTCCGTCATCCCAAGGCGTGTCATCAGATTGTTCAAATCGTAGCGATCAGGCCTGAACGATTCTCCGGGAGTGATTCCACTCGATCGCGACAAAACGACACGCAGAACAGATGCGACCACAGTCATTGTCGCAACCAGAAACATAACGGCCGCAACAATCCACCAGTTCAGCATCGTAAACTCTCGGCGAGTGGCCCGGCGGCAGCATTGTGAACACACAGCAAAGGCTGCAGCAGTGCTTTCATCGAACCACCGATTGCAAAAGGCGGCTTAGATTCAAGGTCTTTAATTCTCTGTGGCAACTGCACAGGCCATGAACAGGAAAAACGGGGTGAAAATATCACCCCGTCAGCTCTGCCCAAGTCGTTGAAAAATGCATTTTTCAACGACTTGTACCCTGATATCAGACAACACAATGTGTCCTGGCTGACGAAACATCAGCCTGTGCGTAGCACCGCCAGAGCCAGATGGAACTTTGGTCTCTGACTCTGATTCTGTCAACTGGAGTTTATTGGCCCCCTCGAAAAACCAAAACCCATCCCCGTTAACAGAATTGCCTCCACCAATCAGATCGATTAAAAAATCGGTTGTGGTTTGCGGCATGCTCGTTGTGTCGCTATTGCCCGCGCCTCAGTCGAAACAGTGCTTCAGCCAACTTGAGAGATACAAGAATGATCAGTAAGTATTTCGTAAAGGGAACGACCTACACCTGGGCAGCCCCGACGTCAATTTCCAACGTTCCCAGGGACGGCACCATCGTTGCGTCCGGACACAGTCCAGGGCCAGCAATGACTTACGCAGGCCTTGATGGCGAGATTGTCTACGGGCCAATGCCCGGCCCGCTGGCGAAAATTTACGCCAAAACGACACCTCCGACGTCTCACGGATTGAACGCCAACCAGAACGTTCCATACGTCTGGGTCGATTATGTGTTAGGTCGGACTGCATACCAGCAGACCGCCGGTATCGATGTTCTCACCGGATTCATGAGCGGCTGCTGGATCGTTACATGGACCGAAGGAGGGAATCGATACGTCGGGCACGTCGGCACCGTCGAATCGGCACCAAAAGATGCACCCCCAAATTCGACCGTCAAAAATACCTTCGCAAACAAGTTTACGGGTCCCGCCCCCGCGGCCTCCCATCTGAAGGGATTCAATCCCGCCGGTGCCTGGAACATGGGCGAGATTACGAGCGTTTGCAAGGAGTCGACCACCAATTGGGGAAACTACTGCGGAAACGCCAAGATCATGGCACTAGTCACCCGAAACGATCACTTCTATTCCGTTCTGATGATTAAGAGCGCTGTGAACACCTGGATTTGCGGCGGGGCAAAACGCGTTTCCGGCAAAGACCAGGCAGGAGTGTTGCGAGCTTTGGGGTAATCAACAAAATCAGGGCGCGGCGTTTTTGACAACCCTCCACCCACAACGAAGTTGGGGGAGGTCGAGCGAGCGGCAGCGAGATCGGGAGGGGGTTGGTGAACGGCGGGACGCGGGTGTTATTGGGCCGGCGTTGAGTGCAACCCGCGGCGGGTCCTCCCCCGGCCTGACGGCCGACCCCTCCCACTTCGCTTCGCTGCGCGGGAGGGGTGGTGACAAAAACCTCCTCTCCCAGCGAAGCTGGGGGAGGTCGAGCGAGCGGCAGCGAGATCGGGAGGGGGCTGGTGAACGGCGGGGCGGAGGTGTTATTGGTACGGCGCTGAGTGCAACCCGCGGCGGGCCCTCCCCCGGCCTGACGGCCGACCCCTCCCACTCCGCTTCGCTGCGCGGGAGGGGAGGGATTAGCGAGGACACTTCTAGTCCGGTTCAGTCACCGTCCGGCTCTTCGAGGTATGTGTAGCCATTCAGAGCCTCTTCGTAGAATTTTACGAACTGGCCTGCCTGCACATGATCAATTCGCCCTTCCCGAACTGCAATTTCCACTGCAACCTGCAGTTTATGAATCAAATCGCGCCCGCGAAACTGAACGTAATCCAAAACTTCACTGACGGTTTCGCCCTTAATAATCGTGTCCAGTATGACTTCTCCTGTCTCGGACAGGTCGACGTGCACTGCGTTTGTATCACCAAACAGGTTATGCAGATCCCCCAGGATTTCCTGATAGGCGCCGATAAGGAAGATCCCCAGATAGTACGGGGAGTTCTGGAATTCATGCAGCATCAGAGTTCGCCGCACATCGCGACGATCAATGAACTGGTCAATCTTGCCGTCGGAATCGCACGTGATGTCACTCAGGACAGCATGGCGAGTCGGTCGGCGGTGTAAATGGTGAATAGGCATCACCGGGAACAGTTGTTTAATAGCCCATGAATCGGGAATCGACTGGAACAGCGAAAAGTTGCAGAAGTAGTTGTCCGAAAGCATCTTGTCCAGACGCTCAAGTTCTTCCGGCACATACTCCATGGTGGATGTCAGATTCCAGATACGATTGCAAATCGCAAAATAGATATTCTCGGCCTGACACCGCTGATCCAGTGGAAGATGCCCCGTATTAAACAGCGTCATGACCGTATCAATTGCCTGTTGTGCATCGTGGAAACTTTCCAGAGCGTTCCGCTGATTGATGCCGCGATAGGTCTGATAAAGTTCCTGTACTGCCTGGGACGCATCATCCGCCGGTGTGAGATTTTCCACCGATGTTTCTGAACCCTGCTGGGACACTCCCAGCACACTGAAGACCAGCACACTGTGAAATGCTGAGATCGCACGTCCGCTTTCCGAGATGATGTTCGGATGAGGAACTTCAGCATCGTCGCAAACCGACTGAATGCTGTAGACGACGTCCCGGGCGTATTCTTCCAGTGTATAATTCATGCTGGATTCAAAGTTTGTCTGAGAGCCGTCATAGTCAACTCCCAGACCACCGCCCACATCCATGTACTTCAGGCCGGCACCGCGGTGATAAAGTTCAGTATAAACCCTCACGGCTTCATTCAGAGCAGCTTTAACCTGACGAATGTTTGTGATCTGACTGCCCAGATGGAAATGCAGCAGAGTGAAACAATCTTCCATTCCACGCTTTTTGAGTTCTTCGAGGGCCGTCAGAATCTCGTTTGCGCGAAGTCCGAATTTGGAACGGTATCCTCCTGAACTTTGCCAGCGACCTGCCCCACGAGCTGCCAGTTTTACTCTCATGCCGATCTGGGGACGCACTCCCAGACGTTCTGAGTACTTAAGAATCAGATCCAGTTCCGTGTATTTTTCCACCACGGGAATCACATGCCGGCCAACTTTCTGTGCCAGCAGTGCCATTTCAATGAATTCAGCGTCCTTAAATCCGTTGCAGATAATCGGCGTCTGAGCTTCCGTCATCGCAACGACAGCAAGAAGTTCGGGCTTGCTGCCTGCCTCAAGACCGAAACCGAATTCTCTGCCGTACTCCACGATCTTCTCAACGACTTCCCGCTGCTGATTGACCTTGATCGGGTACACGCACGCATAGGTTCCGTTGTAGTTGTGTTCGCGAATCGCGTCGCCGAACACCTTATGAAGCATGCTCAGCCGGTCTTTGATAATGCCGTTAAAGCGAAGCAGTACGGGCACATCCAGGCCACGCATCTGAAGACGTTCAATGAGTTCCTTCAGATCGATTGATCGGGCAGGATTACGATCGGGATGGACCTGCACATTGCCATTTTCGCTTACCGAAAAATACCCATTGCCCCACCGGGGTACTTCATACATCTCTGCAGCGTCAACAGAACTCCAGCGAAGCGGGTTCGAATCAATCATTCTGGCAAGGACTCCGGGGGTGTCAATGAGTACCCAAATGAAGAAGCCCACACGCACAGGTGTGGGCACAGGACACAGGATATGTTTGCGAGTATTTCCATGTTGGCCAGCGGAAAGACCTGTTTCTGAAGGTCTTTCTGCCGAAATGCGGTCAGCATTTCCCGGACCGGTCTCAAACCGGCCGGTTCTGACTCAGGGATTCTCTGTTATCAGGCTTTCGCAGCTGCTTCCCGGTTCATCAGCCAGAGCATAACGGGACTGGCGACATAAACCGAGCTGTAAGTTCCCACGATAATGCCCACAAACAAGCAGAACGCGAATCCATGAATTCCTTCTCCACCCATTACGTAGAGAACAATGCAGACCAGAAAAGTGGCTGTCGATGTCAGCAGGGTACGCGACAAAGTCTGATTCAGTGAGTCGTTTACCATCTGAACGGTAACCATCGGGTTCTTGCCTCGAACCTCACGAATTCGGTCAAACACCACGATTGTGTCGTTCAGCGAATAACCGACGAGTGTCAGAAAAGCGGCGATCAGTGGAAGATTGATTCTGAAGTCCTCGATCAGCAGCAGGTCGCCGATGGCAGTATTGTTGAGATAGGACACAACCGCGAGTGCACCCAGAGTAATAAGTACGTCATGGACCAGAGCAACAACCGCTGCAATACCGAAGGTGACATTCTGGAATCGGAACCAGATGTAGGCGATAATCGCGAGGTTAGTCAGGATAATCGCCAGCAACGCATTGCCCTTCATTTCACTGGCAACCGCACTGGTAAACGTGTTGACTTCATCGAAAAGCGGACTTTCAGCAAGGGTCTTCTGCATATCATCAAGCGCCATTTTCAGGTCTTCCGCGGGCAGTGCAGCCACTGTTCGAACAGCGACTCCATCATACTTTCTGACCTGCAGCTCCGATGCCTGTATTCCTGAACCCGCCGTGCCTTCGATGGCGAACAGCGCTTCCGGCTCAGGGTACTTGGGAGCATCGCCGGACTTTAGCTTCATCAGCGACGCGGAAAGCATGTCGCCGATTGTTCCAGCAGCAACCTCTTCCGTCATTTTCAACTCAGCTTTTGATCCGCCGTCGAACTTCTTCAGGCTCAGTGCTTCTGCCGATTCATCGTCCGCGGCGATTTTGATCGGACTGATCTCACCAAACTCCATCCCCACCATGCGAAGGTGCATTGAAGATTCGCCCTCAAACGATTTGAAGACTTTTTCTCTTACGCGTTCTTCGGCTGAAGTTTTCTCATCTGCGTTTTCTTCCGTATCGCTTTCGGTTGTTCGCAAACGGAAGTGCTTGCCAATCCCTTCCGTTTTTTCGCCGGCAATCGACAGACGTTCAAGAGAAAAGCTGTCCGTAAACTGACTGCCCAGAGCTTTTCGAACGTCATCCGTCCTGGCCTCTTCCTTCAACTGAAATGTGACCATCGTGCCACCGGTGAAGTCAATGTCGTAATTCTGCTGGCCACGAACAAAGAACACCAGCATTCCGATAACAATGGACGTAATAGAAAGTCCCGCACAAAGTCGCGATTTGCCCAAAAAGTCGAAATTCGTAACGCCCACAGCGTTCATCATTGTCAGAGTTGTGGCAATACGTCGTTTTTCAATCAAATCGAACAGAAGCCGACCAACGTACAATGCTGTAAACATACTGACCGTAATACCAATAAACAGTGTGACAGCAAATCCCTTCACCGTATCTGTCCCGATCATGAACAACACGACGGCCGACAACAGCGTCGTCACGTTGGAGTCAACAATCGGTCCGAACGCCTTGTCAAATCCATTGTGAATCGCCATCCGCAGGCTGGAACCCCGACTCAGGTCTTCTCGCATTCGTTCGTAAATCAGAACGTTGGCGTCCACCGCCATTGCGATTGACAGGACAAGCCCCGCAAGCCCTGGAAGAGTGAACGTCGCATTGATCATCACCATGATCGAGACAACAAGCACCAGGTTGAGCACAACGCAGATCACCGCCACGAGGCCGGCCAGCCGGTAATACAGAATCATGAAGCCGACAACACACAGACCCCCAAGAAGAACTGACTGCACTCCGCTTCGTCGAACATCGGCACCCAGAGTGGGATCCACCGTCGCTTCGCTCAGCGGTTTCGGATCGATTGGGACTTCGAGAGCCCCGGCGTTCAGAACATCGGTCAGTTCCTCAGCTTCTTCACGGGAAAATCCGTTAATTCCACCCTCGATAAAACCTCTGTCGGCAATTACCGTTTTGATGGATGGGGCCGAATAAACCTGACGGTCGAGCAGAATTGCGAGTCGGCGAGTCTGGCCGCCCGGACGAGGGAGGTTGCGGCTTGTCAGCTGCTGAAACAGGAATCCGCCCCGCTGGTTGAAAGAAAAGTTGACGATAATCTTCCCGTCCGGCCCAAATCCCGGACTTGATGACGTCAGGTATTTTCCTGTCACTCGCTCTTCCGGAGGATCCACCAGCAGCAGGTACTCCTCGGTGTTGTATTTTTCGGTCTTGCCATTCACAGTCCGCAGTCGCTCGACCGGACGGCTCACTATGCTGCTGTCGTTAAGCAGCTTCGGCTGATTGTCTTTCTCTGCAGCCAGGCGCCAGATCGCAATCGGATTGTTAAATGCGTCAAGCAGTTCGCTGGTGTCTTTACCCAGCTGCATCGCCTGCTTGACAATATCAGAGTCCTCAACCGGATTGGCTGCAATAAAGAAATCGAGGCTTCCCAGTTTGGTAATACGTCGTTTAATTTCGTCTACAGCCTGCGGATCCTCTCCAGGAACGATTACCTCAATGCGGTCTGATCCCACTTGCCGGACGGTGATTTCTTCTGTGCCGGAAGGATTGATTCGCTTGGCAACCGCCCCAACCATTTTATCCATGATCGCGCTGGTGACCTGCTTTCCTTCACCCTGAACCTTAAAGACGATGTTTGTTCCGCCTTTCAGGTCAATTCCCAGTCGCAGAGTATCCTCAAGGGGCCTGCCCGTTACAAAGGCGCTCACGAACGGTGCGACACTCATTACGACAGCAAACAGGCAGACGCCAATTCTGAACCCCCATTCCTTCACTCGCATAGCATTGGCAAGGAGCTGGCCGATCACAAATGGCATGATGATCAGTGCCAGAGCCCCAATTAACAGCAAAAAACTGCCCAGACCAGAACCTCCGGAGGCAGCTTCCGCGGCACCAGCTGCTTCTGCAGCGGCCGTCGTTGCTGTGTTGACCGCCTCGGCAGCGTCGCTTTTTTCGGCAGTCGACGTGGCAGAGTCCTGAATGGCAAGGGTCAGCAATCCGTTGAGGAATGAGTGCATCGTTTGTTTCCTGAGGCTGTCAGCGGCGAGTTAAAGGTTGAGGAAAAACAGATCATCCGAACAACTGGCTGACCGTATATGTATCGAATTTTACACAAAGAATACAAATGATTGGCTAATCGGACTGATGAGTCCCGAGAAGCATCGCGTGCCGCAAAAAGCTCTGCGACGACCTGGCCGGACGATCACTTCGATGACTCGGCCTCGGATTTTTCTTCATACGGACCAGTAATGCTGCTCCGCAAAAACTTGATCCGAGTATTGTCGTCAACTTTCAGTGTGACCCTTGTCCCGTCGCCGGAAATGTCGACGATTGTGCCAATCATCCCCCCGGCAGTCACAACCTTGTCATTCTTCTTGAGGCTGGACAACAGCTCCTGCCGCCGCCGTGCCTCCTTCTGCTGCGGCCGCATCAGAATGAAGTAAAAGAACAACACGATCAGGAACATTGGCAGAAACTGGATGAGCGGATTCACTTCGGGTGGCTTACCGCCCGCCGCCTCATCCCATGCCAGGATCGTTAATTTGTTGAGTTGTGTGAGCCCTGAAAGAAACGTCACCGAGTTCCACCTGACTTCAAATTCAATGATCGCCGGGCTATTGAGGAGCTCCCACCAAAGGGATCACACGCTGCTACAGGCCGCATTTTTGAACTGCCGCCAATTGCCTGACTTCGGGAAAAACGCGGTATATTAGAGCTGTCGCTGCCAGCGAGCAAGCTGATTCGCACGGAACTCGCCCGCCTCGCCCCTGATTATCGCCTGTCGGAGTCCCCTCACAAGCTGCTGATAGAACGTCAGATTGTGCAGTGACAGCAGTATCGGCCCCAGCATCTCCTTCGATACAAACAGGTGACGCAGGTAGGCCCGACTATAACGAGTACACGCCGTGCAGCTGCACTCCGCATCGAGCGGACGCTCATCCCTCTGATGAATTGCATTCCGAAGGCGAATCGGTCCCTGACTCGTGAATGCCATAGCATTTCGGCCATTTCGAGTCGGCATGACACAGTCAAACATGTCAACTCCCCGACACACCGCCTCCAGCAAATCCTCCGGACGTCCCACCCCCATTAAGTATCGTGGCTTTTCTGACGGCAGCAGCGGCACAGTGACGTCCAAAGTGGCATACATGGCCGCTGGTGACTCACCAACGCTCAATCCGCCAATCGCATATCCAGGAAATCCCAGCGGCAGCAGCCCTTCCGCCGACCGATGCCTCATTTGAGCATGAACGCCCCCCTGAATGATCCCAAATAATGCCTGATCGGTTCGCATCTGAGCGTCTCTGCAACGCTGTGCCCACCGAGTCGTCCGATCGACGGCTACCTGAATTCGTTCAACAGACTCGCCAGAGGGTGGACATTCGTCCAGGCACATGATGCAGTCCGCTCCCAGTTGTTCCTGGATTCTGACAGCTCGCTCAGGACTCAGTTCCAGCGTGCTTCCATCGATATGTGATCGAAACACCACCTTCTCGTCACTCATCTGACGCAACTGGGCGAGGCTGAAGACCTGAAAACCGCCGCTGTCGGTCAGAATTGGCCCTGACCAGTCCATGAAGCGATGCAACCCCCCCATGGCCTCCACGATGTCAGCGCCCGGACGAAGGGCCAGATGATAGGTATTGGCAAGCAGCATCTCGGCGCCTGCTTCTCTGAGTTGAGCCGGCAATAGACCTTTAACGGTTGCGAGCGTACCCACGGGCATAAACGCAGGAGTTTGAATTTCTCCATGCGGAGTATTCCAGCGCCCGGCCCGGGCTCCGGTGGAGGGATCAGTTGCGTCCAGTTGAAATTGAAAATTGCTCATCGCGTCGGAAAACGTAGCGAAGCCCAACACAATCATCAAGCAGGTCAACAGATTCCTCCTGTACTTCCCTGCTTAGCATACGCCGCCCTTTCCACACATGTTAACCCTAAAAACGGCTGAGTTGCCGGCTCAAAACGTGCAATCGCAAAGTGTCGGTTTTTCCCGGTCATTGTGGTCGAACAGCAACCTTCGGCTTCTGACTGAGGGAGAAAATTGGGCAGGTGCTACGAACTGGGTCTCAGGCGGCAATTGGGGCAATATGTTCGATGCCCCAGGGGGATGCCGAAAAAATTCCTTTTGCGACAGAGTTCACTGCACATAATTCCTATTGCTCCTAAACTACGTATTTATCCCGAATAGACTGTTCGGCTCCACCGAATCAGTCCGGAATTGATTTCCCGGGTGAACTCCCTTACTTTTGCTGAATCAGACTGCATCGCGGGGCCAATTGTCGATTGGGATAGTACATTTTGGCCGCATTGTCAGAATCTGCCGTAGAGATTGTGTCACGACCTTTTGTCGTGGATTCAAGCAAGATTGGTCGTTTGTTATGAAGACATTTCTGCAAAGACGAGATCCCTGGGGACACGGGATTTCACTTTGGCTCATCTGTGGCGTGGCGATGGTGCTTCCGCTGATGGGATGGTCGTTAACGCATATTCGACTTGAAAATGACGTTGCTGGCTGGCTGCCCAAAGATGACCCGCAGACACTTATTCTTGACTGGTATCAAAAACATTTCCCGGCTGAAGATCGAATTCTGTTGTCATGGGATGGGTGCACGCTAACGGATCCGCGAATTGATCTTCTTGTTCAGCAGCTGAGTGGAATAAAAAAGAACGGCCAGCGAGAGGGAGGATCGCCGCTGATTCGTGAGGTTCGACAACCGGCAGATCTGTTGAAACGAATGGCGAAGGAAGGGGTTCCATTTGAGACAGCTCTGTCAAGAACACACGGGCTGCTCACTGGTGACGGACCGCTTTGCCTGCGGTTTTCCGACAGCGGTCGCCTGCGAGGTGATTACCTGCGGAAAGAAGTCCTGAAGCTGGCTGAACAACACGGCTTGAAGGTGACGATTGTGCAGCAATCGCTTTCCATGCCGACGAATGAAGGCCTGGACATTGAGGACGAAGCCAGCTTTAAGCTCAATGATGCGATTTCGGATTATATCCGATCGCGTCCGGTGTTTGATCTTCAGCTCTCCTGGCCTCGGATGCATATTGATTCATCGTCGACCGAGTCCTTTCGTCAGGCGCTTCTGACACTTGCTGAATCCGATGTACCGCAGGGTCAGGACGCTAAGCCCTGCATTGAAGAGACATTCTTCATACCGGGATCAATGGCGGCCGTATCCGTTGCGCTGAACGAAGCGGGTGCAGCCGACCATAAGGCGGCTCTGGCGGACATCAGGGAGGCCCTGCAGGTTGTCGGAATTCCTGCTGAATCGGTTCATCTTGGAGGACGACCGGTAGCTGGAACAGCTCTGAATCAGGCGGTCAAGCACGCCGGATGGAATCGCGCTTTCCCGATCTGGGATCTGCCTCAGCGATCGCCGATTCTGCTATCGGCACTTGTCACATTCATTTTCTCGATCATCGTTCTTCGGAGCATTCGTCTGACAATTCTTGTTCAGGCAGTTTCAATTCTCTGCGCGATCGCCACAACGTCACTTGTGCCCGTTACCGGCGGCAGCATGAATATGGTGCTGGTTGTTATGCCAACACTGCTTGTTGTGCTCACGGTGTCAGGAGCCATTCATCTTTGCAACTACTGGAAGTCTTCCGAAATCGACGACCCGGTAAAGTCTGTCCATCACGCTGCCAAAGTGGCATGGCTGCCATGTCTTGGAGCCAGCGGCACGACGGCCATTGGCTTCGCATCGCTAATGACGGGCACCCTGATTCCAGTGCGTGATTTCGGAATTTATGCAGCGATTGGATGTGTGGTTTCGTTTGGGTGTGTGCTGTATCTGCTGCCTGCTCTGATGCTCTACTGGCCCCGCCGTCCCCCCCAAAATCAAACTCATGACACATCTGCCTGGCGACTGCTCGGAAAATGCCTGACAACTTACCCGACCGTCGTCAGCCTCGTTTGCCTGGCAGTAACGGCTCTTTGCACCTGGGGACTGAAGGACTTTCGAACCGAGACAAAAGTGATTCGCTATTTCCCTGACGAATCCCGGGTCGCGCAGGATTACTACTTTCTCGAGGAAAATCTGTCGGGCATTGTACCGGTCGATACAATTGTAAAGTTTGACCGAGCATCACAGCAGCAGATCCCCTTCATGGATCGTGCACGAAAAGTGATGCAGATTCAGGAATCTTTGCGGAAGCATCCGGAAGTCAGCGGCACTCTCTCTCTGGCTTCGTTCCTCGACCTCGAAGACCGTGAAATCGCGGGATTGACCCGCATGCAGAGGATGCAGCACAAGCGACGAGAATCTGCCATTGAAGAGCGTATTCATGAAAAGCTGGCTGCCGGAGGTGAAGAGGCGGAAGGCCTTGCATCAATGCTGGCGATCGCAAAGGGAGATACCGACTGGCTGAAAAAGGGTGATCGTCGACTTAATGCCGATGGAGATGAATTATGGCGAATCACCTGTCAGTCGAGCATTATGTCCGACTACGACTACGCTGATCTGACTCGTGAACTGGACGAAATTACACAAAAACACCTGGCAGAAATTGGCAGCGCGGGCACAGGCCATATCGTTACCGGGCTCATTCCCATCTTTCTCCGAACTCAGCAGGCACTGCTTGAAAGCCTGATCAGAAGCTTTGGTGTGGCCTACCTGGTGATTGGATTTGTCGTTGCTCTCATGCTGCGAAGCGTTGTTGCCTCGTTTTACGCAATGCTTCCGAACATCATGCCGGTTCTGATGATGTTCGGGCTTCTCGCCTGGGGTGGAATTCGAGTGGATATTGGCACGATGATCACCGCCTCGGTCGCTCTGGGTATTGCCGTCGATGGCACATTGCATTTAATTACCTGGTTTCAGCTGCTGATTGCACAGGGACTTTCACGAAAGGAAGCCGTTTCCGTTGCACTTGAGCACTGCGGACCGGCACTCTGGCAGACAAGTGCGGCCATCGGACTCGGAATGCTGGCCCTGTTTCCCGTTGAACTATTGCTCATCAGTCGTTTTGGCTGGATTATGGCGGGAATGATCTTTTTTGCTCTGGTGGGAGATGTAATCCTGCTCCCGGCTCTTCTCGCCGGCCCTCTCGGAGCAATTCTCGAAAAGAAAACTGGAAAGGCAAACATTGCATCCGCTTCCCGCGTTCCTGAAAATCCCCGAGATGATGTGACCGTACCGGCGAGTCTCAGTTTGAGCAGTGGTGGACTCGAACCTGGAGCCGGAGCTTCTCTAAAAACGGAGTCCAATGACTCCGGCATTGTCGGAACAACTGCCCAAACCCGGCCAATTACGGGACATCCTCATTTCGGGCGAGTTTCCAAAGTCAGTCGCAAAGAGAAGAAATAGTCGGCCTCTTTCCGCCAGTCGTGAAGACTCCAGTTGATCGGATGATTTTGATGAATCAGCTGGGTGAGAATGTGGCGGTCAATTCAACGCTGCCACCTCAGCGTTGTGAAAATAAACCTACTGAAGGGCGATTAACGCGCAGTAGTCACACCCTCTCTTCAGACTTTTTTGCCGCCCTGACATCCGCGGTGATTGCCGCTATTGCCAGTGTGATTTCCCTTACAATGCCCCTGCACCTGTCATGGATGCCACTGGCAGCAGGAGTAGCGGCACGGGTTGCAATGCTTCTTCGGCAGAAGGCCAATCGACACTGGTATCTCGCCAGTGCTCTTCTGGGAACCTGGCTTGCTGAACGAGGAATCGGAAAAATGATGGGAATCGACTGGAAGGACGGTTCGCTTGGTCATTTCCTGGTGCAACACACTGGATGGGAAGCCGACGCCATCCTGATCGTCACGATCGCCAGTGTATTGATTGCTGGACAACTATTGGGCCAGCACCGCAAAAAAACAACGCCACATCCACTCGATCGACCTGATAAAAAGGGATGAATGAATCAACTTTCATCCCTTCCACCTCAACGCAGTACGTTGCAGTGAGGGCTCGCTGCGAAGGTCACGCACCCCGCACAGGGAACAGGCGAACAAAATACGACTGCGAATCAACGTGAGACACAATCGCTGGTTGTTGCGGGACTCACATTTCTGCTGGCAATTCCCTTACCAGCCTTAATGCACAAATGCAATTATTTCGCCGTTTGCAACGCGAGCAAGACCTTCCTTCCTTGGGATGCAGCTCGGGTATCAACTGCCTTTAATCAAACAGCGCGTTGACAATCTCCAGCAGTTCAAATCCCGCGAATGGAAGCGCGGACCGCAGTGTCCTGGGTTAACCACGGCGCAGGAGCAGGGACAGTTTGAAGCCATAGAAGGCCCCCAAACGGACCTCAATGAGATCTGCCTAAGTTTTAAGCAACCTGCACGCTTAACCACATGTTCAATAAAATGAATACGGTCGATTCTCATTTCACAGACGTGCAAAAGCCAGAAAACTTAACGACAATTTTGCCACAGTGATTTTTTACGGAGGTGATCCTCGTTCAGGAACATCGTTTGCATTTTCGGCGTCACCGTTCAATTTTTGAGCAGTAACACATTCCATGATAATTTATCGAAATGCAATGGGAGCTGGGCGATGATGGGCAGGTTGTGGTATATCAATTCATGTATGAAGGCAATTTTATTGCTCTGGGTGATGCTTTTCTTTGCAGGTCCATTTGGATTGTGTCAGGAACCCGTCGAGGGAAACACGCCTGCAATTACGGCTGAGCCGCCGGAAACGGCAACAACGACCGTTGCTGCCGCCCCACCGACAGTTGAAGAAACCCTTGCAAAGCTGACCGTGGGAATCGATACAGTGTGGGTGATGGTGTGTGGTATGCTCGTTTTCTTCATGAACCTGGGATTCGGGTGTGTCGAGGCCGGGATGTGCCGAGCCAAAAACTGTGTCAATATTCTCTCGAAGAATTTCGTTGTTTTTGCCGTCTGTTCAATCGGGTTTTGGCTGACCGGATGGGACCTGATGTTTGGTGCCGGAGATGGAGAATGGATTGGCCGAAGCGGTTCGTTCATGGGTCAGGGTGCCGATAATAGTCCGGCAATTGCCACGCAGGGATATGAAGGAGTCTACAGCTCCATCGCCTGGGCGGGTGTTCCGTTTTGGGCCAAGTTCTTTTTTCAGCTGGTCTTTGCAGGCACCGCCGCAACGATTGTGTCGGGTGCCGTCGCGGAACGGATCAAATATCATTCCTTCATTCTCTTTTCTTTTGTTATGGCCACGGCCATTTATCCGGTGACCGGTCATCTGGTTTGGGGGTACGGCTATCTTGCAGCCAAGTGGAATGCCTGGGATTTTGCAGGATGCACGGTAGTCCATTCTGTGGGCGGTTGGGCCGCTTTGACAGGCGCAATAATTCTTGGCCCGCGAATTGGCAAGTACTCGGCCGACGGAAAAGTGAACGCTCTTCCTGGCCACAACATGATGGCGGCGTTCATCGGATGCCTTGTACTATGGTTTGGCTGGTTCGGGTTCAATCCTGGAAGCACAATGGCGGTGGGCGACGGAAGCCTTCTCGCAATCGTAGCCGTGAACACGAACACTGCAGGAGCGTTCGCCACAATGACGGCAACGATAACCGCCTGGTTACTGCTCGGAAAGCCTGACTTTGGGATGACGTTAAACGGGTGTCTTGCAGGACTTGTTGGTATTACCGCATCAGCTGCTTTTACCAATGTCGTCTGCTCTGCTCTGATCGGAGCAATTTCAGGCGTGCTCGTTGTGGTGTCCGTTATGGTGATTGATCGTCTGAAGGTCGATGACCCGGTAGGTGCTGTCTCTGTCCATCTTGTAAACGGGATCTGGGGCACACTTTGTGTGGGACTGTTTACAACAACAGATCTATCGACTACTCCAATTACCGGAGGCCCGGCTGCAGGCCTGTTCTTTGGTGGCGGCACCACCCAGCTTATCGCTCAGCTGGTGGCTGTAGGCACCGTCGGTGCCTACGTTGTCGTTGTGTCCAGCATCACCTGGCTGATTCTAAAGAAGACCGTCGGACTTCGAGTTGCGCCTGAAGAAGAGATTGGCGGACTGGATATTGGTGAACATGGAAACGAAGCATATTACGGCTTCGTGATGCAGTCGCAGGCGCGATAGCCCTATGGCCCTGACTGCAGATGCGATTTTGACTGCGAGCCCGGAATGCTGTTAACGCATTTCGGGCTCTTTGGCCGTGCAGCTCGTGTCCGATTTTACGGGGGCGAGCTGCTCTGCTGGATTGGGCGGTCAGATATCAGGCGACGAGCGACAGAGATGTCGAGGCACAGACTTCCGAAGCCCGGTGAAGGCGTCTTCGTCTGATGCCAAGCGCCAGACAGGCTGGGAAAAACACGAGCCCGCTGATGGTTGCTGCCGTCATCAGCAGGAACATCAGTACACCAAAACGCATTGCCGGCTGAAAGGGAGAAAATGACAGGGCGAGCAGTCCGATACCGGAAATCAGTCCGGATGACAGCATGGGCATTCCGCTGTGCATCAGCGCATGCCGCACTGCCCGGTATCTGCACCTGGTTTTCCCCAGACAGTTTTGGTAGATACAGAGGAAATGAAACGTCCCGTCCACTGTCAGTCCCAGTGCGATGCTGGCCGTCATCATAATGCCAATATCAACAGGGTAGCTTAGCCATCCAAGCAGTCCGAAGATCATGACAATCGGCTGGAGGTTAGGAAGCATGGCGATCAGACCTCCCAGAGGAGATCGAAGCGCGATCATCATGACCACGGTCATCACGACAGCGGCTGAACTGAAACTCTTCCAGAATCCGTGAAAAATACCTCCCTGCGCCTTTTCAAGAACCGGACCGAGACCGGTAAACGTCACCTTGTGGCTGAACGGAAGTGTTTGCAGATCATTCAGAGTTTTTCTGAGCAGGGCCGGGCTGTCGTCATGCAGACGAATTGAGACTCGCCAAAGCCGACTGCCATCCGCCAGCAGCGAACCTGACGCACTTCCACCGGAAGCAGAAAGCAGGGAGGCGATCGAAAAGTCCTTCTGATCGATCTGCGACGGAAAAAAGTCAGCCAGTGAAAGCGTGTGGCAAACGTTTGTATGCTTCATGACTACACTCTCGAAATCATGAACGCTGTTCAGTCGAGATATAAATGACGAATCACAGCCCGCAAAGTCAATTACGCCTTCGATGCTTGTTGTGCTCGTCAGGTGACTCCTGATATAGAGCGTGTCCCGCAGCACCGGATCTCCGGAGGGCAGAAAGTCGAGCGGATCGATCAGCGTCGTAAGCCGCAGGAGTCCAATCGATGCAACGACACTGCAAAGTACAGTCGGAACAAGCACTCTGATCGGATGATTGATTATGAACATGCCAATACGTTCAAGAGAACTCTGGCACGGCAACTGAGCGGGTGGCGTGAACTTTACGAATGTCAGTACCGCGGGCGTCAGGCCCAGGCCGGCGCAAAAGGAAACGATGGTGCCGATGGCCGCCGCATTACCAAAGTCTGTGATCGGAACAATGTCAGAAAGATCCAGGCTCAGTAAACCAATCAGCGTCGTCAGAACAGCAAACAGCCCAGGTTTAAGTACAGCCCTGACAGCACGTCCGAGTGCGTCCTCTTCGCGATTACAGATAATGTACTGCCCAATCAAATGAACGGCTGAACTGGTGGTAAACACCATAACGAGTACCGGCAGCGAGCCCAGAATGAAGTTCATTTTCATACCGAGCAGTCGCATGATGGACTGTGTCAGCTGGATGCTGAAGACATTCAAAAGCAGCAGCAATCCAGACGTTTTCCAGCATCCAATATTCAGATAGAGCAGCACTGCACAGATCAGAAGAGTCAGCTGAAACAGAAAACGCCCCCGGTCCCGACCTCCCAGCATATCCAGCTGAGCCGTGACTACAGGTCCGCCAGCCATAATCGCATGATTGAGATTACAGTATTCCAGTTGTCGACGGATCTCTTCAAGCAACTGCGTCCGCGAGCCAGGGGACTCATCATCCAGCGAGACGATCAGCGTTTCCAAATCATGGGCCGGCGCCTGCAACAGACGCATAAGTCGCGCGTTCGCCGTTTCAGCATCCACACCGTTGGCGATCATCGTCTCCATTACCTGCTGACGGGTCCAGCAGGATCGGATGCCGTTTAAACCCTGCAACCGTTTTGCCGCGCTCTCCAGCAACCGGGCTTCAGGAAATGGACTCCTGAATGCAATAAGAATCGATTCATCGGCGCCAAACGTTCGCACAAACTCATCGTAATCTGTACGTTCCGGACTCTTCCCTGGAAGCCAGACATCCAGTCCATTGTTCGAAGGAATTTTTTCGCCGTAAATTGTCAGAATCGGGAGCGCCAGCGCACTCAGGATCAGCAGCATTAGCGAATGCCGACGATAAAAAACTGAAATCATGTGATCGTTATCCCGAGCGTTCAGGTTCGAGCAGCCGTTCTTTCAGATCGAAAAAAACACGCATCTGACCGCACTGGAAAAAGACAATCGGCAGTATTTGCCGGACTCGGACTGACGTCCGATGACAACAATGTCAGGTCCTGCGGATCTGATACACACTTCCCAGGACCGTCAGTTGCCAGGGCTTCTCTGAACTGCGTAATCCGCAAATTCCTGTCAGTCTCATTGTTCAAATGGCACGGCAAGCTGATTGCAACGCCAGTATTGGGCGGAAAAGTGCCATCGGCTTGCTGAAGCCACTTCAGCCTGCTGAAACCTGCGAAGAGAAGGGCAATGTCCGGCTGAATGGTGTAAGTTCTGAAACCATATGCCGTTACGATCAGCCTTTCGCGATGGTTATGCACGATAATCGAATCAGCCGTCCTTCCTCCCAGGCGTTTTCAGAAATTGCCGGGATGGAATCGCTGGCACACCGTTCGTCGGTTCGGAATAGCTGCGCATCGCAGAGTCAGTCCGTTTTCTGCGGAGTTTTTACCCGAGTGTAGTCTATTCAAAAGCTCTTCAGTTAAGGATGCAAGGTCTTTCGACCTGCTGGAAATGAGTGCAGAAGAAGCTCATGTATTCGCGCAATTGCTCATCGAACTACTGAAGGACCGCTGGACTACTGTGGAAAAGATTGGATGGGCATGATTGCTGACAATTCCCGTGTCCTGCATTATTGCGTGGCTGCCTGTCCGGGTGTTGCAGTTTTGGGGGATGTTTTCCGCAACATTGCAGCGAGGCATATCGTCACACAAGGACGTGCTGAAACTGCCGAAGTTCTGCATATGCTGCGCCAATCTCAGACAGCAACTCCGGTTTGTGATTATTGAACCGGGTTTTGGCTTTCAGTCGTTGAAGCTTCCGGAATGGGTTCGGAATTCGCATCAGCTGGTGCATTATCCGCCCGCCTGTCTGCATGCCGAATCTCTTTTGTTGTCCAGCGCAACAGCAGGGGCAGGAGGATTAGATCGCTGATCAGACCGCCAATCAGCGAAAAACTCAGCAAGGCCCCGAAATAAACCAGTGGTATAAACTCCGATGTGGTCAGAACAAGAAACCCTGCGACCAGTGCGATGTGTGCCAGAACAACCGCCTTTCCGACGCCAGCCTGAGCAGTCTCCAGAGCCTTTGAAATACCATCTCGAGGGAAAGACTCCTGAAAGACGGCGATGTAGTGAACGGAGCATGTAAAACCCATTGAGACACTGGCAATCATCGCCGTGCCGATGTTGAGGGGAATTTGCATCAGGCCCAGCGCGCCAGTGACAAGGGCAACGGGAAACAGATTCGGAACCAGTGAAATCAGGCCGATTCGTATGCTTCGAAATGCCACAGTCATACAGACCACGGTTCCAACAGACGCCCAAAACAGGCTTTTGAACTGATCACCCAGCAAACTTTGGATGACTCGTGCCATCAGGACAAACGGGCCCGAAGCCGTTGGCGGTTGTGAATTTGACGCCTGGTGGTCGCTCTGAAGACTGGCGAAGTGGCCGGATACGACCTCCCGAACCCGCCTGATCTGGCTGAGTTTCCTGTCTGTGGGCTGCTGTTCCGGAGATCGCAGCATTATCCTCATACGGCCTCGGGACGGATTGTAGAACGACTGCACCAGTCCTTTCTGTCGTTTTTGAAGGCTCTCGAACCGACTGGCTGGAGTACCGATCCTTGGAGGGATGTTGATTGCATCGCTGAGGGACAGGATTTCAATTTCGATTCCTTCGCTTACCAGCTGTCCCAGTGATTCGGTCAGCGCCTCCATTTCCTTGAGAAACTCGTTTGTTACAGGGTTCGGTGCCGCGAAGGAAATATCCCAGGTTCCGGCCGGACCGAGTTCAGACTCTACAAACTTCAGGGATTGAACAACGGGGGAAGACTCTCGGAAATTCCTGCTGAAATCTGTTTCCACCTGCATCATAAACAGTCCCGGCAGCGTCATCGCGGTCAGCAGCAGACACATCCCTGCTGTGACGACCGGATGCCTGTCAATAATTCCGGCCATCCCTGTCAGAACTCGGTCAATTACATTCTCCAAATGTACTCGGCCTGGGACGGGCACAGCCGTGCCTGATGCAAAGGCAGCTGGCAGAATGGCAATCGTCAGCAACAAGACCATTACTGTGCCAAGTGTCATCATTGTGGCAAAGCTGCGGACCGGTACGATCTCCGATACCAGCAGCGCTGCAAATCCCACTGCGATGGTGATCAGGGTCCAGGCGGTCGGATACCATAGCGTACGAATTGTCTGCAGAGTCGCGTCCCGGGCATTCATGCTGTTTCGAAATTCCCGATAGCAGACGATCAAATGTGTGGTGGTGCTGATGGAAATTATTGTTACCAGTGAATTCAGCATTGAACTCACCATACTTAACTGGACGTCGGCAACAACCAGGACCGCTCGAGTGCAGGTAACGGAAGCGACAACGATGCCAATTGATGCCAGCACCCAGCGCCATTGCCGAAAGATCATCAACAGAATTGCCGAAAGCAGAAAAAGAGAAATCAGGTACAGATGATTGCCGTCACGTTCGACGAGCTCAAACATGTCCTGCAGAAGAACGGCTTCACCTGCAACGGCGGCATGGGGCGAAATCTGCCGCGCTACCGTGCGTATTTGATTGAGTGTTTCCCTGCGTGGTATCAGGGTTTCATCCTGGGGAACAAGCTGCAGTAAAATTGCAGTCGTTTCGTTGTCATCACCGATAAGAAGGCCGCGAAACATCCTCAGCATGGCGTTGCGAAGATTTCGACTCCGGGGCAGTCTGTGGAAGAATTTCGCAAGATCGCGAGTATTGCCGCCATCAACTCCCGGAATGCTTCCGAGCTGTTGTGAATATAATTCAATTCTTTCCACCGCCGTATCACTGAGTTCCGGGTAGCCGCGATCCGCATCCTCTGAAAGCAGCCCCGGTTCACGCCACGCGACAACGACAAATTCGTCACCACCAAAGTCGTCACGCGTTTGCCTGAGTCTTTGAATGTCGGCATTGTCAGGCGCAAAGAATGATTCGATCGTCTGGTCGAATGTCAGCCTTCGAGCAGCGGGTGCGGCGAGTATAACGGTCAGAAAAACTGCCAGCAGCATCCAGTTACGAAGGTTGATCAAACGACACATGGAAATCCTTTTTCCGGATTTGGGCCGACACCGGCGGAAGCATTCGGTGGCTGGAACTGACCTGAATGGCAGCCACATCGTCGTTCAAAACAGCCGCGGAGCAGTTACTCCTGTCGAATTGCTTCCAGCGGCGGAAGGCGACCTGCACGAATAGCCGGCAACATCGCGGCCAGCATCGACAACAGCAGTCCCAGACCAAAATAGCCGACAGTCAATAAAGTGTCCAGACGAAATGCGATTCCATGTTCGGCAACGCTGCGAAACGTAACCGATATCAGAGCCGACATCATTGCGCCCACCATTGTTCCCGGAAGAAGTGCCAGAAGTCCCAGAACGAATGCCTGAAGAACAAACATTCGAAATACCTGAAAACGAGTCATCCCGATGGTTCTCAGTACTCCCAGGTAGCGAGTTTGCTCCAAAACATTCATTGTCAGGGTATTGATCACAGCAAAAGCCGCAATAAACAACGAAATAACCAGGATAAGCCAAAGGCGATTCGTGACGCCTGAGACCATCTGTCGAACCAGATGTCGGACATCCGCGAGTGACTGAAAGATAAGCCCCTCTCTGCGAGCAAGATCCCTTAGCGCTTCACCAGCTTCAGTGGTTTTTCCATCCTGACACTGAATCATATAGACGTGAGTCTGAGTCAGCGGAAAGGTTTTCTGTGCCGCCTCCCGATTCATGATTGCCATCAGGCCGCCTGCCGTATATTCCTGGACGATACCGGCGACCCTTACCACCTGGTTAATGCCTTCAGCATCGACTCGCACAGTATCACCTGGCCGAATCTTGAGTTTTCCGGACAGTACCGATCCAATTACAATCTCGCCCTGTAGCAGTCCTCTGCGAACCTCCGTCATTTCTCCCTCCTGAATCACCAGTGGCAATCCCGGATATTTTTCAAGTTCGCGAACTGCAAGTGTCGCTGTCTGGCCGTTGATGGTAATTAACGAAAAGGTCACCCTGTCTGTCATTTTAATTCCGGGAATACTCTCAAGCTGTGCATCAAAGTTCTCCGGCATTTCATCTGACTGGGACATGTCAATGCGAGGCCGACTGGCACGCAACAGAAAGTCAGCGGTTACTGTTTGATCAAGCCAGGACTCGATATCACCGGTGACGCTCAATATCGTATTGCCGATACTGACACTGCTGACGGTTACAATAAACAGGACAACGATGGTCAGGGAGCTCCGTCCAAAGTTGTCCAGAATCTGACGACGTCCCAATTGGCTCTCTACAGGCATGACATGCTCTGTGAGCGAATAAATCAGGAATGTCCCCGGCCTGATAACAACTGGCAGAATCAGAATCAGGCCGATCTGCAATGATGTCATCGCAATGACTGCCGTCCATACCGATGTCTGCTCCAGTTCGTTGATCACAAAGAGCAACCCGGAAATCAGAATGGTCACGACACCTGCAACCAGCAGAGGGCGAAGCCGAAAAATCCCTTCGGATGGAACGGCAGATCGAGCGGCTGTCAGAGGCGCTACCCGACTCGCGACCCGAGCCGGAACCCACACCGACGCCATGGTGGCTATCGGTCCGAAAATCAATCCCGCCAATACTGATGTGAAATGGAAGGGAATCACGGGTACTTCCACGTGAAACAGATCATACATGCCGGCTGTCAGGATCCGTCCGGAAAAAATTCCGATACCCACCCCACAAAATGTACCAGCAACTGCAAACAGTATCGCTTCACGGTACATGCAATGGCGTATTTGTTCGACGGTCGCCCCGGCGATTCGAAATAACGCGAACTGCCGCTGACGTTCCCGCACTGATATCTGAAACGTATTGACTACAATAAACACCGCCGCGACCATCGATAATGTCGCGGCGACAATCAGACTGACATTGACCAGGGATTCCGTTGGCCTGCTGAGCTCTGACGACGAAGCTCCTCTTGAAACAGCCAGTCCTTCCGGAAGCAGTTGTTCGATCTTCGCAGACATTTGCCGGCTGTCTGTGTTGTCGGCATATGTTACGAGAATTGACGTGATTTTCCCGGTTGCCCTTTTCAGTCTCGCCGCTTCCCTTACAGGCAAAAAGACCGACCCTCTCTCGTCCAGGGCTGCAACACCTGTGAATTCAAGGATACCGGTAACCGTCTTTCTGGAAGCGATCGGCACGTCACGGGACCGAATCGTCAGTTTATCACCGACAACCAGCCCCAGTCGACTGGCGACACCTGCCTCCACACAAACTTCGCCAGGACTGGAAAACAGTCTGCCTGATGTGAGCTTAAACGCCCGAAAGTCGCCATATTGCTCCAAATCGACGCCCGTCAAAACTGACCTCACCAGCGTCTCACCGAAAGTCACCGTTCCAAACAAATGAACAACCGGTATGGCTGACCGAACCTGAGGCAGTGACATCACGCCCGGAAGCAGCTCGGAGGGGAATTCTTTGCCGTCGGCACTAACGATCTCCGCTGAAACATTTGTCGAGACTGTCTGATGCAGCACATCCAGCTGTTTTCGGGTTGCAGAAGTTGCCTGTAATACAGCGATCAGAGACCCCACAGCAACGGCAATGCTGAGCATGGTCAGCAAAGTTCGCACCGGACGGAGCATAATGTTGCTCCAGACAATCCGCCAGGGAATCATGTGAGCACCCCGGATTGCAGCGCTGCGAGCCAGTCCGTATCAGCAACCGGGTGACCGTCGTAGGCAATCCGACCGTCACGAAGCACGATCAGACGATCAGCAATGGCAGCCACTCGAATATCGTGTGTGACGATGACGACCGTCAGATCCTTTTCCCGAGCCAGACTGTGAAATAGCCCGGTGATATCACCGCCGCGAACAGAATCAAGATTGCCGGTTGGCTCGTCGGCAAGAATCAGGGACGGCCCAATTACAAGCGCTCGGGCAATCGCCACTCGCTGCTGTTCTCCTCCGGACAGGCGAGTTGGTGGATGCTGAAGCCGGTGCAGAAGATCAACCTGACGTAAAGCTTCCCGCGCCTTTTCGAAGGCTTCATGCCGGGAGATTCCGTCGAGAATCAGCGGCAAAGTCACGTTGTCGACGACACTGAGCGAAGGCAGCAGATTGAAGGACTGGAATACGAAGCCGATCTTTCGTCGGCGCATCAGGGTCAGTTCAACATCACTCAGGCCGGATAACGGACTGCCATCGATGAAGATTTCGCCGGATGTCGGCAACTCCAACCCTCCGAGGATATGCAGTAACGTACTTTTTCCAGTTCCGCTTGGTCCCATAATTGCCAGCATCTGGCGTCGCGGAACACGGAAAGTCACGTCATCCAGAGCATTAACCTCAACGCCATCAAAGACAAATGTCTTTGAGATGTGGCGGACATCAACAATTTCAGTGCGTGAATCTATGCTGGTATCCAAATTGACTCTCGACCTTAGTAATCTGAATCCGCACAATACTTTTTATGGATCGTGCGAACGGGTTGGATCTGCTCCATCGGCGTTAGTACCCGGAGATTTTATCCGGAGTGCGGCTCGTGAAAATCGCGTTCCTGCTGCCGTATTTCATCAGCAACGACCGGTAACTCGGCTGACATGAGCAGTGGGTCACCATCGTCAGCAACGGACTCTGCCAGAGTCGGCTCCTCAAGCGGCGAATGAAGTTTTGCAGTATCCCGATCTCCAAACCGGATGGAGGCGAAGATACCCACCGCCAAAATGCCCATTATCATCACCAGCGAAACGGCGTCCGGAATGACTTTTACGGGGTGATACCACGCGGTCACGATCATCTTCAGGCCAATATAGACCAGCAGAAAGACCAGTGAAACCTTCAGGTAAGAGAACCGATCCATCAGCCCGGCAAGAGCGAAATACAGGGACCTCAGTCCGAGAATCGCAAAGATATTTGAAGTGAAGACCAGGAAAGGATCGCGAGTAATCGCCATCACAGCCGGGATAGAGTCCACCGCGAACATCACGTCCGAACTTTCGATCAGCACCAGGGCTAGCAGCATGGGAGTGGCAAACTTGCGGCCATCAATAACGGCAAAAAACTGATTGCCGTGAAACTCAGTTGTCACCGGATAAAATCGGCGAGTGAGCTTCATCAGCATATTCTCGTCGGTCTCGAGATTGTCGTGTCGCGACACCAGCATTTTGATCGCCGAATAAATCAGAATGCCGCCGAAGATGTACATCAGCCCATGAAACTGCTCCAGCAGCATTGTCCCGCCGATGATCATTACTCCACGCAACAGGGCGGCAGCAAGAATGCCCCAGAACAGAAGTCGATGCTGGTGCTGAGGCGGCACATGAAAGTTGGCAATGATCATGGCGATCACGAAAATGTTGTCGAGAGACAATGATTTTTCGACAATATATCCCGTGAAAAACTGTAGTGCAGCCTCTCCTCCGCTCAGGTGTTCGGTAGCAATCATTCCAGGTAGCAGTTGTCCGCTGTACAGCAGGTACACCACTGCATTAAACACCAGCGCCAAAGCAATCCAGAATGCCGTCCAGCCCAGAGCTTCCCGAATGGAAATCACATGGGATTTGCGATTCAGCACGCAGAGGTCCAGCACTACCAGGATGGTAACCAGAACGACGAACGATGTCCAAATCCACCAAGGCAAAGGAGATTTCCCCTAAGAGACCAGAATGCTCTATCCGATCGGAAGGAGCGTTTTTTGATAAATTTAAGTCTCCGAAATCTATTGTATCTGGTTCGGGTTGCCAATTCGCTTCCTGCATCGGAGAGTTGCTTTCTCACGAATCACCTGCCCCCGTGAAGAGCAATTTTACAGACAGCTCCCGAAATTCCTGATTCGGCGATTTCGCTTCTTCCCGGAATCTGAACACGCGGGTGCCTTGAGGAATGCCGCCATTCAGCGATATAAACTCTCGCGTTCCGTTGACTTTGTCCCTGCAGGTCCGCCCCCGGGACCCTGCGCCGGCAGTTGGATTCCGAGTGGTATTGGACTGGAAACGAGAATACAGATGGCGAAAAGCTTGAATGCCCGAATACATTCCATGGTATGGATGGCTGTGATTTCAGCAGTCGTTGGCCTGTCCGGCTGCCAGCAGAATGGTGGCGACGCGGACGAAATCCTGATTGGCCATTTTGGCTCGCTCACCGGGTCAGAAGCCACATTCGGAAAGTCGACCGATAACGGTATTATTCTGGCGGTCGAAGAAATCAATGCGACTGGCGGAATTCGCGGCAAAAAGGTTCGCCTGATTACTTATGACGATAAAGGCGAAGCTCGGGAAGCTGGCACTGCGGTCACTCGACTGATCACCAAAGATCAGGTTGTGGCTGTACTGGGAGAGGTCGCGTCAGGGCTTTCACTGGCGGGTGCTCCTGTCTGTCAGGAAAACGGCATTCCGATGATCTCACCATCATCAACCAACCCCAAAGTAACGCAGGTTGGCGACATGATCTTCCGCGTATGTTTTATTGACCCGTTTCAGGGTTCTGTCTGTGCAAAATTTGCCCGCGAGCATGAAGGGCTTAAAGCGGCGAAAGCAGCCATCCTGACCGATCAGGCATCCCCTTATTCGGTCGGCCTGCAGGAGGAATTCGAGAAAGCGTTTGTTGCACTGGGCGGAACAGTGGTGAGCAAACAGACTTATCAGGGCGGTGATCAGGACTTTTCTGCTCAACTGACAGCCATTCGAGGTGAAGCCCCCGACATTCTGTTTGTGCCGGGATATTACACGGATGTTGGCAACATCGCTTTGCAGGCTGAAAAGCTGCAGCTCAAAGTTCCAATGCTTGGTGGTGACGGCTGGGACTCCTCAAAACTGGGCGAAATTGCCGGTAAGGCAATCGACGGATGTTTCTATTCCAATCACTATTCGCATGAAGACCCGAATCCGCGAGTGCAGGAGTTTATTCGCAAATACAATGAGAAGCACTCGCAGACACCAGATGGTCTGGCGGCTCTGGGGTACGATGCGGCAAGAATTCTGTTTGAAGCAATGAAACGCACTGAATCGCTGAAGGGGGCCGACCTTGCCGCAGAACTTTCAAAGACAAAAGACTTTGACGGTGTGACCGGAAAGATTTCGATCAATGAAGAACGAAATGCAGTCAAGCCAGCAGTCATTCTGCAGATGAAAGATGGAAAGCCCTCCTACGTGAGCACGATTCAGCCCTGATCTCAGACCTGAGTGGCCGGTCTGTTTCTGTCAGAAACGGCCGTCTTCGAGATTCTGGGGTTGGCTCAACAACTTTCCCTGCAGACCCTGAGACTGAATTCTGACGTATGGCGGATCTCGTACAAACTCTGATTACCGCACTGGCCATCGGCAGCCTTTATGCGCTCATTGCCCTTGGGTATACCATGGTGTATGGGATTCTGAAGTTCATCAATTTTGCGCACAGCGATATTGTCGTACTGGGCGCATGGATCAGCTATACCCTGTCATCAAAACTGCTGCCTCGCCTGGGGCTCGATCCGCACAATCCGGTGACACCGCCCCCGATCTGGGTGGCGGCGGTTGTGCTGATCCTCTCGATGATCATTTGCGGGCTGATCGGTTTTGTGATTGAACGGCTTGCCTATAAGCCTCTGCGGCGGGCTCCACGACTGAACGTGCTCATTACGGCAATCGGAGTTTCGCTGCTGCTGCAGAATCTGGGCCAGCTGAACTTCATGTTTGGTGCCAGTCCCCAGAAAATGCCGGCTCTGCTGCCAGGATGGGAAATCGCAACACTGACGTTTTCCGATGGCGAATCGGCTCGCAGCGTTGTGATTAATCTGGTGGACACGGTGATCTTTGCAACCTCGGCGACACTGATGCTGCTTCTGCAGTACCTGGTGTTTCGTACCAAACTGGGTACCGCCATGCGAGCCGTATCATTCAATCCGGATAACGCCGCTCTGCTGGGTATTCCTGTTGATCGAGTGGTTTCGTTTACGTTTGTTCTCGGATCAGCTCTGGCTGCTGCTGCCGGGTTCCTGTATGTCATGAAGTATCCGGGAATGAACCAGCCAGCTCATACGATTTGGGTGTTACTGGGTCTCAAGGCCTTTGTTGCGGCGGTCATTGGTGGAATCGGAAATGTGCGAGGTGCCGTGCTGGGTGGTTTCGTTATCGCTTTTGTGGAACAGTTTGGAGCGTTTTATATCTCGTCAAATTACCGGGATGTCTACGTGTTTGCCCTGCTGATCGTCATTCTGCTGGTTCGTCCGACCGGGCTGCTGGGTTCACCACTGCGGGAGAAAGTTTAGCAATGCCCCGCGATTCAACTCAGAGTCCTCAAACGCGACTCACACCTGCGAATTCAGGATTCTCCGGCACGACAGGCAATGCGTGGTACGGACTGTTTCCGCTGGTTGCTGGCCTGGCCATGGCAACAGCATTGCAGTTTATTCTTCCAGGTGCAGCCGGTCCTTACTATTCTCGAATCGTCATCGACGCCGGAATAGCGATTGTGCTTGCGGTTTCCCTGAACATCGTCAACGGGATGACCGGTCAGTTTTCGATTGGACATGCAGGTTTCATGGCTCTGGGTGGCTATACGGCCGGTATTCTGACTCACTACGGATCGATGCTGTTGTGGGGCAGTGCCGGGCGACACGGCGGATTTCTGGGCAGTGGCGAATTGTTGTTTGCAGCGTCCTGCCTTGCCGGAGGGCTGATTTCAGCAGTTGCTGGTTATGTTGTTGGGCTGCCTTCCCTGAGGCTTAGGGGTGATTATCTGGCGATCGTGACGCTGGGATTTGGCGAAATCATGCGTGTGATATTGCAGCAGACGGGGCGAGTCATTGACGATGCTGAAAAATTTCGAAGCGGTGGTCTCTCGCAGCTGATACCTCCACCTGTTGGAGGGGCAGTGGGTTTCGATGGTTTGCCTAAGTATACCAGCCTCTTCTGGGTGTATTCACTGGTCACAGTAACGGTTGTTGTTGCCTACCGCCTCAAAGTTTCCAGTCCTGGCAGAGCGATGATTTCGGTCCGTGAGGACGAGATTGCTGCTCAGGCGATGGGTGTGGACATTGCTCGTCAGAAAGTCATGGCATTTGTCATTGCCGCTTTTTTTGCTGGCGCAGCCGGTGGAATGTTTGCTCATGAAAGCGGCGTCATTATCAGTCCGAGAGATGCCGGATTCCAGCGATCGTTTGACTACGTCATTATGACCGTTCTGGGCGGTCGAGGGTCAATTTCCGGAGTACTGATCGCGGCTGCCGTGCTGACCGCTCTCCCGGAGATGCTGCGGGATTTTGAACAGTATCGACTGATTGTCTATGCGTTGCTTCTGATCATGATGATGCTGGTCCGTCCTCAGGGTCTGTTTGGGATCCATGAGATCTGGGATCTGTTTGCTCCCTTCCTTCGTCGTCAGCAGAAGGCAGCCCCATGACAGCAGACTCCATTCACTCGACCACTCAGCCGGATTCCGGAATTGTTCAGCTTGCCCCGCTGCTGCGAGTCAGCGATATCGGAATTTCGTTCGGCGGTCTGAAAGCAGTTCAGCAATTCTCCCTGTCCCTGCCTCAAAGTGTTTTGTACGGCCTTATCGGACCCAACGGCGCTGGAAAAACGACCGTTTTCAATCTGCTGACTGGAGTTTATCAGCCGGATTCCGGAAAGATGAACCTTTCCGATATCAGTCTGATCGGACGCAAGCCACATCAGATTACGGCTGCCGGCATTGCCCGCACTTTTCAGAATATCCGCCTTTTTCCCAGCCTGAGTGTCCTGGACAACGTTCGGCTGGCCGGACAATTGCGAAGTTCTGAAGGTTTGCTGCATACTCTGCTGAGAACCTCATTGCACCATCAGAGTGAAGCGGAACTGAAACAGCGTGCCATGGAACTGCTTGAGATTTTTGAACTGCAGCACCGAGCTCATGAGCTGGCAGGTAATCTCAGCTATGGACACCAGCGACGGCTGGAAATTGTTCGGGCTCTCGCCACATCGCCTCGGGTGCTGCTGCTGGATGAGCCGGCAGCGGGGCTCAATCCTCAGGAAAAACGTTCCCTGGCGCAATCGATTCGGGAAATTCGGGATCGTTTTCAGGTGGCAATCCTTCTGATTGAACACGATATGGGTCTGGTCATGGATATCTGTGAGCGTATCGTGGTACTGGATCACGGAGTCACAATTTGTGAAGGTACACCCGACGTCATTCAGAACGATCCGCAGGTGATTGCCGCTTACCTGGGCGCCGCTCCGGATTCCGGGCAAAATATCTTTTGAGGAATCTCAACATGGCCTCTGAGTGGAAAAGGGTAACACACCGCTCGACAACGAAATTTCCATGTTGAACTGAACTCACATGTCTGAACTTCTACTGTTTTTCCCGCGCAGGCAAGTATGTCTTTACTCGCAATTAAGGATCTCAGTGTTTCCTACGGCGCTATTCAGGCACTGAGTGGAATTTCGCTTCATGTTGAAGACGGCGAGATTGTGACGCTGATTGGCGGAAACGGCGCCGGTAAGTCCACGACTTTGAGGACCGTCTCCGGTTTGCTGAAGCCAGGACAGGGGTCAGTTGAATTTGAGGGCAAATCAATCCACGGAACCGCTCCGCACAGAATTGCTCAGAGTCGGCTGGTGCACGTACCTGAGGGACGAGGTATTTTTGCCAACCTTTCGGTTGAAGAAAATCTGATGCTCGGGGCGTTTTCGCGTCACGATGCAGATCAGATTGCGGCTGATCGGGAACGTGTGCTGACCCTGTTTCCCCGGGTTCGTGAACGATTGCGTCAGCAGGCCGGAACTCTTTCCGGAGGAGAACAGCAAATGCTGGCTATTGGCCGGGCACTGCTCGCCCGACCGAAACTGCTCATGCTGGATGAGCCATCACTCGGGCTCGCTCCTCAGATTGTTCAGACAATCTTTCAGGTGATTCAGCAGATCAATCGCGAAGGTACGACGATCTTACTCGTCGAACAGAATGCCAGCATGGCGCTGCAGGTTGCTCATCGAGCTTATGTGATCGAAGTCGGTCGGATTCAAATCGAAGGACCGGCCCGGGAACTGGCCGCCAGTGACGCGGTGCGTAAAGCGTATCTCGGCGCGCACTAAGCTAAGCAACAGCTGATCGTTTTTTCTTTGGCAACCGCCACACGATCTTTTTCACGCGTAAATGCAGAATGAGACGAGAAATGCCGTTAAAGCCGAATTCATATCTCAAGGCCGCATGGCCAGGCCGACGGCAGTCGCCAGGTCAGAAGATTTAACTGCGTGTTAGCCAGATCAGGCAGGCGATACCCAAAAGGATTCGGTAATAGCCAAAGGGCATTAGTCCAAAACGACCGAGGCTGTGCACCATAAACTTGACACTGAAAGCCGCGGCAATGAACGCAGCGACCAGAGCAATCAGTGGTGAGGCGATTCCATATTCTGCCACCATCTGAGCTCCACCCTTCAGTGACTCCCAGGCTGTCGCGGCACTCAGGGTTACCAGTCCCAGCAGAAAACTGAATTCGACAGACGCAGCCAGACGCAATCCAACCCATCGACATCCCAGAATGGTTGCCAGACTTCGGCTAAAACCAGGCCACATCGCCACACATTGCATCAGTCCGATAAACAGTGCCTGATGCCACTGCAGATCTTTGAGCTCACTGCCTGCTGACACTTCTTCGCGCGCGGATCCATGCGGACTCAGAAGGATCAGAAGTCCACCTGCAATCAAAGCAGCAGCGACGGGAATGACTCCGAACAGATATTCCTTAATGGTGTCCCGCAGTAGCAGGCCCAGCACCGCTGCTGGCAGAAAAGCCACCACCAGGTTGATCAGCAGTCGCCGACCTTCCTCATCGTTACCGAGGATTCCGCGAAACATTTGACGGACTCTTCCGAAATACAGCAGCAGGACAGCAAGTATCGCGCCACCCTGAATACAGATTGCAAGAGAATCGGCCGCGTCGGAGTGGCTGCCGTCGCCACTGAGACCCATGATGTCCTGAACGATGAGCAGATGTCCGGTGGAGCTGACCGGCAAATACTCCGTCGCCCCTTCAACGATCCCAAGGATGACTGCGCTAAGGTAGGAGAGTCCCGGACCGGAAGCCTTTTCGGCGGCGACGGGTTCATCGGCGGTCGCGGAGGCACAGACAAACAGGACCATCAGGGCAGGCAGGGTTAGCCCGACCAGAGTCTGTCGAAATAATTGGAACTTCTGACGCAGATTACGCATTTTTTGAGGACTCAACAAATTATGGCTGGCTTTGAGACATGCTTCTCAATGACATGGTGGGCGGTTGCAGCAGGGCTCGATCTCGACTACCTTTTCACTAAACAGCTGCACACACAAGTGGAAATGCAATGCACGGTCGGCAAAACAAAAATTCCTTGCAAGTGCAGCAGTTGTTACCGTTATTCTGCCCGAAATCCCACCCTTTAAACATTCACAGGATATAACTCAATGCCGTTCAGCGTTGCATCTTTTCAACAGCAACTCCTGCCCCATAGTGTCGGGAACAGGCCTGATCGTCTGCATCCTTTGGGAAGAACGCTGATGCGACTGGTGGCTGGTACGCTGATCTTCGGGCTGCTCTTTACATTGACGGGATCGTACACAGCTGCCGATGAGGTTCCTTCCGTCAGCGCAGCAGCGGACGCTCAGCCCGCAGAAATCCACGCGGGTGGTGAAGCCAGTCTAAAGCTGCCGGACCTGAATCAGGCAAAATTCTTTCGAGGTCTGATTGGTGGTCGGGATCTGCTGTATACCGGTGTTTTTGTGTCGATAATGGGCCTGGTATTTGGGCTGATCGTTTGTTCTCAGCTGAAGAAACTTCCCGTTCATGCGTCAATGCTCGAGGTTTCGGAACTGATCTATGAAACATGCAAAACCTACTTGCTGACGCAGGGCAAGTTTCTTTTCGTACTGTGGCTGTTCATTGGCGCCATCATTGTCTTTTACTTCAAGTATCTTCTGCTGTTCAGCACCGCTAAAGTATCGATCATTCTGGCATTCAGCGTGATTGGCATCATGGGCAGCTATATGGTGGCCTGGTTTGGAATCCGGGTAAACACCTACGCCAATTCAAGAACGGCATTCGCATCACTTACCGGACTTGCATTCCCCTGTTACCAGATTCCTCTGAAGGCCGGGATCAGCATTGGAATGCTTCTGATCAGTGTTGAACTGCTGCTGATGCTCATCATTCTGATGTTCATTCCTGGCGACTACGCTGGTCCCTGCTTCATTGGCTTCGCCATTGGAGAATCCCTTGGAGCGGCCGCACTTCGAGTCGCAGGTGGTATCTTCACGAAGATTGCCGACATCGGCGCGGACCTGATGAAGATCGTCTTTAAGATCAAGGAAGACGATGCTCGAAATCCGGGTGTTATTGCGGACTGTACCGGAGACAATGCGGGAGACTCCGTCGGGCCATCCGCAGACGGATTTGAAACCTACGGAGTCACCGGGGTTGCTCTGGTCACGTTTATCCTTCTGGCAGTGAAGGATCCAACCGTTCAGGTTCAACTGCTCGTCTGGATCTTCATGATGCGAGTCATGATGGTATTGTCTTCGGCCACTGCCTATTTCGTGAATGATCGACTGGCAGTGAAGAAGTATGGCCATGCCCGCCATTTTAACTTCGAAGCCCCACTGACTCTGCTGGTCTGGCTGACATCTCTTTCTTCGGTTTTGCTGACCTACATTGCATCTGCCGTTCTGATCCCCAGCCTTGGGGGAGACACTTCACTCTGGTGGAAATTGTCAACGATTATTACGTGCGGAACACTTGCTGGTGCGATCATTCCGGAAGTTGTGAAAGTATTCACATCCACGGAATCGGGACATGTTCGTGAAGTTGTTACGTCTTCCCGTGAAGGGGGTGCGTCACTGAATATTCTCTCCGGTTTGGTGGCAGGAAACTTCAGTGCCTACTGGCTGGGAATGATCATTATGCTCCTGATGGGTGCTGCCTACGGAATGAGCACCACAATCCAGGCTGACATGATGCTTGCACCTGCCGTCTTCTCCTTTGGTCTCGTAGCGTTTGGATTTCTGGGAATGGGCCCGGTGACAATTGCCGTAGACAGTTACGGACCGGTCACTGACAACGCTCAGTCGGTTTATGAACTCTCGACAATTGAAACGCTGCCTGGAATTTCAGAAGAACTGAAGAACAACTTTGGATTTACTCCGGACTTTGAACTGGCCAAAGAAAACCTTGAAAAGAACGACGGTGCAGGAAATACGTTTAAGGCAACTGCAAAACCAGTGCTTATCGGGACCGCGGTAGTGGGTGCAACCACAATGATTTTCTCAATCATTCTGGAACTGACTCATGGCCTGCAACCCGAACTGATGGGAAATCTTTCGATTCTGCATCCACCGTTTTTGCTGGGCATGATCGCTGGCGGTGCTTTGATTTACTGGTTCACCGGTGCTTCAATGCAGGCCGTGACGACGGGCGCATATCGAGCGGTTGAATTCATCAAGGAAAATATCAAACTCGATGATACCGTTGTGAAGGCATCCACGGCGGACAGCAAGAAGGTGGTCGAAATCTGCACGGATTATGCACAGTCCGGCACATTTAACATTTTCGTAACCGTCTTCTTTTCCACCCTCGGATTTGCCTTCCTGGATCCGTATTTCTTTATTGGTTACCTGATTTCCATTGCTCTGTTTGGTCTCTATCAGGCAAATTTCATGGCGAACGCCGGCGGTGCCTGGGACAACGCCAAGAAAATCGTGGAAACGGACCTGAAGGCCAAAGGGACAGAACTGCACGCAGCATGTGTTGTCGGCGATACGGTTGGTGACCCGTTCAAGGACACTTCATCCGTTGCATTGAATCCGATTATTAAGTTCACGACGCTGTTTGGACTGCTCGCGGTGCCACTGGCCGTTTCCCTCAGGGAAAAAGAGGGTGCGAACGTCACAGCAGGCTTCGCTGTGGTCTTCATCTTGATTTCGATGTTCTTCGTCTACCGTTCATTCTACAAAATGCGGATTCGCATGGATGATCATGTCAGCCACAGTTAATAATCAGGCTGCTGACTGTCGTTAAGCATGGAAAGGGCATCTGAAGGGATGCCCTTTCTTTTTTGCGCAGGTGATCCCGGTTGTGCAGGTGATCCCCGGAGCAATGATGTTTGGCCGTTTCTGCCATTGCAAACCTGCGAACCGCTGACTGTGGCTTCTGATCACTGTGCTTTGCAGCGATTGTAGCGGGATTGCTCTTTCTGCGACGCTGGTAAAGTCCTTTTGGCACGCAGACCCTGCGTCCTGGCAGGAATGAAAGGGATATTTTCGCAACGCGATCGCCGAACAGGCGGGAATCGGCAAATTCTTCCGAAGCAGCAGTTCAGATCACGCGATTTACACCGTTTCATCGATAGGAAATAGCAGCCTTTCCTTACACTCAAAGATTCGGTGCGTGCGCATGATTGCAGATTTCTATCGTCGACATTCGATGACACTGATTATTTCATGTCTGATCGCGTTGCCCGTGCTGACATGGTATGGCGAGCGCATGCCATCGAATAACGATATCGAAGCATGGCTTCCCAACGACAGCCAGGTTCGCCGGGACTACGACGAGTTTGTTCGGACGTTTGGCGCTGACGAAACAATTCTCGTGGGATTTCAGAAGCCGTTTCCTGCACCGGAAAGGTTAAACAGTCTGGCGCGACGTCTTGGCAGCCTGCCTGGTGTCGGTGCATGCTGGACCCGCGGCGACGTGGTGGATCTGATGACAGCCAATCATGTGGATGCAGCGACCGCGGATGAGCGGCTGCTCCACCTGCTGCGAGCTCCCGCGGGCGACCTTGAAACACTGATGCTGTCACTGAAAAGCGATCGATTCGCCTCACGCAGTGAACTGCTCGAGCAAATTCGGTCACAACTTCAGTATTGTGATATGGAAAACGCGATCGTAGCCGGTGCTCCCGTTGTCACTTCACAGCTGGATATGCTCGGGAGTCGGGAAAATGGCAGAACGCTGTTTGCACTGACTCTGCTGATCTGTGCCGTCCTGCTCTATTTCAATATTGGCTGCTGGAAAGCGTCCGCTGCTCTGATCGTGACAAACGTATTCAGCATTCAGTGCACATTGAGCGTAATGCATCTGCTTGGGCAGGAAATGAACTTTATTCTGGCCGCACTGCCGGTGATGGTGATGGTGTTTACCACCGGAGCCGCCATTCACTTTATCGGACAGTATATCACACATGCTCACGAGCGAAACGGTATTGGTCGGGCGATGAAGGCTGTGATCTGGCCCAGCCTCTTCGCTGCACTGACGACTGTCATCGGTCTGCTCAGCCTCGCAATTTCGGATATTGGTCCGATTCCGCACTTTGGCAAGGCGGCTGCTGCCGGGACCATCGTATCTTTTATCGTCGGTCTTGGTCTGACGCCAGCCGTGCTGCTTGCAGTCAAATACAGGGTTCCGCAGAGCCGGCCGGGACAGGCAATAATCGAACGCATGGGAATGATCGTTCTCAATCATCCTATGCGAGTGCTGATTCCAATGCTCCTGCTGACTGCGTTTTCTGCAGTGGGACTTCGCAACATCCGGACTCTGATCGATCCGCTGGAATTTCTTCCGGACGATGATCCTGTCCTGCGTGATACTCTGCATGTGAAGCGGTGCCTGACCAGTCCGACAACAATCGAAGCGGTCGTCGATTTTGCAGGTGCAGAATCATCGTTCTTCTCCCGGCTTCAGGAAGTGCGGCGATTTGAGGAAGCTCTGCAAAAGAATGCCAACGTCTGCCACACGCTTTCGCTTGCCGATTTCTTCCCCGCTCAACTCAACGAAAAGGATCTTTCCATCTCGAAACTCGTGTCATCCTCGGGCAGTGAAGCAGCCGGGTCGCTGATGGCTGATGGATGCCGGCTCTGGCGAGTATCAATTCGGCTGTTCGATGATGCACCGGCTCCAATGCGACAGACGTTGAACGACTTTCAGACGGCCAGCTGGGATCATCAGGTAACGTTTACCGGGCTCGGTCCACTGCTCGAAAAAGCTCAGGGAGATATCTTTGACGGCTTCTGGAAGAGTTTCAGCTCCGCTTTCCTGCTGATCACTGTGGTCATGGTTGTCGCTCTCAGATCACCATTTGCCGGCCTGATCGCAATGATCCCGAATATTCAACCCATCGTGCTCGTCTTCGGCATCCTCGGCTGGATGGATTACCCGGTCGACATCGGAATCATGATGACGGCGAGTATTGCTTTGGGGCTCGCCGTGGATGGCACATTCCACTTCCTGTTTAACTATCAGTCGAGCCTGAGGGCGACGCGGTGTCGTTACCGGTCGGTTCGTCGCGCATTGCTGCATACAGGCATGCCGATCATCACATCCGGCATCATCTCGGGCGTTGGTCTGCTGGCCCTCGGAATGTCGCCCTTCAGGCCGACAATGAGATTCGGCGTTCTTATGTTTTGTCTGATGACGGCCGCGACAATCGGCGACCTGATTTTGCTGCCTGCATTCCTGTCCATCCGAACGAAACGGCGGCGTATCAGTCGAGGTGCTTCAATGCCTGCTATATCAGCCCATACCCGAGCTGCCTGACAACTCCTGATCTTTCCTGCGTCGAAAGTAAAAGTACAGCGGAATTCCAAGCGACATCAGCACCAGCCCGGCAATGGATTCCAGTGGTTTTGTCAGCAGCGTATTGATAATCAGCCAGACAGCCACCACAACGAAGACCAGCGGGACAACCGGATATCCAAATGTTCTGTAACTGCGTACCGCATTCGGCATACGCACTCGCAGCACAAAGATGGATGCTGTGACCAGCCCATAAAAGATCCACGAGGCGAAAAGCAAACAATCGGTCAGCTGATCAAACGTTCCGGACAAAGCCAGCACCGATGCCCAGAACCCCTGAAGAATCAGACAGGTGACGGGCACCCGAGTTCCTTCATTCAGCACGCCCAGCCCGGGCAGAAACAGTCGATCGCGGGCCATTGCAAACGGGACTCGGGCATTTGACAGGATCGAGCCATTCAACGCTCCGACAGCGGATACAACAAAAACGATTGAGACAAATCGGCCTCCGAAATCACCAAGGAATGTTGTTGCCGCTTTTGCGGCAACGGGCAACGCATCACGATGCAGAGTCGAATTCGAAGTGAGTACTTCGGTAAAGGGCAAAGCATAAAAGTAGGCCACATTCAGCGAACAATACAAAACAGTCACACACAACATGCCATAGATCAGAGCTTTGGGAATATTCCGTCCGGGATCTCGTACTTCTCCTGCTGCCATTGGCATGTTGTTCCAGCCGTCGTAGCCCCACAGTGCGGCCAGCATTGCAGTACCAAACAGGGAAAAACCACTCCAGTTCGCTGCGTCCGCCGGGCGACTGAAATGAGCCCAGGATGCACTGCCTGAACTGAAAAACACACCGCCGATAATCATGGCAATCCCGGCCGTTTTCAGTAACGTGAGGATCAGTTGCACGCGTCCGCCAAATCGGACCGTCAGGCAATTGACGCCCGTCAGAATAAAAATGACGGTGACCGCAACCACCTGTCGGATTCCAAACTGCCAGTGAATCGTCTCTCCAAACAGTCGGATATCATGTCGGAGCCAGACATCATCCAGAGGCAGTATCGCAGAAAGAAAGATGGCAATCCCCGCCCCCAGGCTGGCGATTGAAGCACTTCCAGCCACGATAAATCGCTGCCAGCCAAATAAAAATGCGGCCGCAGGACCGTAGGCTGTTCTCAGGTAGACGTATTCTCCTCCCGCCTCCGGCATCATGGCGCCGAGTTCGGCATAGGTTAGTGCACCTGCCAGTGATAAAAGTCCGGCCGCGACCCATGCTGCCAGAACCAGCATGGGGCTGCCGACCGCCTGCGCCATCGGTGCCGCCTTCAGGAATACTCCGGTTCCAATCACCGTTCCAATTACCAGCGCTGTGGTGTCTGTCAGGGCCAGGCCTCGAAGCAACTGCGTCTTCGGCTCATTCATGCACACCTCGCGAGTCGACGGGGCGAAAAAAGTTCCATACAACAAACACGATGATGCCACTTACCATGACCGCCAGAGCTGCCAGCAGCACCTCCTTCTTTGACATCAGCAGCAGAAAGATCCACCCGATAAGTGCGACCAAAGCGGGCAGCGGATACAGCCACATTCGAAAGGGCAACACAATATCCGGGCGATACATTCGGATATAGAAGATTGCAAAGATCTGCCCGCAAAACTGCACCAGAATTCGTACGGTAACGGCTGCCGCTATTACCGCATCCAGCGGAATGTAGCAGAAGGCCGCAGATAACAGCCCGATCGCACCCAGAGAAACCAGTGGATATCGATGCCGCGAATGAAGCTTTCCAAACACCGGAAAAAAATCACCTCCACGAGCCGCTGCATACGGAATGCGGGAGTACCCGGCTGTCAGTGAAAACAAACTTGCAACAGCCGTCCAGATGATCAGCCACGAAAACCAGCGTGCGATCGCGGAACCATAAAGTGTCTCCATAAACAATGCGGCAATGTTCTCAGACTTCATCGCCTGTTCCCAGGGTACAACCGCAATAATCGAAATGTTCATGGTGATATAAACGGCAGCAATGACACCGATGGAAATCAGCACTGCTCGCGGAATTGTCTTCGCCGGATTCCGTACCTCTTCGCCCATATGACAGATGTTGTAGTATCCGAGATAGTCGTAAATCGCGATGGTCATTGCGGCGCCCAGGCCCTGGAACCACTTCGGAGAAATGTCCCATGCGTCAGGGGCCATCGTCAGCTTCGAAGAATCAAAGTTCAGCAGGCCACAAACGATGACGATCAGTACTGTGATCAGCGTCCCAATACAGAATACCAGTGTCATCCATCCCAGTGACGCTGTGCGACGGCACAACAGCAGCGTGACGCCCACCGCGGATAACGCAGCCAGCGTTTTCATCCCGCCAGGTAACCCAATGTTCGAAACGGATTCTTCAATCCCTGGCAGAGCGTGCCGCACATAATTCATCGTTCCGATATAGCCGGATGCCAGTTCCAGAGTACCACTAAATAAAAATTGCCAGATAAACAAAAATGGCAGCAGCCTTCCCAGAACTGAACCCTGAAAGACCTGTCGAAGAAAATGATACGTGCCGCCGCTTCCAGGCAATGCTGCGCCCAGCTCGGACCAGACAAGACCGTCGCATAAAACCAGTACCGCTGCAATACCCCAGGCGATCATCGCATGCGGTCCACCCATCGCTGCGATAAACATCGGAATCGTGATGAACGGACCAATTCCCACCATATTGGTGATGTTGATCGCCGTCGCCTGAAGCAGCCCAAGCTCGGCTCGCAGTCCCTGATGTTCCGATGAATCGTGCATGTTGCTCACTGGTCCGCTGCGTCGTTTTCAAAAATGCGCGTCAGCAACCAGACTCGGAGCACACGAAAGGGGAGTTCTCTCGCCAGCCGGAAACGCTTGCTGCGCGAGGATCATGATGCATTCCGGGTTCTTTATCCAGTCTCACGACCGTCAACCGAAGTTCCTGTGCCGGGCTTTTGCGGGCGCCGAGAAAGCAGCATTCGACGATAATCAGCAAACACATGCTGTGCGAGAAGTGACCCCTCTGCCACCAGCTCGTCGAGACGATTGCGAAAGAATGCAAACGCTGCCATCGTCGGAATCGCGACCCCCAACCCCTGAAGTGTGGTAACCAGTGCACGATAAATTCCAGGCGCCAGTTCACTGACCTGAGGATTCGCTTTCTGTTCGAATTCCAGGAATGCAAGAATCATCCCCCAAACTGTACCCATCAGCCCCAGCATCGGCGCCAGAGTACTGATCACGGACAAGTGTTCGATTCGCCGAAACAGCCGGGCCGACTGTTCCATCGCTGCATCCTCCATCGCTTTCTCGATCGAAGAATACGCCAGCCCAACCTCATCGAGCCCTGCGAACAGCACCCGGCTAAGAAAACCGGGATGATCGGTACAGTACTTTTTCGCTTCTTCAATTTTCCTTTCGGCCAGACATCGATGAATCTCTTCCGCCAGACCCGGAGGAATCAAAACGCTTCTGCGAATATTCATCAGATGGTCAATGATCAGAGCCACACCAATGAAGCTTAGCCCCATGATGATGTAGCCAATCGTTCCGCCGGCCGCCAGCATTTCGCGAATGTTGAGGAACGATCGCTGCGGTGCCACATTTTCTGGCGCCACTTCGACGTCGGCCATGGCCGTCGAGCCCGACATAACAATCAGCAGCGTTAAAACCAAAGCACAAAGTTGGCAGTCCACGCTAAAAAGTCGTTTGTCGCCAGGCGCTCGAAGCGGACGAATCGTCGATTGCGCAGTCTCCTTCGTTTTCGATGGTATTGTGTTTCGACGAAATCGCATGAGACATTCCGTTGTCAGAGAGTTTTTGCAAAGCCCATCCTGCACACCGGCTGCAGAGCACCACGGTTGTTGTTTCGCAGAGCAGGCTCACAGATATGGCCGGACGAAGTATAGACAGTCTTTACATTCAGGAAAATGGCCTCCTGGAATACACTGTTTTTCCGGCAATTTCGTTCTCGGCCAGTCGGCACGCAGGAAATTAGAAGTGTTTCCGGTCCTGCAATCCCGGCAGCTCACCATTCTTTCGGGGACGCCGATTTGCCGACCGCCGTGCTTCTCGCTACGATCTCAGTCAGGATGACGGCGGTCCACAGCTCACCATTCTGTCCAGCAATTTCCGTCGTTCAGCTTATATTCGGAGAAAACTCAGATGTCGCGATTTTTTCTGACAGGATTCGCACTTTTAACGATGTCCGCCGCTTTTTCAGTGATTGCTGAAGAGCCCTCTGCCGAACAGATTGCAGCCCGGGAAAAACAGTTTTCTGAGCAAATGTCAAAGTGTGTACTGATCGGCAGTTTTACTGTGGATGGAAAAACGGACGAAAACCCTCTGAAGGAAGAACGGTACGAAATCGAAAGTGTCGTCAAGGTCACGGGAAATCTCTGGACGTTCAACACTCGAGTAAAATACGGAGATAAGGATGTGAAGCTGCCGGTCACAGTGCCTGTGGAATGGGCTGGCTCCACCCCAATGGTCTCCCTGACGAATGCTTCACTGCCAGGGCTCGGAAGTGAGTTCTCTGCGCGGGTACTGTTTCATGACGATCGATACGCGGGTACCTGGCAGCACGGAAAAGTGGGCGGCCATATGTTTGGTCGAATCACCAAACAAAAAGAATAGTGCAATCTCAGGTCTTTCCCTTTCCTCTGATGCTCATGCTGATTCCGCTATTATGAAGACGCTGATCAGGAATGCTTCGGTCGTACTGCCGGGCTCAATCGAAAACATTGATGTTCTCATTGAAAACGACAGTATTGCTCTTTTGAATCCGCCACCCGAGATCTCCGCCGACGAGGTGGTGGATGCCAGTGGCTTATGGCTTATCCCGGGAGTGATTGACGATCAGGTACACTTTCGGGATCCTGGACTGACACATAAGGAAGACCTGACAACTGGCAGCCGAGCCTGCGCCAAAGGTGGCATCACCACGTTTCTGGAAATGCCGAATACGAAACCGACAACGACGACGCTTGAGGCACTGGAACAGAAACTCGCTGTTGCTGCCGAAAAATGCTGCGTCAATTTCGGGTTCTATATCGGTGCCACACCGGACAACATTCAGGTCCTGAAAACCGCTCAGCGTACTCCGGGAATCAAAATCTTTATTGGATCCAGTACCGGAAGCCTTCTGGTGGATGATCAGTCGGCACTGGAAAGAATTTTTGCCGAAACTTCCCTTCCGATCTGCGCTCACTGCGAAGACGAATCGACTGTCAGGGCCAACTCTGAGCGGCTTGGCGGAGGAAAAACCTGGGCAGACCATAGCCAGATTCGCGATCATCAGGCGGCAATCATCGCGACTCGGCGAGCTGTGGAACTGGCAGAGCGGCACCGTCATCGATTTCACGTCCTTCATGTTTCCACTGCACAGGAAGTTGAATTTCTGCGAACAACCAGTGATCTGATTACCGCAGAAGCCTGCCCTCATCATCTCCTGTTCAGCATCGAAGACTACGATCGGCTGGGTTCCCTTGTCCAGATGAATCCGTCAATCAAAACAACTGCTGACAACGAGGCGTTGTGGCAGGGACTGCTCGACGGAACTATCGATCTGGTGGCCACCGACCATGCTCCCCATACATTGGAAGAGAAGCGGCAACCATATCCCAAATCTCCCTCAGGACTGCCTGCAGTCGAAAACTCACTGGCCCTGATGCTGAATGAAGTCAATCGTGGACGATGCACTCTGCAGCAGGTCGTTGCCTGGATGTGTGCAGCACCCGCTAAAGTCTGGAACCTGCATGGCAAAGGCCGCATCCAGCCAGGATACGATGCCGATCTGGTATTGGTCGATCTCAATCGTAAAGAGACGATTCTTAATGAGCAGCAGGTGACAAAATCCGGCTGGTCCCCCTGGCATGGTGTAACGCTTACTGGATGGCCCGTACGAACATGGGTGCTGGGGCAAACCGTGTTTCAGGATGGCCGAATTTTTGATGATGTTCGCGGGCGTGAGGTAACGTTCGACCGTTAACCACAGGATCCTCCCCTCCCCTTAATAAACCTCCCCTCCCGCGCAGCGCAGCGAAGTGGGAGGGGTCGGCCGAAGGCCGGGGGAGGGCCCGCCGCGTGTTGCACAGAACGCCGTCCCAACAACACCCGCAACCCGCCGGTCACCAGCCCCCTCCCGATCTCGCTTCGCTCGCTCGACCTCCCCCAGCTTCGCTGGGGGAGGAGGTTTTATTAACCTCCCCTCCCACGCAGCGAAGCGGAGTGGGAGGGGTCGGCCGAAGGCCGGGGGAGGGCCCGCCGCGTGTTGCACTCAACGCCGTCCCAACAACACCCGCGTCCCGCGGTTCACCAGCCCCCTCCCGATCTCGCTTCGCTCGCTCGACCTCCCCCAGCTTCGCTGGGAGAGGAGGTATCATCAACCTCCCCTCCCGCGCAGCGAAGCGGAGTGGGAGGGGTCGGCCGAAGGCCGGGGGAGGGCCCGCCGCGTGTTGCACAGAACGCCGTACCAAAAACACCCGCGTCC